>CAVWGW010000015.1:0-665356 GCA_963754615.1 uncultured Chloroflexia bacterium | reverse complement strand
GCTGTGCCAGATGAAATCTAGCGTCTTTTCAACTTGCTGCAGGAGCTCTGCGCTGGAGCCTGGGCGCGGGAAGGAGGCTTTTGGATCAAAATCTGTGCCGATCATATACATCCCATCAAGGCGAGAAAAAGCCGTCATCGTGAAACCAGCGGCATTGAGAAGCGAAGGCAGCGCCGGGGTATGTCCAAAGCAATCCGGGTAATATGCTAAGACAGGCTCCGGCAGCATCCCATTCTTACGCAGCCATTCTTGTCCAAGAAGCAGGTCACGTAAGAGCGCTTCAGCGCTTGGGAGCAAGGTATCTGCCGAAGTCACCCCGCTGCTTGTCAGACGCAAGCGTCCATCATTCACCAAGGAGCGAATGGCCTCCTGTAATTCAGGATGCTTATCCCAAAACATACGCAAGAAAAACATGCATTCCACAGAATAAATCCGGCGGGGTTCCTGATTTAGCTCTGAAATGGCTTGCAGCAAGTTGTAGTCGACATAGCGAGTGAAATATTCCTCCGAGGTGTACAGCCAATTTGGATCCCAATGGCTCGATTCCGCCAGGATCATGACTCGCAAGGCCTCCTCGGGGATACCCAGGCGGGCGCGAATACGCTGTTCTTTTTCAGCAAATACTGATTTTTTCATTCTTGCATCCATGGTTATTCTCCTTGGAAACAAAATACCCCCTTCAAATTATACTCTTCAAAACAAAGATTTTTCTCTTCCCAAATCGATTGGTTCATGCTATAATTTGCCCCCGCGCCGCCTCTGGCGGCTTTTTTCTGAGAAAGCAACTTGTGAGGTATGCAGCTATGAGTGAAATTATTAAGGCCGTCGAGGCCGCCGAGAACGAAAATGTTCCTGCCCTGCAGGCTGGTGACAATGTCAGCGTGTTTGTGCGCATTAAGGAAGGCACGACTGTCCGTACGCAGGAATTTAAGGGTACCATCATCAAACAACACCGCGGTGGCAACGATGCAAACTTTACGGTGCGTCGTGTTGCCAGCAACGGTATCGGCGTTGAACGTACCTTCCTGACACGCTCACCGATGATCGAAAAAGTGATTGTTCACCGCCATGCTCATGTTCGCCGGTCACGCCTTTACTTCCTGCGCGATCGCACAGGCAAGAGCGCCCGGCTCAAAACCAAATTCACTTCCTGATTTGGCAATTTTCTGATTTAATAGAGGGTGCAGCCCACGGGAGCTGCGCCCTTTTTATCTTAATTAAAGCGGTGGACGCTCAGGAGTAAATCAATGATCCGCGCCTTGTATTTCGAGAATGAGAAGCTGATCCAAGCGAACCTGCCTAAAGAGGAATTCACAGAAGCGCTGCAGAACCCTCAGGGCTTGCTATGGGTCGATTTCCAGGGAGAACCACCGGATGCAAGCGAGCATATTCTCCAAGACACATTCAATTTCCATCCCCTGGCAGTTGAGGATGCCGTTCACCAAACCCACATTCCCAAGGTCGATGATTGGGATAATTACCTTTACATTGCCCTGATTGCCATGGACTACGAAATCAAATCAGGCGACTTGGAAATGATTGAGCTGGATGTCTTCCTGGGAGAGAACTACCTGGTCACCCACCATGACCTACCCATCCAGGCGCTGGAGCGTGCCTGGCAAACCTGCCAGAAAGATGAGCGCCACCGCAAATCTGGCGCCGATCATTTCCTCTACCTGTTAACCGAAGAACTGACCGGTGACTTTATGCACACTGTTGAAGAAGTGGATGAAGAGATCGAAGCGCTTGAAGATGAGCTCTTCGGCAGACCGGACAAAGATACGGTTCAAAAGGTTTTTTCGCTGAAAAGAGCCACCATCCAACTGCGCCGCAGCCTGTCTCCCATGCGTGAAGTGCTTAACAAACTGGCCCGTGACGATTTCGCCGTGATCGACAGCAAGGACCGCATCTATTTTAGAGATGTATACGATCATTTCGTGCGCCTGCACGACATCGCTGAAGGCTTACGCGACCTGGTGGGAGGTGTGCTGGACACTTACCTTTCTGTGGTGAATAACCGCATGAATGAGGTAATGAAGGTTCTGACGACCATCACCACCATATTCATGCCCATCTCTTTTCTTGCCGGTTTTTTTGGGATGAATTTTTTCCAACCTGTAGCGAAAACCTTGCAGGCCTGGACTTCAATTCCTGTCTATATCATCACCATGATTATATTCATAGCCACTCCGGTTGGAATGTACATATGGATGCGCAGAAAAGGGTGGACATAACCTAGACTGCTATGAATATGGAAAAATATTTCATCGAGGAATCGGGGCCTTGGTATGTCGTCCCACTTTCAGACCTAAGAGCCAAACAGCACACCGTAGGCAGCAAGGGTGTCTGGCTGGCACGTCTGTCCGTGGCAGGGCTACCCATCCCGACCGGGTTTCATATTACAACTGCTGCCTACCGGCGGTTTGTGGTCGAAAACCGCCTTCAAGAAACGATTGAGAACGCACTGGAGGGGGTTGATCCTCACCAACCCGCCACCCTTGAAGCTGCCGCTCAGACAATTCGGGATGCTTTTATCAGTGGGAGGATCCCCGAAGAGATCAATGTGGCTGTCTCACTGGCATATGCAAACTTGCCCGGAGGTTTTCCATCGGTAGCGGTGCGATCCTCAGCTACAGCCGAGGATCAACCCTCTTTATCATTCGCCGGACAACAGACCACTTATTTGAATGTCTCTTCAATTCCGGCCCTGTTCGAAGCCATCAAACGCTGTTGGGCATCGTTGTGGACGGCGCGGGCAATCACATACCGGCTTCAGCACCAGGTTGCGATGAAGTCGTTGGCAATGGCTGTGGTTGTGCAGGTGCTGGTCCCCGCCCAGGCTTCGGGTGTGTTATTTACTGCCCATCCGACAACGGGAGCCCGAGACCTGGCGGTGATTAATGCCAGTTGGGGCTTGGGAGAGGCCGTTGTGGGCGGCCTGGTCACGCCCGATATCTACACCGTGGAAAAAGCCAGCGGGCGCGTTTTAGAACACCAGGTTGCTGAAAAGCATGTTTGGGCAGTGCGCATTGCCCAAGGCACAGAGGTTCAACCCATTCCCCGGCATTTGCGCAATAAGCAAGTCTTAGATGACAATGCTGCCGCTCGCCTGGTGCAGCTTGGCATCCAAATCGAGAATATGTTTAACCGACCGGTAGATATCGAATGGACCTACCTGGACGGTGAATTTGCCATCGTCCAAGCCAGGCCCGTTACTGCGCTGCCCGAAGCACCCACGCTGCCGCAATTTGACTGGAGCGCTCCCAATCCGAAGGCGCGTTATGTCCGCGTTGGTATCGTGGAGCTGCTGCCTGACCCGCTTTCACCACTCTTTGGTACCCTGGGATGTGCTGGATTTAACCATGGGTTACAACGATTAGCAAAACACATCCTTGGAAGCAAGAAAAATCTGCCTGAAAGCAGGCTGACCATCATTAACGGATATGCTTACTTGACCTTGGGATTCAAATTATCCCATATTCTAGGAGCCATCACACATTTACCCCTCATAAGAAATTTATTACGCACCTCCGAGCAGCGTTGGAGGGAGCAATCTCGACCCGCTTACATCCAGGCAATTGAGCGCTGGGCGTCCAGGAATTTTGAAGCGCTAAAAGCGGAGGAGCTCCTGGCAGGCATACGTGAGATTCTCAACCAGGCCGTAAATCACTACACCACGCTTCAATCTGGACTGCTTCCCTGTGCTGGCATCAGCGAGATGTTGTTCACGCGTTTTTATGAGCGCTTTGTGCGGCGCGAAGGAGACCCTCCGGCTTTGAATTTCTTGCTCGGCTTTGACAGCACCCCCATGCTGGCTGAAAAATCACTATATGACCTGGCACGCTGGTGCCAGGACCATCCTGATCTGGCTGAAACGATCCAAAAAATTCCCGCCTACCAGCTGGCTGGTCTTCTAGCGAGTGGACATATCCCTGCGGGCGTAGAACAAGTGACTTGGTTAGAGTTTACCAAGTATTTTCAATATCATCTCCAGCAGTTTGGGCACAGCATCTACGAGCTAGATTTTTCCAAGCCGCTTCCCTTGGATGACCCCACTCCTTTGCTCGAAACGATGAAATTCTTTTTGTCAGGTCAAGGGAATAATCCGTACTTACGCCAGCAAAAAGTCTCTGAGCAGCGTAATCAAGCCCAGCAATCCACACTGACCCGGCTAAAAGGAATACGGCGATCTATTTTCCAAAGGCTGGTCACCTGGGCGCAGAGATTTGCTCCTTTGCGCGAAGATGGCCTGGCTGATATCGGTCTAGGTTGGCCTTTATTGCGGAAAATGCTGCTAGAATTGGGTAAACGAATGATGCAAAAAGGTATCATTACTGAAGCAGATGAAATTTTTTGGCTGGTTGAAGATGAGGTCGAGCAAGCTGTCGCGAGGCTGGAGCAGGAAAGCGGCACTGAGGTGCAGCTTCAAACAGCAGTCAGGCAGCGCAAAACAGCCTGGCAGGCAGAAAAGCGCGCTACACCTCCTCCGGTTCTTCCCCGGCACAGCAAATTCATGGGCTTCAACCTTGAAAAATGGACTCCCGCGCAGACTGGTGATCTGGAACCAGTGATTCACGGGGTTGGCACCAGTCCGGGACAGGTTGTGGCGCCTGCCAGTGTGCTGAGCGGCCCCGAAGATTTCGGTCGCATGAGCCAGGGAAAGATATTGGTGGCTGCAATTACGACACCTGCCTGGACGCCTCTTTTCGCTCTGGCAGCCGGAGTGGTGACTGATATTGGAGGCCCCCTTAGCCACAGCTCCATCGTGGCGCGCGAGTATGGCATCCCTGCCGTGTTGGGAACTGGCATTGCCAGTAAACGCATTCAAACTGGACAAACGATCGCTGTGGATGGAAGCCTAGGAAATGTCAGCCTGGTAGCCGGGCAATTGGGAAAGCCGCATCAAAATTAGGGTATAATTCAGAGTGAAACTATCGCAATATTATTGGTGTTTCTAAACTATGGCCATTGACCGCTTCGGACGCTCCATCCATTATTTACGCATCAGCCTGACAGATCACTGCAATCTGCGCTGCGTGTACTGCATGCCAGAAGAGATGATCTTCCGGCCTAACGCGGAACTGATGCAAGACGATGAGATCCTTGACCTTGGTGCGCTTGTTTGCGCACTTGGGATTCGATAAGATCCGCTTGACCGGAGGAGAGCCGACAGTACGAGCGCACGTGGTTGACCTGGTGCGCAATATGGCTCAAGTTCCCGGCATCCGCTCTCTTTCGATGACCACCAACGGTATCCTGCTCAAGCGCCTGGCCGGTCCTCTGGCTGAAGCTGGGTTGCAGCGCGTCAACATCAGCCTGGATACACTGGATGAAAAAAAATTTAAGCGCCTGACCCGCTGGGGATCCTTAGAGGATGTTTGGGCAGGCATCCTGGCAGCTGAAGAAGCCGGACTATTACCCATTAAGCTCAACGGGGTAATTGTGCGCGGTTACAACGAGAACGATGTGATCGACCTGGCGCGGTTAACCCTGGAGCATGCATGGCAGGTGCGCTTTATCGAAATGATGCCCTTCGCCGGAGCTACCGACTTACAGGTCCACCAAATGGTCACCGCTGAGGAAATGCAGTCGCTCATCGAAGCGAAATTGGGTGCTTTGGAAAGCGCAAACGATGGCGAGCTCGATGGCGAGGCACGCTTATTCCGTTTACCAGGTTCAAAAGGGGATATCGGTTTTATTTCCTCGGTCACCGCCCCCTTTTGTGCCATGTGCACACGCGCCCGCCTGACAGCAGATGGCAGATTACGCCTGTGCCTGCTGCGTGAAGGGGAGGTAGATTTACTTTCTCCGTTGCGCGCAGGAGCCTCGCTCGAGGAGCTGCGCCAAATCATCCTGAATGGCATATGGTACAAGCCTTGGGGACATGGTCTGGCTGAAGGCCTGATACCTATGAACCGGGTGATGAGTGAAATTGGGGGGTGAGACCCTCTCGGTTCTAGAATAAAAACCAAAGGGCAACAGCAGCAATCGCCCCAACGCAAGAACAAGAAAAATTCACGACTTCATTATTGATCCAGCGCCAACCCCTTACGGGGGTGGTTTCGGTTCCACAGGAATGCCGCGGATGACGCTCGGTTTCTTTGTTGCAGGATGGGCAAAAATAAATTCCCTGGACTGATGCCCCAATTAGCGAGTCAACAAAAGCACCAGCCATCCCACCTAAAGATCCGCCCAGGATGAAAAGAGGCAAATGGATATTCGGTGTTAAGAAAGCAGCCACCAGGCTGACCAGCAGCCCCCCTAAGAAGGCGGCCAGGCTGCCAATGGGAGTAATCCCTCCGGATGTGCCTCTTTCCACTACTGCACCCGTGGTGATCAAACGCGGCGGTGTTCGACTCAATACACCTACTTCAGTAGCCCAGGTATCGGCATTGACTGCTGCCATCGCACCGACATATGCAATCCAGATCCAATCTTTTTCGTGGGACAGAAAATACAACAAAACCAGGAGCACACCCAAGCCACCATTTGCCAATACTTGTTGCCAATCGCGCCGGCTGCCCTTTGAAAATTTTTCATTCATAGATCTCTTGCGCTGGGAAAAAGCCTTGGATAAGGCGCTCGAAGAAACAAAAAAAGTCAGCAACAGGACCGCCCAAGGGATTCCACCTAACCCAAAGATCAGGCCCCCCGAAATGACAGCCGCCCACGCACCGCTGCTTGATAGCGCTTGCATTCGCCAACCAATGAAAGCTACCAGGAGAGCCAGTAGAAAACCGCCAAAAAACTTCGTATAGGAAAGGGATAAAACTGTGGATAACTCCGTCATTTCTGTGGACAAATACCCTTTTTCGGTGGATACCTGCAAGTATTAAAATCTATTCAAAAAGCTTTGAAACCCGGCACAGCTTATCGTCAGGTGGTGCGCGATATAAAAAAAACAGCGCCAATGAATAAAACCGATACAACGATGCTGCTGCTCCATACCAGATAAGCCAGAGGGCGAATCTCCGCTCGCTGGTAAAAAAATAAACCCAGCGAAAAATTGGCGACAAAAAAGAGAATATTCATCACCGGCAGAAGCAGCAACTGTACAGCAGGCACATATTCAACAGGCAGCGCTGCAGGGCTAATGCGCAGGGAAATTTGTGGACGATTTGGAATGATGATACCTACCCAGGCAAGCAAGCTTAAAACCAAGACGATCGCCGTTATGATCAGAATACGAGCGGTGACATTTTCCCAAACTTCAGGAAATAAAAAACCGGGCTGCACAGATTTCGCCTGAAGAGGCGTCAAAGACCCCATTTCTCGGTAATGTTGAAAGGATGTGAAAAAAGCATCTTCCTCAGTGGGAGAGATAGCAAAGACCTTTTTGGGTGTGGCAATCAAAATGAGCGGATGGTTCCGCTCAGCCATAAATTCGATCACTCCACCGCTGCCGTCAAACCCAGGCCAATGCCTTGTTCCGACAATTGCACCAGGCCAGCGCAGAAAAGGCAGCGGCAAGCGCACGCCCAGGTCTTTTTTTGCACGAACCCATAAAATTTCATCAATCGGAATATCTTCAGAACGGAAACCCCAACGCAGCCTGATGCCATCCCGCTCCAGGACATAAGTTGCGGTCCAAAGTGCATAAAAACGATAGAGCACGACAAGAAATAAAATAACTGCCAATAATGCAATCACCAAATTTAGAATAACCATCACCCCGGCTGGCGAGCGGGTTGCTATTAACAGCCCCAGCACGCCCAATGCTAGAAAAAAAGCTAAACTGATCAAATGAAAAATTGTGCCGCGTCTCTTATTGGGATAAAAAACAAGCAAATCATCCATGGAGAATAGTTATACCATATCCAGGTAAACGAAAAAAGGAGTTTGCGAAACCCGTTCGCAAACTCCTTTCTGATGGGAAAGAATTGTTAGGCTATTTGATCTCGTAAGTCACGCTGACATCTACAGTGATCGTGAGCTGCCCGGCAGATACAGGTATCGACGAAGCTGCTCCACCTCCACCAATCCCCTTCATATCCATGGGGGCTGGCACTGCGTAAGAGTTGTAATAACTGATCGACTGTACCGAGCCAAGCTCCACGCCAGCGGCTTTGGCAAGCTCCTGCGCCTGCAGGTACGCGTTGTCTACGGCAGTCTTACGCGCCTCGGTAAGGTAAGGAGTCTTATCAGCAATATCAAACTGGATGCCATTGATACTGTTGGCGCCCGCTTTTACAGCTTCTCCCAGGATAACGCCGATTTTAGCCAGGTCGCGCAAGGTCACGTATACGGTATTATCCACCACATACTTCGTACCAGTCTTCTGCCCGTCCATTCCATACTCGTCCTGGGGGTAGATGCTGAAATTGACGGTGCGGATATCCTTTGCATCTACACCTTGAGCCACCAAAGCGTCGGCAACTGCTTGCGAGGTCGTATTGTTAATGGCAACTGCTTCTTGCGCATCGGCATTCTCTGAATGGACCCCGATATTGATATAGGCAATATCAGGGGTGAGCGATGCCTGGGCGCTGCCTGTCACACTCAGGGTGCGTGTCGTTGCGGGTGCCGCTGGGGTAGCATTTGGAGCACAGGCACTCAACAAAACAACCAAGCTCAGCAATATCGATAAAATAATGGTTTTGTTACGGTTCATTTTTTCTCCTTTATGGGTTTGGATTATTGTAACTTAGACGATCAACTTTATCTAAAAGTTCCCGGTTGACCATATTTGTTTTAACTAATGCTGATTATCACCCAAAAATGTTACGAATGAGTACCAAAGGTTATTCAAGTCTGTAACAATGGATTACAGGATTTACACACTGCCGGATGGATGGTATTCACAAAAACAGGCTCTTGCCGGAGTTTAGGAGCAGTGCTATACTCGCACAGATAGGCATGATCCGTAATATTTATTCGTGTATTAAAATTGCGAGAATCAATATTTTGGACAATTTAGAAACAGCAGCTTCATCAGCAGGTCTAGAAGTAGGCATTGAGGAGCCTGCAAGTCTTTTTGCGGTTCCTGGTTCGTCAAAGATGAATATTCTTTTATTAATGGCTTAGCCGGAAAACGGTTATCGCTTCATCTTCCCGGAAGCAGCTTTCCAATAAGCCTGGCCTTCCGGGAATTTTATTATCAAAGGAGAAAAGCATATGAGCAAAGATTGCCCCCAACAAGGTGAGGACCCTTTTTTATGCCGCGAAGAACCACCCTGAGCGGACATCCCAAAAAAATAACGATCGAAAGGAGGAGTGTTTATGATCAAAATTCTTAAGAACACCGAAAATGGTCTTGTAACACTTCAAGAGCCGGTATCAGGAGCCTGGATTAATGTCATCAGCCCGTCTCAAGGGGAAATGAATGGCTTGCAAACCATGGGCATTTCTCAGGATTACCTGGTTTATTCCCTGGATATCGATGAGCGAGCCAGGACTGAGCGCGATGGCGACCTGCTCATTTTGCTGCGTATCCCAGATTACCAGGGGGAAAAAGCAGATATTCCCTTCACAACCATCCCGCTTGGAATTATTTTATCGGAGCAATACCTGACTACCGTTTGCATCAAGGAAAACGATATTCTTAAAAAGTTTGCTTCGGGTCAATACCGCGGCTTGTCTACAGGAAAACGCTACCGATTTATTCTGCAGATTTTATTAGCAACCGCCAACGATTATCTGAATCACCTGCGACAAATCACTAGAGCTGTGGATATCCTGGAAGACCAGCTCCAACTTTCAACGCGCAACAAGGAAGTCCTGGAGCTGCTTAAATATCAGAAAAGCCTGACTTTGTTTACGACGGCACTCAAATCGAATGAGCTTTTAATTAAGCGCTTACAGCAAAGCTTGATGTTTAAAACTTATCCCGAAGATGAAGATTTGCTGGAAGATGTGCTAACCGAGACGCAACAAGCGATCGAAATGACGAATATCGAGAGCAACATTCTTAGCAGTATGATGGATGCCTTTGCCTCGATTATCTCGAATAATTTGAACGGGATCATGAAATTCCTGGCGTCGATCACGATCATCATCAGCTTGCCCACCATGATCGCCAGCTTTTTTGGTATGAATGTCAACTTCCCCTTCAATGAAGAGCTTGCGTTGATTTTCCCATTCATCCTGTTGTTCTCAATTGTAACTTCTGTAGTGGTTGCTTTAATTTTTTGGAAACGCGATTGGCTATAAAGGCGACAATAAAAAACATGGGCTATCCACAAAGCATGTTTGTAGATAGCCCATGTTTCATCAAAACATCTTATGCAAAGATCACATATTGGCGCAGAAATTTCTCCACAGTCTGATAGAAATGTTGGATGGTCTCTGATTTGCGAAAGCCGTGGCCTTCTCCAGGATACAAGTGATATTCGTGAGGTATCCTGCGTGTTCTAAGGACCTCAACGATGGCATCCGACTGCGCCCGGGGAACCACGACATCTTCTTCACCCTGGAAGACCGCCAAGGGATCTTTGATCCGGTCAGCGAAGAAAATTGGAGAGCGGTCACGGTATACGGCGGCCGCCTCGGGGAGCGGTCCCAACAAGCTGTCGGAGTAATGTGCTTCGAATTTATGGGTATCCGCAGCCAAAGTAAATTGGTTCGAAACCCCAAACAAACAAATACCCGCTTTGAAGAAACCCGGATAATCTTCAATTGCCTTGAGGACAGTAAAGCCGCCTGCGCTGCCCCCCATGATTACCAGGCGCTCCCCATCCACAAGGCCTTTTTCCACCAACGCGCGGGCTCCGCTGACTGCATCTTGCACATCATAGACGCCCCAGTTTCCTTTCAACGGTTCACGATATGCCCTTCCATAACCAGTACTCCCCCGGTAATTTACTTCCAAGAAAGCATAACCACGGCTGGTGAAGAATTGGGCTTCCAAATTAAAATCTACAATCCGCTGGCTGGTTGGACCGCCGTGGATGTGCACTAACAAAGGTGGCAAGCCGCGGCTCGAATAGTTTTCGGAGTTGGGCAAATAAAGCAAGCCATACACGCCTCCATTATCCATTCCAGCCCAAGAAATAGGCTGCGGTACCATATAGGTCAACGAAGGAATTTCCTCAGACACCGACCGGCGCACTACCCTGGTCTTTCCCGTCCGATCACAAAGGATCAGCCGTTCAGGAATAGAAGCGCCAGAAGCAATGAGCGCTATCCGCTTGCCATCGTGAGCTACCGCAAGCTGATCCAGGCTGGTATAGTTTTGATCGAGCAGTATTGGGGATGGCTTTCCTCCTACCAGGTCAACCTGCCATAAGCTCTGCATTCCTGACTGGTTGCGAATGAAGAAGATGGCTTCGCCGGTCGGGCTGAAGGCGTATGTTCGCTTGCCCTGTACCCAGGCAGGGGTACCATGTTCAGCGGGTTCATCCGTCAGCTGTCGTGTCTGGCAAGTCTCAAGGTCATATAGGTACAACTGCCACCAACCCGTCTGATCTGAAACGTAAGCCAGGTAGCGCCCATCCGGTGAAAATTCAGGTTGAAAAATGGACACTGCTTCTCCCCCGCAAATAGCTTCAACGTTTTCCAGAAAGGGTGAGCCGTGAGCTGGTCGACCAAGCTCGCCCAGGTAGAGAACTGTCCCATCCCAGGGCATGTTAGGGTGATCCCAGGCAATATACGCGAAACGCCGGCTGTCTGGATGCCAGGCTGGCTGCATATAAAAGTCATTCCCCGAAACTAAGCGGATTGGCCAGGCAAAACCTTGCACATCGACAAGAGCAAGGGTATCTTGCCCTTCGTAAGTGTGCACATAAAGTAGCCAGGTCCCATCGGGTGACAGCTTTGGCGAGGCGGCCGCCCCAAATGTGGGTGTCACAGGGCGCGGGCTTCCTGCTGAAAGCGGCTGGCTGTAAATTCGCTTTGAGCTGGCATCCACAAAAAATACTTTTCCGCCGCCTACGCCAAAATCACCACCTCCATAACCCACCCCGGCTCGGATAGAGAAATCACTGTTCAAATCACGCGCCGCCTCACCATCGGGTGGCAAAACCACCAGGACTCCCCGGTCCGAGCGCCCTTCGCGCCAGACCAGTGCTCCTTCCACATCCCAAGCAAGATCACTAAAGCTTATCCCTTGAGATAGACTGCCCGGCGAAATCGGGCTGGGCCATAAACCGAACTGCATATTTGTTCTAGACATGCTTAGCTCCTTTGTGAAGATGGAAAGTTCGACGATGAACGGGCGACAAACCCAAATTTAGCAATGCTGCACAATGTGAGGCTGTGCCATACCCTTTATGCCGGTCAAACCCATATCCAGGCACTTGTTCGTTCAGAGCAACCATAAAAGCGTCCCGGGTAGTCTTAGCCAATACCGAGGCAGCCGCAACACTTAAAGAACGTTGATCGCCCTTTACCAATGATGTTTGAGGCAGCGCACATTCAGACAGGAACAAATAATCCAGAATCAGGTGTGCGGGCGCGGCACTTAAGGCCTCTAGCGCACGGGCAGCCGCGAGATGAGTAGCCGGGAGAATACCAAGCAGGTCAATCTCTTCACTAGAGGCAAACCCAACTCCGTAGGAGGTTGCCCATTTTTTTATTTGCGCACACCAGCGGCTTCTCTGGGCCGGTGTCATTTGCTTCGAATCACGCACACCTTCTAGCAAGACGCTTATATTTTCGTCGGCTGGCAAGATAACCGCGGCGGCCGCAACCGGTCCAGCAAGTGCGCCTCGCCCGGCTTCATCAATCCCAGCAATTGCACTCACCCCTGCCTGCCATAAATTCTTTTCGAAGGAGAGATCAGGTCCTGGTGTTTTCAATCATAAATCCCGCGCCAGGCATTCAGGCGCATGGTGAGTAAATCCTTACCCATATTGAACGAATCGCGGAATACACGGATCTTGCTCTCTGCATTGTAATACCAGGGAATAGGAATCTCGATAATCCGGTAGCCGCGCAGGCGGCCGATAAATAGGACCTCCACGTCAAATGACCAACCAGAAAAGGTCTGGCGGCGGAAAATATCTTCTGCAACATCACCCCGGAAGCACTTAAACCCACATTGAGTATCATTCAGACCTGGTAAAGCCAGCCAACGAATTAGTAAATTGTAGCCACGACCAATAAAATGACGATAGGAAGGCTCCTGGTAACGCACTGCGCCCGGTGCTTCGCGGGAAGCAATCGCAATATCATAATTAGATGCTGCGGGAGGCAAGAAACGTGTGATCTCAGAAATAGGCATCGAAAGATCAGCATCACACATAAAGCGAAATTCACCCTGGGCGGCCAACATTCCGCGCTGAACCGCTAAACCCTTGCCCCGCGACGTGCTTTGTATCACCTGAACTTGCGGATATGCATCTGAAAAAGCTTTTGCAGCTGCGAAGGTGCGATCAACACTGCCATTCTCAACCACCAGCACTTCCACAGGATAATCCTGGCTCTGAAAAAAGCTGACGACCTGTTCTAAGGTTCTTGGCAGCCGTTTTTCCTCGTTGTAAGCAGGAATGATGATAGAAAGAAAAGGCTTACCCAAGCACTACTCCGCATTTCTAAACTGTCAACAGTACAAAGAATATAAATATGAGAATCAGAACAATTTCTACGACTCCCATCACGGCTAAAAGAACAACCTGATTTTTCGTTAAGCCAAGGTTCTGCAATGCTGGAGGGAGATCAAAATCTACAAGCGGTTTCGCGGGCTGGGCTGGGACATCTTCACTTTCTTCTCTCCAGACATCTGTAACATCTTCTGGCTGTGTTTCCGACTTCGCAGCAGGCTGATTCGCTTCCGAAGCCTTTACCAGGCGATCGGCAATATCTTGAAGCTGTACAGCATCTAACGTTGGTTCACCCTGAAGTATCCCTGTAGCCAAGCGATCAACGCCATCCATGCGCACAATACGCACGGCTGGTTCATTTGCATCAATATGGACTCCCGGATGCGCCATAAACAAGATTGGCAAAGGTTCCGGCAGCTGCATTTCGGCCTGGAGGAAAAACTTATCCACCGACTCCGAAAAGGTCAACGTTTCAGCCACCAAATTTCTACTCGCCGTTTTGTACTGCTCCAGGCGATTATCCATGATCAACCAGCTTTCACCCTTGGCTCTATAGATCCCTTCATCCGCATTGGCATGGATCACCAAAATTCCTGGCGGGCCCACAAGAATCATCGGGATAGGAGCTTGAGTGCTATCCAATCGGATATTCCGCAAAAGCGTGAAACGGTTATCCAGGGTTTTACCAAGCTGTTGGGCAAAGGTTTCTTGAGCCTTTAAATCCTCGTCAGAAGCACCCAATTTCAGCGCATCCTGGACACTGGATTGGAATTTTTTTAAAACGCTGCTGCTGGAAGGCTCTTGAGTGGTTTGGTCAATCAGTTTCATAATATCCTCGCTCCTACAACATGACGGCTGGAAGAACTAAGGCTTTGGGGGGTTAAATAGCTTTTAATCAGGCGGCTATTTTCATCCACCACACGTCGGCGGTAGATCTCCATATTTTTACGCTGCACATATTTAAAAACTTTATGCTCCATATCCTCCTCCGATTCTATCATCTGATAAAAGGCGGAGGGGTCAATTCCCTGGCGAGAAGCAAAAACCTCAACCGTCTGAATCGCAGCTCCAGGTTCTAGCTGCGGCGACAGGAAATCTCGCCAGGCACACAGGTGCTCATCGCCAGTGAAAGGCAGCCACCTCTGTGGATGCACTTTTTTCAAGCACAAACCAACCTGCTCATCCAGGCCTCTCAAAATCCGGTAGTCCAGGTAAGCACGAAGAACATTGTGCAAATATAAACGCTGCTCTTGACTGCCGATTCGGCTTTGGGCTCCAAAAACAGGCGAAAAAATATCCCTCACCCAGAACCAATCAGCCTGCAAATGACATAAGTATCCGGCAAGAAAAGCCGTCTGTTCTGGTGGGAGGGACGCGGTTATGGCCAGGCAGGGATTATTCCGCGTGAAAAGCTTCCATGGAGTGCATCTATTCTTCCATATCGGTAAAGTGAAAAAATGAGTTGTCTCTCTGGCTTGCCCAGAGATCACCTGTACATCAGGGGCTGTATTTCCGAACAGAAATTCACACCGGTAAGAATTCAAAAAAGCGCTGGCTTCTCCAACCAGGTTAGTCTGCTCAAGGAGCTCAATTGCAAGGCTGAGATGATAGAATGGCGTGGGCACATAGGAATTATACCAGCGGGTAATGTTTCCGAAAACAAAGCTTGCCTGGTCGATTCAACCAGGCAAGTCTGTCCAACTCCTCCTTAGATCACCGGTAAACCGGGTAATACATCGCCAGAGTTTGCTTCTTCAGAGAAAGCCAGGTAATCTTTATCCCCCGCCTGAAATACGTGGATGGGTGAATTTACATCGAAAGTACTGGATAGATATTGTTTGCGGGAGCCAGACACGTATTTTTTACCTGCCTTAATCCGCCGGATCAACTCCTCGCGCCGGATAAGGAGAAGGTCAGAAAACGTTGGCCCGCGACGCTCGTAGGCGCGCACCCATTCCACCTGCGCGCTTGCATTGTAATGAACTGCTTCAACAACGCCATCCAGTTTTTCTTTTGCCATAGTCGGGGCGGGCGGACTCGAACCGCCGACCCCCGCGTCCCAAACGCGGTGCGCTACCGAACTGCGCTACACCCCGGCGAAAGGGAGTATATGCGAATGACTGTCATACGTCAAGGTCTTAAATCCCCTGCCGCGCTGCCCTCCTGGCAAGGATATCCACTCGCTCGTTATTTATATTACCGGCATGGCCGCGCACCCAATGCCACGTGATCTGATGTTGCGTGGATATTTCATCCAGGGCTTGCCAGAGGTCGGCATTTGCCAGGTCGCCTCCCTTGCGCCGCCACTGCCGCTTGCGCCACCCCGGCATCCACTCGGTGATCCCCCTTTTTAAATATTCCGAGTCGGTGAAAAGATCTACTTTGCAGGGTTGATTTAACGCTTGCAATGCTCTCAGCGCAGCGGTCAGCTCCATACGATTATTGGTTGTCGGGGCCTCAGAACCCTCCAGCGTCTTTTCACGATCTCCAAACAGCAGAAGAGCTGCCCAACCACCCGGCCCGGGGTTTGGATCGCACGCCCCATCGGTATAGATGGTTACGCTGGGAAGTTCCTTCACTTCTTACTCTCTTGGGCTTGAACTTCTTCGGCGAGCTGATCCAGGGCTTTAAGTAACGCGGGAATTTGCTCTCCCTTAAATTCAGGCGCTGTTAACTGAGACATTACATCACTCAAAGCCCAGCGTAATGAACGCCAGGAGGCAAGCGCTGGCTCAACATGAATATAAGGTAAAAAACCAAGCGCCTTCTCCCACAGGCTGGAGCCGCCATGTTTCCCACTTAATAAAGGTAGGGCAGAAGCTCGAGTTGGCAACGTTTCTGTGGCTAGAACCCAACGCGCTTGATTTTCAGGTGATGCCAGCCAACGCACAAACAACCAGGCAGCCAGCTGTTTTGTTTGGTTTGACTTCATAACCGCTAACGAGGGGCCAAAAATATCGAACGCCCCTCCCTTACGAGACGGAAAAGGCAAAATTGTCCATTGATCATCATTACTTCCGCTTTGAAGAACAGTTTGCTGGCTTACCAATTCTCGCAGTGAAACAGAAAGAAATAACGCACCGCGGTTCGTGAGGATTTCATTCTTGTTGGGCTCATCCTGCCGGAATGCACATCCTTCGGTATAAAGCTCGTGGATGAAGGTTAGTGTGTCAATCGATTCGGGATTCTCAAATTCATAGCCTGCCTGTCTTGAATTCTCGACCTCCCCGCCAAAAGCAAAAATCCAGGATAGTAAGGTCGAGGGTTCAGAATCGATCAACCAACCGCCTGTGGCATCATTTTCCTTCTCATCATCTTCCCGGTTAGCCTTGGCAGCCGCACAAGCTTGTTGGCGGAACTGTGCTGGTGTAGTTGGAGGGGCATTAAAACCCAAATCTTTTGCCCAACTCTGGTTATATAACATCACCATTCCCGTACGATACCAGGGCAATCCAAAGCGCAGCGCTTCTTTGTTTTCCCCGGTTGGGGGTTGCACATCCTGCACCCAGATCGCCGGGAAGAAATCCCGTTGATCACTCGTCGATAGGCCCCACGCAGGATCATCAATATACGATTGCAAATCTACTAAAGAAATACCCGTAGAATGCCAATAACGCAGATCGTGACTGTATTCAGCCAGGACTGCTGGAGGCTTTTTTTCTTCCAAAGCCTTACGCAAGGCTTCATCCATCAAACCTGTGCTGCCATAGGGAACAGCTTCAGCCCGAATCCCCCACTGATTCGTCTTATTGAACTCATCAATTAATTGGGGCATCAATTCTTCAGCGCCAGCCTCGCGCACATACCAAAATTGGACGAGCTGTCCGCGCAGGTTTACTGTTTTTTCCACCGTTGGAACGGCTTCTATGGCCGTCAGCGGCTTAGGAGTCTTCGTAGACTGTGGAGGCAGGACTTTAATTTCCGTAGTAGAAAGCTTTTCTGGGGCAGCCTGCAAAGTGGGTGAAGTGCTCTGAGAATTCGCACAGGCAGATAGGAAGCAGAGGCAGATTCCCCCTAGAGCAATACAGCGAGATACGGTAAGATTCAATCGAAACATTTTTGCTCCATAGCCATGCCATTATATCAAAACCTAACCGATCCTCCTCAGCGCCATGCCTGACCTAACTCAAGCTTACTTGCCCATCCTACAAAACCACCGTCTACCGAACCTGGACCTTGGGGGTGGATTTATCTACCCCAATTACCAGGGGTATTCTATTCTTAACATCCCTTCGAGCCTGTGCCGCTGGATGGAAATCCCCGGTTTTGGCACAGGACCCTTGCAGATGAACGAACTGGACAAGCTTGCTCAAGGTGCTCGAAGAATCATTTTTATTTTGATGGATGCATTAGGACTGCAATTGTTCCAGGGTATGCTGAAAAATGGGCAGTTAGCGATCTGGCAGAACCTGTTGAAGGACGGGTTGCTGGCACCCCTGACCTCCATTTCACCCAGCACAACCTCCGCGGCTCTGACCAGCCTTTGGACGGGACGCAGCCCTGCAGAACATGGCATTATCGGGTACGAATTATGGCTCAAAGAATATGGCATCGTCACAAACATGATCTTGCATGCTCCCATTTCTTATCGAAACGATACTGGGAGCCTGACAAAAGCAGGTTTCCAGCCAGAGACCTATTTGCCGTTTACGAACTTAGGTACTTACCTGGGTGCCCATGGCGTAAAACCCTATGCCTTTCAGCATACAAGCATTTTACGCTCGGGCTTATCGCAAATGCTTTATAAAGATGTTGAAACACGCAGCTTCAACACTTCCACCGATCTATGGCTGAATTTGCGAGACCTCGTTAACGGACGCCCTTCAGAACGCCAGTTCATTTGGGTATATTGGGGTGAAGTGGACCATTATTCACACCAATATGGACCCGAGGACGAGCGCCCCGCGGCTGAATTCGCTACCTTCAGCCAAACCTTCGAGAAACTGCTGCTCAACCAGCTTCGGGCGGATATCCGAAATGATACGCTGCTGATCCTGACCGCCGATCACGGGCAAATCAGCACCCCCAGGAACCCTCATTATGAACTGCGCAACCATCCTGACTTGTTAAGAATGCTGCATATTTTGCCAACTGGAGAGAACCGTTTTCAATACCTTTTCGTACGCCCCGAACAGGTGAAAGCCGTCCAAGCGTATTACCTGCGGACATGGCCCGGGCAGTTTACCTTTCTTGACCCATCCCAGGCGGTGCGTGAGGGTCTATTCGGGCCCGGTAAACCGCATGCCCAGCTTTTTGATCGCCTGGGAGATACGCTCGCCCTCGCCAGGGAAAACGCTTACCTGTGGTGGGCGGGTAAAGATAACCCCCTGTTGGGCCGGCACGGAGGCCTTTCACCCGATGAAATGCTGGTGCCATTCTTGATGGCAAGGATATGAACTATGCGAGGTCGCATGACAACACCCCTTTACAAATTAAGTCCTTCTGAGCTTACCTTCTTATGGGATGAATGTAAGCGCTGTTTTTACCTGAAAGTCGTTCGCAAGTTCTCGCGTCCGGCCATGCCCTTTCCATCGATCTTCACAAAGATCGATGGCTTGATGAAGGATTACTTCCAGGGCAAGGCAACTTCTGAAATTTGCCCTGACCTGCCGCCTGGGACTGTTCTGCATGGCGAGAAATGGGTAAAATCGCTGCCAGTTTTGCTGCCCGGTCATACGGTGGGGTGCTACCTGACCGGAAAGTTCGACACTGCGGTAAAATTTGAGCATGGTTCGTTTGGCGTGATCGACTTCAAAACGTCCACTCCCAAAGCGACCCACCGGGCGTTCTATGCGCGCCAGCTGCGCGCTTATGCGTATGCCCTTGAACACCCCGAAGCAGGCAAATTTGCTCTTAGCCCCATCTCCCACCTGGGCCTGCTGATTGTCGATCCTGAGATGATCGAGAAAACTCCCGCCGGACACATCGCATACCTGGGCAAGGTTACCTGGCAGGAAATCTTACCCGATGAAGCTGCATTCCTGGCTTTTCTGAGCGAGGTCCTCTCGGTATTGGAACTTCCTGATCCACCAGAAGCCGCTGAAAACTGCGCCTGGTGCCAATACCGGCAGGCGGCGCGGGACAACGGTATTTAGACGAGACCTCTCATCCTACTCTCGCTGCAGGAACATCCAGCGGTGTCCTTCCAGATCCTCCGCTCGATAGCGCCGCCCGGGGTAACCATCTTCTAGTTCGCCCAAGATGGCAGCACCGGCCTGCTTTGCTCGTACAAAGTGTTCGTCAACATTATCCACATACACCAGCACACCGTCAATCACCCAGGGAACCGCTGACCAGGCCCGGGCGCGCTCACAATGTTCGCGGTGGTGCTTCGGGCTCTCATAAGCCGGGGTGGCAGTTGCCAGCATTATCCGACCATTCCCGGCCATCATTTCGCCATGCGATAACCTGCCATCCATTCCGATCTGGCGGGTTACCTCATGAAAACCAAACGCTTCAGCCAGCCAGTCCATGGCGGCTGGCCCATCTTCATAATCAAGCATCGGGACAACATCCTGCATACGACCCTCCAAATTGTTTGTAGAGGGATCTCATTCGCTCTGTTTCAACTCATGAGACGCCTTTATACTATCCGGTAAACGCTTTCTGCTATTCCAGTTATTGATGATCCACAGCACCAGACCCGCAAGCATCATTGTAAATACAAAAGAAGCGATCGGCAGCAAGCCAAGCGAGTAATTATAGAGCGAAACACCCAGATTCGGAATGAAGTACAGCACATTGAATATCGCCATCGCCACCAATCCAAATACGATAGGCGACCAGCTGATAAATGTAATCACCAATAAAGCGATTATTTTGCCAAATATCGATCGGGATTGGAGATAGATCAAGGTTCCACAAAAACTCAAAATGAAAGCAGCGACCAGAACTCAACGGGCTGAACACAACAGCTTTTGAGGTTATCGTCACTTGATCCATCCGGATATAAACATACATCCCTTGAAGCAAGGCAGATCCAATCCCTACGACCATCGCAATGCCAACCCCCCGCCAGGTAAGTCGCTTCCGAAAAACTTGCCACCCTATCCATATCAAAGGGATAACTACAAAGACGATTGCGATAATATCTCCACCTGTTTGCTGATTAAAAATAAATGTATCATCGAGCGAATCCATCAAAATATCCGATAGCTGCCAATACCAAGGGGTTTGTATGCGCATCTGGATGGTTAGATCTCCCCCTCGGTGAACCAACAGAATAAACTTATCATTCTGAATATTGACCATCTGAAGGCGGCTGTTGTAAAAAGGATCTTGTTCGGAAGCGGATGTGATGCCGGACGCTTCTACAAATTGATATGCTGCCCCATCGGCAATACGAATGGGAATGACACCGGCAGGGACTGCCCGGTAGGATACAAAGCGCCGGCTCCCTTCTTGTTGGTCGCTCACCAACTCATACGGTGGTTCAGATTGCAGCGCTATCCGTGGATCACCCAGCAGAAACTGGTAGGGAAAAAAGGCAAATCCTTGGAGGGTGCCTTGATTCTGAACCTGGATAACATGACCAATCGGGAAATCCTTCCAGGTATAACGAAAAGGCAGCCCGTCGAATTCACCGATCAAATAGCCCTCATTGGGACTGAATACAAAACCAGAGTAAGCCGCAGCGCCCTGATCGACAAATCTACGGGCAATCGAATTCTCGTTCCATAAACGAACTGTCTGGCAGCTTCCGGTTTCTACAACAACAGAATCGAGAGAGGGTACATCAGCAGAAGTGAACTGGGTATCCTCATCGAGTCTCAAAAACTGGTTTCCTCCATGGCCAGTAAACGTCACGTAATCCGCGGATTGGAGGATATTTTCAAAACTCGGCTTGGTCAAAGGCTGCATGATCAGCTCTGCCTGCCTCAATTCTAGAATCTGTCCCTCATCGATATGGGCAGCCGGATTGGGAGCATTGACTGCAAAAAGCTGATCCCCTTGAACCTGAGTGCGCCGTTCCCATAAACCTCGTGCTTGCTCGATGGTAGTTCCCGTGATAATGCCGGTTGAAATCGCAGCCGGTTGCTCTTTCATCATCTGGCTAAATTCAATCACAATCGCGTCCGACAGAAAAGCAGGGGATACAACCCAGAGCAAGAATACAGGATGACAGGCAATTGCGTCATCCAGGCTGTGGGTCAGGGGAACATTTTCATCAGCGGCCATCTCCTGCGCCAGAAAATAATACGGGTCATTTGGGTCAGCCAAGACAATGACTTCGCATTGTGGAGAATTAATTGGGTTAGTCGACCCGGCTGCCAGGGGAAAACTCAGGAATACCACCCCCAAAACCATAAAGCTGGCAAATGACGGATAAAGTCTACCAGGCATGAGCGCCCTCTGTACTATTCCGTCCCTTTTCTTTGGACCGGCAGCCAAAACTCACAGACATAATCATCTCCATTGGCCCCTTCCAAATACACTTCCATCTCAGGAGCCTGTGCGTGAACAAAGCCGGAGGCAGGCAGCCATTGCGTAAACGCATAAATCTCAGCTTCCACGATCGAGGCGGGCACTTTGCCTCGACACTCAAACACCGCCCATGTTGATGAGGGCACCTGATAACGCTCAAGCTCCGTATCTGTACAGTCCTTGGTTTTTTCGATGGCGATCATATAGTAGAAAGCCCGGTTTGCCGGATCTTTTTCTACTTGAGAGATCCCTAATGTCACCCCGTTGGTATGCGCTCCTGGCTGAAAGCCGCAAATTTGTTCGAAGATCCCAAACAAGCCCTCCGCCTTGCATTCCTCCCAAAAAATACCAAAGAGGTCATTATCCTGACCAGAGATCCAGGTCTTTTTACCGACAACTTCAAAATTTGGGCGTTCAATAATGCGCAATTGGGGCATCTGCGTACCTAAAGGAAGAACTAAGCTCTACGTAACTGCAGACTCTGGTGAGTGTATTCCATCAGCTCAATGGCATTCCCATCTGGGTCAGCGATCCAGGCCTGGCGAGAATGATCCATACCCATGGTAATGGCGGAGATCTGCACTCCATGCTTTTCCAAGGTCGGTTTGAGCTCATCCAGCCCGGTGACTTCCAGGCAGAAGTGCTTATACTGACCGGAAGAGGCTGGCACCTGCGCCTGACCTCCCCACTGTCTGACAGCCAGTGCACGGTCGAAGATCTCGATAAATGTCGAATTCCCACATTCGAAGTAATATCCCATAAGATGTCCATCGTCATCGTTGAGTGTGAACTTTACCGGCAAGCCGAGACCATCCCGGTAGAAATGCAACATCTGCTCGAGGCGATCCGTATAGAAACATAGGTGGGCGAGTTGACGAATCATAGACCAAGGCTCCTTCTTAACGGAGTATATCATCTATTAAGCGTGCAGGTCGCCTGGCGGATCTCGCCCAGGTGATAGGCTGTGTGTGCCACAATGGCCATTGCCCCGCCCAGGCTGTTCTCCGTATCCCATCGATCGTAGCTCTGGACCATCTCTTTTGTCCGCTCGTACGTCTGCCGGAGGCGCTCCTGCAAGGCGCTCCATTCCTCGGGCGTCACCGCGCTGACAGTCCGCAAGATCTCGCCCCAGTCCACCGGTTCGTTTTGTCCGGTTTTGATGAAGCGGTACAGTACATCCAGGTAGAAACAAACATGTGTCACCTGCGCAGCAATCGTGGCGCACTTGTTCCCCACTGGGATCGAAGCCTCCTCCGCGGTGATTCCCGCCAGCGTTTCCATTAAAGAGGTTCCCTTGTCTAGATAGATCCCCAGGACGGATTCAAAGGTCTCGGTCAGCAGGGAAAGCAGTTCACTGGTAAATTGCGTTGTAGAAATCGTTGCGGTCATTCTTCCTCCTTCGGCAGAAATAATGTCGATATTTTAGAATGATTATATCCATATTATTTGTCTTTCAATAGGTCGCAATAAAAAAGACCTGCTCGAAATCAGAGCAGGTCTTTACCTTTGCCAAGTAGAATTTGCTTACGGTAAGAAATTCCAGGGATTAACTTTGCCGTACTGGTCGCTCATCATTTCAAAGTGCAGGTGAGGTCCGCTGGAATTACCAGTGCTGCCAAAGGAACCAATGACACTGCCTTGGTAAACACTCTGGCCGCAGCCTGCAGCGATAACACTGAGGTGAGCATACAGCGTTTGCCAGCCATTGCCATGATCAACCACAATCACATTCCCATAGCCGTGATTATTCCAGCCCGAATAGACCACTACGCCGTTATCCGCCGCATAGATCGGTTCGCCTAATTCTCCAGCGATATCGATAGCGCGGTGGTTCGTGCCCGGTGAATAATCGTACCCAGATAAGAAGTGGTTATTAGATGGCCAGACGAAAGTGTCCGTGCCTACTGCACCATCCACGATGGTACCGCAGAAACCCGGTCCTAATAGCTTGGCTACCCCTGGGTTTTCGCGACTGATGCGCGGCGCACTCCAGGTAACAAAGTCACGGTGCCCACCCGGTACCATCAGCATTGTGCCCGGCTCGATCTTGGGATTCGACCAATCTCCCAATGTATCAGGATTCAGGTGATTGCCAGGCCAATTGATGATATCTTCAGGCATAACATCATAACCGCGGGCAACGCCGTTCAATCCTTCGCCCGCAGACCACTTATGATAGGTACCATCCAGGGGCAAAATATTCAATTCCTGACCAGGGCTTAAATTATGCGGGTCATCTCCCAATGTATAGGTGTTGCCCCATAAAATACTCTCCGGCTTTAATCCGAATTTCTCAGCAATCCCAAAAATCGTATCCCCTTTCACCACGGTATAAGAGATAACTTCCGTACGCGGCCGTGTGGGGATGGTGGTATGAAGCATTACCTGGCGAAAAATACCTTGTACTTTTCTAACGGTGGGAAAAGGTGGTAGGCTGGGTGGTACAGCAGTCGGCGTTGGGGTGGGAAGCTCAGCCGCAAGCGCTGCGCTTTGCCGTGGGTTGATATCAGAATGCTCTTGAAGGTACAAGTAGAAAGCGCGCATTCCCCAAACCACTAAAAGCACTAAGGCGATTGACAGCAAGCTGGTTCCAACGCGAAAAACTGTCTCGCCTAAACCAATACGAGACAGCCCCTCCCACGTAGAAATTATCCAATTGTCCTTTGAAACACCCCCCGGCGAAGCACTTTCTTTTCCTGGCTTGTAGAGAGGTTGATTATCTACCTCTGAACCAGGAAATTCTTCCATCAGTGGATCATGTGACATTTTTTTAAGTTTACTCCAACAAGCACAAGCCTCAATAAGGGAAGTGTTGTTTCGATATCATCATAACATTTCCCTGTCCCTTCGTCAAGCGCTTCTGAAGGGGGCATTAAACCCTTTACCGAGTTTCCAGGCTGTCAACAGCTTCTTGGGCCGCTTCAGCGGGGGTCTTTTCCTGGCGGAGTACCTGAAGCACAGATTGCTGAAGCGCCGGTCCCACGCTGGAAATGATATCTCCTGGAGGAATGAGATGGGCAGAAGTCGATAGATCACTGACCAGGGAACGGGGCATTTCTTCCTCCCACAACTCAAGAGCACCAGCTCTTGGTGGTAGAAAACCACCAGCTTCAGACCAGTGGGCAAGGAAATCGCTTTCAACGAGATATTCAGCCAACGCTGCGCTCAGCTCTCTATTCTGGCTCTGCGGGCTGGCGATTGCCCATGCCCACCCTGTCGCCAGGGTATAGGAAATCCCATCTGGGGTGGGGATCAAGATCGCATTCGTATCTTTAGCAATCAAAGGCAGCGAAGCCCAAGTCGCCGCCATCGTATACTGTCCTTCTTGGAAAGCATTCCAGACCTGCTCTTGGGTGATTAATTGGGTTAAGCGATCGGATACCCGGCCCGCCTGCAGGGCATTTGTATAGATATTAAGCACCTCAGAAAGAATAGCAGCATCTAAGGCAGGGCGTCCTTGTTCATCCTGTATCTTCCCACCGGCAGACTGATACTGCGCCAAAGTAAAAAGCGCCGCAGGGTCAGCGGCAGCAAAGGCTAAAGCGCCTGGGTATTCTAAAACCCTGTTCCAGGTTCGCGGAGGCTCAATTTCCTCTTGCGGTTGATAAACCAAAACGAGCGCATCTCCTGCAAAGGGCAAGCCAAATGTACTTTGCTGCAAGTATGCCAAATCTCTGGCGTACCCATACCAATCTTCTTGATTAAGCACAGTAGATAAGCCATCAAAAGAATAAACCAATCCCCTGAGGGCTGCTTTTTCTAAGAGAGGGCGTGATAGAGCTACCAGATCCGGTAAAGCCTCCGGAGCGGCGGCGCTGGAGGTTACCAGGGAATCGAGCAGCCCACCAGGACCATCTAAGGCTTTGATGCGAACCTCAATTCGAGTCCCAGGATGTTCCTCTTCAAAAGCCTGCAAGCGATCTTTGAACAATTCTCCTGCAGGCGTGCCTGAATTGGGATCAAACTGCGGAGGCACCCACACATTCAACACGGTGCCTTCGTCGGGCACAGCTTCTGCTGATGGCGTAACCATTTCTGTGGCGGTCAGTAGGGTGGGTGTTTCCGGTAAGCCACTCGCTTCAGTCTGCGTAGGTGCTGTTTCAATGCCGGTGGTCGGAGAAGGTAAAACGGGAGTCTTATCAATCGAAAAGACCTGGCTGCATGCCGCCAGGAACACAGGAATTAGTAAGGAAGAAAAGATCTTTCTCAACCTGAACAGCCTATACGATTTTTGATTCAACGTACCCCAACAATGCCATGCTGTGATCAATCAGTCCAATTTCACAGGCTGGCTTAACAGCGCCAACATCAGGCGGACAGAGTTTTGAACATCGTTAAAATCGACCATCTCCGATGGGGAATGTATGTAGCGAGTGGGTATCGAGAGACACCCCACAGGCACCCCGGCGCGGGTTGTCTGGATGGCGCGCGCGTCGGTGGTGCCACCCTCCAAGACCTCTAGCTGATATGGAATTTTCGCTTTCTGTGCCGTACGAACCATCCAATCAACCACGCGCTGGATCAGAGAGCATACCGCCGTCGCGCACCTTGATGGCGGGGCCTTTGCCCAGGCCGACTTCCATCTTCAAGCCCTTGGGGGTATCTCCCGAACCGGTCACATCCACAGCCAGACCCAGGTCCGGATCAACTCCAAAAGCCGCGGTGGTGGCGCCCCGCAGCCCCACCTCTTCCTGAGTGCTGAAGACAAAAAAGAGCTCATGAGGGGAATCCTTCAACTGGTGCAGGGTCTCAATCAGGACCGCAACCCCAACCCGGTCATCCATAGCTTTAGAGACCAACCTGTTTCCTAGATCGTTGAAGGGTCTCTCAAAAGCCGCAATATCACCAACTTTAACAGAAGCATCCTTGCGGTTGGAAAATCCAAGATCGATGAACATTTGCTCGATCGAAGGAACCTTGCTGGTATCTTCCATGCGTTCCGCACCGATCACACCGATCTTGCCGTTCAAAAAGCGCACCCTTCCACCCACACAATTCAGCGGACGCACACCGCCAAGCGTGGTAAAGCGCACAAAACCGTCATTATCGATGTGGGTGGCAATAATGCCAATTTCATCGATATGCGCCGAAAGCATCACTTTTAGCCCACCTTTGCCACCCTGACCTTTGCGGGCGATCAGATTCCCCAGGGCATCAACTTTCAGATCGTCGACATCTTTCTCGATCTCAGCCCGGATTGCTGACCGGATCTGGGACTCGTATCCAGAGGGAGAAGGTATTTCAACCAGTTTTTGGATCAAAGATTTCATGGAAAGCTCCTGTTTTGATGTTTACCTTTCTTCAGCCAAAATTGCAGGGGACAAGCGCTCTAAAGCAGCGAAAAGCAGCGAAAGCGTGTTTTGCCAATCTTCTACTCGAACAATGGAGGCCGCTGTATGTGCGTAACGGCCTGGCACAGAGACAGAAAGGCTGGGAATACCTGCCCTCTGGCGATGAATAGCTCCGGCATCCGTCCCGCCCCCCCCAGGCTGGCGGAGCTGATAAGGGATCTGCAAGGCTTCAGCGGTTTGTATGAAATGCCTGATCAGGCGTGGGTCTGAGAGGGTGCTTGCATCCGCAATATATAAGGCTGGGCCAGCACCAAGGTGAGTGTTATAAACGGCATTCTCCGTCCCATCCCAGCTCGGGAGATCATAGGCGGGTGTTGAGTCCACTGCCACAGCCAGGTCTGGGGCGAAATTAAAGGCCGCTACACGTGCCCCGCGCCCTCCAATCTCCTCCTGGGTAGAAAAAGCCGCCAGAATATCAACACCCGGTGGAGGGTTTTTAACCAGCCGCGATCAAAATAGCCACTCCCAACCGATTATCCAATGCTTTGGCCCGCAGGCTAGGGCCTACCCTGAGGAAGCTGGTGGCAAAAGTGGCCCGATCTCCAATCTTCACCTTGGTATCGCCAGGACCTACATCGATGCGTAATGTTTCGAGCGAGATGGGGGATTCCAATTCCCCTCTTTCGGTCAAATGGATCGGCTTTGCACCAATCACCCCGGGAATATGGTCCCGCCCAATCCGGACCGGCTTGCCAGCCAGCTGCCGTTTATCGATTCCCACCCACGATATCAAAGGAAAAGATCCCATCGCCTTCATCGTGGGTGATCATAAACCCCACTTCATCCATGTGAGCCGCCAACATAACACGCATGCGCGGCTTCTGCCCAGAACCTTGCCGCAGCGCCAAGACATTACCCAAGGCATCCACCTTGACATCTTCTGCGACCGTACGGATTTCCTCTAAAACGATCTTACGTACTTCGCCCTCATCTCCAGAGACGGCACAAGCATTACACAACCGTTCCAAGAGCTTGACCTGGGCAGCGTCAATACGGATTGGACGATATGCACTCATCGGTTTTTCTTTTTTCATCGAAGCGACTCCACGCTAATCATCCCAAGAAATTTTTTCCATAAAATCTACAGGCAGACCAGCAATAAATTCAGCGATCAAATGCCCGGCGCGGGTAATATCCTTGAGCTTAACCATCTCCACAGGGGTGTGCATATAACGCAGCGGTATTCCGATCACGATACATGGGATACCTGCGCGCGCCACCTGGATACCGATCGCATCGGTACCAGAATGGCGGGGGATAACCTCCACATGATAGGGGATATCAAGGCTTTCTGCACGCTCTTTAAATAATTTAAAAAGATTTGGATGGATGTTCGGCCCCCAACCCAAGGTTGGGCCTTTTCCTAAAGGAAACGTCTTATTCCCCGGGCTGCCAGGGCTGGCGCCAAAAGTGACATCAATCACCACGGCCAGTGAAGGCCGGATTTGGAACGCGGAGGTGATTGCACCTCCTAAAGTCTCTTCCTCCTGCGAAGAGGCTAATGCCCAAACATCCCAGGCGTGCGCTCTGTTTTGCAGTTCTTCAAGGCAGTGGGTAACCGCCGCCACCGAAGCACGGTTATCCAGGGAATGACCCACCAACGTTTCTCCAGAAGCTTCAATCGGAGGTTGGGCAAATGAAACCAGGTCGCCCACACGCACTTTTCGAGATACTTCGCCCGGCAGCAAACCGGTATCGATCAGGAGATGCTCCATCGATACCGACTTATCCCACTCAGACGTGGGGAGAAGTCCCCTGGGTGGTTGCACGATTAAACCTGGCAGGTCTTGGCGACCATGCACCATAACGATCTGCCCAGGCAAGATGCGCGGGTCCAGCCCCCCTATTTCCGTGAAACGCAGGAATCCATCTTGAATACCCGTAACCATCATTCCGATCGCGTCCATATGGGCAGAAAGGACCAGGCTCGGCCTCGGTTCGGGGCCATCACCTCGCGCCAAAGCCTGCAGGCTGCCAAGTCCGCTTACTTTTACTTCATCCACCAGAGGGGTCCAGGTTTCCTGGATCAATTCCCGGATGGGGGTTTCATGGCCTGAGAGACCCGGGGCTGAGATCATTTTTTTGAGGAAAGTTTGCAAATCGATTGTCATAAAGGGTTCTACTCTTTCAGGACAGCCTACATATCAAGAACCTGCGGCGGCAGGAGTGTCTGAGGGGGTAGGCGTCAAAGTACTTGTGGGCGATGGTGTATCCGTGGCGGTCGGAGAAGAAGTGACCGTGGGAGTCGAGGTCGGCTGTGGTGTAGCTGTTGACGTTGGTGTAAGAGTGGCTGTAGACGTAACGGTTGGCGTTGAGGAGGCTGTTGCAGTCATGGTCGTAGTGGGAGTGGGGGTTGGCGTGAACGTCATGGTTGGCGTGAAGGTCATGGTTTGTGTTGGGGTCAAGGTGGGTGTGAAAGTCAAAAAAGGTGTAAGCGTGATGGTCGGTGTTTGCGTAGGAGTTGGCGTTGCTGTGCTCGTTTGAGTTGGCGTCGGGGTAATTTGGAGACCTGGAGCCAACCGTACAGCTACCAGCCCCGCACAATAACAAGGTAGTGTGGCAATAATAATAAAAATCAATGTATAACGGATTCGAAAACGAGCCTCGGGGTCGGCAGTCATGTTCACTGGATGATAACACTAGCTTTATAGAGATGCAAGGTGAATGCCAACCGCACAGCACTTCATATTTAAGAACTTTTATGATAAAAACAACCCATGCATTGGATATTCCTTTCTCCTCATTTCGATGATGTGGCCTTATCGTGCGGCGGCCTGGTTTGGGAGCGCGCTTCAACCGGCGATTCCATCAGCATTTGGACAGTTTGCGCCGGAAAGCCACCCCATCGCGAATTATCTGCCTATGCTCAGCTCCACCACGAGCGCTGGGCAACAGGCGCGTTAGCGGTCGAACAGCGCAGAAGCGAAGATATTGCCTCCTGTGCCATGATGAATGCCACCTACCGGCATTTTGATATCCCTGATTGTATCTACCGGCCCAGTCAAAAGAATACTCTGCATTATTACACATCGGGGGATGATATTTTTGGAAGCATACACCCAGCAGAGAAGAGGAACCTGGTGCGAAGATTTAACCCGGATATTCCGTGTGCATATCCCACCCGATGTGCAAGTTGTCTGCCCCCTCACCCTGGGGAATCATGTCGATCATCAGATCACCCGGTGGGCTGCTGAACAAGCCGCAAAGGATTTAGACCAGGCACTTCTGTTTTACGCCGATTATCCCTATGCTGCCCAGCATCCTGAGCAAATCATCCGCTACCAGCAGATGGGTTGGGAATGCGTCCGTTTTGACATTTCCGAAGAAGGCTTGGAAGCCTGGTTTGCCTCGATTGCTGCTCATCGTTCTCAAATCAGCACCTTTTGGGCGAAGGATGATCAAATGCAAGCAGACATTCGGGCTTATACGCACCTGCAAAACGGCCTGTGCCTGTGGAAACCGGCTTGAATGAACCAGGGATTCACCGAAAAAAGAGAAAATTTCCTTGCATTCCATTTGAATCTGTGCTAAAATCGCCCCGCGGCGAAGGGTAGGAAACACTACCGGAGCGCCGCGTCTCGTTTTCAGAACACGAGTAAATCAAGAAAACCGCCGTGTGTGGTTTTCTTTATCTATTAGGACAGGATAAAAACATGCCTTCTTCATTTTTAACACGTAATGGCTATCAAAAACTCCAAGAGGAATTGGAGTACCTGCATACAGTCAAACGCCAAGAAGTTGCAGAGCGCCTTCATGAAGCTATGGAGGGTGGTGAGTTGATTGAGGATGCCGAATACGAGGCCGCGAAAAATGAACAGGCCTTTGTAGAAGGGCGTATTCAGGAATTAGAGATGCTGCTGGCCAATGCACGCGTTATTGAAGAAACAGCCAAGAGCGATGTCGTGCAAGTAGGCGCTAAGGTCACCATCCAGGAAGAAGGATGCGAGCCTGAAAAGTACATCATTGTTGGCCCTGCTGAGGCTGACCCACGCGAAGGACGCATTTCGAATGAATCTCCATTAGGACGCGCCTTGATGGATCACCGTACAGATGACCAGGTACGCGTGGATGCACCGGGCGGAGCTTTTTTCGTTCGCATTCTTAAGGTCGAATAAAAAAGGGGCTTACCATCCAGCCCCGCGCTCGCTTTTCTGCGCGGGGCTTTTCTTTTGTAAGAAACGCTGAATAAAATCGCCTGGAGTAAAGTTATGGCACCCGAATATACCAACCTTGAAAAAATCCGTTTAGACAAAATTCAGCACTTACGCGACCAGGGGATTGAGCCTTTCCCCACGCGCGCTGAGCGAACGCACACCAGCCAGGAAGCGATCCAGGCCTTCGAAGCAGCCGAAGCTGCCGGGCAGGTAGATTCCGTTAAGGCTACCCTGGCTGGCAGGATGCGCGCCACGTGCCCGATGGGTAAAATCACTTTTGCCCATATTGAAGATGGGTATGGTAAAATCCAGCTTTTTTTGCGCGCAAACGACATCGGCGAAGACCAGCTAGACTTCTTCAACCGTGAATTTGATCTGGGCGATTTCATCCAGGCAAGCGGGGTCATCTTCCGCACGCGGACGGGTGAAATTACCTTACGCGTGCAGGCCTTTCGCATGCTAAGCAAGGCTGTCACTCCCCTGCCGGCAGCCAAGGATGAGGTGGTTGATGGGCAGATCGTCAGACACGCAACCCTGACCGAGCCTGAGCTCCGCTACAGACAGCGCTATGCAGACCTGGTTGTAAACCCTGAGGTGCGGCAGATATTCCTGACACGCGCCGCATTGATAAAAGCCCTCCGCAATTTTTTAGATGGGTATGGTTTTCTGGAAGTTGAAACGCCAGTTCTGCAGCCGCTTTATGGTGGAGCGGCTGCCAGACCTTTTATCACTCATCACAACCAGCTGAAACAAGATCTGTATTTACGCATCTCGTTTGAGCTATACCTAAAACGACTGCTGGTAGGTGGTTTTGAACGAGTGTATGAGATTGGGCGTGATTTTCGCAACGAGGGCGTTGACCGCACCCATAACCCGGAGTTTACTCAGCTTGAGTTTTACATGGCTTATGCTGATTACGAAAAAGTAATGCAGATCACGGAAGAAATGGTAAGCTCGGTCTGCGAGAGCGTGCTGGGAAGCAGCCAGTTTACTTATCAAGGTCACGAAATCAACTTGACACCCCCCTGGACACGCATGCGCTTGAGCGATGGACTGGCAGAGATGGCAGGGATTGAGATCAATCAGCATCCTACAGCCGAAAGCCTGGGGGATGCCATGTGCGCCCGCGGCATGCCCGTAGATCCCAAAATGCCGCGCGGCAAGCTGATCGATAAGCTGTTGAGCGAGTATCTCGAGCCTACTTTGATCCAGCCTACCTTCCTGTACGATTATCCGCGTGAAATCTCACCGTTGGCGAAGAGAATACCGGGTGATCCTACAACTGTAGAGCGATTTGAGGGCTTTATGGCGGGCTTTGAGTTGTGTAATGCCTTCACAGAGCTGAATGATCCGCTGGATCAGGAAGAACGCTTTTTGGAAATGGGCCGCGACTATAATGCAGAAGATGAAGAACGGCACCCAATGGATGAGGATTACTTACAAGCCATGCGCTACGGCATGCCTCCCTGCGGAGGTTTTGGCATGGGCGTAGACCGGTTGGCAATGCTGCTTACCGACAGCTCCAATATCCGCGAGGTGATCCTTTTCCCCCACTTACGGAAAGAGGATTAACGAACCACCACAGCCTCTCTGACTGCGCCACACCGTTCACAATCTTTCTGTTCACATAGCAGGGCCAGCGGATCCTCTTCGATCCACTGACAAACGGTATCGACCAGATCATTCAAAGGAAAAGCTTGAATGGTGCCCGGGCCAACCTGGACGGTGCGCGTGACATGCTCCAGACGCGTCGAAACAACCTGGAAACCTGCCGAGCAGCCTGGAAAACCCATGCATTCAACAACTCCCGCCGGAGATAAAGCCCAACGAATGAACTGCTTTCGCCCCGCTGCTCTTTCGGCATAGTGAATACTGGTGTTAACAGTATGGTCAACCCCCAGGAGCAAAATCCAGCCATTTGCTTCGTATATAGCACCAATGGGCGCCAGGGGAGCTTGCAACGTTTGTGCTCCTAAAACGTTTCTGGCGTTGATCCCGGTGAAGGACAAGATTGGGTGAGAAGAACGTTGTGCCCCAGCCCGTGTTCTCAGGGTCTCGGCAATTGCGCCGATCAAACGATCGACGGGCATATTCGGTCGGAAGAACTCTGCCATGCGGTTGGTATCTTTCCCACTGCCATAAGTGCAGGCATTATGCTGAGGCCCGGTTTCTGGGATTAGCATGGTCTTGTAGGTAAAGGACGGCATGACCAGGGTATGGAACGCCCCTAGAAGCGCCCCTAATACCGTTTCCGCGCCGCCATGCACCTCGCCAAAAGCCGAAAGGGAGGCATGGGCAAGAATGGGCTGAGAGGGGGATATTTCAAGCTTGCGAAGCCCGTTGTAGAAGTCTCGAAAGGTTGTCATATACTCTCCAGGTTGATCACCTGACCCGTTAGTACTGCCGCCAACGGGCTACACAGGTAGTGGACAATGCGAATCAGACGATCTTTTTGTGCCAAATCAGTTTTCAGAAGCTCTTCTAGCAAGGCTGGCTCGACCCGGTTGGCAAGCAGGTCCGTTAAGCCCAGGCAAACCTGGTTGACCCGGATATGATCTTTCTCAAACTCTTCTGCTGCAGATAGGGTTAAGCCAGCCAACCCCAATTGGCTGGAAAGGAAGGCGGCATGGTTCCTTTTCGGCAGCGGTCCTTCACCATACCGGCCAGCAATGTTGATAATTACCCCGCCGCCTTGTTTGCGCATGGCTCGACCGACCTGCTGGGTCGTAAAAAAAACGCCGCTTAAGTTAACATCCATTGTTCGGTGCCAATCCCATTCGTCCATCTCCAAAATGGATTGGGAAGGTTCCACAGCCGCGCAATTTACCAGGATATCAATCTGACCCCAATCCTCCAGAACCTGATCGACCAGTGCCTGGACTGGCATGCGTTTAGCCACATCAAATAAATACGCTTTACCCTTTCCACTGGCCTCCATAATGCCTTTCATGGTTTCTTCCAAGCCAAGAGGGTTGAGATCATTGGATGCGCTGACAGCTCCCCAACGCGAGAAAGCCACTGAGAGGGCGCGCCCTGGTTCACGTCCAGCGCCAGTTACTAAGACAACTTTTTCAGAATAATTTGTCGCGGTTTGTGCCATTACGCAACCACCTTTCTAGTTCTCACAAATAACCAAATCACTTTGGTTGTGAGTGGCATTCAATGACAAACCCAGATAAGAAGATGGATCCAAGGTGTTTTGAATTTCCAGCTCATTGAGAAAACCTCCTAAGGGGTAATTGGAGCTAACTCCTCGATCCTTAACAATTGAAAAATGGAGATGCACACCCACCGGGTTTCCGGGTTCTCCCGAATAATTTCCCTGGTAGCCCAATAATGTGCCCGCATCCACATATTTCTCTTCCGTACCGGGTGGAAATTCCGAGCTAATTAATGATTCTCCACTTGCATCTCCCAGGTGGGTATAATAGATCCAAATCTGCCGGCCTGGATGAAGTGGATCCTGTGGGACACGAATAATGAGGGATGATTTCCACTCTGGCAAGCGCTTGAGATAGCCCGGATAAGCTGCCACGACAGGTGTAACTCCAGGCTCATTCCCGCCGAAAATGTCGATTCCCTGATGCCTGTGACCCAGTCGAAAAGAATCGCCCCATAAGAAGCCAATATAGCCATCGGTTGGCAGGAGAAATGGAGCGCCACCGCACTTTTCTCCTGCCCGAACGATCCAATCCTCATGAGCGTTTGGATTACGAATCCACGCTAAAACACGGGGTGTATGGGACAAATGGGTACGCAGCCAGGGAATAATCCAATACGAAAAAGCCAAGATCACCACGCCCACAAGCAATAGTGAACATGTCAACACGGATCGCCTTGTTTTTCGTTTAATAGATATCATCATGTTTTATCAGACCGGCTCTTTGAGATTGTGCGTGGAAGTTTCCGTATGAAGGGGTTCCGCCACGGCGAATCTTGAAGAACCATCAGACCCATTATATCTGGAAACCGTGGTATGATTCTGCGGCTGGAGAATAATATGGAAGATGAGAAAATTACAATTATAGAAGGACCACCGCCCGTGTTCGAACCAGTAGGCGATGGATGGGCGCTTGGCTTGAACGAGAGCCCCATTTTATCCAATGTGGTCATGACACGTTTACGTACTTTCAACGGTCCCGCGTTGGTAGAGCGTTGTCACCGTGCCTGGCGCAACCTGGAGGCAATTCCCTTGGAATTTCGTTCCTCAGATGGCTTAATCCAAAACGCCCCGATTGTAGCAGCTCGAAATGTTGAAACTCAAGATGGCGATATGCTTCTTTTATGGATTCGATTAGCTGAAGATGAAGCTGAGCTGGAGATCGGTTATGATGATGACGATGACGGAAATGAGGATCTTGATCCTCCAGATATGACTCTTTAGAGAAATTGGGTATCCTTTGAGTGCGAGCAGCTTGATAAAACTGCTCGCACTTATTTTTTAAATCAATCAGCCGCTGCGCAAGAACACCAACACCAAAGCAAGAACAGCAAAACTGCCCCCCACGCCCAAAGCTGCCAGCCATGCATCGCGGGCAGTGTGCGTGTCAACCAAAGTAAATGAAGGGTAAACGCCCTCGACTCGCAGAACCGGTCCCGCCAGCCAGGCAAAACTCACCCCTCCCAGCAAACCTCCCAGGTGTCCCCAATTATCAATACCCGGAGACATCCCGATGGCCAGGTTAATTACCGCCAGCATAATGACCTGCTGCAGGGCAGATTGGGTCTGCCTACCAAAAATTTTTCTGTTCTGGTACAAAAAGACCCCCTCCGCCCCGAGCAATCCAAAAATCGCTGTCGAGGAGCCCAAGGAGGCTGCAGGCGACATGGCAAACGAGAAAACATTTCCCGCGAATCCAGAGATCACATAAAGCATTAGAATACGCACCGATCCGTAGAAACGTTCCAAACCTGGGCCAAAACGCCAAAGAGCGTACATATTGAAAGCAAGGTGCAGCAGAGAACCGTGCAAGAACATGGGCGTAAATAAACGCCAAAATTGACCCTGAACAATGAGGTCATTGACTTTAACACCTAACCACTGCGGAATGTCTGCTCCTAATAGTTGGGCAGTGGCTATCTGCGCCAGGTATACCAGCACCGTTATGCCTAACAATGTATAGGATACATAAGGCGGGCGAGATGGCAGCTGAATAGGGACTGTCTGGGGTGTAGAAGGTCCCTCAATATCGGGCAAGGGGGGGTGTTCTGAATTCATAAAGTAACTTTCCGAGGCATTACCCGGTGGTGTTCGGCCTGGATGATCGCCAAGATCTTATCGACTGTTTCATCCAGGCGAGCTTCTCGGTTTACAATCAAGTAATCGAAATCCTGGATCCGCTGTAATTCTTTGCGCGTGGTCACAATGCGCAGTCGTACGCTTTCCTCACTTTCGGAATGCCGCTTTTGAAGGCGCTTCGCCATTTCAGCTTCGTCCTCGACAGTCAAAAAGATCAAAACCGCATCATGGCAAAGCTTGCGAATAGTCTCAGCTCCCTGCACATCCACACGCAGAACAACATCTTGATTCGAGTTCAGGGCTTGGCGCACCTGGTCCTTGGGAATACCTTTGTAATCATCATACACCCGTGCATACTCAAGAAGCTCCCCTTTTTCGATCATTTGGGTGAACTCAGCTTGTGAAACAAAGATGTAATCAACACCATGCACTTCATCGGGGCGCGGAGGCCGGGTTGTAGCAGTGACTACGAAATGATAAGGCACCCCGCGAGCCTTCATACTCTGCAATACACTATCTTTGCCAACACCCGATGGGCCAGAGATAACCACCAGAAGCGGGGTAAACTGGTAAGGGTAAAATTCAGACGGGTCGCTCATTCCACACTCCTGAAAACGGATACTTTATAACAGACGTATTATAATGTGAGCTAAGGAGTCCTTGGGAGTAATCTTCCAACTCCTCCCATTTTTCGGAACCAACCTTAGGAGTATCGCATGCCAGTTTATCAATACCGTTGCCTTGACTGCCAGCGACGTTTTGAGGCCTTTATAACCTACGCAGATTATGGTCAAAAGCAAATTCATTGTACACATTGCGGCAGTGAGAATGTCATTCGACGCATTGGCAGGATTAGAGTCGCCAAATCAGAAGAAAGCCGTATGGAGGCTATCAGTGATCCTGCGGCACTCGAGGGCTTAGAAGATGATCCCAAAGCATTAGGAAGAATGATGCGTAAAATGAGCAATGAAATGGGGGAAGACCTTGGTCCTGAATTTTCAGATGTCGTCGATAGATTGGAGTTTGGGCAAAACCCTGAGGAAATCGAAAAGGCCCTTCCTGACCTGGGAGGTGAGGCTGGTGGGTTAGAAAGTGATGGCGATTTTTAAAAATAGGGCTAGTGCCCGGCAAGCTTTATGGCGACGGGGGACTTAAGCGTCCAACGACTGCCTGGCGAATAGCTTGTTGAACCTGCTCAAAGGGCTGCATTGCGTCGATTATTACCCAACGCTGTGGCTCTTCTTTGACTAACTGAAAATACCCCTGGCGAACGCGTTGATAGAAATCCAATTGCAGCGCATCTAAACGATTCCACTCTCCGCCGTGCGCCCGTCGTTTCAACCCCACTTCTACATCCACATCCAGCAGTAGGGTCAGGTCGGGCTTTAAACCCCCTGTTGCAAACTGGATCAGCGCTCGTAGGGGGACCAGGTCACGTTGATATCCAAATCCTTGATAAGCCAGGGTGGAATCAGCATAGCGGTCGCTGAGAACGACCCCGCCCTTTGCAAGATGAGGCCGGATAACCTGTTCCACCAATTGGGCTCGGGAGGCCTGGAAAAGCAAAATCTCTGTCCGCTGCTGTATTTCAGTGTTCTGCAAGCTGGAAATGACAGAACGGATTTGTTCGCCAATCGGGGTGCCTCCCGGTTCACGGGTGGTTAAGATATCATAGCCCTGCTGTTGCAAGAAGCGGGAGAGCCGGGCTACCTGCGACGATTTACCGCAGCCTTCAGATCCTTCAAAGGTGATAAACACAATTTCTTCTCAATCTCGAAAAATACGCACACGTCGGGTGGGTTCTTTTCCATAAGAATGGGAAGTCAGGTTAGCCTGGCGCGCCATCTCATGCTGCAAGCGGCGGATGTAAGCCGAGGCGGGTTGAAGCTCCACCCACCTCTCACCGTTCAAGACAGCATCAATAGCGGCTTGCGTTTCCTGAAGCTGCGGCTGAATTGTCCGGTCATCTCCAACATCCGTGGACAGGTTATATAGATCGGAAAGAAACTGCTGCATCTGGTTAATGGTGTTCGAGCGCAAGACAAAGATCGACATGCCTCGATTCTCCGCTTCAACAATCGGCTGCTGGCGTTTGCGATAATAGGAGCGTAGCGTAACCAGGGCATCGGCTTCAGCCGCCTCATTTACAACCACAATGGGCACCTCCAGGCGCTTAGCCGCCTGTACCAAACGGTTGCGCGCCACACCGTATGGATATATTCTCAATGTTGGCAAAAGAGAGGTTGGATTAGAGCTCGCAGCCTGGGGTAGTGTTTCTTCCGGGCGAAAAACGCCATTTTTCGTTTTACGGGTTTTCACTGTCTCTGGCATCGATTTTTGAACAGGAAAACCAGGCTCCATGTGGTTTCGCATTCCCAAGGCTGCACGCCCCGTTTTGGTCGCTATCGCAGCTTTCTCAATATGAATTTCACCATGCTCATCCCGATAGCGCAGCTCAGGCGGCAAGGGGTAACCACGCAAAAGGACGTCCACTGCCTCAGTAACATCCAGATGCACCGCCAAACGGTCGCGCGTCTGGATTTCGATTAGTACATCGAACGTCGGTGGAGCCCGCCTTTCCAGAACTGTTTTTTGGGTTCCTCGTCTCCGAGCTTCCTCGTCGGATAAGGTTACCAACTCAATCCCCCCTACCAGGTCGGATAAGGTGGGGTTGATTAGAATATTATCAAGCGTGTTGCCGTGGGCGGTGCCGATGAGCTGCACTCCCCGCTCAGCAATTGTGCGCGCCGCAACTGCCTCCAGCTCTCGTCCAATTTCATCGATAACAATTGCTTCTGGATTGTGGTTCTCTACCGCTTCGATCATCACCTCGTGTTGGAGCGAAGGTTGAGAAACCTGCATACGGCGCGCCCTGCCTACCGATGGGTGGGGGACGTCACCATCTCCACCAATTTCGTTGGATGTATCAACGATCACAACCCGCTTCGTCTCTGCCAGGAGGCGTGCGGCTTCACGCAGCATGGTGGTCTTGCCAACGCCTGGACGTCCAAGAAGCAGCAAGCTTTTTCCACTTTCAATCAAATCTTTGATGATATCCGTCGTCCCAAAAACCGCCCGTCCCACCCGGCAGGTCAGCCCAACAATATGTCCACGCCGGTTGCGAATCGCGGAAATACGATGCAGCGTCCGCTCAAGCCCAGCGCGATTATCTGCATCAAACTCACCAATACGATCAACTACATACTGGATATCTGCATGGGTTATTTCAATTGGGCTTAGGACAGCCTCGGCATCAAGATACCGAGCCGTTGGTACCCGCCCTAAATCCAAGATCACCTCAAGGAGATCATCTGAGCGATCATTCTTAACCAATTGTTCCACAAGAGCAGTGGGCAGTACATTCAACATTGCGTCTAAATTATCTGTAATTCGTTTTCCTGTCATAGATTCCCCATTAATGGGCAACGGGCACTGTCGGTTCGTTTGCAGCGGTCTCAACAGCCAGCGATCCATAAGTCTGAGCAATCCTGCGAGCCAGATGCCGGACCATTACACCCTGGCTAAGCCCTGGTTGAGCGCCTGATTTTTCAAGAACTGATTCCAGCCACGCCTGGTAAGAGCGCACACAAATAAAAACCGGTCTGGATCTACGGTAAGGTAAATCTGTGAGAAATGAAAAGATGGGTTCGACAACATTTTCAGCATCTGGATGGATAAAAGGCTGGACCCAAATTCCACGCGGGCCATATTTGAGCTCAACAAAAGCCAATAATTCATTTCCTCGATAATAAACCAAACCTCGCATCTGGTTCACTGGAAATGGCTCTACTTGCTGAACCAAACCAGGAACCAGGTTGGCATATAAAAATTTGACGCCAGCCAAATCACGGCTATTGGTGGCCCGGCGAAGTCCCAGCGAAGTCCTGACTGCTGGTTGATCCAACAATTTCCATATGCGCTGCCGGGCATAAATTCCAAATCCAACTTGTCGTAAAAGCTCAAAAATTTCTGCCGGCTCATCCGCTTCAGCGAGAAGGTGCAGTGCACCTCGCTCACCAACCTGTACGGCCATCTGCTCAACCAGTTCAGTTAGTCCTGTTTCATTTATTGAAGAGCCCGGCGTCAGGAATGAAATGTGGGCGGATGAAGCGCCAGGTGTATGCGTTACTTGCCCGAACAATGCCAATGCCTTTCGATCTAAAGGTACATACACCGAAGTAAGAACACTCATTCTCGGAGATAGGAAAGAAAGCAGCGCCCCAGCAGGTGCAAAAATAGGACCATTTGTCAGGACCAGCTGAGTATCGAGAAAAAGGCATTGGTCCCGAAACCGGTGCAGCGCCGGCAAGTCTCGCCAATCAAAGGGACGCGTGTTCATTCCGCCAGGCGCAAGAAATAGCGATGAAAACGGTCGTCTCCGGTTAGCTCCGGGTGGAAAGCGGTAGCTAGAAGTTTGCCTTGCTGGGCAGCCACGATTTGCCCATCTGGAAGCGCACCTAAAACTCTAGCAGGCGCCTGAACAGCATCAATCAAGGGAGCCCGGATAAAGACGGCATGATAGGGTCGATTCGTCGTTTCCACTTGCTGTAGATCTGGAAATACGATATCGATCTCAAAACTATCCACCTGGCGACCAAAGGCATTCCTTTCAATCTCTATTTCCATCAAACCTAATAAGGGCTGCTGCCGGTGAGCATCTTTGGAAATGAAGATCGCACCAGCGCAGGTACCCCAGATTGCCTTATGCTGGCCGAATTCCCTTAAAGGATCCATCAAGCCATAGTGAACCGCGAGCTTTCCAATGGTGGTCGACTCCCCTCCCGGAATGATCAATCCATTCAGGTCAGCCAACTGCTGTGGAAGTCGCACTTCAAAAGCATCGACCCCAATCCGCCGAAGGACAGCGATATGTTCGGCAAAATCTCCTTGTAATGCAAGTACACCGATCTTCATACAAGAATGGGTGCAACCTTACCAGCCCCGACCCGCTATCAACTCGTTATCTGGAATGGATGAAATTTGTCGCCCGACCATTGGCTCGCCAAGGTTTCGACTGACCTCCGCAAGGATGTAAGGATCATTGTAATGCGTGACGGCTTTTACGATGGCTGCCGCCCGCTTAGCCGGATCGCCGGATTTAAAGATGCCGGATCCAACGAAGACACCATCGACACCAAGCTGCATCATCAACGCGGCATCTGCCGGAGTAGCCACACCACCCGCGGCAAAATTGACCACCGGTAACCGTCCAAGCTGACGAGTTTCAACAACCAGCTCATACGGAGCCCCAATCTCCTTGGCATAAGCCATCAGCTCTTCCTCGGGCATATTCTGCAGGCGGCGGATCTCTCCAAGAACGGACCGCGCATGCCGTACTGCCTCAACCACATCTCCGGTACCAGCTTCGCCCTTGGTGCGGATCATAGCAGCCCCTTCGCCAATCCGGCGCAGCGCTTCACCCAGGTTGCGGCACCCACAAACAAACGGGACTTTGAAATCGTGTTTGTAAATATGATGCGCTTCATCGGCAGGGGTCAGGACTTCAAACTCATCGATATAGTCAACGCCAATCGCTTCCAAAATTTGAGCTTCAACGAAATGCCCAATCCGACATTTAGCCATTACAGGAATGGTAACAGCGTCCATAATCTGTAAGATCAGTCCAGGATCACTCATACGAGCGACCCCACCTTGGGCGCGAATATCTGCGGGGACACGTTCCAGAGCCATGACCGCACACGCACCAGCTTCTTCAGCTATCCGGGCATGTTCGGGGGTCACCACATCCATAATGACCCCACCCTTTAGCATTTGAGCGAGACCTTTCTTTACTGTAAAAGAACCTACTTGTGCTTCCATAAAACACCTCCAAATTCAAACCATTTCTTCTTAAACATTCTACCACGCGGTAGTTTGCGTGACAATCCAGGCTTAACTCACCGGATATCATCCAGATTATCAGGAACGAACTGTTTCGCTGGTTGAGGTCGCTCAGGAATGCGCCTGAACACGGAAATGTGTGAAGCCGGTTGCGGTGATTATGCCATGCGCGAGGCTGGTGGGTTTGGTTATTCGCTGACTATTTTCACAAGTATCTTTCGGGCTGCGTTGGTCGGTGATCACGGCATGTGGGCGAGAAACTTGACCATCATGGTTCTTCTTTCTTCGCTGCCACCCAGACCTGGCGCCTGATCCATGCTCCGCTCACCATTAATATTAACCCGATTAGCACACCAACAAACCCAATACTTAATCCGAACACCACCAACCCCATGCCGCCAATGGCCAGGAATGCCCCCACGAAGAACAGCCAGCCCGCTCTTTTTACGCGCGCCGGTTCAATTTGCGATGAAACCTCGGACTTTAAATTCAATGTGCCACTCATTAACGCTCGATATTGGATCAAAAGAAAACTGCCCCCCAAGATCACTGCGACAAGTGTGGCCAGACGGTAATCGGGGAGCAGATTGAGGCCCCATAACAGATACGGCAAGAAGAAAAAGCACATCCCCGCAATAACCAACAAGCCAAGCCTGAGAAGACTGTCAGGTGCAAGAATTCCCACCATGAAAAATCCATCTAAAGCCAGAGGAAAGATCAACAATCCCGCCACCAAAATTGAAATAGATGAGAGCATCGCTGCATAAGAGCCTGCGCTGAGAGCCGGAGGCACAAAAAAAACCGGGAAGAGCCAAATGCCCACAGCCATCACGCTGACCAGTTTTTTGAGCAGAGAACGTTCCTCGTACAATCCAAGCACTACCACCACCAACCCCCCAAAACAAGCCGCCAGTCCGAACTCTCCACTCAATACGGTCATCAATACATCCAACTGAGAGGTTCTCACTTTACCATATGGACCCACCTGTACCAATTTATACGTTCCATCTGCCTGCCTGACCAATACACCTTCATGCCCCATTGCAAAAATCAGGTTACTACTGGCCGAGTCGAAAATACCATCCTGAGGGCTATCCACGAGAATTGGATTTCCAGTATGGGTCTGAAAATAGTAAGCTTTTTGTGCCTGGGTAACTGGACTTATCTGGTATTCCACTATTTCGGTTGCACCGTCGCCTTCTGATCGTCGAATGTCTCCTCCAGGAACGAATGAGTAGGTGACTCCTGGCTGCGCGGGAATAACAACGTTTTCAGGAGCAGTTGTATCTTCCCCGGTAATATCCGGGCAATCTGGTAGTTGGACATCTTCGTTAACTTTCCAGGTCAATCCCCCGTTTGTGCTGGTATAGCAGCCATAACTGGCGCAGGCGGCAATCTCCTCCCCCACCTGACCCAGGCAGTAAATTCCGGGATTTGGCTGCGGCATATTGGCCATGGTCAAGAGCACTCCGGAGGCAAGTAAAACCAGGCCAGGACGGAGCATCTTAGGAGAAACCGCCTGGCTCTTCTCCCACAACCATAGGGCAGGGACCAGGGAAAGCAAAGCGACCAGGTCAGTGACATCATCAGAGATCGCAATTGGAAACCTGAAAATACTTTCCAGGACCTTGAGGAAATCCTCGCGGAAAACTGGCAGCGTTTTGGCGAGAAAGAATACAGATCCCACCAGGGTAAAAGCTAATCCACCCACCCATTGTTGGCGAGCTTGTAAACGCGCAGGGAGCAGCCATGCCAAAAAAGCAGCGGTGATGAAAGGAAAGAAAAACAACCAGGCAAAATCACCAAGCTTCCCTGTCAACCAGGAAGGCCAAAAATGGCGCAGAAAATGATCGTTTAAAAATAAGAGCAGCACTGCTCCAATTGTGAGTGGGTGGCTCATGCAAGCCAGAGCTTTTTTTAGGACCGGGTTTCCTGGCATAACACTTCCTCCTTGCACAGCTATACAATACTCGAAAATGGCCAGAAACGCAACACTTCACCCACAAACCACAAAATACCCTTGACAAAGGACCAAAATGGTATACAATAATTCAATCATACAATAATACAATTAGACAATCGTACAATGGAGAATTCCATTGGTTTAATGGCATATGCAAATTAAAATCGATTTCCGCTCAAGCTCTCCCATTTATGTGCAAATCATGGAGCAGATTCGCCAAAAAGTTGCCAATGGAGAGCTGAAGCTTGGAGATCAGCTCCCCACCATAAGGCAGCTGGCCACTGAGCTGAGGGTCAATTTCAACACAGTTGCTCGGGCGTATCGCTTGCTGGATGAAGCCGGGTTGATATCAACGCAACATGGTCGAGGCACTTATATTTGGGAACAACCTTCTGAAGAAACGCTCCAGAAGCTGAAACAGAAAGGCTTAGATGGATTGACAAAAAGATATCTGGCAGAAGCAGCCAGGCAAAGGTTTTCTCCTGAGGAGGTATCTGCCGCTCTGCTTCAACATCTGCGGAAATGGATCGATGGAGACACCCCAGAGGATAATCCCTCTGAGAACTAAATTCAAATGAGAATAGAGGACAAAATGGCAAGGACAAAAGAAAGAGCTACTTCAACAATACCAATGCAATCTCAAAGGGGAGTCAATGGATTGGCACTCTTCTTCGCATTTCTGTGTTTCTTGGTTCTGGTTATCGGAGCAAGCATCCTGGATTCTTCCGGGGTTGCTGAGGGCTGGATCGCGGGATGGTGCATCTTTTGGGGTTTGGTTGCCCTTTACATATTATTTGCACTGAAGATTGCCCGCCAGTGGGAAAAAGCGGTGGTACTCAGATTGGGTAAATTCAGCGCCCTGCGAGGACCAGGGTTGTTTTGGATCATCCCGATTGTGGACACCGTCTCAAATTGGATCGACCACCGCGTGATGGTGACCCCCTTCAATGCAGAAAAAACTCTGACGAAGGATACGGTTCCGGTGGATGTGGATGCGGTGCTGTTCTGGATGGTTTGGGATGCCGAGAAAGCCGCCCTAGAAGTGGAAAACTACAGAGCAGCCATTGCCTGGGCGGCGCAGACCGCCTTGCGGGAAATCATCGGTCAGATGCAGCTGGCAGATATCCTTATCGGGCGCTCCAAAATGGACGCCGACTTGCAGAAGATCATCGACACGCGCACCACTCCCTGGGGAATTACGGTCCAGTCGGTGGAAATCCGCGACGTGATTATCCCCCAGGATCTGGAAGATGCGATGTCGCAGCAAGCCCAAGCCGAACGCGAACGCCAATCCCGGGTAATACTTGGCGAGGCCGAAATGCAAGTTGCCGCAAGCTTTGCTGAGGCATCCAAGGCTTACCAGCAAAATCCCACAGCCCTACACCTGCGCGCCATGAATATGCTTTTCGAAGGTCTCAAGGAAAAAGGCGCCTTGGTAATCGTTCCATCCAGCGCAGTGGATACGATGAATTTGGGTGGATTGAGCGGCCTGGTTTCACTTTCTCAAATGGCCAAAAAGAGTAAAAGGCTAACCATATGACCGATAAGATGAAATGGGAATACCGGATACAGACGCTGGGGAGCACATTCAAACAGGCTAAAGACGAGGATCTGGAAGCGCTGCTCAATGAATGGGGTGAGGAGGGTTGGGAAATCATTGCTGCACAAAACCTTGAAAGCAGCAGCAAGGTCAGATTAATTGCTAAACGTGCTCTAGGGGGAACTATCTCACGCAGCCAATCCTGGCCATAATCGATTTTCTTAAACTCAAGAGCTGATGCATTTGGAGAGGCACCAGCTCTTTATTGTTTCACGTGAAACAACATAATCTCCTCAATTAGTTTTTTATTCTAAATATCTTGTATAATATTTAAATTATGATTAATATTTTGAATCAAATTGACAAAACCCTTTTTTCAGGCTACACTATTTTGTATGGACTTCCTCAATACCTCTTGTGAAGATAAAGACTTACTGCTCAGCCAGCTCTCCCGCATCGTTGAGGTCAGCCTGACGCTTAATTCCACCCTCGATCCCGAGCAGCTCCTCCAATATATCATCAAAACAGCCAGCGAGCTTCTGGATTGCGAAGCGACTTCGATCCTTTTGTATGATGAGAAACGCGGCGAGTTATTCTTTGCCACGGCGGCCAACGCTGCCAAGCAGCTAGCTGCAATTCCAGTGCCTCTAGAAGGAAGCATTGCCGGAACCATCTTCCGTGAAAACCGACCCTTGATCATCAATAATGCTCAACAAGATCCACGGCATTATGGCCAGGTTGGAGAGCAAATCAATTTTCAGACCCGGACTCTGTTAGGTGTTCCCATGCGCATCCGCAACCGAGTCACGGGTGTCTTAGAAGCGCTAAATAAACGCTCAGGGGAATTTACCCAAGCAGATACAGATTTACTCTCCGTTGTCGCTTCACAGGCGGCCATTGCGATCCAAAATGCACGCCTCATCCAGGCTCTCCAAAAAGCCTATGATGAGCTCAGCCGAGTTGATAAACTAAAAAGTGACTTTATCTCCATCGCATCGCATGAGCTGCGCACACCGCTGGGAGTCCTCCTGGGTTACGCTACCTTCTTACAAGAAGAGTCACAAGGTCAAGCTTCGGAAATGGCTGCAAAAGTGCTCAATTCTGCGCTCAAACTCCGAGAGCTGGTCGAAGCAATGACCAACTTGAACTTGATCCAGGTGGGCTCAACCCGCATGGAATTTAGAACAATCCCAATCCAACAGGTCATCCTGTCAGCAGTCAAAGAAATCAAGATCGCTGCGGAAGCTAAGAATCAGAAGTTGTCACTAAACCTATCAGAAAAAGCGCTTATTGTGCAAGCAGACTCAGAAAAGTTAAAGCTGGTGTTCGTTAATCTATTGAACAACGCCGTCCGTTTTACCCAACCTGAAGGGGAAATATGGGTCATGGTAAAACCGATGCATAACGAAGCCTGGGTTGAAATTCAAGATAACGGCGGGGGTATTCCTCCCGGTGAACTTGAAAACATCTTCAAAGAATTTTACCAGGTAGAAGATCACATGACCCGCCGCGTAGGCGGCCTGGGACTGGGGCTTTCCATCGCGCGAGGCATCGTGAAGCTGCATAATGGTCGGATTTGGGCAGAAAGCGGGGGCGAAGGACAAGGTTCAACCTTCAGGGTTGTCATCCCTTCAGCTGGGGCAACAGGCAGTCTTCAACCTTAAAATCGTCAGGCGCCGTTCTCTCTGGACCAGGTTTCGATCGTTTCATCGATCAAATCCAAAAAAGCATCCAGGGCATTCAAACGCTCATGAAATGCTTGGTTTAGCATACCAAGGCTCTCGCCAGCAGCCTGCCAGGCTGGCAGATCTGTGGTTTGGGTTGGAAGTGCAGCAGCGATATGCGTCCAAGTCCGCCATAATGGCCATAGAACCACTTGAAAACGTTCACCTTCCAAAAGAGACTCAAAAGCTTTGAGATAATAATTCAAACGAACGGGATGTATGCGTTGGATCAGATGGTTTTGGGCAGCCGCATTATAAGCAGATTGCCAATCCGTTAACCATGACCGCAGCTTGGAGGCATCAACCAGGGGTGCACCTAAAAGACCTAATAGTCCAGCGTAGAGCCCCGAGTGTTTTACAGCGGCTGCCCTTTCTGGAAAGTCGATCAGAAACCGCCTCTCCGTCAAGGGGGAGCCAGAAAGTCTGGCAATCGCATTCGAAGCATGTTCTAGCGCTCGCAGGTAGGTCAAAATATCCTGTGGACTGCCTTGGGGTTTTTCAGTCTGGAAAGCAAGCCAAATTTGCCGGGCATGTTCAACCTGCGGGCGCACTCGATTAAGCACCTGGTCTGAGCGGTAAAACTGGCCGCGCACGCTTGCCTGTGTAAAATCTAGAAAATGCTGCGGGTCGTATAAAATTTTACATCCCTCGATTGCTGGTCCAAGCCAGGGATGTGAACGCAATTCTTTTGGCCGGCGGTATAAGCTGACAGGATGGTGGGAAACATCGATATGGATCTCATCTGTGATTCTTATAAACTCTCGATCTTCGCGAATCTCATTGGCATGTAGAAAAAACAGGTCAATATCAGTTGTTCCACCGATCAATTGATTTTCTCTTAGCAGTGAGCCTTGCAAATATACCGCAATGATGTCTCGGTCTATTTTGCTGCGTTGAGCAATATAATCATTAGCTAATTTGAACAGCAATTCGGGTGTAATGCGCATATCGCAGCCCTTCGCTTGCTAAGATCAGGTGTCCTGTTGAACAGGTGAACCTTCGGCATACTCAAATGGAAATTCTGATTGAACTGGAACCTGTTTTAAAGCGAGGCGGATTTTTTCCTCGACTGACCTTTAAGTGATCAATATTATGCACAAAGTCGAGATCATTTGTATCGATCACCAGCATGGGAGCCGTAGGATGGTATCCTACAGTATGAGGAGAGCCGAAATACAGTTCATAAGCACGATTTAAGTCGTCAATATAGGCTCGTTCCATGTTTCGCTCATAGGAACGATCGCGGCAGGGCGATCCGGCGCATGAGAATTTCCGTACTGGCACGTAAATATACGATCATATCGGGTTGGGGAATTTTTTCAGCCAGCGCCTCATGCACGCGATAATACATCTCCAATTCGTCACCGTGCAGATTAATACTCGCAAAAAGGCCATCTTTATCAAACGTATAATCTGCAATCAGGTTTTGGTCTCTAACCAATACATCGGGTACAGATCGGCGCTGCTGGTGGTAGCGGCTGAGCAAGAAGAAAATCTGCGTCTGAAAAGCGAACCGTTCACGGTCTGCATAAAAATCTGACAGGAAAGGGTTTTCCTCAAAAATTTCTAACAAAAGACTCGCTTTAAAGGATGGCTGGAGCATACGAGCAAGGGTTGTTTTTCCTACCCCAATAACGCCTTCAATTGCCAGGTACATGTTAATTTACCTCTCCTGCGTGATAAGGGATTTTATCAAGAAAAGCCGCCAGAGATTGCGCCACCAAATCGGGTTGTTCTAGCATGACCATATGCCCCGCTTGAGGGATTACCTGTAGAACAGCACCAGGAATAATGTGCGCTAATAATTGAGAATATCGCAGAGGGGCGATCCGATCTTCTTCTCCGCATAAAACGAGAGTGGGAAAGCGAATTTCGGCCAGCTGCTCATTACAATCAAATTGTTCACTGGCAATTAGGTCTCCATGCAATACACTCGGGCGCACTTCTCTCCAGTGGCTGGCAGTGAATTGTGAGAGTTGTTCTGATACAGAAGAGCCAAAAGACCATGATACCAGGCTTTCTACAGATTTATAAAATGTCGTAGTGCTGGATGCATCTGCCAGGATATCTTGAGGAATATTCAATCGAACCCCTGAAGAAAATAATCCCAAACCCAAGACACGTTCTGGATATTGCTTGCTTAAATTAAGGGCAATTGCTCCACCCAAGCTGTGACCCACAAAAACAGCCCGATGTAAATTTACGGTTTCCATCCAAGCCACAATTTGCTCTGCATAAGCTTCTGCAGTTTGCAAGCCGCCTCCATGATTGGACTTGCCATGCCCGGGGAGATCTAAAGCAAAAACCCGATATCCAGGAAGGCGGCGAATCTGAGGCGGCCAAAATAAATGCATGCCCCCCACACCATGCAGCAGAACCACGGGGGGTGTTTCAACAACACCATCCTGCGAGAAGTGAAAATACAAGCCAGAAGCCAAGGGCATGGTTCATCCCCCTCGACGGATACGTTCTGCAGCGATTTCATTCATGGGAATCAAAACCCGAATACTTGTCCCTTTTCCTTCAGCAGATTCAATTTTCAGCACACCATTGATCAGCTCTGCTCTTTCGCGCATGTTAATCATTCCCAGGCTGCCGCGATGGTCGTATGTTGCATCCACAGCGCCAAGGTTAAACCCGACGCCATCATCTTGCACTTCCAATAGGGCAATCTGGCTGCCAATATCTTTCAACCGGATCCATATGTGGGCGGCTTGCGCATGTTTTCGTGCATTATTGACAGCTTCTTCAGCAATATAAAAAATTATGGTTTGTTTGCTCATCTCCAACTCAGGTATGAGCCTTACATCGGCCTCGACAATCACATTTTGTTCATAAGTATCGCGCATTTTCTCAGCCATGGCGTGTAAAGCAGCCAATAATCCTTGTGACTCAAGCACCAAGGGGCGTAAGGTAAAGAGCATGTGGCGGATTTCTTTGGTCGTCCGGCGGGCTAACTCCTCAATCTTGAGGATTTCTTCACCAGCCGTCTTGAGATCTTTTTCCATCAAACGGCGTGTGTAATTCAAGCGCATGGCGATAGCTGCTACTGATTGCGTGGGCCCATCATGCAAATCACGCGCCAGCTTCTTGCGCGCTTCTTCCTGGATATCGATCATGCGTTCTTTCTCTTGCTCTAAATCACTGTACAGGCGCGCGTTCTGAATAGCAATTACAGCTTGCCTGGCAGCGACCTCCAATGCTTCGCGTTTCTCTGGTGTGAAGAACTCTGGATCGGAATGCGCAAAGAGTAAGACTCCAAATGCATCCAGGCCTGTTCGCAGTGGAAGGACGTATGCCGATTTACACGCACGCAGCGCAACAAAGCGCTTTAATTCAGGATCCTGCTCAATTGTATTACAAAGGATTGCATCTCCTGATGAAATGACTTCATGTAACACGCCCTCTGTACCTGGAAGTACACTCCGTAAATCCGAGGGGGTGAAGCGGCGTGCTGAACCAACGCGCAACTCAGTATTCCCATTCTCAGATGTATGAAAGAGCAGCACAGCACCAAAGATCCGCTCAACCTGCTGCTCGCCAGCAGAGAGAACTTTTCCCCCAAGGTCTAACACGGCATCCAACACATGACTGTAATTGAGCGTGGAGGTCATCGTTGAAATTAAGTTATAGATGGTCTGCACACGCTCGCGTTCGGCGAGTTTGGCTTTTTCAATTTCCTTCCGAGCAGAAAAGCGTATCCTGGCTACCAGGGCGCGACCGAACAAAAGATAGGAAAGCACCCCCCCCACAATGATCCCTACCAAAAGCAGCCCAAGCTCAATTTGGAGATTCACCGACTCCACATCAGCCTACTTTCCGGACCTGGAGCCAGCTTAATCCCGTGAACCGGGGAGAAAAATATCCCAGTTCAAAAATAATCCACATACCGATATGATAATCCAAAACAGAAGAGATGCAAAGCTTCAAGCGGGGAAGCTGACATTAGAATTTGAACCCAATTGGAGAAGCACTCCCTTGGCAGCCAGAACGGCGCGTGCCCGGTGACTGAGGCGGTTTTTTTCTTCCATCGATAACTCTGCCATTGTTTTGCCCAAAGCTGTTAATAAAAAGATTGGATCGTAACCAAAACCATTCTGTCCACGCTCTTCAGGGATAATTTCACCTGGACAGACTCCTTCTGAAAAATATAACTCGCCGGTCGGAACAGCTATAGCGATTACGCACCTGAAACGCGCCACCCATGGGCGAGGCTTGTTTTGAACTTTTTGAAGTAAAAGCTCACGGCGATCCCGATCGGTAGCCCCAGGTAGTGGGGAGAAGCGTGCCGAGTGTAAACCTGGTTGACCATCCAGGACCTCCACTTCAAGACCGAAGTCGTCGGCGAGGGACAAAAATCCCGATGCCTGAGCAAACGCCAGAGCCTTGCGAGCGGCGTTTGCTTGATAAGTAAGACCATCTTCAACAACATTTAGGGTCAAATTCAGAGAGGCAGGTGAAATTAAATCCAAAGGCACATCTGCTAACAGCGCCTGGAGCTCATGCAGCTTTCCCTGGTTATAACTAGCCAATAATATTTTCATACATCACCTATCTCAAACATGGCAAATTGGCTCTTTGGAATTTCCCGTGGAACCCCGGCGGCAGCCCCTGAAGAACCAGGAAATTGACCGTTAATTTTGCAAAATGTTATGATATAATACCATAAGTAAACAAAATATCCTCTTTGTTCAATTTTCAACTACACTCTAGTGTCTGATCCACACTCTCCTCTGCGGCTGAACGTTGGTTTTATTATCTACCAAACCATTGGTTTTAGCCGAGATTTCCCTTTTGAGATTCCACATGTAAGATTACAAGATGACCTGGAATTAACCGCCCTGAACGGGACTGTTCGCGTTACCAGGACACCTCAAGGTCTCCTGGTCCAGGTAAAGATGCAAGCTGCAGCCTCCACAGAATGTGTGAGGTGCTTAACTGATTTTGCCTATGACCTGACTGTTGACTTCTCGGAGCTGTACGCCTTCAACCAGCGTTCGGTCACAGACTCAAACCTGATTCTACCCGAAGATGGGAAGATCGACCTGGAGCCTTTACTGCGCGAATATATGCTCCTGGAATTCCCTATTAACCCTCTCTGTAAGCCAGATTGCAAAGGTTTATGTCCAATTTGTGGCGAGAACTTGAATTTAATCACCTGTAACCATGGAGCAGAAAATGGCGATGAACGCCTGGCAGGGCTGCAGTCGCTTTTTGATAAACAATAGGACCTCATTTCGATCGCGTCGAGCGAGCTAACGAAACCGGCAGGAGGGTTGCGTATGGCGTATCCAGAGCAATATACCCATCCCAGTGAGATTATTGGTAACTTACTGGAAAAAGCCGATATACGGGGATATGTGACGCCTGAAGATATCATCGAGCTATTTCCGGATGGTTCAGATGATCTTGAAAAGTTAGGTAACATTATCTTGACCCTTCAACACCGCGGGGTTGAAGTTATTCTGGATGATGAAGATGTAAACTCAGCTCCCGAAGGAGACTCTCTGGTTCTGGAACCCATCATGAATCTGGAGCATATTTCCTCTGATGATACTGTGGGGTTGTATCTCAAAGAAATGTCGCCGCGTCCCTTTACTGTCGTTAAGTGAAGAGGTCAGCCTGGCCAAGCGCATTCAACAAGCTTACAAAGCAAAATTAGAAATTAACAAGCTCAATGGAAAAACTCCTACAGAGCGCCGGAAGGAACTAGAAGCAACCATCCAGGATGGTTTACTGGCCAGGGAACATTTGATCAAGGCCAATACGCGCCTGGTTGTCAGCATTGCCAAGAAATATATTGGAAGAGGCGTTCCTTTCTTGGACTTAATCCAGGAGGGGAACCTGGGGTTGATGAAAGCCGTGAGCAAGTTCGAATATGAACGCGGGTTCCGTTTCTCAACCTATGCCACGTGGTGGATCCGCCAAACGATCACGCGAGCGATTGCTGACCAGGGTCGCACAATCCGGGTGCCTGTGCATATGACCGATCGGATCCGGACCATGTATAAAATGGCTCACAAGCTCGAGCAAGATCTTGGACGCCCAGCCACCACCGAAGAAATGGCAAATGCAATGCAGGTCACAATCGATCGCTTGCAATGGATGTTACAGGTATCCTGGACGCCCATCTCGCTTGAAAGCCCAGTCGGAGATGATGAAGAGTCTGAGTTTGGGATGTTCGTCGAAGATGAAATTACCCCATCGCCTTCACAAACTGCCTATGAGAATTTGCTGCGTGAGCGAGTCGAACAGGTCCTTGCGACACTCTCGCCTCGAGAAGCGCGCATCATTCGCCTGCGCTTTGGTTTAGAAAATGGGCATCCTTACACACTGGAAGAAGTGGGTCAGAAATTTGGCTTGACGCGCGAGCGCATCCGGCAGATCGAAGGTAAAGCCTTGCGGCGCCTGCGTCACCCTTGCCGTTCTCGCCTGCTTAAAGATTATTTATAGGCAATCCTTGACAAAAACAGCCCGCCCATATAAACTCATCCGTACAAGCTGAGAAAGGATCACGCCATGCTCTGCCCGGTTTCTGTTGCGAAAATGTCGATGTGCATGATGAAGATGCATCCACGCGCCTGGGTAGCCACATTCCTGAGGTTTTAAGGAAACGGTAAAGTTCGAGTAAACTTAAGGCTGTCCAGCAGTGGGCAGCCTTTTTATTAGGTTCTAAGGAGGATCACTATGTCCGAAAACATTTTGGTAGCCATCGCCTGGCCTTATGCCAATGCAGAAATCCATGTTGGCAATATCACCGGATCCCATCTACCGGGGGATATCTTCGCGCGCTATCACCGTCTAAAAGGGGACCAGGTCCTGATGGTATCGGGTACAGATTCACATGGTACCCCGGTTACGCTGCGGGCTGATGCGCTGCACAAGCCGGTTGAGGAAGTTTACAAACAATACCACCAGAGCTTTCTGGATCTTTTCCAAAAATTGGGGCATCCAGTTTGACCTGTTCACGACCACTCACACGGAGAACCACTTCAAGGTTTCGCAAAGCATCTTCCTGGCTTTGAAAGAAAATGGTTTTCTCTACACCGAAACCCGCCCGCAGTGGTACTCGCCAAAGGCAAATCGCTTTTTGCCCGACCGGTACGTAGAAGGCACCTGCTATATCTGCGGATTTGAAGGGGCGCGCAGTGATCAATGTGATAAATGCGGAAACGTGCTAGAGCCCGAAAAATTGCTCAACCCGCGTTCCAAAGCAGACGGCTCAACTCCCGTATTACGCGATACGGAACATTTTTTCCTCGACCTCTCCAAGCTGGAACCCGAGGTGACCGCTTTCTTGCGTGCGCGCCAGCATTACTGGCGAGAGACGGTAATCGGGCAATCCTTGGGGCAGATCGAAAGCGAAGGACTAAAGCCGCGCCCCATCACGCGCGACCTGGAATGGGGCATCCCGGTACCCGTCGAAGGCTGGCAAGGGAAATGCATCTATGTGTGGTTTGAGGCTGTGATTGGCTACCTATCTGCAGCAATCGAAGCTGCCCAGCTCAGGGGAAGCCCGGAAGCCTGGAAGGACTGGTGGGTTAGCCCTGATGGCAAGGCTTTTTATTTTATTGGAAAAGACAATATGTTCTTTCACACCGCCTTTTGGCCAGCTCAGCTTATGGGAGCAGGTGAAAAATTCCTGGAAATCTTTGCCGAAGAGGCAGACCAACCCCTAAACCTTCCTTACGATGTGCCTGCCAACCAATTTATGAACCTGGAGGGGCAGAAGATCTCGGGCAGCCGGAATTGGGCTGTATGGGGCTTAGATTTCTTGACTCGCTATGACCCGGATTCCTTGCGTTTCTACCTGACGATTCAACATGCCCGAAAACAGAGATACCGATTGGGACTGGAAGGAATTTGTAGAGCGCAATAATAACTCGCTGGTGGCGACCTGGGGAAACCTGGCTAACCGGGTATTATCCTTTGCTTATAAACACTGGGATGGGCAGGTGCCCACGCCGGGTGAGTTGGGACCCGCAGACAAGGCGATCCTTGAAACGGTTGAGGACGGTTTCCAAGGCGTGGGAAAGCTTTTACAAGAGGTTCACCTCCGTGCTGCCCTGGTAGAAGCACTGCGCCTGGCTGGGGAGGTCAACAAGTATATCGATACAGCCGCCCCCTGGTTCACAATCAAGACCGATAAAACCGCTACAGCAACCACGATCTACACCGCCCTTCGAGCGATCAACTCACTCAAAGTACTGTTTGCTCCCTTCTTACCATTTACCTGCGAACGGCTGCACACGTACCTGGGATATATGCAGCCCCTTTTTGGCAGCCAATATGTTGAGGAAGTGAGAGATTCTTTAGGCGCTCACGCTGTGCTGTGCTACCAACCGGATCAGGCCAGTGGAAAGTGGGAACCCAGCCAACTGGCTGCCGGGCAGCGCCTGGAGCAGCCCGCGCCGTTGTTCAAGAAGCTGGATGAAAGCATAGCCGAAGAGGAGCGCTCCCGGCTAGGAAAATAATTATTTATGAATGCTAAAACCCTTCAAATCCTTGAATATCCTAAGATCCTCGACCGGCTGGCGGGCTACTGTGCTTTTGCTGCCTCGGCAGAAAAAGCACGCAGCCTTCAGCCAACCGTCATTTTGGAAGAAGCCCGCCGCTGGCTGTCAGAGACCAGCGAAGCGCTCCAACTGCTCACCACTCATCCTGACCTGACCATCGGCGGTGCCCGTGACGTACGCGAGCCGGTCGACTTGGCCTTGCACGGAGGTGTCCTCACCCCTTCCGAGCTCCTGGATGTTAAATCGACTCTCGTAGCCGCCCGCAACCTGGCCCGCACCTTCGAGCGCTTGAGCCAGCAGTTCCCGCGCCTGTGCGAAATCGCTAACCAGATGCCCCCTCCGTTGGGATTAATTGATGGCATCACGCGTGCCATTTCAGATCGGGGGGAAATATTGGATTCGGCTTCCGATAAATTGGGACATATCCGCCGAGATATGCGCATCGCTCATGATCGCTTGATGGGAAAGCTGCAACGCATGATCAGTGATCCCAAAAATGCCACCTTGCTCCAGGAAGCTTTGATTACCCAGCGCGATGGACGCTATGTCATCCCGTTGAGAGCCGAATTCAAAGGCAAAATCAAGTCGATTGTTCACGACCAATCTGCTTCAGGCGCGACCCTCTTCGTTGAACCCTTTGGGGTGGTCGAACACAACAACCAGTATCGAGAGTTATCCCTGGCGGAACGTGATGAGGAAAGACGTATCCTCACAGAGCTTTCGATGCAGGTGGGCCTGCATGGGCGTGAAATTTTGACCACCATTGATGTGATTGCCGACCTTGACCTGGCTTTTGCAAAGAGCAAGTATGCTGATGACCTTTCTGCAACAGAACCTGTTTTACAGACCATCCAGGGACGCCGCAACTCAAACCATCCCGGTACCATGATCCGGGTTTACCAGGCGCGCCACCCGCTTCTCGATCAAAACAGCGTCGTTCCAATTGATGTGGAGTTAGATGAGCAAACCTATGCCATGATCGTTACCGGGCCAAACACCGGCGGGAAAACCGTCACCCTGAAAACGATCGGCCTGTTGGCTTTAATGGCGCAAAGCGGCTTGCATATCCCTGCCCATTCTGGTTCTGAGATCAGCTTGTTCCATTCCATTTACGCAGATATCGGCGACGAACAATCCATCGAGCAATCTTTATCCACCTTCTCCGGGCACATTACCAACATCATCCACATCCTTGAAAAGGCAGACCGGCGTTCCCTGGTAATCCTGGATGAATTGGGAGCCGGCACCGATCCTCAAGAAGGGGCAGCCCTGGCACGTGCCATCCTCTCCAATCTACTTGAAAAAGGCATTACCACCCTGGTAACGACCCACCACCCGGAATTAAAAGCTTATGCTCACGCCACCCCAGGAGTCGTCAACGCCAGCGTTGAATTTGATCTTGAAACGCTGCGGCCGACTTACCACTTGACGATTGGATTGCCCGGGCGCTCAAACGCACTTGCGATTGCCCAGCGCCTGGGTATGCCCGATCAGATTATTGACCTGGCAAAAGCTGACCTCAATCCCACCGATCTGCGTGCCGATGATTTATTGGATGATATCCATTCTCAACGTGAGCACACCCGCCAGGCCCGCTCGGCTGCAGAAAAAGCACGCCTAGAAGCAGAGAAGAGTCGAGATGAGCTGAACCGGCGGCTAGAAAAAATTGAAGATGAGAGGCGTTCTGTCCTGGAAAAAGCCCACATCGAAGCAGAAGGACAAATTCAAGCGCTGCAAGAAGAAGTTCGCCAGGCTCGTCGTATGCTCGCCCGTGCCAGGCAGCCCCTGGAAGCACTGCAATCGGTTGAAGAAAAAGCGGCTGAGTTAGAAGAGACCGTGGAAAAACCCATCGAACGGCGGAGCATTGACATTGAAGCAAGACCGGGCTCACGTGCATTGCGGTTGGGCGATAAAGTTCATTTACGTTCCCTGAACACCCAGGGAGTGGTCACTTCATTGGGAGAAGAAGAAGCCGAAGTTCAGGTTGGAATGCTGCGGATACGTGCCAGGTTTGCAGATATCGAAAGACCAGGCCAGGTATCTGTGCCTGAGCAGAAGCTACAAAAGGCATCTGGAAAAAAAGCTTCTTCCAGTATCAGCTCCCCGGCACCCTCTGAAACTCCTCGCATGGAGATCGATCTACGTGGTCAGCGGGCGGATGATGCAGAGGATGCCTTAGCGAATTACCTGGATGCGGCTTTCCTGGCCGGCATGCCATTCGTTCGCATCATTCACGGAAAAGGGACCGGCAAGCTGCGCCAATCGGTGCGCGAGATGCTTGCCCATCATCCACATGTCAAGTCGTTTGAGTCGGGAGGAGACAAAGAAGGCGGTGAAGGTGTAACGGTTGCCAAGCTGCACACGTAGAGACGAAGGAAAGCAGAAAAATGGTCAAGAAGTACCTCATCCTGAGTATCCCGATCATCCTGACAGTTTTTCTGCTGATGACTCCTCGTCAGAAGTATTTCCCAGGCAGCCCAAGCAATCGCCCGGCCCACCTTACCGGCAGAGCCAAGCAGTCCAGATCCCCAACCGTGGATTAATCGCAGCAAGCTTCACCCCGGCCTTGTCAAGGCTCTATCGTCCGGTGAAAATATCGAGCAGATCCCCATCATCATCGAATGGGGTGGGCAATCATATGCCGAGGTGCTCAGTCAAAGCCTTGACCTGCTCGACAAAAAGAATACTAACCGTCTTCAAGCAAGAACCCAGGTCATAGCCAGCTTACAGGCCTATGCCTCGGAACAATCTGGTGCATTGAGAACAGCTCTCCAAGCTGCAGAGCTACTCGGTCAGGCTTCTGATATCCAATCTTTTTGGGTCAGCCCCATCATCGCTGCAAAAGCTGCTCCAGCTCTGATTGCAGACTTAAGCAGTCGTGATGATATCGTCCAGATCCGCCTCGACGAACGCTTATACCTGGAGAAAGCGGATTTCCACGTTCAAGATTCCGGAGCTGGCTTCAGTTGGAACCTCGAATTAATTGGCGCAGACCTTGCAGAACAGCAGCTTGGGCTGGATGGGAGCGGGGTTGTCGTTGCCAACCTGGATACAGGGGTAGATTGGCAGCACCCGGCTCTCCTTAAAAAATACCGTGGGTATAACCTGCATGGGCCCGCACAGCATCTTGGGAACTGGTTTGTGGTTACGGGTGAGCCTTACCTGGTTCCAGGCGACAGCAATGGTCATGGTACGCATACGATGGGCACGATGGTTGGTGACGACGAGGCAGGTAACCGCACTGGAGTAGCTCCTGGAGCGCGCTGGATTGCGGTCAAGCTGTTTAACAACCAGGGTTACACCTACGAAAGCTGGATCCATGCTGCTTTTCAGTGGGTGATAGCTCCCGAAGGAAACCCGGCTCTGGCGCCAGATGTCATCAACTGTTCCTGGGGATCTAGCAGTGGGGGAGATGTTCGTTTTAGATCCGATGTCACTGTCCTCCGCTCCGCAGGTATTTTTCCGGTGTTTTCTGCCGGGAATGACGGTCCATCTCCTTATACAATTGGCAGCCCAGCCAGCTACCCGGAGTCTTTCTCCGTTGGATCTGTTGATCAGGATCGATATCCAGCCTTGTTCTCTTCTCGCGGTCCCAGCCCCTGGAACGAAACAAAACCTGAGGTCGCTGCGCCTGGGGTCAATATCCTTTCCACTTTTCCAGGCAATGGCTATGCAACGGCAGATGGCACCAGCATGGCCGCTCCCCATGTGGCCGGTTTAGCCGCCCTGCTCTTGCAGGCGAACCCATCCCTGGCTCCGGATGAAATCGAAGAAATCATCAAAACGACGGCTGATCCTTTGGGATCCGTTCATCCCAACAACGATACGGGATGGGGCTCCGTGAATGCTTATGCGGCTGGATTAAAGGTCACCGCCCACGGAGAGCTGGTTGGGGTTGTCAGGCAGGCAGGGATTAACAGCCCGGTTCCCTTCCCCGTGCTTTCTGCCAAACCGCTGGACCATCCTGAGCAAAGCCTGACGACCAGCGGAAAAAGCGATGGAACTTACACCTTTGCGCTTCGCCCGGGGCGCTATGACCTTTCCATATCGGCTTTTGGTTTCTTGAGCGACACAATTCATAACATTGGGATCTTTACGGGCACGCAAACAAGCATGGATATTGGGTTAGCTGCAGTCCCTACCGGCTTTCTATCTGGAAAAATTACGGATTTAGAGAGCAATCTTCCTCTCTCAGCTACGCTGACTGTCGAGGAAACGCCTGTGCGAGTGCAAACCGATCCCTCCACTGGTCTTTATAACCTGAGCCTGCCGGAAGGCTCCTGGAAAGTAAAAATAAACTCGGAAGCCCATCGCACCGGGCATATCACCCCCACCATCACGGCAGGGTCAAGCGGCACGTGGAATATCGGCCTTTTACCAGCTCCCAAAATATTATTGGTCGACGGAGGCCGGTGGTATAACGCCAGCCAGATCAGTTATTACAAAGATGCTCTTGATGCCCTTGATCTCCCCTACCGGGAATGGCCAATCCGTTCTCTTGGATTAGGCGGGACTCCCGATGAACGCCCCTTGCTCAACGATTTTGATCCTTACGATGTCGTGATCTGGTCTGATCCATTTTCTTCACCGGGGTGGATCGGATCGAACGATGTCATTACCAATTATTTAAAAACTGGCGGACACTTTTTCATCAGCGGTGAAGATGTCCTTTACCTGGATGGTGGAGGCTCTATCTACAGCTTTCCTGCTTCTTACATGCTCAAGGATATGGGGATACAGTTTAACGGAGAAGGAAACCTATCCCCCCTGAACGGCGCTCCAGGATCGTTTTTCGAGGGGATACAGCTAACCCTCAACACACCAGACAGCTCCCAACAGCAGCAGTGGCCTGACGAAGCCCAAATTCGTTCACCGCTTGGCACGAATACCATCCCTAATCTGGCCAGATCAATCCATTGGCGGCGTAATGGCTGGCTTCTGCCAACCTTACAAGGCCTTCTGGACCGGTTTTGGATTTGAAGGAGCGGGACCACTCACCCGGCGGATTGAGCTGCTGGACCGGATCCTCCAATGGTTTGAAAAAACTCCCGCTCCACTTCGGAATCAAAATCTTTTACATCGCCTGAGCCATTAATCGGCTCTTCGGGGAGTGTGGTCACCCAAACCATCCAGGTCAACAACACAGGCACCCTGACAGATACTTACAACCTGCAAGTCACCGGCAGCGCTTGGCCTTTGGATATCGAATTGCCGGATGGGAACCATGTTTCTGGAAATACTTCCTTATCTTTAGGAAGCTGCCAGGCGGAGACGATCACGACCACCATCACCATCCCCGCCGGCCTGCCAAGAGATGTGCATGCGGTATATCGTCTGGAATTCACCAGCCAAAAGAATCCTCATATTCAGGAAGCGGTAACCCTGACAGCAAAAACCCACGCACCGGTCTTATTGGTGGAGCATCAAATCTGGTATCAAAATATTGCCCCTTATACGCAAACCCTGACATCTCTCGGAATACCTTATGATATTGCTCCATACCCAGGCATCTATAAAAACACCCTCGTACAACACGCTGAAGAATTACCCCATCATCATCTGGACGACGGGTTATAACTGGTATAACCCGCTTGGCACAGATGGGGAACAGCAGCTAAACCAATACCTCGACCAGGGAGGCCGATTGTTGTTGAGCAGCCAGGACCTGCTGGATGTCAACGGCCTCTCAAAATTTGTGCAAGACCGGCTAGGGGTGGTGGATTTCACCCTATCGGTGACCCCCACGGAAGTCACCGGTGCCCAGAACCACCCCCTCCATTCAGATTTAGGACTTTGGAATTTAACCTTCCCATATGCCGACTGGGGAGATGGTCTGAAAGCATCGAAGAGTACAGCAGTGATCCTGGAAGATCAAAATCCATTCCCGGTCGGTGTCGCTCACAGTGAGAAAAACTGGCGCAGCAGTTTTTTCTCTTTTCCTCTGGAAAACCTGGATAACCAGGCTCATCACACCCTGCTTAGCCAGTCCCTGTTGTGGATCAGCCCATTCGGTGAGAGCTGGCTGGAAGCTCCCCCGCCGCGGCAAGTGGCAGCCAGGTACCCATCACACTCACCCTTGCTCTGGCCAATGCTCAACCCATGCCAGGGCTGAGCGCCGAAATAAGCCTTCTCCGCGCAAACCAGCCTGGTTCCCGGCAGCCTTCAAGGAGATTGGAATTATGATCTTGTGAAAAACAGCCTGGTTTGGAACGGGGCTCTCTTCCCAGGAGAAAAGATCGTCTTGAAAGGCTGAACTACAGCTCGCTGAGAATATCCCCACAAAAACGACTCTTCCCTTATTGGCCAGGCTGTATGACAGCCAAGGGATCTTAGCTGTCGCAGAAAGCCCCATCCAGATTGGCGTTCCCTGGCTTAGCTTGCATGGTGAATACGCTTCCAAAGAAGTGTTCCTGGGAGATACCATTGCTTATACGCTGACGCTGAGAAATGAGGGCGTTATTTCTGATGCGGTTGTTCTGACAGTTACCATGCCGGTGGGTGAGAGCGTGATCCCCGGCAGCCTTCAGGCTGCCCAGGGAAACATTACCAACAGCCAATCGCTTATTCATTGGACTGGCGAAATTCAACCGCATACAGAAGTGCTGGTATATTTTAGCGGCAGTGCCTTCCCCGATTATCCGGGGACCAGATTAGCTACTTCAGCACTGGCTGTTGATCCTTATTCTCGACGGAAAGCCTGGTTTTCCGTCACAGTGTATGCTCAATATTATTATCCATTAATAACAAGATAAGTATATATATAGTAGTAACAGTAGGGCTTGTGGAAAAGTGGATAACCTGAAAATTGGGTAAGCCAAAACCCATATACAGTGGGTCATGTCGTTATGAACGGATATGTAAGGGAGAAAGATAAGAAACTTATCCCCAGAAGAAATGGGAGAAAACGGTGCTCCGGTGAATAAGTATTTTATCCCAAATGGACAATTCTTACCTGTAGGGGCGGTATTAAATCACCCCCCATATATGGGAAAACACCCAGAGGGTTAATTGGCTTAATATGACAGGTTCTCCCCAATTTGAGACCTTTATCCACAGTTTTTCGCGAGTTATCCACAATCAGGTATGGGAGAAGGCAAATCTCAACAGTTTCATAATACCCATATATGGGCAAATTTCGCCCTTGGTTTGAAGCATAATATGATTGGTTTGGTTTTCTAAGCCCAGGCTGTAACCTTTTCGGTTTCAATTCATCTAAATAACCGGAACAGTAAGGATCTATTCGAAAATTCTAGAGGAGATGATTTATGGAAATGGTAATCGATTTTCCAGGTGGGTCGCGGGTGGATGCTCATTTTGGACCGTTCACGGTGAAAACAGATCAGCCGCCGTCCAGCACGGCGCCAACACCCTTTGCAGTATTCTTGTCTTCGATCGGAGCTTGTGCTGGGATTTATGTGTTGGGCTTCTGCCAGCAAAGAAACCTGCCCGCAGATGGATTGAAAATCATTCAAAAAGTGCACACGGATACGAGCGGTATGGTCAAGCAGATCGACCTGGAGATCCAGACCCCGCCTGGTTTCCCGGAGAAATACCTGCCTTCGCTGATTCGTTCGGCAGAATTATGCGCAGTAAAAAAGCACCTGGAAAACCCACCCCAATTCAATGTATATACCAAGGGGGCGTGAGAGCGATATCCCTTAATTGCTAATCAATACATAAATCTAAAAAAATACCGGATCATTCATCCGGTATTTTCGACTATAATTTCCTGTGCCGAAGGAGGGAATTGAACCCTCACTCCCGAGGGAACACGATTTTGAGTCGTGCGCGTCTGCCAGTTCCGCCACTTCGGCAATGTGCGCCTAGTATAATCAAAGTTCGGTGTAGGGTCAAGTTTGAATCCGCCAATGTGCGCCAATCTATTTGAATCTGAGGTAATGATCTGAGGTAATGATCTGAGGTTCATGGATGTAGATTTTGCGAAGATCAAGGAGTAGTGCATGAGACTTGGAATCATAGGATTACCTCAAACAGGCAAAACAACCATTTTCAACGCCCTGACCCGTGGCAACCAACCGGTTACCACGAGTGGAGGGCGTTTCGAAGTGCACACTGGCGTGGTCGATGTACCCGATGAGCGCGTTGACATCCTTTCGGCGATGTTCAAACCCAAAAAGACCATCTACGCCAAGGTCACCTATGCGGATATCGCTGGATTGGAGGGAGGTAAGGTGGCTATCTCGGGTGCTCTGCTCAATCAGCTGTCGCAGATGGATGGTCTCTTACATGTTGTGCGCTGTTTCGACGATCCAAGTGTGCCCCATCCAGCCGGGGGCATCAATCCAACCAGAGACATTGCTACGATGGATGCGGAGCTGTTGATCAACGATCTGATTGCAATAGAACGCAAGCTGGAACGGTTGACCGAGGAACGCAAAAAAGGTGGCGGGCGAGATAAAGCGGTGGTCGAGCGCGAGATTGCCTTGTTTAATCGCTTTCAAGAATCCCTCAGCCAGGAGAAGCCTCTGCGCGAGGTTGAGATCAACCAGGAAGAAGAGAAAGCGCTGGCTGGCTTTGGCTTCCTGACGCGTAAACCGCTCCTGATACTGCTCAACCTGGCAGAAGGGCAGCCGTCCCCGGCAGTCGAGGCTGCTCGCCCGAGGGTGGGCCTGGTGGCGCTGCAAGGCAAGCTCGAAATGGATATTGCCCAACTGCCTGCGGAGGATGCGGAGCTCTTCATGGCGGAGTACGGCATCGAGGAGCTGGGGTTGAAGCGGGTGATCAGCCTGTCGTATGATCTTTTGGGGCAGCAGTCATTTTTCACGGTGGGGGAGGATGAAGTGCGTGCCTGGACGGTGAATCGCGGCGCCACCGCCCTCGAGGCAGCCGGGGCGATCCACACAGACTTGATGAAAGGCTTTATCCGTGCTGAAGTGGTGACTTACCACGACCTGGTGACACTTGGAGGCCTGGTGGAAGCGCGCGGCAAGGGCAAGCTGCGCCTGGAAGGAAAAGAATACATCGTCCAGGATGGCGAGATCGTCCACATCCGCTTCAATGTGTGAATGTGTAGGGGTCGGGTTACCCGACCCCTACTTTAATGACATTTATTCGATGGGTTCTTCTTCTTCCTCAACTACAGGCTCTTCTTCGGGCTTATGGTCCAGGAGCTGCACCTGGCGGGCGACAACTTTGGTGAAGTAACGCGTTTCGCCCTCGTGCTCGTATCGGTCAGTCTGCAAGCGGCCTTCGAGATATACCAGGCGGCCCTTGCCCAGGTAGGTTTGGCAAAATTCACCCAGCTTCCCCCATACTTCTATATTGAACCAATCGGTAGCTTCTTTGACGTCATCGCCGCTCTTCCAGCGGCGATTTACTGCCACACTGAAGGTGCAAACTTTACTGCCTTTAGGCGTGAAACGTATCTCAGGATCCTTACCCAGGTGGCCAATCAGTTGTATTTTATTTAAGGCAGGCATAGAAAATCTCCTCTGATAAACGGGCAGATGGATATTGCATTACCATTAAGTGTAGTGATGCCTGGAAAGATGTCAAGTACCTTTGGCTCAAGCGGGCTTGTGAGCGGAGATCAGGTGAGGCAGAAAGATGCTCCGGTCACACTGTTGAAAATCAGACAGATCGGTCATAATCTCATCGATGCTGATCAGCTCTGAAACTTGAACCTGCCCGCTCTCGAGGGCTTCCTTCGCCACAGCCAGGTTGGGCTGGAGATGGATATCCACAAAACCAGCTTCGCGCAAGCTGGCGATGTATTCTTCATAAGGCAGGGCGCCGGAGTTGCAGCCGCACCAATCTTCCATATCTTTTCGCTGTTCTTCGGAGACGGGGCGGTTGGTGACGGTATCGGAGACCGAGATGCGCCCGCCGGGTTTGAGCACCCTGAAGATTTCGCGAAAAACCAGCGCTTTCTCGGGTGACAGGTTGATGACGCAGTTTGAGATCACTACATCAACGCTGCTATCCTCCACCGGCAGCACTTCCAGGTAACCCTGGCGGAATTCAATGTTCTGCAAGCCCAGGCGGAGGGCAGCCTGGCGGGCGCGTGCGAGCATTTCGGGGGTCATATCGACGCCGATGACCCGCCCAGTTTCGCCGACCTGGCGGGCTGCCAGGAAGCAGTCTAAGCCTCCGCCGGAGCCAAGGTCGAGAACAGTTTCACCGGGCTGCAGATTGGCGGGTGTGATGGGATCGCCGTTGCCAGCAGAGAAGCTGGTGATATCTGTGGGGAGATCCTGGAGTGTTTCGAGCGGATAGAGGTTATTTTGCGGAGGGCAGCATGAGGTGCTGGTGCGGGCATATTCGGCATAAGTCTTTTGTACTTCCTGGTGGATTTTACTTGGAGCAGTCATATTATTTTTCCTTTATGTTTTTATTTTGGATCGTGATTGCCTCTTCGGGAGCAAAGTTTTCCATCAACCTGCCGCAGCAAGCCGTGATATTCGCCTGGTTTAGGGTGTAAAAGGTCTGCTTGCCTTCTTCACGCACCTCCACCAAGCCAGCCTTGCGCAGGATCGCCAGGTGGTGGGAAACGGTGGGCTGGGTCACGTTGAGCTGCTCGACGATCTCGTTGACGGAGAGTGATTGGCAGCAGCACAGCAGCATGATCTTCTGGCGGGTTTCATCCGCCAGGGCTTTTGCGAAGAGGACGGGGTCTGAATCTATCATATTGATCTCCATCTATTTGATATTATATAGACAAATGTCTATTTGTCAAGGGGAAAGGAGGTGTAGCGCACTTCTTTTATACGCTAAATACTCGTCATATGAGTTAAAAGTGCGTAGCACCGCATCGCAGAATGGTAAAATAGGTTAGCGGACAGGAGATGAACATGCCTGATCAGATGTCAACGGGCGATATCCAAGCAGAAGATGGCGCCCCGGTCAATGTCGCCGGCGGCAATATAATCCAAAGCATCTACAACATAACCCAGGCTGCCGGGGGGATCTATTTTGACCTGCCTGCCTATACCCAACCCCTGGGGCGAGACGCTGAGCTAAAAGATTTTTACACCCGCTGGCAGGCAGGGTCGCGCCATTTGCTGCTCTATGGGGCACGCGGGATGGGGAAGGCCTGCGTGGCGAAAGCTTTGGCGCATAAGATCTGGGAAGCGGCGGAGAAACAACCTTTCAAGGCGGGCTTGTGGTGGTCGGCTGGATACCAGCGCACTTTCGAGGAGTTCTTCGATTATTTGAAGGGCGCCCTTTCAAACCTGCCGAATATCAATCCAAAGCATTTGAGCAGCGTCGAGGGGTTCTATACCATCCTGCGGCAGCAGCCTGTCTTGCTGGTGGTGACGAAGATCCGGCGCACAAAACACCAGAAGCTGCTCGATTTCCTCCGCGGCATTCCAGGCAGCGCCGCGGTAATCTTGACGGCCACAACACCCGTGGCAGGCTGGAGCTCCAGCCGTTTGCAAAAACTGGACCTGGAAGCAGCCTTGGGCATGCTGAAAGAGAAAGCTCGGAGTGGAGGGTGCGTGTATATCCTGAAGGCTCCCGAGGAGAAGCTCAGGCAGTTATGTGAGCTGTGCGACGGTTCGCCGGTGGCGCTCAGCATGGTGGTCAATGTTTTCCTGGGCGAAAATCCAGATATCGACCTGGTGCTGGAAAACATCTCTCTGGGCAAAGATGTATTCCGGGTGTTGTGCGCCATTGCCTACGATGAGCTGAGCGAGCTGGCGAAGAAGACCTTCCGCCTGCTCTGCTTGAGCCGGGTCAGTTATGCAGTCCATGCGCTCCAGGAGATCCTGGGTTTAAGCGTGGAAGAGCTCAAAGAAGCCCTCAAAGAACTGGACGATGCGGGCCTGGTGCTCAATTCCCCAGAAATGGACCTTGAGTGGCGCCGGTTTTACCCGGCTTACCGCTTGATCCGGGAGTATTACCAGAAAGTGGTCAGCCAGGCCAACCGCAAGATAGACCAGGAGCTAAAACAGCGTACCGCGGCTTACTATTTGAGCCAATGCCAGGAAAAGGGCGGAGAAAATTGGTCCGGGTATGACTGGCTAGAGAATGAAATCCAGGAGATTTTCGCGGTGATCGAAGGGCTCTACCAGCAAAAAGACTGGGCAAGTTACTTCGCCATGCTGGAGGCGATCTACTATTTCCTGGGGATTCGCGGCTACTGGCGGCAGAAGAGCGCGACCTGGGACTGCAAGCCGCCCAGGTGGGGCGAGCAACCGGGGATGAGAAACACGAAGCGCTGGCGCTGGTCCGCGTGGCGGGTTGGACCGAGATCCAGCTCAAGCTGTTTGATCAGGCAGAAGAACATGTGCGGCAAGGGTTGGATCTCTATGAAAAGCTGGGTGACCCTGGGGGAAGAGCCAGCGCCCTGCGCTACCTGGGCAGCATCCGCAGGCGGGGCAGCGATTATGCGGGGGCCCTCGAGCTATACCGGGCAGCCCTGGAAGCCTGCGAAGGGGCTCCGCCCCCCAGCCGCGAGCGGCTGAGGGCCGGTATCCAGGTGAGCTTGAGCATGCTGTACTGCAAACAAGGGCGCCTGGCGGAGAGCCGCCAGCAGCTAGAAGAAGCGCTGGGTGTGTTCCAGTCCCTCGGGCATCACTCCAAAACGGCGGAGGTGCTCTCCAGGCTGGGGGATCTGGACCTGATGGAAGGCAAGACGGCGGATGCCGAGGCGCATTTCACGCAGAGCGAGACGCTGGTGCAGAAGACCGGGCGCAGCAAGACGCGCGCCTACAACTTGCTGGGCCTGGCGCGCCTGAAAGCCTTACAGGGCGAGGGGGCGGCGGCCGCGCAGCTCGCAGAGCAGGCTCGGCAGCTCTTCCGCAAGCTGGAGATCGCTGACGAGAGCGGCGAGGTGGGCGAGCTGCTCAAGCTGGTCACGTAGGGGCGGGGTTACCCCGCCCCGTTGGTCACCGCATCTGGTGGCAGTGTAGGGGCAGGGTCTCCCTGCCCAATGGAATTTCATATGCCAAATCCTTCTAAATCCCATCATCGCCGCTCAATCCGTCTCAAGGATTACGATTATTCTCAGGCGGGAGCATATTTCGTGACCATCTGCACCCACCTGCACGAATGTGTTCTGGGCCAGGTGGTAAATGAGGATGTGCAACTATCCCCTTTCGGTCAGATTGCCTTTGATTTCTGGGAGGCGGTAACTGCCCATTTTTCGAATGTAGAGGTGGATGCCTTTGTTGTCATGCCCAACCATGTGCATGCCATCATCGTTCTCCACAGAATCCTCCGTAGGGGCGGGGTTACCCCGCCCCCTACCCTCACAAACCAAGATTGGGACAGGTGGTAGGCTATTATAAATACCAAACCACAAAGCAGATCAATCTATTGCAAGTCAGACCGGGAGCGGTTTTCTGGCAGCGGAATTATTACGAGCACATTATCCGGAACGAAGAAGAATGGGGGAAGACCAGGGATTACATCCTGACCAATCCGTTGCGCTGGGATGAGGATGACCTGCATCCTGTTCCGTAGGGGCAGGGAGACCCTGCCCCTACGGTCACGGCACCGGGGTGGTGGTGGGAGTTGCCTCCGCAGGCGTGGCCTCAGCGGGAGCTGTCGACTGCAGAGCGGCGGCATCCGCGGCGGTGTTGGGTGCGCCGGCCTTGACCCAGCGGGTGAAGATATCCACCAGCTCGGGCGGGAGCGCCTTGGTGGGCGGCATGGGACCGCCCGCCTCGATCTCCTCGCGGTTGATCATGCGGATCAGGTTGCTGTTTAGGTCGCCGGGGATCACGTTGGGAGCCTGGTCGCCGGATTTCATGATCTCGTTGTAGGTGGCCATGAAGATAGTTGTTGTTCTTCTTGCCGGGACGGTGGCAGGAGATGCAGTAGCGCTTGACGATGGGCTGGATGTGCACCTCATAGGAGGGGATTTCGTCCGCGCCCAGGGTCGGGATGGAGGGCTGGGCGGCTTCCGGAGGCAGCTCCATGCGGTCATCCCAGGTGTAGCGCATGAAGGTGACGATATACTCGATCTCGCTGGTGCTCAGCTCGCCGCCAAAAGCCTTGGCGAAGGGCGGCATGCCCAGGTCTTGCTGCCCATAGGCGATGATCTGGTAGAGCGTTTCATCGGTGCGGGTGTACATCTCATCTTTGCTGTTGATGGGCTTGAGGATCACACCTTCCAGGCCCTCGACGCCTTTGATCTCGCCGCCTTCTCCATCGGCGCCGTGGCATTCCACGCAGTGGAGCGAGTAAAGGTCTTGCCCAGCGACCACCTGGTCTGCAACGGTGGCAGCCACGGCGACCTCTTCCTGGGCGGGCGTGGTGGCAACAGCCCGGATGGTGAGGGCCACCATGCCGAGGACGACGAGCCCCATGATGGTCAGTGCCAACTTGCGCTGCTTCCAGTGGCGGCGAGGGTTGCGGTCAAAAAAGGGCAGCAGGAACATGGCCAACACGGCGATGCCCGGGATGATCGTGGCGCCCACCCATTCCAGCTTGGGAGGGACGATATTTCAGCATCTCGAACAGGAATAGGAAATACCATTCGGGGCGGGGGATGTAAGCCGCATCGCTGGGGTCGGCCTTGGGCTCGTTGGCTACGCCGACAAAGACGGCGAGCAGCACCAGCATGATAAAGATGGCCAGCACAACCAGGATGTCTTTGTAAATGATGTCAGGCCAGAACTTGACCCCTTTTTGCTTGGCCTGGGCGTATTTTTCACGATATTGTTTCTTCTGCTCTTCATCCATGGCGGGCCTCCTAATCCTCTTCCTTGGGGATCGAGGAAATACCGAGCTTGATGACCATGTATAAATGCACAGCGATCATGGCACCGATTATCAGCGGCAGCCACCAGATGTGAACGGAGAAGAAGCGCACCAGGGTTACGGCGCTCAGCTCAGCCCCGCCGCGCAGCACACGATTAATGAATTCTCCTACAAAGGGCACAGTGCCAGCGATGGAAGTGCCGACGGTGGTGGCCCAATAGGCTTTCTGGTTCCAGGGGAGCAGGTAGCCCGTAAAGCCCATGCCCAGCGTGGCCAGGAGCAGGATCACACCCGTGAACCAGGTAAATTCGCGGGGGTATTTGTAGGCGGCAAAAAAGAAGGTCCGCAGCATGTGGACGAACACTACGATAACCATCAGGGTGGCGCCCCAGTGGTGGATGCCGCGGATTAACCAACCAAAGGCTACGGAGCTCATGATATATTGGATGCTGTCGTAGGCGTGATCGGGGGAGGGGACGTAGTAAACAGACAGCAGGATGCCGGTCACACCCTGCATGACGAACAGGAAGAGGCTGGCGCTGCCCAGGGTGAACCACCAGTTGACTTTGGGTACTTTGCGGTCCAGAACGGTGGCATAGATGGTCGTGAGACCCAGGCGTTCATCCAACCAGGCGAAGGTCTTCTGGAACATGGTCACGCTCCCTTGTAATAGACGAATAGATTGCCATCTTCTATTTTCGTTTGGTAGGAATCGAGGGGGCGGGGAGGCGGTCCGGAGACAACCTGGCCCTGGATGTCGAAAATCGCATCGTGACAGGGGCAGGTGAAACCCTGGGAATCGTCTTTCCAGGTTACCCGGCAGCTCAGGTGAGTGCAGACATTGGAAAAAGCAGTCGCTTCTTCACCGGTACGCACCACATAGCCTCCGTAGCTGTTGGCTGTCTTTTCCCAACCGTTTTCTTCCACCCGCACAAAGCTAAAGGGTGTAGGCACGCCTTCGGGAAAATTCTCCAGGGGGCCGAGAGGGATCCAATCTTCGGCTTTCTTCACCTTGACAGCCGGAGAGGCGATGTAGGCAAGGGCGGGCAACCCGATTACTGCACCAATCGTCGCACCAACGGACGCAGTCACGGTCAGTACGAAGTCCCGGCGGGTGACAGGGTGGGATTTGGGCATGTGCTCCTCCTTAACTTTGATCCTTGTATGATTTTACCTTAGAAATCGGGTAAAATGTCTGAAAAGGACAATTGAAACACCGAAACGGTGAGTATTGTCACTTTTCGCATATTCTTAACCAATGTAATAATGAACAAAGGTAGTGGACAAGCTAGCCGCTTGCCCAACAGGAAAACCAATGCGATAATGGATGGGGGAACAAACCATGGACAAGCTAACAGCTTAATCTATGGGTTTGACAAGGAGGCAGGCATGGCGTTTGGTAAGAAAATCGGCTTACAAGGTCTCCGTTATCAAGGTGGGGGACCCATGCTGGCGTGGGTGCTGCACAGGCTTGGGGGGCTGGCGATGGTGATCTTCGTGGGAATGCACATTGCCTCATCTTTCTTGATGCAGCAGCTCGGCAGCGACTTGGGCACAGCCATCAATACATTCTACGAGTCCTGGCAGTTCCAGGCAGTTTTGTTCTTTTTTGTGATCTTCCATGCGTTGAATGGACTGCGCATTATTCTGCTTGATTTGCGACCGCAGTACTTGAAATTCCAACGGGAATCTACCTGGCTGCAGTGGATAATATTCATCCCGCTGTATGGCCTGACGGTTTTTATTATGATTATGAATGGGCTTTCTGCCAAGTAGCCCAGGGGAGAGTGAGAGAATGCGAACTCGTACAGCCCCACAGCGCGGTTTTAATTTAGATTATGTGATGTGGCTCTTTACCCGCCTTTCAGGGTTAGCTCTTTTTGTGCTGGCTTTTTTCGGTGTGGTAGGAGCCCTGCTGCTGGGCGCCAGGGAACAGTTGGATCTGCCCGCCCTGATGCGCTGGACGTTCTTCCCGAACCCTAACCATGTCGTGAACAGCGACATCCCGGATGTGACCCTGGGATGGGCAAATGCTTTTTGGCAGATCATGATGATCCTGGTTTTGGTCTTTGGCGTGACACACGGCTTCAATGGCCTGCGCATGGTGATCGAGGATTACCTGGGGCAATCGGTCTCCCAGGTATTGCTGCGCGGGGTTATCTTCTTGCTGTGGCTTTTCTTTATGATCATGGGCATTTTTGTCATCCTGGCCTCTTGAGGAGAGATGGGTATGCAGACACACCAATATGAAGTTCTCGTGGTAGGTGCGGGCGGAGCGGGGTTAATGGCTGCCCTATATGCTTCGCGCACAGCCCAGACTGCGGTGATCAGTAAGTTGTATCCATCGCGCTCGCATACGGGCACCGCTCAGGGGGGCGTGGGAGCTGCCCTGGGGAATATCGAAGAAGACCACCCCGAGTGGCATACTTTCGATACGGTAAAAGGCTCCGATTACCTGGGCGACCAGGATGCCATCGAGTTCATGTGCAGCGAGGCCGTGCAGGCGGTTTATGAGCTGGAGCACATGGGCTTACCCTTCTCGCGCACGGAGGATGGACGGATCGCTCAGCGACCCTTCGGTGGGCATACCAACAACGTAACCGGCAAGCCCGTGTCGCGCGCCTGCTATGCTGCTGATCGAACTGGGCACATGATCTTGCAGACTCTCTATCAACAGGCGATCAAGAACAACGTCAAATTCTATGATGAATTTCAGGTCGTGGACCTGATTATTTCCAATGGGGCGGCTGCGGGAGTGGTGGCATTGGAACACGCGACGGGGGAATTCCATATTTTTCATGCCAAGGCGGTCATCTTCGCTACCGGCGGGCATGGACGGGTTTGGGAAATTACTTCGAACGCATATGCCTACACCGGGGATGGGATCGTAATCCCCATGCGACGCGGCCTGCCAGCGGAAGATATGGAGTTCTTCCAATTCCACCCGACCGGCATCTATAAGCTGGGTATTCTAATCACGGAGGGGGTGCGCGGCGAAGGGGGTGTCTTGATCAACGATAAGGGGGAGCGCTTCATGGAGAAGTACGCGCCCAAGGTCAAGGATCTGGCCTCGCGGGATGTAACCAGCCGCGCCATGTATATTGAGATGAAAGAAGGTAGGGGTATTGGGGGCAAGAACTACATGTACCTGGATGTGCGCCCTCGAGTCGGTCAATCGATATGCCGCGCTGGATGGGAGGCGAAAGCCAGACGGCTCTCCGTACCAGACGACGGCGGAGGAGATTCTGGCCAAGCTGCCGGACATCGTCGATTTTTGCCGTACTTACCTGGGCGTTGACCCGGTTACCCAATTGATGCCGGTGCAGCCAACCGCCCACTACACCATGGGGGGCATCCCGACCAACAAGTATGGGGAAGTGCTGCTAGACGAAAAAGACACGGTCATGCCTGGTTTTTATGCAGCGGGGGAGGTGGCGTGCGTATCGGTGCACGGCGCCAACCGGCTGGGGACGAACTCCCTTTTGGACCTGATTGTGTTCGGCAAATACGCCGGGTTGAGAGCAGCAGCGTTTACGAATGAAGCTGTTTACCAACCTCTGCCGGCGGATGCAGCTGATTTTGGACGCCAGCAGTTTGATCACCTGAGGCAAAGCCGGGGCGAGGAGAAGGTTGCCACCCTATCGCAGGAGATGAAAGCGGTGATGTTCGACCTTGTGGGCATCTTCCGAACGGGGGAAGGGATGCAGCAGGCTTTGGATAAAGTGCGAGAGCTGCGCCAACGTTTTGAGAAGATCCACCTGGAAGATGAAGGGAAGATCTTTAATACTGATCTCTTGAATGCCTGGGAGTTGGGCAACCTGCTTGAGCTGGCCGAGGTCACTACGGTGTGCGCCCTGGCCCGCACCGAGAGCCGCGGGGCTCACGCCCGGGATGATTACCCAAAGCGCGACGATCAAAACTGGCTGAAACACTCCCTGGCCTGGCAGAAAGCTGGCGAGATTGAACTCAAGTACAAGCCGGTAAAAATTACCAGCTACCAACCCAAAGAGAGAGTCTACTAGGAGGGTTCTTATGCAGGTTACACTTAAAATTTTCCGCTTTAACCCTGAGAAAGATAAAAAACCTCACTACGCGACCTATAAACTGGAGGCAGATCCGAACGACCGGGTATTGGATTTGCTGGAACAGGTCAAGGGTTATCACGATGGGACGCTCTCTTTCCGCCGCTCCTGTGCACATGGGATGTGCGGCTCCGATGCCATACGCATCAATGGGCGTAATTACCTGGCCTGCAAGGTTTTATTGAAGGATCTGCACTCGAAGCATGTGACCGTAGAGCCGATCTTGGGGCTGAAGGTGATCAAGGATTTAATCGTGGATATGGACCCGTTCTTCGAACACTACCGGTCTGTCAAGCCGTACTTTATCAACGATGAACCGCCACCTGCCACGGAGCGGCTGCAATCGGTGGAGGAGCGGGAGCGCTTTGACGATACGACCAAATGCATCTTGTGCGCGTGCTGCACCACTTCTTGCCCATCTTTCTGGGCGAATGACCAATATGTCGGCCCCGCGGCAATCGTTGCCGCGCACCGCTTTATCTTTGACAGCCGCGACCAGGCCGGTGCCGAACGATTGCGCATACTAAACGACCAGTTCGGCGTATACCGCTGCCATACGGTTTTCAACTGCACCGTGGCTTGCCCCAGGGAGATCGAGATCACGCAGGCGATTGGAGAGGTGAAGAAGGCAATCCTGACGGGGAGGTTGGATTAGAAAAAGGTAGAATGGTATAATTAATCCTATGCCCCAGTAGCTCAAAGGATAGAGCGAGGCTCTCCTGATATTTTGGGCCCCATAAGAGAAATCTTATGGGTGTAAGCAGTCAAATTCGGGGAAGCTTAAAGGGACAGCAAGCCATGATCTAGTTCCCAATGACAATTGGGACATAACGCAATCAGGTTATCCAGTTCATTCACCTTGGACATCGGTGTATCTGCAGGAAAATCCTGGATGGGCCTGACATGGCATATCTCGATATGTTTTGAATAGCCGCACCTTGAACAATGTTTCGGTTTTTCCGAACCCAAATATGCTCTTCTAGCAAGTTTCCGAATCCAGGCATTCGCCTGGTAACGGGCGCGAGAACGAATCTCTCGGATTGTCACGTCACTGAAGTCTTTAGGCTTTGTTGGGTCACAGTCGACGCAATAGCTTCTCCGATAGCGAGTTTCAGACCCGCAAATAATACAGAAATACTGTTGTTTCTTGCACTTTGGAAAAACTCTGTTATTGTAACGTGCTGCACAAGAAGAGCTACAAAATTTTGGGTTTGTTGTTTCGGTAACGCAGTTCAAACAATTCAAGGCTGTCTCCAAAGTAATCCCGAGCCAAGTTGATTCGAAATGGTATGGCTGTTATTAAACAAAGTTTCGATTTCGAGTCAATAGTGTGTAGAGACTAGACGGCTGCCACCTAAGGTGATAAGGTAATTCGTCGCTAAGGTGAAGGGATAGTCCAGGGAGCCAGGAAACTGGCACAAACCAGAAGGCCGAGGTTGTGGGTTCGACTCCCGCCTGGGGCACTAACATAACTGAAAATTTAAGGAATTTTTCTCTTGCTTTTTGAGGAAAGTTCTGGTATTATATAAGTAACGATGAACGTCTGGGTGCCCCCCTCACTCAGACGTTCATCGCTTTTAATCCTGGGGCAGGAAATCAGGCAGGTCTGGGCGCTGGTACACCTGCCATTCCTCAACATGGTTCACGGCCTCGCCTGGCAGCAGGCGCACCAGGGGACCGAGCGTCTCTAATTCGGTGAACTGATTATTAATAAAAATTTCGGTGTTCGATCCGCCGTCGGGGTAAGGGTCGGCTGAGGGGGCAAAGCGCTTGCAGAGAAAAAAACCTTGATGAAGGTAACCAGCCCAGCCGATGTGGTTGGACATGCCCACTTTGAACTCTCCAGCTCCGGTCACAGCATTGACGGTCAGGAAATCTTGAGTGATCTGCAGGCGTGGATCGTCCCATCGGGCATAGGACCAAAGGGTCACCATGCGGTTGGGCTGGTTGCGGTCGAGGCCCGGACGATTATCCAACAGGGGGACAAAATGAGTCCCGCCCAGGGGGAGCTGGGTAATCGCCCAGGGCGAGAGCTCGAGGGGCCAGACTCCGCGGTTGGTGAGGGTGTGAGTGAGAGTCAAGGCAGCGCACTCAGGATTCAAGCAGACCTCAATGGCTTTGGACAGCCCCGTGGGCGCTTCGAGTGGTTGGACCAGGCGAATGCCAAAAGGCAGCTCTTCAATTTGGAGAGGGTCATTATCGGGGATGGCTGTGCTGAGGTCATTCTGAGGGGCTGCCCACAGGCGATGGCCGCCGCGAACATGGTAAACCCCGAAGGGAGTATCCCAGGAAATGGTAGGGGTTTCTGCCAGGAGGTTAATCTCAGTGCCGGCGGGCACCAGTCGAACCAAACGCGGCCCGATGGTGGTCAGATAGTCGAGGCGGAGGAATGAATTTGATAGGCTGCGGATGGGAAAGCCGAAATAGTCCATTGATCTATCCTAAACGAACATGAACGCTGACTGAATGAGTGCCGGGTTTCGGGAGCGGAACGATCACTCCGGCAACCGGCTGATCGTCTACGGTCAGTTGGACCGTATTTCCAGGGCCGGTGCGTTCAATAACAATGTTGTAACGCACCCCTTGAAACACACGCTGGGCAGTGAAACCGGACCAGGAGGATGGAACGACCGGGGCAACTTCCAATCCGGAATGGGATGGGCGGATGCCGAGGATTGACTGCGTGATGGCGACGTAATTCCAGGCGGCAGTGCCGCTGAGCCAGGAGTTCTTGGCTTCGCCATGGGTTGGGGCATCGCGGCCAGCAATCATCTGAGCATAAACATAAGGTTCGCAGCGATGGAGGTCGCTGATCTCCTCGCGGGCGGAGGGGTTGATGCGCAGGTAGTAGTCGTGCGCCTTGTCCCCATCTCCGGTGAGGGCTTCAGCGATCATGATCCAGGGATTGGTGTGGCAAAAGATGCCAGCATTCTCTTTATATCCAGGCGGATAAGACGAAATTTCGCCCAGGTGGAGATAGTAATGGGTATAAGCTGGCTGCTGAAGGACGATGCCATGAGGGGTCGCCAGGCGCTCTTTGACCGAATCCAAGGCCCGGCGGGCGCGTCCATTAATCAACCCCAAGCCCGCCATGATACAGATGCCCTGCGGTTCGATGAAGATCTTGACCTTCGGTGCATTCTTGCGAGCCGACCGGGCTGCCGAAATCATCATAAGCACGGCGGAACCAGGCTCCATCCCAGCCGCTCTGCCAGATCGTTTCTTCCATATCCACGGCAGTTTTCAGGGCGGTGAGGACATCGGATTGGTGGCCCAGATGGCGCGCCAGGGATTCCATTTCCTGGGCTGCCAGGATGTAAAGGCCGGCGATGAAGACCGATTCAGCGACTTTACCATCTTTGCTGGTAGTGGTCTGGAAGGATTGGCCAGGCTCGGAGGAGAAGCAGTTCAGGTTCAAGCAGTCGTTCCAGTCGGCGCGCCCGATGAGAGGCAGATTGTGAGGGCCAAGGCTGCTCCATGGTATAGCGCAAGCTGCGCTGCAGGTGATTGTAGAGTGGTTGCTCGCTGCCGGGTTGGTTATCGTAGGGGACTTTTTCATCCAGGATAACCCAATCGCCAGTCTCTTTGATGTAAGCGGAAACAGCCAAAACCAGCCAAAGGGGATCGTCATTGAAGCCAGAGCCAACATCATTGTTACCACGCTTGGTCAGAGGTTGGTATTGGTGGTAAGCACCGCCACTTTCTAACTGGGTAGCAGCTAGGTCGAGGATGCGCTGGCGGGCACGCTGGGGTACCATGTGGACGAAACCGAGCAGGTCTTGGGCTGAGTCGCGAAAGCCCATGCCGCGCCCGATGCCCGATTCGTAATAGGAAGCCGAACGGGACATGTTGAATGTGATCATGCACTGGTAAGCATTCCAGATATTGACCATGCGGTTGGTATGCTCATCGGGCGTTTGCACCTGATAGACGCCCAGCAAATCATCCCAATAGCGCTGCAGAGCTTCAAAAGCAGCCTGCACCTGGGTCGGGTCGAGGTAACGCGCGAATCAGAGGGGAGGACTGTGAGCTTGTTGATGGTTTGTGAATCGGGAGGATCGAATTTTTGATCACGGGGGTTTTCATGGTAACCAAGGACGAAAATGATCTGGCGCGTTTCACCTGGGTTTAGATGCAGGGCCACATGGTGGGAACCGATGGGCTGCCAGCCGTGGGTTATGGAGTTTGCAGATTGACCTCGTTCAAGCACCTGGGGGGATTCCCAGCCGCGGTAGGCGCCCAGGAAGGCTTCACGTTGGGTGTCAAAACCAGAGAGGGGGGCAGAGCAAGCAAAGTAGGCAAAATGATCGCGCCGCTCACGGTATTCAGTTTTGTGGTAAATCACGCTGCCTTCCACCTCGACTTCACCCGTGCTGAAGTTGCGTTGGAAGTTGGTGGAGTCATCCCAGGCATCCCAAAGGGCAAACTCCAACGCCGAAAAGACAGAGATGTCTGCCACGCTTGTCCGCTGGTTGGTGAGTGATAGCTCCCATATTTCCAGTCTCTCGCCAAGGGGAACAAAGTAGCGTACCTGTGACTTGATCCCCAGGCAGGTGGAAGTAATGATCGTGTAACCAAGCCCGTGGCGGCATTCGTAGGAATCCGGGCTGCGGCGGACTGGCATCCAGGAAGATGACCAGTAATCACCACTGGAGTCATCGCGTAGATAAAGGTAGCGTCCACCCATATCCAGGGGAGTGTTGTTGTAACGGTAGCGGGTGAGGCGGCGCAGCCGGGCATCCCGGAAAAAGGAATAGCCTCCAGCCGTATTCGAGATCAGTCCGAAATATTCTTCTGATCCCAGGTAGTTGATCCAGGGGAGGGGGGTATCGGGACGGGTGATCACATATTCGCGGTGCTCATCGTCAAAGTATCCGTAGCGCATCATGACCTCCAAAAAAAGCAAATCAGTTCATCTATCGGGTTTATCACGAGAATTGTAGTTTTGCCCCACACGACTGGCGAATTACCAGCTCGGTGGGCAGTAAGATCTGTGGGCAGCCAGCCTGAGCGGGGTCTACGATGCGGGCGATAAGACTTTCGGCTGCCACAGCACCTGTCTGGAGGATGGGCTGACGGATGGTGGTCAAGGGGGGCTGTGAACGCGCTGCGAAGGGCATATCATCGAAGCCAACTACAGCGATCTGCTGCGGCACCGGGATGGATAACTCATGGAGGAGGCGTAGGGCGCCCAGGGCCATGGCATCACTGGCGGCGAAGATGGCATCAGGTTGGTAAGGGATGAAGCTGCGGGCGAGACGGTAGCCGTCTTCCTCTGAGAAATTGCCTTCGAGAACCAGATGGGGGTCAACTGGAATGCCGTAGTCTTTAAGGGCGGCCAGGTAACCTTTCTGGCGATCGATGCCAACAATGGTGTTCAGCGGGCCGCAGAGACAAGCGATCCGGCGCCGGCCCAGCGCAAGTAAATGGCTGACTGCCTGGCTGGCGCCAACCTGGTTTTCGACATCCACATAACTGATCTCAGGATGCTGAGGGTGGCGGCCTATCAGTATGAATGGAAGTTGGGAGGCGATGAGGGTTTCGACGATCTTTTCGTCGGTAGACATGGATGAGATGATGATGCCATCGATGAAGCCATTCTGCACAACTTGCATAACGGTGCGCCGCTCATATTCAGGCTCAGCCAGCCAGAGCATCACGGAATAATCTCGCTCCTGGCAGGCAGAGGAGATGCCGCGGATCAGGGTGGGGAAGTAGGGGTCGCTGAAGACCGAGGCGACTCCGGTGGGAATAACCAAACCGAGAATGTGCGTATGCCCACCTGCCAGTGATCGGGCCGCCTGGTTTGGCTGGTAGTTCAAGCGCGTGATCACTTCCTGGATGCGCTGGCGGGTAGATTCCCTAACGTTGGGATCCGCGTTGATGACGCGTGAAACTGTTGAACGAGAGGTGTGAGCAAGTTGAGCAATTTCTTCCAGTGTGGGCATTGGGAGCGCTCCCATGAAGAAGGATACTCTTTGCCAGGCAGTATGTCAAGAGATTAAGCCACCAAGATACACAAAGGATTGGACCACCCAATACGCGGCAGAATCTTAAAAACCAGGTACGTAGAATACCCATTAATAAAAATATAAACGATAGGTAGGAGGTTTTAAATACTTTTTGCAGGGGAGTGATAAAATCGAAAGAAAGCCACACGAATATTCCGGGGAGAGCATATGGACTCACAGCGCAAGCCACTTTTTATCATTAACAGTGTTGCCCCGATCCGCATCTGCGATAACGGCGGGTGGACGGATACCTGGTTCGCAGGACATGGGCGGATTTTTAATATTGGGGTTTACCCGTATGCCGAGGTGCAAATTGCGGTGTACGGTAAAGGCGACTCCGATAGCCGCATTGTGATCAACGCCGAGAATTATGGTGAACGATATGTGGTGAACCCAGAGAAACACTGGGATAAACACCCACTGCTCGAGGCGTCGATCGAATACATGCATGTTCCAAAAGACTTATCCTTTGAGGTGACCATTTATTCGGAAGCACCCAGCGGAGCTTCAACGGGCACCTCGGCCGCGGTCACGGTGGCTTTGATCGGGGGATTGGACAGCCTGACACCTGGAAGAATGACGCCGCACGAGATTGCCTTTGCAGCCCAACGCATCGAGACGGAGATGCTCGGACAGCAGTGCGGTATTCAAGACCAGCTTTGCTCGGCTTATGGGGGGATCAACTATATGGAGATGTTCCAATACCCGCATGCCTCCGTCTCGCCCATCGTGGTGCCGAATTCCACCTGGTGGGAGCTGGAACGGCGCTTGGTATTGATCTACCTGGGGAAGTCGCATCAATCATCGGACGTACACCAAATGGTGATCCGAGACCTGGAGGGGGCTGGACCAGAATGCTTGCAGCTCGTCGATCTGCGGCTGACTGCGCCTAAGGCACGTGATGCCCTCTATGCGGGGGATTTCAGGGCGCTGGGAGTGTCCATGGTTGAAAACACCGATGCACAGAGACATCTGAATCCGAAATTGGTCAGCGCGGATGCGCAGCGTGTGATCGAGATCGCCGGTGAACACGGGGCGCTGGGTTGGAAGGTGAATGGGGCGGGCGGCGAAGGCGGGTCGGTGACGCTTTTATGCGGCGATTCGTCCCAGGCAAAACGGGCGATGATCCGTGAGATCGAGCAAGAGAGGCCGCTGTTCAAGCATATTCCGATCTACCTGAGCCGTTATGGGGTGAGGGTGTGGAAGACGGAGGGGTAAGGGGTTTCATTACTAAGTTGTGGAGGGCGCAGGGGGAAAATGACCTCGATGCTGATCTAGCCATTAGGCTTGATGAGCACCTTCATCACGCCTTCGGCGCCGCGCTCGATGCCCTCAATGCCCTGCTGGAACTCTTCCAGTGGGAATTGGTGCGAAACCAACCTGGCGGCCGAGATGCGCCCCGACTGGAGCAGGTCAAGAGCCTGGGTGGAGTTGCGCACGGAGGTGAAGGAGGAGAGCACGGTCAACCCTTTATGGAAAACGGTGAAAGGTTCGAGAGGAATGGTTTGCCCTGAAGGGGGGACGCCGAACCAGAGCACTTTGCCGCCGGGGCGGACGAAATCGAGCGTACGGGCGATGACGGGCAGAACGCCGGTGGCGTCAATGACCGCATCGTAATGATCTTTCTGAAGATCGTCCAGGCTGGAGCATAAACGGTCGGCGCCGAAGGCCAGAGAAGCCTCCAGGCGGGAGCGGTTCTTATCGGCTACGGTGATCTCGGCAGCTCCTTGAAGACGGGCAACCTGCAGGATCAGGCAGCCGATGGGGCCGGCACCCAGGATGGCGAGCTTACCGGCCAGCTCGGGGCCCAGCCGCTGCATGCCGTGCAGCACGCAGGAGAGCGGTTCCATGAAGGCACCCTCTTCGAAGGGCAGGCTGCCGATGTTGAAACAGGCTTTCTCAGGGGCTGCGACGTACTGCGCCATACCGCCGGGGCGTGTGACGCCCACGGCCTGCCAGTTCAGGCAGAAATTCTGGCGGTTGTTGAGACAGTTGTGGCAGTTGTCACAGGCGATGTTTGGCTCTACAGCGACGCGATCGCCGGGCTTGAAGCGCGTGACCGCCTGCCCAATGGCTGCAACAATGCCAGAGAACTCGTGCCCGGGGATGACAGGATAGGGGCCGAGGTATTCGCCACGGAAGATGTGAACATCTGTGCCGCAGATGCCGGAGGCCATGACCTGAATGAGCAGCTCATTCTCGGCAGGCTGGGGGATGGGGATTTCGATAGTTTCTAATTGGTTCGGCTGGTGAATTTGGGCAGCTTTCATAATTTCACTCCATCAGACATACATCATACACCTGTGCAATCCGATTATCAAGCCGAATTTGACAGTCCATCTTATTTCGGATAAACTCAAGGCTGGTTGCAGGTAAAGGACCTCTTATGCGGCGCTGGACACTTTTACTCTCATCGATTGTAATTCCTTTGGCTTTACTTATGCTGGTCCTATGTACCCTGGGCTGTACCAAGACCAGCCGCAGCGAAGGCGTGGATGCGAAGCTGGGAGCTGCAACGGAGGTCATTGTAGATATGCCGACCCTGACACCAGCTTACACAGATGACTGCCAGGAAGCCTGGGTGCAGATCACGACAAACCGTGGTCCAAATGCATACTTAACCCTCAATGCCAATACCCAAGCAAATTCGACAAATTCGGGTAAATGGACGCCGAACCTGACGCAAGATGGTTTTTACCGGGTAGAAGCGTATATCCCGGCGCATGATCATCCTTTGACCTGGTGCACCACAGGGAGGGTCATCTATTCGGATACGGTGGAGGCGCGGTATGAAATTCATCATGCTTCTGGCATTACGACAAAGAGCGCCAGCCAGCGCCCACTGGCCAACCAGTGGCTCGACCTGGGCGCGTACCCGTTCAAGACAGGCAGCAGCGGGTATGTATTCTTAGACGATCTGAGCGGCGAGACAGGTTTTACCTCAACCATATCTTACAGCGCACTGCGCTTCACGTTCCTGAGCCCTAGCCAGGGAAGTTACTTTCCATTCATTTCAAAGGCCAGCCCTCCCGCGACTCCCTCGCCAGGAGTTCAGTTGAGCAATAAGGCGGGCTTTGATGCTTGTACACTGCCTACTATTTCAAAGATGCAAACCTGGTGGAACGCAAGCCCTTATTGGATTTACGGCCTTTACCTGGGAGGGATCAGTTATCCAGCTCCTCCGAAATGCAGCAAGGCGGACGCGGCCTGGGTGGCGGCGGTGCGCCAGCAAGGCTGGCAGTTCATCCCAACCTGGGTGGGACCTCAGGCGCCCTGTTCGACATTTAAAAATAAAATGAGCAGCGATGCAGGAATCGCTTACCAGCAGGGGCGTTCTGAAGCGGAGGCGGCTTTTACGGCGGCTGCCAGCTTGGGTTTGATCACTCCCAACCAAAAGACTGTGATCTATTACGACCTTGAGAATTTTGGCGGAGCCAGCGATGCATGCCGGCTGACTGCCAAATCATTCATCAATGGCTGGACGGCGCGCCTGCACGAGCTGGGGCAGCGGGCGGGGGGCTACGGCTCCGGCTGCTCTTCTTATGTTCGAGACTGGGCGACCATAGCGAATGTGCCTGATGGTATCTGGGCAGCCTCCTGGTATACGCCTTACGAGTATGATCCCTATGCTTCGGTCTTCGGTGTATTATGCTTGGACAATAATCTTTGGGCGAACCACCAGCGCATCCGCCAATATGCGGGCGATCATACTGAAACCTGGGGAGGCCAATCGCATGGCATCGACAGCAACATTGCAGATGGCGAAGTGGCGGTACCCAGCATAACGGCAGCAGAAGCACCTGCATTCTCGACAGCCGCGGCTCCCAATCAGCCGGTCATACAGGAGATGGGCTGGCTTTCTGATGAAGAAGGCTGGGTCTTGGCGGACGGCGACCTGCTTTGGACGGAAGACGGCGGCGTGACCTGGACGGATAAGACTCCGCCAGGTGAGGAGCTGGCGGCGGTCAGTTTTGAAGGTAAGCAGGATGGCTGGGCTTTACCTTACACCAGCCAGGGTGAAGATTACCTGGTTTACCATACTGGCGATGGAGGCAGCACCTGGCAAAGGCAATCCATGCCGGTTCCGGAAGGCGACTGGCAGCCCTTGCAGATCTCATTCATCGATCCTGCGAATGGGTGGGCGAGCTACCGGTTGATGACGAGTAATATCTTCAGCCTGGGAAAGCTGCTCAAAACGGAGGATGGGGGGAATAGCTGGATGGCCTTTGACCTGCCGATCGGTGAGAAAGTTTTCTTTGAAAACCCACTTACTGGCTGGACAGCGGGGGGTGTAGGAGGGAATGAGCTGTATGTTACCGCTGATGGCGGATTGACCTGGCAGTCTGAGAATCCGAAAACCACCAATCTGCCTGTCACTAACCTGTTTGGTTCCGATGAGCAATTCGCAGGGCAGCCCGCCGGACAGGTGGAACAAGCCACTTTTGTTACTGCAAAAACCGGTTGGGCGGTTACAGGGGAGGGAACCTGCCAGGGAGAGAAAGGCAGCCCAGATTTTGCCTGCCAGCAGAACTCGGTCTTGTTGAAGACGGAGGACGGTGGAGCAACCTGGCAGGAGGTGCCGGTCCAAACAGAACCATAATGAGCGGAAAAGAGAAATTATCCGTGTGTTATTACGTATAGCATGATAGAAAAAGTAGGAAATGGAATGGCGAGAAAACAAAAAAAATCTCAAAAAAAGTTTCCCTGGATGTGGATAGCTTTAGGCGGTGTCGTTTTAGTCGCTATGGTGGGGGCTCTGTTACTCTGGCAGGCTCCACCAACAGGTGCGCCGCCAGCAGAGATATCTGTCGACGAAGCTTATCAAAAGTATCAGGCGGGAACCTATTTCGTAGATGTTCGCACCCTGGAAGAATGGAATGAGGTGCGCGTGCCGAATGTCACTTTAATCCCTCTGGATGATCTGGAAAGCCGGCTGAACGAGATTCCTCAAGGACGGGAAATTGTGGTCATGTGCCGGTCTGGAAACCGCAGCAAACCCGGTCGGGATATATTACTTGACAATGGTTTTACCCAGGTCTCTTCCATGCAGGGAGGTATCAAGGAATGGAAAGCCGCCGGGTATCCTGTTGAAGAAGGAGCACCATAAATTATGACTCTCGATATACAGCAAATCCGCAGCCAATTTCCGGCGCTGCGCAATGAAGCAGCCAAAGCCTCCCCCGCCGTTTTCTTGGATAACCCGGGTGGCACACAAGTCGCACAGAGCTCCCTGGACCGGGTAGCAGCATACCTGGTGCAGAACAACGCCAACCACGGCGGGGCGTTCCTAACCAGCCAGCAGTCTGATACGGTTTTAGAAGAAGCGCATGCAGCCATGGCAGATTTCTACAATGCCAGGAGAGCGGACGAAATTGTGTTTGGCGCAAATATGACGACGCTGACGCTGTATATCAGCCGTTCACTGGCGCGCACCTGGAACCCAGGAGATGAGATCGTGGTCACACGCCTGGACCACGATGCGAATATCAGCCCCTGGGTGCTGGCGGCGCAGGACCGGGGCTGCACGATACGCTGGGTGGATTTTCATCCAGAAAACGGCACATTGAACCTGGATGAAATGCAAAAAGCACTTGAGCATAAACCACGCCTGGTGGCGGTTGGTTATGCTTCCAATGCCCTTGGGACGATCAACCCGGTTGATCAAATTGTCAAAATGGCGCATGAGGCGGGAGCGCTGGTGTATATCGACGCTGTGCAGTATGCTGCCCATGGCCCGATCGATGTGCAGCGTGTGGATTGTGATTTTTTGGTTTCCTCCGCATATAAGTTCTTTGGCACACACGAAGGGATTCTGTACGGGCGGTATGATTTATTGGAGGAGCTGTTCGCTTATAAGGTGCGCCCAGCGCCGAACGAGCTTCCAGGGAAGTTTGAGACGGGCACCCAAAACCATGAAGGGATTGCGGGCGTTCTGGGGGCAATCGAGTACCTCGAATGGGTGGGTAAGACCTTTGGAGGTGAGTATGCTGAAAAGTATGCTGGTAAGGGCACGCCAAAGTTAGCTGGTGCCATATCTCGAGATCATCCGGGCGTGCCCTTACAGGACCGGAGATTGCATCTCAAACAGGGCATGTCTGCCATCCGGGCATATGAGTTCGATCTGAGCCGGGCAGTTTTGGATATTTTAGAAGAAATGCCAGGGGTGACAATCTACGGGCTGACCGACCGTCGTAAGCTGGAAGAGCGGGTGCCGACTGTCTCCTTTACGTTGAAAGGCTGGCACCCAAGAAAAGTGGCGGAGGCACTGGCGAAGGAGGGGATTTATGTGTGGGATGGGAACTATTATGCCCTGGCGGTCACGGAAAAGCTGGGATTGGAGGAAAGCGGTGGGATGGTGCGCGTGGGGACGGTGCATTACAACACGGTCGATGAAATTTACCGGTTAGGGGATGCCTTAGGCAAGATCGCAGCGGGTTAATTCCCGACCGTCTTTTTAAACCGGGCTGTCTTAGCCACTGGCTTGCGAATTCTCTTGAAGCCAGGCGGCGATCTCTGGCAGGGAGTGCTCTGACCGGGCTACTTCCAGGGTAAACGTCTCGAGTTCGGGATTGCTGGCAATTAATTTAAATCCGTTTATTGACAGGAATATGCCAGCAGCAGCAATACCGGTGCGTTTATTCCCATCTACAAAAGGGTGATTCCTGATCAGCGAATCCATCAAAGCGGCAGCTTTGGCGAAAATATCTGGATAAAGATCCAGATCATCAAAACTAGCTTGCGGCCTTCCCAACGCTGATAACAGCAAGCTTAGATCCCTCACGCCGTGACTGCCGCCTGTTTCAGAAACGAGCTGGGCGTGCAGAAACAAAACTTGCTCGGGGGTCAGATAGGTCATGACTTTGCTAGCGCATCTAGAGCAGTGCGGTATTGATCGATGAACTCGGACACCTGGTGGGCGAATTCCTGATCAATCCCAGCAACAGCCAGCAATTCATTCACCTGCGAAAGAATAATCTGCCGCTTGATGCGATCAAAATCGATGGAAATATCTGAGCCTTCGGAAATACCTAATAATTCCATGGCCTCTTTTGGGAGCGCCACGACAACGCTATTCCCAGCGCGAAAAGCTTTTCGGATCACAACTGCCTCCTTCTGTACTTACAATGTAAGTATACCATGCGGTGGATAAGATTAATGTCCAGCGAGTACGATGCCAGGGGATAAAAAGTTGACCAATGATAACCGGCTTAATTGCCGATCTCGATCGATCAGGTCCTAATGGGCAAGCACAGAATACAAGAGAAGCTGCAATTATCGTGTAAAATAATGTGAACAGGGGACTATTACCACATAGCCAATATCTTTTGAATATGGAGCATCTATGTCCTCTCAATCTATAACTACTTCTTCAAGCTCTTTTGCGCCTCACGTGGAAGCCTGGCTGAAGCACATCCACGCCCTGGCAGAAGAGATTGGGCCGCGCGGTTCGACCACCGAGGGAGAACGCCAAGGCCATGAATACTGCCGAGAGACACTCACCAACCTTGGGCTAGAGGCCAGGTGGGAAATCTTCCGGAGCTCCAAATCTGTTTTCCATCCCTTCCTGATCGTATCTTTGCTGATGCTATTGGCTTTCATGATCTATCCTTTAGCAGGGCGAGCCAGCGCCAGCGTGGCTGCTCTGATCACATTGGCCACATTGATCTCCGCTATCATGGAATTGAGCTTGCGGGATAACCCGCTGCGGCGGCTGGTGCCCAAGGGGAACAGCCAGAATGTATTCACGACTATTCCGCCGCAAGGGGAGGTCCGCCAGGACCTGGTTTTAATCGGGCATGTAGACAGCCAGCATACCCCAATCATCTTTCGGTCGGCGAGGTGGCTGGCAGCTTACCGGGTGTTTTCCACCTCGGCGCTGATCACATTTGCGGTGATGACACTCCTCTATGTGGTGGGGGTCTTCACCCTGTGGAGCTGGATTTGGCCGTTGAGCTGGATTGCAGCGGTCTTTGCCGTTCTGCTGCTGGCGATGTGTTGGCAGGCGGTGAGCTCCCCCTTTACGTGTGGAGCGAACGATAATGCGACTGCAGCGGGTATGATCCTGGCGTTGGCTGAACATATCCGCAAAGAGCCGTTGAAGCATACGCGCGTATGGCTGGTATGCACCGGGTGCGAGGAGGCTCTGCATGATGGGGCCATCGACTTTTTCCGCAGACACAAAGATGACCTGCGCCTACCGAAGGCCGTTGTACTCGAGTCCTTGGGCAGTGCAGGGCCATCCTGGTCGACAGGCGAGGGGATCGTTCTACCAATCGTACCCACTCCAGAATTGGTCAGGTTAGCTGAGAAGGTGTCAGAGGGGCATTCCGAATTGAATGGCTACCCGTCACACATGGGGGGAGGGGTCACGGAGATGACTGATGCGCTCCGGGCGGGTGTCCCGGCGATCACGCTGACCGGCTTGACAAGGGAAAATGTGCTGCCGTATTGGCACCAGTTGGGAGATACGGTAGACAAGCTGGATAAAGAAGCATTAGCCCGTAATTATGCCTTTACCTGGCATTATATCCAGGCGCTGGATGAGTGAAGAGCTGAGCAATCGGTAGAATAGGCATGCTATCGTGATCTTTCGTTAACCAGGTTCTTCTTGAGCATATCTTTCAGCATGCTTTAAATCCTCAGGGGTATTCACATTGAAAAAAGCCATTTGGTGGGGATCAAAAAGCTGGACTTCTTCTGGGGAGAAATATTCAATCCTGGCCTGGGTAAACCAGGAGTCGACGCGGCGCAAGCCAGTTTCCAGGTAGGCCTTGACGAGAGGCAAGCAGGCGCTGCGCCGGTAGACTGCGTGAAAAGGCTCCAAGCCGCTGGTGCTCCGCGGAATAACAGCCGCGCAGCCGGCCTCAGCCAGGCGATCGCGCAGCGCAGCCAGCAGCCTGGGGTTGACGAAAGGCATATCACAGGCAACGACAGCCACCAAGGGATGGCTGGCTTCGCTCAAAGCCGTGTACAGACCTCCCAAGGCCCCATGACCGGGGAGTAAATCGGAAGCCAGCTTTGCCTGGAGGAAAGCAAAAGCCGAGGGGTGGTTCGTGGTGACCAAGATCTCATCTCCTAAACCAACCACACGGTCGAAAACGCGCTGGATGAGCGGCGCCCCTAAAAAGGATACCAGGGCTTTATCTTGTCGCATGCGGGATGATTCGCCGCCAGCCTGGATGGCGATGGTGAGCATTTAAAATCCTTTGCGAAAAAACTGGATAATGATTGTATAATTTTATCAGAGTTTAGACTCTCAATAGCTTCAGGAAGGAGGCAGCCAATGTCCACTCTGGCGAGTGTGCTGGATGAGATGACTGCGGAAGGTGAGTTATATGAAAAGCTGCCGGATGGGTCCGTGCGCTGCTTTGCCTGTGCGCATCGCTGCCTGATCCGAGAAGGGAAGCGAGGCATCTGCCAGGTGCGCTTCAACCGGGGAGGGGTGCTGCGCGTGCCCTGGGGATATGTGGCAGGATTACAAGCTGATCCGATTGAAAAGAAACCTTTCTTTCACGTCTTATCAGGCAGTGATGCACTGACCTTTGGGATGTTGGGCTGTGATTTCCACTGCGCTAACTGCCAGAATTGGGTCTCCTCGCAGGCTTTGCGCGATCCCGAGTCGGAAGCTTCCATCGGATTCCTACGGCGGATCAGTCCGGAGCAAATGGTAACTGCCGCGAAACGCAGCGGGGCAAAGGTGATTGCTTCCTCGTATAACGAGCCGCTGATTACATCGGAATGGGCAGTGAGTATTTTTCGCCTGGCTCAACAAGACGGCCTGAAGTGTGTTTATGTGTCGAATGGGAATGCCACACCAGAGGTGTTGAATTATCTGCGACCCTACCTGGCAGGATATAAGATCGATTTAAAGACCATGCAAGACCAGCAGTATCGCAAGCTGGGCGGGGTGCTGGCGAATGTGCTTGACAGCATCCGCATGGCACACACGCTGGGATTGTGGGTGGAGGTGGTAACACTGATCATCCCGGGTTTTAATGACAGCACAGAAGAGCTGATGGAGGCGGCGCGGTTTCTGGTTTCAGTTTCGCCGGATATTCCCTGGCACGTGACCGCCTTTCACCCTGATTATAAGATGACCGACTCACCTCCCACACCGGCAGCCACCCTGCTGCGGGCGGCTGAGATCGGGCAGGAAGCCGGGTTACACTATGTGTATGCTGGTAACCTGCCTGGCAGAACAAAGGATTACGAAAATACATCCTGCCCGAAGTGCCAGGCAGTTCTGATCGAGCGGACAGGCTACACCATTCGCCGCTATCACCTGACAGCGCAAGGGACCTGCCCACGATGCGGGACACTGATCGCAGGGATCTGGACTGACCGGCCCGAAGAGGTCAATATTGGAGGGTGGGGCATGCCGAGACGAGTGGGTTATTGAACTACCGGCGGATGATGACCCGCTCCACCCGGCGATCTACCGCTCCGAAGCGGTATTTATAATCTTCGTCGCCGCGCATGAAGTCGAAGTGCTGGCTCCTGTTTTCATTTGCCCACTGGAGAAGGTAGCCTAAGAGAACCCAGCCTGGAGAATATTCACGATAGGCAAAGTTCAAAGCTGAGTTATAGATCCAGAGGTTGTTGTTGTAATCAAAGTTCAAGTAACCAGCCGCCTTCTTACCGCCGATTTCCAGGAAAGAGAGCTGCAGCCAACCTGCGCGGAAGGCCGCCAGGGCTGAACTGCGAAATTGGGTGCGCATGGCTTCAGTGAGAAAGTTGTTTTTTGCAGGATCTTGAGCCATCATGCTCATGAAATCTTCTATCCCGCTTACAATTCCGGCTTCATCCTGCACGATATACCAGCGGGTCGGTTCGAATTCAGTTTCGGCACGGCGCATCTTGCGGCGAATTTCGTGGCGCTGTTTTTTATCAATGGATGCCAGATAGGTTTCCCAATCTCCAGGAATGGGGATATAAGGACAGTGCTGCAAGGGTTCTTGGGTATATGTCCAGCCGTTGCGGGTGGCTGCTTCTTGTAGAGCGGGCAGGGTGGACGATGAGTCGATGAAGTTGTACCAATCTAAAACCTTCCAGGCAGGGGAATTGACACCCGCCAGGTAGGTAAATAGATCGTTTACGAATGTGGAAATGTGCTGGGATGGCACGATCAGATCCAGGTAATCAGAAATCTCGATGCAGCCCAAGAGCAGCAAGGCAGGCTCTCCGGAGCGGTTGCGACTGAAGAAGAGCGGGGCTATGCCTGCTAAGCTGCCATCTGCCAGGCGTCCAGTGACAACGAACAAATCAGCTTCGGTCCATTCACCTCCCCCCAAAGTCTGCCACCAGGTGGAAAGGTATTCGTGTCTTAGAAACGGCACGTCACTTGCACCTTGCTTGACCAGAGCATTCCATTCTCCCTGCAAGGAGTTCATTTCTTCAAATGTACGAATTACGTTTATCTGCATACTTTCTCCCGGTTGTTGGGCATGCTGCGCGAAGCACGACACGCCATCAAAATTGCCTATCAGCACAACTCGCATTTTACCAGTATAATCCTTACCATGTCTGGCAATTTTGACCTAAACTTACTGCCTTTGCACCGCTTGGCAGGGCAAGACCAGCCAGAGCTGCCAGGGTTGTTGGCGGTGACGCCTCCGCGCCACCCGGCTCGGGGCCGCGATTCTGACCACATGGTTTTATACCTGACGGTGACTGGCGATCTTAGCCTGACACCAGAACAGCGGACGAAATTATTAGAGCGCCTGGCGCAAACCTATTATAAATCGTCAGGGACGGTCACAGCAGCGATGAAGGGGGTGGCTGAAGCCTTAAATGCTGCCCTGCTGGAGCGCAACTTGCAAGGCTCCAACAGCGGGAGACAAGGCGTAGGCTGGTTGACGCAAGTTGTGCTGCGCGGCGAGGTAATTTACCTGGCGCACAGCGGCCCCGCCCACGCTTTCCTGGCCAGACCCCAGGAGAACCAACACTGGTACGATCCTCAAGGGGCTGGGCGCGGCCTGGGATTGGCTCGCATAGCAACCGTAAGATTTTATCAAACCAGCCTGCAGCAAAATGATTTTCTTCTGTTAGCTCACCAGCCGGCCGAAGTGTGGGGAGCGGAGGGGTTGACTATTGCTCCGAATCAAGGGTTGGAGAGCCTGCGCCGGAAGCTGCTCAGCCAGGCAGGGCCCAATCTAAGCGCTGTTCTTATCCAGGTACAGGCGGGCACTGGAAAGCTTCGCTTATTACGCCTAAAACCAGCCTTTCAAGATATGGCCCACCCTACGCCAGCGGGCCGCAGGCCAGAAACAGCATTGGAGGAAAAATCGCCTGAGGGGGCGTCGTCCCCTCAGGGTGCGGTTGCGTTCGTGGAAAATGAATCTCTACCGGATGCTACAACAAGCCCAATGCCTGTTCCGGAAGAAACGGCTTTGCAAGTTCCAAGCTCGACCATAGAAGGAAAAGCTGAACCAGCAGTCCCTGAGGCACCTGCTGAGGATTCTAGATTAGAAAAACCGACTTCTCCGTCTACCACGTCATGGCTGCCTCAGCCTCAGGTGAAAACTGACCAAGGTCCCACCCCTTCTCTGGCTGGAGCTGCCACGCAGCGGGCGAAAGAGAAGGATGTTGCGCCGAAGAAGAAGCCTGCCGCAGAGCCATTGGCAGCGAGTCAATTGATGCTGGCGGTGAAAAAAGCGTTTAAGGAACTGGGGAATATTCTCAAACAAACCCTGGCATGGTTTTTCGGGGGATTAATTTCTCTCTTCAAGCGGATCTTACCCGATGAGTCGCTTTTGACTATTTCTCCAGGGACGATGATTTTCTTTGCCTTGGCGATCCCAATCTTGATCAGCGTGGTGGGTGGAGCGGTTTATATCCGGCGCGGGCAGCAGCGGCAGTACGAAGTTTATTTCCAACAAGCGCAGGAAGCTGCCCGGCAGGCAGAAGCCATGACTGATCCGGCAGAGCAGCACGCAGCCTGGATTGTGACTCTGGAATACCTGGATAAAGCTGAATTCTACCAGACGACCGAAGAGTCTCAAGCTTTACGCGTCCAGGCTCAGGAGAATTTAGATCAATTAGATGCGGTTGAACGATTGGATTATCAGCCGGCTTTGATTGATGCACTGGGTGATGATGTGCAAATCACGCGCATTGTGGCTGATTCGGGAGAACTTTACCTGCTAAACGGTACGCAGGGGAATGTTTACCGCGCCTTGCTGACAGGGCAGGGATATGACCTTGATCCATCGTTTCTGTGTGGCCCTCAAGCCGCAGCAGGGACGATCGGGCCTTTGGTTGATATCACCCTTCTTCCAATGGGAGATCCCAGCGGTGCTACGATTATGGGAATGGATCTGAACGGCGGGCTAATTTATTGCACACCTGGCGATGATCCAACCACCAATGTTCTGGCGCCCCCACCCGTGAATTTCAGTAATCCAAAAGCCTTTGCTTTGGACTCGGGCGATCTTTTCATTATCGATCCTCCGAATAAAGCAGTATGGGTATACCGGAATACGGAGCTTGACCAGCCACCTCACCAATTCCTGGGTGATATTACCTCTTTCATGGTCGATGTGATCGATATGGCGGTAAATGGAGATGATATCTACCTGCTGCATTCGAATGGCGGGATGACGAAGTGCACTTTCAGCTGGACAGAGGGTGTGCCTACGCGTTGTGAGGATCCCTTTGTTTATACCGATTCCCGTCCAGGACGATCGGGAGGAGAAGTCATCCCAGACGCATTATTTGATCAGATCGCTTATTCTCCCCCACCAGACCCGTCTCTGTATTTATTGGATCCCCAAAACCAGGCTATCTATCACTTCAGCCTGCGCTTAAACCTGGACCGACAATACCGGTCGCTGCAGCCGCTGGCTGATGGAGCCGCTTCCGCTTTTGCGATCAGCCCTACTCGCCTGGCTTTCCTGGCAATTGGCAATCAGGTATTCTACGCTGCTCTGCCCTGAAGGGTTGTATGGCAGCGGCGGGGCAAAAAGGCTTAGCCAGGGCAGAAAAGCTTAGCCCCGAATTTGACATGTCCCCGGATGTCAAGGGGAGCCTGGGGTAGGTGTGGGAGGTTCTGGAGAAAAGGGTATCGTCGCAGTAAGGGTATTGGTCGGCCAGGGTGTCTTCGTGACCGGCATAGGGGTTGTGAGGGTAGGCGTGGAGGTCTGCGGTGCAGGGAACTGAGTCTGGGTTGGAAATTCCAGAATGCTTGTTGTGGTAGGGCTGGAGATAGGTGTGGGGGTGTCGGCAGGGTGGGATAATAGCCAGATGCCCCCGATCGTTGCGAGAATCAATGCAATTAAAAGGCCAACTCCAAGCAATACGAAGATGAAAGCGGTCCAGCGCCTGCGAGGGGCGCGGTGGCGAACCTGGCTGACCTGAGTGATCGCATCACTACCGGGGACTTCGAGCAGGACCATCGTGATATTGTCATGCCCACCGCGGTCGTTAGCCAGGCGAGTGAGAGCCTGGAGGGCTTGATCGCGATTGTTAGAGCGCAGGACAGATTTGATCTCTTCTTTGTCGACCAGGTCGGTGAGTCCATCACTGCATAAAATTACAAAATCACCAGGAATGAGCAGGAAGCCTTGATTCGCTTGGGCCTGGCCATCGGTTTCAGTTGGGTTGAGACGCAAGCGAAAATCGATCTCAGGGGGAAGTTGGGAACCCAAATAACGGCGGATAATATGTGCATTGGGGTGCCCAAGCGCTTGTTCCGGTGTCAATGCGCCATATTCGATCGCTTCTTGGATCCAGGTATGATCTGTAGTCAGCTGGTTAATCGAATTGCCTCGCAATAGGTACAGGCGGGAATTGCCTACCGAAGCGGTATATAAACGGCTTCCGATGACCCAGGCGCACACACAGGTGGCGCCCATCCCCCTTTTGTCCGAGTGTGCTTCTGCCTGTGTGAGGATTGCCTGACTTGCCTGGATGATGGCAGCTTTAAGCGTAGCGGAAGGCTTTGAGCCATCACTCTCTGCGATCACCTGGCTGATGGTTTCAACTGCAATCTGAGAGGCCACTTCACCAGCCCGGTGACCGCCGATTCCATCAGAAATAATTGCCAACAGGCTGGGGGTGGGGGCAGCTTCACTCAGCAAGTGAGCAGAGACTGCATACTGGTCTTCGTTATTTTTCCCCTTCATGCCAGGATGCGTGGAGGCTGCTACGTGCAGGTGAGCATGATCGGCTGGAATCACAGTATATGCTCCGGAGCAATAAGCGTGGGCTTTTTGACTTTCCCAGGAGAGCGCGAAGAGAAGCGAAAACAGGTGCGTCCCAGGTGGATCAAATCGCCATTTTCAATGAGATCGCCTTGTGGCGAAACTGGGGTGTAATTAATCCAGGTGCCAGCCGTGGTACCAGCATCCTTTAGCCTGTATGCATTTCCCTCTCTGATCAGGCGAGCATGTAATCCCTCCAGTGAAGGATCATCAATGACCCAGGTTGATTGGGTTGGGTCATAACCAAAGATAATCTCGTCGGAGCTGATGGGGATAGGAGCTGCGTGTTGGGCTTCATCGGAGGGAAGCACTGGCGTTAAAAAGGCAAGAACCTGGGTAGATGAACGTGAATGTGAGTGTGGTAAACGGAGCGTCCAGGGTGTAGAGGAGCGAGTTGGCTCTTCAGCTTTCGGCTGAACGGGCTGGGTGACAGGATCGTTATCGGCACGGCTCAAAGCGCGCTTCAAGCGGGGTTGGCGAGAAGCTTGTTTCCTGTTACCAGAGGGCTTGCCAGGCTGGTGAGGCTGGATTCTTCCACCTAAAACCAGCACTAAGACAACCACTGCTCCTGTAAAAACGACCAACCCACCGGTTAGTAACAAGCTGCGGCTGGAGAGTATTAACCTAAAGCTGCTGGTGGGCTGCTCAACGGAAATCTGCACAGGGATTTCTAAGCTGCGGCTTGTATAACCAAGGCTGTCTTGAACCTCGGCTTGCAGTATATGGGAGCCGCTTTCTACATAAGGACGGATATCCCAGGTGAACTTATCAAAGGGGGGCTCTGTATTGATCTGCACAAGTGCGCCGTCTACAAAAAGCGAGGATTGAACAATGGAGCGAGTGTGCCCATCGGGAAATTCGACCAGCACCTGGAGATCTTGTTCTTCAGGAGTCCATTGATAAGATTGGTCTGATTGGGAAGTGTTCTTCACCTGATCGGTATCGACATATTCTCGCGAAATTTCCGATGGGGTGGAAATGAAGATTGGATTGGGGGGCCGGATATCCAGGACAATTTCTTGTTGATTGGACGTGATGGTTTGTTCGGGAAGGGCAACCTCGACATATAAGGGGAAGGAACCCGCGCTTGTGAGAGCAGAGGGATAAACCAAGCTGTAGATGTGGCGAAGCGGTTCAAGGTAATTCTCAATATCTGGGACGGCTTCGATGCCTGTATAAGTGAATAAAGCCCCTCCAGATTGAGCTGCCAGGTTTTGTAATTGGGAAATTTCAGGCGAGGGGCTTGCTTCTTGATAGGTAACCAGCCAAACAAAAATTCGGATGCCAAGCTGGCTGGCACGCGCCGCCAGGCTTTGCAGACCAGCTTCTGCTTCAGCGGGTTGAGGAGGGGTAATGAATAAGATGGCGCGTTCCATTCCCTGGCGCGGAAGCTCATCCTCGGCTGCTTGTATCGCCCGGCTGAGAGCTTCAAGGTTTGGCTGTGTATTACGCAAGTTAGGCTGGTAAGCCTGGAGCGCAGAGAGAAGGGCAGTCGGGATCAGAAACGTGCAGAAGCTCTGGGCCATCCAAAGTGATCAGGCTCAGATCATCTGTCCCGGCTGCTTGCGGATCCCATTGCCAGGCTTTCAAACCCGAGATCAAATAGTCGAAGCGCGAAAAACCCAAGCCATCGCGGATGCTCAAGGCGTGACCGGGAGAAAAGGCGATGATAAATTGGACGCCGGGATGGATTTCAGAGAACTGAGTTACTGGAACCGGGTTGTTATTTTCGAACAGTTTGAGATCCGTTTCTTTCAACCCATAAATGAAGCTGCCAGAAGCATCATGCACATCGAGAAAAGCAGTGATATTGGGATAATCATCCATGTTGGGAGGCAAGAGCCAGGCAGCCGCGCCTGATTGAGCCAAGGTCAGCGCAACTCTGATCGAAGCTGCAAATAGCATGCCAAGGATGATAAGTGTTTTAAACCAATTCAGGCGCATCACCAGTCTCTCTGTTGATATTCTACTCCCATTCAATCGTCCCGGGCGGTTTACTGGTAATATCGTAAACAACCCGGTTGACGCCGGAGACTTCGTTAACAATCCGATTGGCAACCCGCGCCAGGATTTCGCTGGGAAGCCGCGCCCAATCGGCGGTCATGAAATCTTCTGTGGTGACGGCTCGGAGAACAATGGTCTCCTGGTAGGTGCGGCTGTCGCCCATCACGCCGACAGATTTGACGGGCAGAAGCACAGCAAAAGCCTGGGCAGTGCCCGAAAGATTTCCATCCAATTGTTGGATGCGGAGCAGGTCTGCTGCAGCCAGCTCAGAAGTAAAGATAGCATCCGCAAGGCGCAGGCGTTCCAATCGTTGGGGTGTGATTTCTCCCAAGCAGCGTACAGCCAGCCCAGGCCCCGGGAAAGGCTGGCGCCAAACCAGGTCACGCGGTAAGCCAAGTGTTTCTCCTACGAGGCGTACTTCATCTTTGAAGAGGTAACGCAGAGGCTCCACCAGCTCGAAACGCATGTCTTCAGGCAGCCCGCCTACATTGTGGTGTGTTTTGATGCGCGCCGCCTGAGACCGGTCAGGAGCGCTGGATTCGACTACATCGGGGTAAATTGTGCCTTGCACCAAGAAGCCAGGCAAGCCAAGCTGGCGGGCTTCCTGTTCGAAAATGCGGATGAAAAGCTCCCCGATGATCCGGCGCTTTTCTTCTGGCTCGGTGATCCCTTGCAATGCGTCCATGAACCGATCGACTGCGTTAACAGGTACAAGCTCTACCCCCAGGTTTTTTTGGAAAACACTCACCACCTGGGCGGCCTCGCCTTGGCGTAAAAGGCCTGTGTCGACAAACACAGCTACCAACTGATCCCCGATGGCACGCTGCATGAGGGCAGTGGCTACGCTGGAATCGACCCCGCCGCTGACCGCTGAAAGCACCTTGCTGCTTCCAACCTGGCTGCGAATACGCTCCACGCTGGAAGCAATAATCGAAGCGGGAGTCCAATCGGGCTGCGCCTGGCAGATATCGATGATAAAGCGCCTCAAAATTTCACTTCCGGCTGGAGTGTGCTTGACCTCGGGGTGGAACTGCACACCGAAGTAACTGCGCCTCAGGTCCCCCACGGCACAGAAGGGTGAATTTTCACTGGAGGCGAGGGCAATAAAACCAGCCGGCAGGGTTTCAATCCGGTCGCCATGCGACATCCAAACGCGCTGGCTGCCGGGAAGCAGGAGCGGGTTGGGGCGGGAGGTTTCCATCTGGGCGGGACCGAATTCTCGCTCGGAAGAGGAAGCAACTATTCCACCCAGGGCGTGCGTGAGGGCTTGCATGCCATAACAGATGCCCAGGATGGGGCGGCCGCTTTCGATTACATAGGGAGGGATTTGCGGAGCGCCAGGGGCATACACAGAAGCGGGACCCCCGGAGAGGATGAAGCCTTTGGGCTGCAGAGCCAGGACCTGGTCTGAGGGCGCATTCCAGGGGAAGAGCTCACAATATACCTGTGCTTCACGCACGCGGCGGGCGATTAACTGCGAATACTGTGAGCCAAAGTCTAATACCGCAATGGCATTGTGCATGACCCCTGCCTATTCATCTTCAAAAACAATCTGGTCACCTTCCATCGAGCGGATGCGCGCCAGCGACTCAATTGGCACACCCAGGTATGTAAGGGCCAGGCGCCCCCCCTCAAAGGTTTTTTCAATGAGGGCGCCAATCCCCACCACCTGAGCTCCAACCGTGTGTGCCAGGCGCACAAGCCCAAGCACGGTGGCGCCGGATGCCAGGAAATCGTCGATGATGATGATGCGTTCTCCGCCTGCCAGGTATTCAGGAGAGACGATCAGCTCTACCATGCGGCCCTTGGTATGAGATGGGCTGAGGGTCAATAGAACCTGGTCGGGCATGGTGATGGGCTTATGCTTACGAGCATAAACCACCGGCAGCCCCAGGTGTAAAGCTGTTGTCAGAGCAGGAGCGATCCCTGAAATTTCAGCCGTCAGGATCTTGGTGGCGCCAATATCTTTGAAGCGGCGGGCGAATTCTTTCCCGCAAGCATCCATCAGGGTTGGATCAACCTGATGGTTGATGAATCCATCGACCTTGAGGATGCCATTCCCAAGGTTTTTACCGTATTTTCGAATCCGTTCAACCAGTTCTTGCATAAGTCCTCCGTTTAAGAGTAAATTTTAATCTAGGCTTCCAGAAACAACCAGAGGCAGGAATCTGGTTTCGGTCTGTGTTAGAATCGCTTTTGATCGTTATGGAGCGTACTTTTCCCCGGATCCTCTTAGCCTCCAATTCTCCCCGCCGTAAGCAGCTGTTGGCTCTGGGAGGTTGGGAATTCCGGGTGTCAGCAGCCGATGTGGATGAAAGCCCTCAGGTAGGTGAAACTCCTGAGAGGTATGTTGCCCGGCTGGCGGAAGCTAAAGCCAGGGCGGCAGGGCAAACACAGGGTGATGAGGTGATTGTGGCTGCCGATACCACCGTGGTGGCTGATGGCATGATCTTGGGGAAGCCAACGGATGCCGATCAAGCCGTTCAGATGCTGCAGCAGCTGCGCGGGAGGACGCACCAGGTATTTACGGGACTGGTGGTCTTACGAGGCCCGGATAGCTGCGTGCTGAGTGATTTTTGCAGCACCGATGTATGCATGCGCGATTATTCCGATGAGGATATCCTGGCTTATGTGAGCAGCGGAGATCCGATGGATAAGGCAGGTGCTTACGCCATCCAGCACCGAGGTTTCAACCCGGCCCGCCCTTTGCAGGGATGTTATGCGAACGTGGTTGGGCTTCCACTGTGCAACTTACTGCGCACATTAAAGAAAGTGGGCATTTTCGCTCGAAACGATGTTCCCCGGGCATGCCAGGCCGCCTTGGAGTATGAGTGCCCGGTATTTGAGATGATATTAGAAGCAAGATGAAGAAAACACAATTTTTTATTTGGATCACTCTATTGGCTTTTCTGGTGAGCTGCGGGAAGCCATCTGCTACCCCTACGGCAGCACCTTCAGCGACACCGACGGAAACGTTGCAGCCTGCCAGCCTGCAGACGACCAGTGTGCCTGACCCTACCACGACTGCCAGGGCTTACCTGGATGCCTGGAATGCTGAAGATTATGCAGCCATGTACGCCATGCTCACTCCGATCAGCAAAGATGCCATCACAGAAGAAGACTTCACCAAGTTCTACCGGGATGTGGCCGCCGAAGCCGCTTTGAGCGGGTGGGATTATGAGATTACCCAAAATATCATCCACCCACGCACCGCCCAAGTAGCCTATAACGTGGTATTAAACAGCACCCTGGTGGGTGACCTGCAGCGGGATACGCAGATGAACCTGAGCTTCGAAAATGGCCAGTGGCAGGTGCAGTGGGATGAAGCGCTGCTGATGCCTGAGCTGAAAGGTGGCAATAAGCTGCGCATGGAGTACCAAAGCCCTTCGCGCGCCAATATCTATGACCGCGACGGGTCCGCGCTGGTGGCCCAATCGGATGCAGTGGCAATTGGCCTGGATACAGGGCAGGTAGGTGAAGATACGCAAAATGCCTTGCTGACGGCAATCTACCGGCTGACTGGCATCCGCCCGGAGAAACTGCGTGACAAGATCGATGCTTACCGCCAGAGCGGCTGGTACCTGCCTGTGGCAGATGTTTCGGCGGAGGATTGGGAAAAACTGGGAGGGGCGGTGAGCCAGTTCACCGGTGTCATTGCCCAGCCTTTCAGGGCGCGCTATTATTTCAGCGGGGGCATTGCACCGCACGTGGTCGGTTACGTGAGTGCTATCCAACAAGAAGAGGTGGAGGAATACAAGCGCCTGGGTTACAACGTGTGGAGCGACCGGGTTGGGCAGAAGGGGCTGGAAGCCTGGGGAGAAGAATACCTGTCTGGGAAACGCGGCGGCACGCTTTACTTGATTGGACCGGATGGGGCTATCGTCACCCGGCTGGCGGAGACATCTCCGGAGCCTGCGAAGGCCATCTATACCACGCTGGATAAGGATTTGCAGAAGGGTGTGCAGAACGCATTAGGAGATTTCCGGGGGGCCGTGGTGGTCTTGGAGCGCGATACCGGGAGAGTGCTGGCGATGGCTTCGTCGCCGGAATACAACCCGAACTTATTTGAGCCGCAGAATGCGAACTACAGCTATCAGATCAACGACCTGTTCGACCAGGATAAGCTGCCCTTGCTCAACCGCGCCGCCCAGGGGCAGTATCCCCTGGGATCGGTATTCAAGATTATCACGATTTCTTCAGCCCTGCAGAGCGGGAAGTTTACACCGGAGTCGGAGTACAACTGCGAATACTTTTTCCGCGAGCTGATGGGCGTGGAGCTGCACGATTGGACTTATGACCATTTCCTGGAAGATGGGAAAACCCAGGCTAGCGGAATCTTGACGCTGCCGCAGGGGCTAATGCGCTCTTGCAACCCCTGGTTCTGGCATATTGGCCTGACGCTGTTCAATGATGGCCTGACTACCGATGTATCTGAAATGGCGCGAGCTTTTGGGCTGGGCAGCCGCACCGGGATCGAGATCCCCGAAGAAGCAGGGCAGATCCCTGACCCCGGCAGCCAGGTAGATGCAACCAACCTGGCGATTGGGCAGGGAGGGACGCTGGTGACGCCTTTACAGGTGGCCGATTTTATTGCTGCGATAGGCAATGGAGGCACACTGTATACGCCTAAGGTGGTTGAAAAGATCGTGGCAACCGATGGGACGATCACAGATCAGTTTACGCCCACCATCCGCGGTACCTTACCGATCACGGGGACGGTGATGCAGACTCTCCAGGATGCCATGGTGAGCGTGGTCAGGAACCCGCGCGGGACGGCTTATTATGTGCTGAATCCCTTCATTATCAGCTATAAGATTCCGATTGCCGGAAAGACCGGCACGGCAGAATCGGGGTCTGGGGAGCCGCATGCCTGGTTTGCTGGCTATACTTATGCCGAAAAAGAAGATAGACCCGATATCGCCGTGGTGGTGCTGGTTGAGAACGGCGGAGAAGGCTCTGAGGTGGCGGCACCGATCTTCCGGCGGGTGTTGGAAACCTATTTCCTGGGGAAGGCACAGGTGAAATATCCCTGGGAATCCTCGATCGGGGTGGTGCCCACACCGACTCCGCAGCCAACCGAGACACCTTTACCGGGCACAACCCCTGAGGAGACGCCTACCCCGAGTCCATGAGCGATAGAGATCCGAAGCTTCTGGAGGGCTTGATCGTCCAGTCTCAGTCGGGGTTCTTCACGGTTGAGACGGATCACGGATTGCTGGTCTGCCAGCTGCGTGGACGGCTAAAAAAAGGGCCGCGCCTGGGGGATATTGCAGCCGTTGGAGACCGGGTGCAGGTTTCCTCTCATTCGCCCGGACAGGGGATGATCGAAGCGCTTTTACCTCGCAAGCATATGCTGGCGCGCCTGGACCCGACCCCACGAGGCGTGTACCAGCAGATCATCGTGGCAAACCCAGACCAGGCTGTGTTTGTATTTTCCTGCTTTAACCCTGAGCCGCGCCTGGGAATGTTAGACCGCTTCTTGGTGATCGTGGAAAAACAGGGACTCCCGAGCTTGATCGTAGCGAACAAGCTTGACCTGGTCAGCCAGGAGCGAGCGCAGGAGCTTTTTGGCTGCTACGAGCAGATCGGTTACCCCGTTCTGTATACCTCGGTGCGCAGTAAAATGGGCCTCGAAACGCTGCGGGAATGCTTGAGCGGCAAGCTTTCGGCACTGGCAGGTCCTTCGGGAGTTGGAAAATCCAGCTTGCTGAATGCGCTGCAGGAGGGCCTTGGATTGGCTGTGCGCGAAACCAGCCTGGCAACCAGCAAGGGCCGCCATACGACAGTGGTCAGGCAGTTATTCCCCCTGGCAGAAGGCGGGTACATCGTCGACACGCCTGGGTTGAAAGCCCTGGCTTTGTGGGATATCGAGCCGCATGAGATCGACGGTTACTTTCCGGAGCTGCGCAAGCTGGTGGAGGCGTGCCAGTTCAACGACTGCACCCATACGCATGAGCCCGGCTGCGCGGTGCGAGAGGCTTTGGAGCGCGGGCAGATCCACCCAGGACGCTATGAGAGTTATGTCCGCATGCGCCAGGGACAGGAGGAGAATTGACTGGTCCTTACAGAATTGGCGCTGTAGATTAACTTTAATGGACAATCCCAAAGAGTCAAAATTGGAGTATAATGTCGTTTGCTTAAAAAAGCCCTTTACGGGCTTTTTGAACCTTTTGATGCCTGTAAGAGTATTCATTTGAGGATGAGCTTTATTTATATCCAAGAGAATCGCCGTGCAAACAAAAAAGAGGGGCTGAAGGGTTTTGCGCGCTTTGAGAAAAAATCCCTGTTAAGGAGACATGGCTGCTCATGACTTCGAGTAATGGGCGTACCCCCATCCTGAAAGTCGACAACCTGGTGACACGCTTCTATACCCCCGAGGGCGTTGTCCATGCGGTAAACGGTGTATCGTTTGACCTGATGGAAGGCGAGACATTGGGGATCGTCGGTGAAAGCGGGTGCGGCAAGTCGGTGACGATGCTTTCGGCGCTGCAGCTGATCGCCAGGCCGCCAGGAAAAATTGAAAGCGGTGAAGCCTGGTTCCACGATCGTGATCTCTTGAAAATGGACAATGAAGAGATCCGGCACATCCGCGGCGCGCAGATTGCTATGATTTTCCAGGACCCGATGACCTCGTTGAACCCGGTCTTGACCATCGAACGGCAGATCGCCGAACCGCTGATGCTGCACCTGGCGATGACCAAGAACCAGTCGCACAATCGGTCAATTGAGCTGCTCCAACTGGTAGGCATTCCGGAGCCCGAAAAACGCCTGGCAGATTATCCGCACCAGTTTTCAGGCGGGATGCGCCAGCGGGTGATGATTGCCATGGCCCTGGCCTGCAACCCCCAAATTCTGATTGCAGACGAGCCGACGACGGCGTTGGATGTGACCATCCAAGCGCAGATTGTGGACCTGGTGAAGCGCTTACGCGACGAGATTGCCATGTCGATCATCTGGATCACGCATGACCTGGGGGTGGTAGCCAGGCTGGCGCAGCGCGTGATCGTGATGTATGCCGGGTTTATTATTGAGGAGGCGCCGGTGCGTGAGCTGTATGCCAACCCAACGCACCCCTATACGCTGGGCTTGCTTGGCAGCTTGCCGCGTGTGGATATGGACCAGCGCCAACGCCTGACGGCGATCCGCGGCGTGCCGCCCTTGCTGTACCATAAGCCGGTGGGATGTCCCTTTGCGGTGCGCTGCAACCATGCCTTCGAGCGCTGCAAGGAAAATCCACCCCTGATGCAGGTGGGCACGGAACATCGCGTGGCTTGCTGGTGGAATGTGTTAGAAGGAAGAGAACGTAATGTCTGATGACCAGGTCTTGTTGAAGGTGGATGGTTTGGTAAAGCACTTCCCGGTTCTGCGGGGAGTTTTCCAGCGCCAGGTGGGTGCCGTCCACGCCGTGGATGGGATCAGCTTTGAAATTCGGAAGGGCGAGACCTTTGGCCTGGTGGGAGAATCGGGCTGCGGCAAGTCGACCGCGGGGAGGACGATCTTGCAGCTTTACCGCCCGACGGCAGGACATGTTTATTTTGGCGGTACAGATCTGGTGGGGTTATCGCGGGAAGAGCTGCGAAAGATGCGCAAGCGCATGCAAATGATCTTCCAGGACCCCTATGCCAGCCTGAACCCGCGCATGACCGTGGCGGATATCATCAGCGAGCCGATGCAGGTGCATGGGATGACCCGCGGCGAAGAGACCATGGATCGGGTGAATGAGCTGCTGGAAGTGGTGCGCTTGAGCCCCAGCTTTGGGGCGCGCTACCCCCACGAATTTTCCGGCGGGCAGCGGCAGCGCATCGGGATTGCGCGCGCCCTGGCTTTGAACCCGGACCTGATCGTGTGCGACGAGCCCATCTCAGCGCTGGACGTATCGATCCAGGCGCAGGTGATCAACCTGCTGGAAGATTTGCAGGAGGAATTTGGCCTGACCTATTTGTTCATCGCCCATGACCTGTCGGTGGTGCGGCACATCAGCAAGCGCGTGGCGGTGATGTACCTGGGGGTGATCGTGGAGCTGGCGGGCGTCAAAGAGCTGCATGATCATCCGCTGCACCCCTACACCCAGGCGCTGCTCTCGGCGGTGCCGGTGCCGGACCCGGTCATTGAGCAAACCCGTGAGCGTATCATCCTGAAGGGAGACGTGCCCAGCCCGGTGAACCCGCCTTCAGGCTGCCGCTTCCGTACGCGCTGCCGGCTCGCAGAGGAGCGCTGTGCGCTCTCCCAACCCGAATGGCGGGAGATTTCCCCCGACCATTGGGTGGCGTGTCATTTGGTTTGACCTAACCTAACCCCCGGCCCCTTCCCTGGAAGGGAAGGGGGGTGGTTTGTGAACCTATATTGGATTAGAAAGTATATTAAAAATTGAAAAGGAGGTGATGTCCTGGGTAAAAGTACAAAAATTTCACCATTTTGGGTGAAGCAATACAAGTGGAAAAAAAACCAAACACATAACACTTTTTCTCATAAAGGAGGAGAAAGTAATGCGTAACAAACTATTTATCGTAATGTCGTTGATCATAGCAGCCAGCATGATTCTGTCTGCTTGTGCAACGCCGACCGCTGAAACGGTCGTTGAAACCGTGGTCGTCAAAGAAGTTGTGACCCAAGAAGTTGTAAAAGAAGGCGAGACGGTGGTTATCACTGCTACGCCAGAACCAGCGGCGCCGGCGGCGGAGTTCAACTCCAAGGACCCCACCACCATGGTGGTGGCCCAATTTGGCGAGCCCGAGACTTTCGACCCGGCCCTGGCTTATGAAACGGCGGGCGGCGAGATCATTCAGAACGTCTATGACAAGCTGATTGATTACGACCGCGAAAAACCCACCACCTTCATCCCGCAGTTAGCTTTGGAAGTACCTACCGTGGAAAACGGCGGCATTTCGGCGGATGGCCTGACCTACACCTTCAAGATCCGCACCGGCGTCAAATTCCATGACGGCGCGGATATGACCCCCGCCGATGTGGCTTTCACATTCCAGCGCGGGCTGCTGCAGGGCGGCACGGCTTCTCCGCAGTGGTTGATGACCGAGCCCTTCTTCGGCGTTGGCATCGATGACATTTCCCTGCTGGTTGACCCCGAAGGCAACCTGTATGACGATCAGGAGGCCATGAAGGCCGCTGACCCTGCCAAGCTGATGGAAACCTGTGAGAAGGTCAAATCGGTAGTTGTGGCTGACGATGCGGCTGGCACCGTGACCATGACCCTGGCGCAGCCCTGGGCTCCCTTCATCCCGACCCTGGCCAATTCCTGGGGTGTGGTGATGGACCAGGACTGGGTGGCTGCCAACGGCGGCTGGGATGGCACTTGCGAGACCTGGCAGAACTACTATGCTACGTCTTCGGATGTTGATCCCTTCACCAGCATTGCCAACGGCACCGGCCCCTTTATGCTCGAGAGCTGGACCAAGGGCCAGGAAATTGTCCTGGCTCGTAATGACAATTACTGGCGCACTGAACCCGCCTGGGAAGGTGGTCCGGTCGGACCCGCAGCCCTGGAGCGTGTCATCCTCAAGAAAGTGGACGAATGGGGCACACGCTTTGCCATGCTGCAGGCTGGCGATGCCGATTTGGCAACCGTCAACCGCACCGATATTGCCCAGGTTGACCCGATGGTCGGCGAGACCTGCCTCTACAACAGCGAAACCAACGATTTCGACGCCTGCGTGTCTGTGAGCGACCAGCCCTTCCGCTTATTCCAAGGGCATCCCCCGGCGACCCGCACGGATGCGTTCATGACCTTCAACATCGCCACCTCTGAAGAAAGCCCCAACCCGCTGCTCGGCTCGGGCAAGCTGGATGGCAACGGCATCCCGCCTGATTTCTTCAGCGATGTGCACGTCCGCCGCGCCTTCAACTACTGCTTCGACTGGGACACCCTGATCAACGATGCCCTGGCTGGCGAAGCAACACAGGCAGTTAGCGTCGAGCTGCCCGGCATGCCGGGCTACGACCCCAACGGTCCGAAGTACACCTACGATCCAGCCAAGTGCGAAGAAGAGTTCAAGCTGGCTGACATGGACAAGGACGGCATCGTAGCGGGAGAAGACCCCGAAGGCGATGTGTGGACGACCGGCTTCCGCATGCAGGTGGCTTACAACACGGGCAACACCGTGCGCCAGACAGTTGCTGAAATCCTGGCGGGCAACCTGGCTGAGGTGAACGAGCTGTTCTCGATCGAGATCATCGGCTTACCCTGGCCGACCTTCCTGCGCAACCAGCGCGCCGCTGCCCTGCCGATGTTCTTCTCCGGTTGGGTGGAGGATATCCACGATCCGCACAACTGGTTTCAGCCTTACATCATCGGCACCTACGGCCGCCGACAGCAGCTCCCCGCGGAACTGACGGCTGAGTTTGAAACCCTGATCAATGCCGGTGTGGCTGAGACTGACCCCGCCAAGCGCGCCGAGATCTACACCGAGCTGAATCAGAAAGTCTTTGATGAAGCTCCTCAGATCCTCCTGGCGCTGGTGACAGGCCGCCACTACGAACAGCGCTGGGTCGAGGGTTGGTACTACAATCCCATCGCTCCGGGTAACTATTTCTACGCACTTTCAAAGAAGTAATTTCTTACCGTTTGCTATTGCAGGGGCTGTTTCCAGCCCCTGCAATCTCCCCCAGGGCCTTCTCTTGCCTGGAAGTTAGCGCCTGATGCGGACATTAACTTCTGTGCGAGACTAAGTCTCTAGAAAAGAGGTGTTTGAATGACAGCTTACATCATCCGCCGCTTACTGCTCCTGCCGCTGCTGCTCTTCGGCGTCACGGTGCTGATCTTCATCATGCTGCAGTTCCTCAGCCCGGTGGAGCGCTCGGCCCTGTACGTGCGCGATATCCCCAAGAACGAGAATATTGTCGAAGGGATCATCAAGCGCTATGGCTTTGACCAGCCCATTTACGTGCAGTACTGGCGCTGGCTGGCGGGCTTTACCGATAAGAATGGTGAGTTTAAACCCGGCATTTTGCAAGGTAACTTCGGCTATTCGCGGGTCGGCTCGCAGCCGGTGGTAGATTTAATCAAGCAGCGCTTCCCGGCCACGCTGGAGCTGGCGTTGTGGGCTGTGGTGCCGATCATTGCCGTCGGTTTGTGGCTGGGGGTGCAAGCTGCCGTGCGACATAATGGATTATTCGACCAGGCGGCGCGCATCTTCAGCATCGTTGGTTCCTCTTTCCCAACCTTTGTCTTCGGGCTGATCGTGCTGATGATCTTTTACGCCAACCTGGGCTGGTTCCCGCCGGGCAGGTTATCCGATTGGGCGAACCAGGTCGTAAATTCGGCGAGTTTTACCCAATACACCCACTTGATGACCGTTGATGGCATTTTGAATGGGCGCCCGGATATCACCCTGGATGCCCTGCGCCACCTGGTTTTACCGATCTTGACGCTTTCTTATATCAACTGGGCCACCTTCTTGCGGGTGACACGTTCTTCGATGCTGGAGACGCTAAACCAGGAGTATGTGACCACGGCACGCGCCAAGGGTGTCAAGGAGAAAGACGTGATCAACAAGCACGCCCGGCCGAACGCCCTGATCCCGGTGACAACACTGGCCGGGTTCCAGGTGGTGGGCTTGCTGGGGGGTGTGGTGATCACGGAAACGGTCTTTACCTACCCGGGGATCGGGTCGGCGGCTGCCGCTGCGGCGGCTTCGCTGGATGTGGTGACGGTGCTGGGGTTTGCCCTTTTCAATGGGTTTATCTTGATTTTGGCAAACTTAGCCGTGGATGTGCTGTACGGCTTTATCGATCCGCGCGTGCGCCTGGCTTAGGAAGGTGACGGATGACTGTCTCTCAAACACAAATGGATGAAGTACTGCCCGAAACCATCGCGGCGCGCAAGATCAGCCGCCTGGAGCGTTTTTTGGGACCGGAAAACTACCGCATTATCCGGGGACTGCTGACCACGCCCGCCTCGATCGCCGGGTTTATCATCATCGCTCTGTTCCTGATCACGGCGATCCTGGCGCCGGTGATCGCGCCGCCAAAAACCGTGCGGGATCCTTACCGCATCCCACGCGACGGCTTCAACCCGGACCCCAAACCGCCCATGACCGAGTGGAAGCGCAACCCGCCCCCGCTGCCGGTGTGGTGGGATTGGATCATGGAATCCGAGGGATGGGTGCACCTGATGGGCACAGCCTCGGGGCAGTGGGATATCTTCTACGGGGTGATCTGGGGCACGCGCACTGCGCTGTGGACGGGGGTTCTAATTACTGCTGTTACGGTGACCATCGGGGTGCTGGTCGGGTCGGTATCCGCCTATTACGGCGGGATACTCGACAATGTCCTGATGCGCATCGTGGATATCTTCCTGACCCTGCCCTTCATCCTGGCGGCGCTAATCCTGGCGGCCGTTTTGACGCCCAAGCTGGGAAGGAGCGTGATGCCAGCGGTAATCGCCCTGATCGCCTTTGGCTGGATGGGATACTCGCGCATTGTGCGCGGCGATATCCTCTCGGTGCGCGAGCGCGACTATGTGCTGGCGGCGCGGGTGATCGGCGTCAAGGACCGGCGCATCCTGACCAAGCATATCCTGCCAAATGCCATCTTCCCCACGCTGGTGCTGGCTTCGCTGGATGTGGGCGGGTATGTGCTGAGCTTCGCGGCGCTGAGCTTTTTGGGCATCGGCACGGAAATCGGGTATGCCGATTGGGGGCAGCTCTTGAGCTTTGCGCGTTCCTGGATCACCAACCTGAACGACTACTGGTATATTGTGTTTTGGCCGGGCATCGCACTGGTGCTGTTTGTATTGGGCTGGAACCTGGTGGGGGATGCGCTGCGGGATGTGCTCGACCCGAAGATGAGGGGCACGCGGAAGTAAAAAATTTCTTTCGTAACCAAGAGCGGGCGCTTAGCGCCCGCTTTTTTTAAAGGTTTGTCGTCCTGAACGCATTGAAGGATCCCTGGAACCTGACTCGGGAGGTTATCCCGGCGGGCTCGAGAACTCTATGGTCGCGTAAAGGGGGTCTTTCGCTACGCTCAAGACGACAATCTTTGTCATCCTGAACGCAGTGAAGGACCCCTGGAACCTGACTTGGGAAGTCATCTCGGCGGGATGGAAGAGTTTTGTGCTCGCGTCAAAGGGGTCTTTCGCTATGCTCAAGACGACAATCTTTGTCGTCCTGAACGCAGTGAAGGATCCCTGGAACCTGACTCGGGAGGTCATCTCGGCGGGATGGAGGAGTTTTGTGCTCGCGCCAAGGGGGTCTTTCGCTACGCTCAAGACGACAAAACACATCTTGTCGTGCTGACCCTGAGCACAGCGAAGGGGAAGCACCCCTGTGACGAAACCGCAGATATCCTCTCGGCAAGCTCGAGGACTCTTGTGCTCGCGCCAAGGGGGTCTTTCGCTACGCTCAAGACGACAATCTTTGTCGTGCTGAACGCACCCTTTAGACAAACGATGCTATACTTTTTTCATGAGGACCTATTACGTCTATATCCTCACCAGCTCAACCGGGACACTTTACACAGGTGTTACGAATGACCTCTTTCGGCGGGTATATGAGCATAAGCGTAAACTGGTGGAGGGTTTTACCAGGAAGTACAATATTGACCGACTGGTCTATTATGAAGAAACACATGATGTGAATGCGGCACTCCTGCGGGAAAAACAGATCAAGGGCTGGCTGAGAAAAAAGAAGATTGCTCTGATCCAGTCAATGAACCCGAAGTGGGAAGATCTCAGTGAAGGTTGGTATGAGGAGGAAGCTTGAGATGAGAAGATCTGAGGTTAATTATCCCTCATAAGTATGGGATTGCCCGCGTCAAATGGGTTCTTCGCTTCGCTCAGAACGACAGGATAGGTTTGTCGCGCTGAACGAAGTGAAGCGCCCCTATGACAAGACTCTGGAAGTCTTCCCGGCTGGCTCGAGAACTCTTGATGCCGCGTCAAATGGGTTCTTCGCTTCGCTCAGAACGACAAAATGGGGCGTAATGTAATTGGGAAAGTTTATTTTCGTGAACTTTTTCACGGGTGGATTGGTATAATGTTAATATACTTGTATCTATCCGAAAATTCGGAACTCCTCAAGAATTTTCGGATAGGTGCTTGGGAGGCCTGTTGGACGCGATCTCTGACCGGGAATTAATCGTGCAGCTTTGCCAGGGAAGCCTGGAAGCGCTGGGGCTCTTGTATGACCGCCACCAGCGCATGGTGTTCCGCACGGCGCTGGCGATCACTGGCGACCCGGATGCAGCAGCCGATTTGCTGCAGGATGTTTTCTTGCGCCTGCACCGCTTTGCGCGGCGGATCGACCTGGAACGTCCCTTGGAGCCCTGGCTGTACCGGGTGACGACGAACCTGGCATATACCTGGGTGAAGCGCCACAACCGCTGGACGAAGTCCCTGGAGGACATTGCGGAATGGCTGCTGAGCGGACGGAAAAACCCGCCCTTGAGCCAGGTCGAGCTTAACGATACCTGGGCGCAGGTCCAGCAGGCGCTCTCGTCTTTACCCCTGTCTCAGCGGGGGGTGGTTGTTCTTTACTACGTTAATGAGCTTTCGCTGCAGGAAATTTCTGATATCCTGGAGATCCCTGTGGGCACGGTCAAATCACGCCTGCATTATGGGCGGCAGGCGTTGAAAGAGCACCTGGCTTTGCTCTCAGGGGAAAGCCTGCCCGAGATGCAGTATGAGTTTACCTAGGTGGTGAGGCATGGATAATTTTGGGAACCTGTACCTGGGGAAGATCTTGAAGAGCTGGGCTGAGAGGCGCAAGGCGCCGGAAAATCTGCGGGAGCGCATCTTGCGGCTGGCAGCCATCACGCCGGTTGAAAAGCCGCGTAAGCTTCGCCCGGTGGTGGTTCTGCAGAACTACCAGCCAGCGAGATGGGACCATTTATTGCATAGCTGTGATATTGTATATTCTTACCAGAGTGGATTAACGGTTTCACGCATGCTTGTTTGAGAGGAATTTATGGGTTGATCTTGAAAAAGCTGCCTTTCTTACTAATTTGTGTATTAATCTTATCTGCCTGTCAATTTAATACGCCTACGGAGGGGCTGCCCACCTCCAATGTGCCCGTGCCAGAGAAGACCGAGCCACCAGGGCCTGGACCTACGGAGACAAGCTTGCCCATATTGACAGAAACACCCTTGCCGCGCCAGTTATCGATCTGCCTGGGGAAGGAGCCGCAGTCGCTGTTCCTTTATGAGGCTGTCTCGTCGGCGGCTAAAAGCGTGCTGGCGGCGATTTATGATGGCCCCTTTGAGAGGCAGAATTTTCAAGTCCAGCCTGTGATCCTGGCGAAGCTGCCGGCGCTGCAAGATGGAGACGTGCTCTTCGAGCCAGCGACGGTGAACAAGGGAGAGGCGCTTGTCGACGTGTACGGGAATCTCAACACGCTGGGAGAAGGGGTCGTTTACCGGCCGAGCGGCTGTTTTGAGCAGGGCTGCGCCCTGGCTTACTCGGGGGACCAGGCTGTGCAGGTGGATGAGTGGGTGATCCGCTTCCGCCTGAAGGAAGGCCTGCTGTGGGCGAATGGGAACCCGCTCACTGCGGACGATTCGGTTTATTCTTATGAGGTTGCCAACGCCCTCTACCCGGCGGCGCTGCCAGCCTTGATTCAGCGGACAAAAGCCTACCAGGCAAAGGAAAACCTGACCGTGGAGTGGCGCGGCCTGCCCGGGTACCTGGATGGGGATGTGGCCGGTAAATTCTTCTCGCCGCTGCCGCGGCTGGCCTGGGGGATGCTCCAACCAGAGGAATTGGGCACGGTGGAGATTTCAGCCCGCATGCCGGTGGGCTGGGGAGCTTACCAGATCGTGGAGTGGGTGGGCGGCGACCACATTACCCTGCAAAAGAACCCGAATTACTTCCGCTCCGCGGAAGGACTTCCGGCCTTTGAGTTCTTGACTTACCGGTTTATGCCGGACGGCTCAGAAGCAGTGGATGCCTTGCAAGCAGGGGAGTGTGACCTGGTCGATCCAAATGCAGTGCAGGATGTGGCGCTTGCGCAGCTGGAAGACTTGCAGCAGCAGGGGAAAGTCACTGTCATCCAGCAGCCAGACACGGCTTGGGAGCAGATCTTGTTCGGGATCGTTTCATTAGATGAACAAAGCCCCCGGTTTTTTGCGGCAAAAGAGGTGCGCCAGGCTGTTGCACTGTGCATCGACCAGCAGGCGCTGGTAGACCAGCTCTTTGGTGGGCGGACGGAACCCGCTCTGGCGTATGTTTCAGCAGCAAGCCCATACTATAATCCGCAGGCCGCTATCAACACCTATGACCCGGCGCAGGGACAAGATTTGCTGCAAAAAGCAGGCTGGGTGGACCAGGACAACGACCCGCAGACGCCGCGCACTTCGCTGGGGGTGGCAGGCTTGCCGGATAATGTCTCTTTTATGGTGGATTACCTGGTTTCGCCGGATGAGGAGCGCCAGGCGGCCGCGCAGCTGGTGCAGGCAGACCTGGCTGAATGTGGGATCGGGATCAACCTCCTGACCCAAGAGGCGCAGCAGTACCTGGCGCCCGGACCGGATGGAGCGGTGTTCGGGCGGCAATTCCAGATGGCGCAGTTTGCCTGGCCGGCTGCCTGGGAGCCGCCTTGCTATTTATATACCAGCGATGAGATCCCAGGTCCTTACCCGGATTATTCTAAAGGCTGGGGCGGGGTGAACGCCAGCGGGTATGCGAACCCGGAATACGACCGGGCTTGCCGGGATGGCAGGTTCACCCTGGCGGAGGCGCCCTTGCACACCCAGGCTTACTTCCAGGCACAGGCCATCCTGGCGGAAGACCTGCCCGCGCTCCCGCTGTACTGGCATTTCAAAACAGTTTTGACGCGGCCAGATTTTTGCGGGGTAAAATTGGATGCTTCGACCCAGGAAGCCTTTTGGAATATTGAGGGTTTTAATTACGGAGAGGCATGTCAGTAGGAGATTGCTTCGTTCGTGAAAACCACTCACTCCTAAGACACTGTCACTGCGAGCGTAGCGAAGCAGTCTTGTCCAAAGTGATGAGATTGCTTCAGCCAGCACAAACTTGTTCTGAGTTTACGAAGGAACGCTGGCTTCGCAATGACAGTTTCCTCCAGAAAGAGATGTGCGGAGCGCTGTGGAGTTACTCGCAATGACAGACTATTGAGCTAAATTTTAGAAGGATTGACCAAAATAGGATTTATAGGTATATTTGAAACTAACCTGCGAAATTAATCTAAATTTCAGCAATTGGAGAGGAGGTGAAGTCCTGGAAGGATGCCTGTAAGGTTTTCAGAAAGGGATTTTCAAGGTACACACCAAACCAAATCTAGTTAAAATTTCTTGGAGGAGAAAACATGTTACGAAATAAAATTATGTGGGTCCTCAGCCTGGTCGTGATCGCCAGCATGGTCTTAACGGCCTGCGGCGGCACCGTTCAGACGGTCGAAGTTGTCACGACCGTTGAAGTTGAGAAAGAGGTTGTGCAAACCCAAGTAGTCAAAGAGACCGAGATCGTTGAGGTCGAAGTCGAAGTTGCTGCCCCCACGGCGGTTCCTGAGGAAATAATCCGTACGGGCGGCATGCTGGACCTGGTGGTCTTCACCGAGCAGAACTCGGCCGATGCAGCCATCAGCCAGATCCAATCCGGTGACATCGATGTCTACGCTTACAGCGTCAGCTCTCCCGAGAGCTTCAAGACAGTGGCGGCAGATCCGAACCTGGGCTATTCCAATGCCTTTGGGTCGTATACTGAGCTGAGCTTCAACCCGGCGGTTTGCACCGACGAGACCAAGCTCAACCCCTTCTCGAATCCCAAAATCCGCGAGGCGATGAACTGGGCAGTTGACCGCGATTACATCGTGCAGGAGATCTACGGCGGCCTGGCGCAGGCCAAGTTTACGGCCTTCAACTCCGCCTTCCCCGATTACGCCAAGTACGTGGATGTCTTCCGGGCGATCGAAGCCAAGTACGCTTACAACCTGGACGCGGCCAAGGAAGTCGTCACGGCTGAGATGGAAGGCATGGGCGCCACCGTTGTGGACGGCAAGTTCCAATTCAACGGCGCCCCGGTCAGTGTGATGGTGCTGATCCGCACCGAAGACGAGCGCCGCCAGATCGGCGATTACGTCGCCAGCCAGCTCGATGCGCTGGGCTTCACCGTAGATCCGCAGTACAAGACCCGTTCCGAAGCCTCCCCCATCTGGGTGCAGGGCAATCCGACGGACTGCTTGTTCAACATCTACACCGGCGGCTGGATCACCACGGCGATCAGCCGCGATGATGGCAGCAACTTCAGCTTCTTCTATACCCCGCGCGATTACCCCATCCCGCTGCACCAGGCTTACACCCCCTCAGAAGAGTTCGATGCCGTAGCCCTCAAGCTGCGCAATAACGACTTCACCAGCCTGGACGAGCGCGCCGAGCTGTTTGCTCAGGCGGTCCCGCTCTCCCTGGAAGATTCGGTGCGCGTCTGGCTTGTCGATCAGAAGAGCTTCTCGCCCTTCCGCATGGACTTGAAGGTGGCCTATGACCTGGCGGGCGGCATTTCGGGTTCATCCCTGCTGCCCTACACCTTGCAAATCGTGGGCCAGGAAGGCGGCGTAGCCCAGGTGTCGCAGCCGGGCGTGCTGGTGGATCCCTGGAATCCGCCCGCTGGCTCGAACTGGATTTATGACACCACCGTACGCCGAATGGTGGAAGATCAAGCGGTTGTGTCCGATCCTTACACGGGCCTGGCCTTGCCGCAGCGCCTCGAGCGCGCCGAAGTGACCGTCAAGGAAGGCTTACCTGTCTCTGCCTCCCTGGATTGGGTGACGCTGAGCACGGCGCCCGAGATCCAGGTGCCGGGCGATGCCTGGGCGGATTGGGACGCCGTCAACCAGAAGTGGCTGACCGTCTCTGAGGTTTATACCGACACTCAAACAGCCCTGACCAAGAGCGTGGTGTACTACCCCTCAGAGCTGTGGAATACCCAATGGCACGATGGCAGCCCAATGACCATAGCAGATTTCATGATGCAGATGGTCGAGTTCTTTGACCGCGGCAAACCCGAAAGCGCCATCTTCGACGCTGCTGCGGCGGAAAACCTGGCAGCCTTCCAGGATCACTTCAAAGCCGTCAAGATTGTCTCGACCGACCCGTTGGTCATTGAGACCTACGACGACCTGTGGTACCTGGATGCTGAGACGATCCCAACCACCTGGTGGCCGCAGTACGGTTATGGCGTAGCCCCCTGGCATATGATCGCGATCGGCAACATGGCTGAGGCAAATGGCAAGCTGGCTTTCTCGGCTGACAAGGCTGATGAAAAGCAAATCGAGTGGATGAGCTACATCAGCGGCCCGAGCCTGGAGATCCTGGCTTCCGAGCTGGTGAGCGCCACCGCCGAGACGACGATCCCCTACGCCACGGTGATGGGTGAATACGTGACGGCGGACGAAGCCGCGGCGCGTTACGCCAACCTGCAGGCCTGGTACGACCTCAAGAAGTACTTCTGGGTAGGCAATGGTCCATACTACCTGGACGGCGTCTTCCCGACCGAGAACACCGTCACCGTGGCCCGCAACCCGAATTTCACCGACCTGTCGAACAAGTGGGACCGCTTCGGCGAGCCCAAGCTGGCGACGGCAGAGGTGGACGGCCCGGCGAATGTGACCATCGGGCAATCAGCCGATTTCAACGTCATGGTTTACTTCAAAGACGAACCTTACCCGGCGGATGAGATCGCCTCGGTCTCTTACCTGGTCTTCGACGCTACGGGCGCCCTGGCTGGAAAAGGCGAAGCAGAAGCCGTTGCGGATGGCCAGTACAAAGTGACCCTGCCGACGGATTTAACCTCGAAGCTCGCCGCTGGCTCCAACAAGCTGGAAGTGGCGGTCGTCTCCAAGGTGGTGAGCGTGCCCGCCTTCGGCGCCTTTGAATTCGTCACGGCCCCTTAATCAATCAACCCGTTCTTTCATCCCGATGGGAGCAGGTCACTGCTCCCATCGGATGATGATTCAGCAGCTTTTGTTATGCTGAGTGAAGCAAATGCATCCATTCGCTTCACTCAGGGTGACAACTGGCAGAAGAATCCCCGATATGGTTAATGTGGATAGAAGCTTTTTCGAAAGGGTAAGCCCATGGCTGAAGCAAACCTGAGTGTACCGGGTGAGGTTTCATTAGAGGATGTCCGGAAAGCCAAGCAGGGTCCCAGCTCTGTGGTGCGGATTGCCAAATACATGGCGGTGCGCATCCTGCTGCTGGCTATGACTGTGTCGATCGGCGTGTACCTGACCGTGCTGATCGCCAACATGGGCGGTTACGTGGACCAGATCCGCCGCGGGGAGATCCGCGAGACGATCTCGCAGCGCACGCTGACCGACCCGGCCTTGAAAGCCATGGATGCGGACACGCGCACCCGCCGCCTGGAAGAATTGATTGCCATGGAAGAACGCCGGGTGGGCTTGGATAAACCGTTCGTGGTGCGCAGCTTTAACTTCCTGAAGAATGCCCTGATGCTCAACCTGGGGAGGGCCTCTTATATGTCCAGCGATGCGGGCTCACGTCAGGTGCGCTATATCATTCTCGAGCGCCTGCCGGCTACCTTGCTGCTGACGGGCAGCGCCTCGCTGATCAACTTCTTCCTCACCGTGGGGGTCGGCTTAGCCTCTCCCGCAAGTACGGGAGCAAGCTGGATAAATTTATCATTGGCATGTCGCCCACTTCCGCTATCCCGGCCTGGTTCTACAGCCTGTTCCTGATCATGATCTTTGCCGCCTGGCTGGGGTGGCTGCCGTATGGCGGGATGGTCTCTGCCCCGCCGCCCGAGGAGCCGATCTTATATGCCCTCAGCCTGCTGCAGCATATGATCTTGCCCGTGTCAGCCTGGGTCGTGGCCGGTTTTTTTGGCGCCGTCTATGCCTACCGGACCTATTTCTTGATCTATTCCAGCGAAGATTATGTCGATATGGCCAAAGCCAAGGGCTTGAGCGATCGGGATGTTGAGCGGCGCTATGTGCTGCGCCCGACGCTGCCCAATATCATTACCACCTTTGCTTTTCTTTTGATCGGAGCATGGGCCGGGGCGCCGATCTTTGAAACGGTGTTCAACTGGCCGGGGATCGGCCGCATCACGCTCACGGCCGTCAACCTGTATGAGACAGCCGTCATCGTGGGTACCACGGTGGTTTTCTCTTATCTGCTGGCAATCACGGTTTTCTTGCTGGATTTCTTTTACGCCATTGTTGACCCGCGCGTCAAGATCGGCGGAGAGGGGCGCAACACATGAATTCGATCAAGCGCACCCTGAAAGATATTTTGCAATATCCCTCGGCCGCGGTGGGAGGGGCGATCATCCTGGTGCTGATTATCCTGGCGGTGCTCATCGTGATCTTTTTCCCGTACCAAGAAGCGGTCAACCTGTGGCGAGGTGGGGAGGCGGTCTGGTATCAGTCCCCCAAGCTGGCGCAGCCCGCATGGGTGAACTGGTTTCGCATCCACGATCTGCCCAATACGATTGTGTTGAGTACGAAGGACGGCACGGCGACGAAAACGGTCAAGCCGGTGACGGAAGACCTGACCCAGGTGCTGATGGTTTTCCCGTTCGAATACCCCTATGATTCGTTCCCGCAAGAAATTTCCGTCTTTTTTACTTCGCAGTTCGAGGAAAAAAAGCCCCTGGTGTCGCTGACCTGGGTTTCCCCCGTTGCTGAAACCCAAATCGCCTCTTTCTCCATTGGGAGAGTAGATACCTATCGTGTCTCGCAGGATGAGAAGCTCAAGCGCAAATTGGGCGGGCTGCCGCCGGAGCAGGCATTATTTGTCGACCTGAACTCGGCGGTGCTTTCACCGGTGCAGGGCCATTATGAGTTGCAAATCGTTGGCAACCTGTTTGAGCAGGATGCGGATATCAATGCTGAGATGGTTGTTTACGGGCAGGTTGCCGGTTGGGCGGGGACCGACCACCTGCGGCGCGACCTGACGATCGCCCTGCTGTGGGGGCTGCCGGTGGCACTGTCGTTCGGCTTGATCGCCGCCCTGGGCACCTCAGTGTTGACCATGATCATCGCAGCGGTCGGGGTCTGGTACGCAGGCTGGCTCGATGAGCTCATCCAGCGTATCACGGAGATCAATCTGATCCTGCCTTTCCTGTCCATCCTGATCATGGTGGGCACATTCTATTCGCGCAGCCTGGGGGTTATCCTGGGCGTGACGATCCTCTTGAGCATCTTCGGCGCGGGCATCAAAGGCTACCGGGCCATCTTCATGCAGATCAAAGAAGCCTCGTATATTGAGGCGGCGCGCGCCTACGGCGCCAGCAACACGCGCGTCATCTTCCGCTACCTGCTGCCGCGCATCGTCCCGGTCCTGATCCCGACCCTGGTAACCGCCATCCCGGTATACGTTTTCCTGGAAGCCTCGCTGGCGGTGCTCGGGCTGGGCGACCCGGTGCTGCCTACCTGGGGCAAGGTCATCAACGATGCCAACTCGAATGGAGCCCTGTACCAAGGGCTGTATTATTGGATCCTGGAACCTTCTGCGCTCTTGATGCTCACCGGCCTGGCTTTTGCCCTGGTCGGCTTCGCATTGGACCGCGTCTTCAACCCCCGCTTGCGAGGTATGTAAAGGCTATGGCTGATAAAACCCTACTGCATCTGGAAGACTTGAAACTGCACTTCCGCACGAGCAAGGGTGCGGTGTGCGCGGTGGATGGCGTGACCTTCGACCTTGGGTATCAAGAAGCGGTGGTGGTGCTGGGAGAGTCGGGCTGCGGCAAGAGCTCGCTGGCGAAGGCCATCCTGCGCTTACTGCCGCGCAACGTAGAAACCTATTCGGGCAAGGTGTTCCTGGAGGGCCAGGATGTGATGCCTTTGAGCGACGAGGAGTTCCGCCACGGGGTGCGCTGGGTGCGCATGTCGATGGTGCCCCAGGCGGCCATGAACTCACTCAACCCGGTGTTGAAGGTTGGCGACCAGGTGGCTGAGCCGATGATGGTGCACAGTAACATGAAGAAAGATGAAGCGTTGGCTCAAGCGGCAAAGATGTTCCAAAATGTAGGCGTGCCGGTCGATTTTCTAGGTCGCTATGCCTTTGAATTATCAGGCGGAATGCGCCAACGCGCCGCCATTGCGATGGCGCTGGTGACCATGCCGCGCCTGATCATCCTCGATGAACCCACCTCGGCGCTGGATGTGCTTACCCAGGCGAACATCATGAACGTGCTCAAGCGGATTAAAAAAGAACTTGAGGTCAGTTATATCTTGATCACCCATGACATTGCCACATCTTCTGAGCTGGCCAACCGCGTGGCAGTCATGTACGCGGGCTTGATCGTTGAAGACAGCGATGCGATGAATTTCTTCACCCAACCCCTGCATCCCTATTCGCAAATGTTGATGGCCTCTGTGCCGCGCCTGAGAGGCGATAAGGAGCCGGAATTTATTACCGGTCAACCGCCCAGCCTGTATAACCTGCCGCCGGGCTGCCGCTTTGCGGAGCGCTGTCCCTCACGCTTTGAAAAATGCGATCAGGATCCACCGACAGTGAAAGTGGAAGGCCGCAAGGTTGCTTGCTGGAAGTATGTCTAGAAGGAGTCTTTAATGGTGCTCACACAAGAAAATCAAGCGGAAGCCCCAGTACAAGCTGCCAGCGGAAAATCAGAGGTGCTGCTGTCCGTAAAAGATTTGCAAGTATGGTTCGAGCTCAAGCGTTTTGGGGTCGGGCATGCCGGCTATGTCAAAGCGGTGGACGGGGTAACCTTTGACTTGCACCAGGGTGAAGCGATTGCCGTGGTGGGAGAGAGCGGCTGCGGTAAATCAAGCTTGATGAAGACGATCCTGGGTTTGTACCAGCCCACCGGTGGCAAGGTTTTCTTCGATGGGCAACAGATTAGCAGCTTTTCTCCAAAAGAGCTGCGCTGGTATCGTTCTCAAGTTGGGTATATCCAGCAGGACCCTTATGGCGCCCTGCCGCCCTTCATGACGGTCGAGCGCATCCTAACGGAACCCTTAGTCATCAATGGCATCAAAGATCGAAACGAGATCAATGAGCGCATCCACAAGACCCTCGAAGAGATCAAGATGTTTCCGGTGGATGATTACCTGTATAAATTTCCGCACATGCTCTCAGGAGGCCAGCAGCAGCGTGTGGTCATTGCCAGGGCCATGATCCTGGAGCCGAAGATGATTGTGGCAGATGAGCCGGTCTCGATGCTGGATGCCTCGGTGCGGGTGGAGATCCTGCGTTTGCTGCGCGGCTTGCAGACTACCCACAACCTGGCCTTTATTTATATTACCCATGATCTTTCTACGGTACGGTATTTTTCTGAGCGCATCTTTGTGATGTATGCAGGAAACCTGGTTGAAAAAGCGCCGGTCTACAATTTGCTGCGCAATTCGCGCCATCCATATACGCACGCCTTGCTGGCGGCCTCTTCTGACCCGGATGCGCGCAATGCGTCGGTGTACCGGGATGTCCCACCGGGCGAGCCGCCGAGCCTGGTACGCCCGCCAGCGGGCTGCCGCTTCCACCCGCGCTGTGCTGAATTCATGGATGGGCTGTGCAACGTGCAAGTACCGCCCGATTTTGAAGTTGAGGCCAATCACCTGGCGGCTTGTTGGCTGTATAAGCCCGGAGAAGAAAAGTGAAATCCTTCTCCCCCGCGCTGATGATCGGGATTGGCTTTGTGCTGGTCCTTTTTGGGGCGGTAGCACCCTTCCTGATGGTCATGAAGATTTTACCATCCACTTTTTTTCTGAATTTCCTTGCCTATGCAGCCTCGGTGTCGGGTCTGATCCTGGGATTGACCGGATCGCTCATGTATATCCGTCAGCATAGAGATCATTAACCGAGCTCCAGTTTGGATTAGATGCATCTCAAGAGATAGGCAAGACTTTTTACACAGCAGCCTGTGGGCACAGGGTACTGTGGGCAAAGAGCAGTGGGGGGGACGGTCTTTTTATGAGCAATGACCTAAAACAACCTTCTACAACCGGTACGGGCGGCCCCCCCCCAAGCACCATAGCCAGGATGTTGAAATATACCCTGGTCAAGGCTGGGCTTCTGGTCGTTACGGTTGGCATCGGGATTTACCTGGCCGTGGTAGTCATCAATTATGGGGGCTATATTGACCAAATTTACCGGGCTAATATCGATGATGCCCTGCGCGGTTATTTTATGTCGAACGATACATCGATGTTGTCGCCCGACGAACAGACCGAGCTGTATAAAAATATGCAGTGGGAGATGGAGGAAGCCCTCGGCTTGCATCAACCCTTCTTGCTGCGGAGTTTTCGCTGGTTTTACCAGGGGATCACCTTCAATTGGGGAAAAGCCAATGTAATGGAGACGCAGAAAGATGACTCGCGCGATATCCGCAAAATCATCCTCGAGGCGCTGCCAAATACGTTGCTCCTGGCGGGGGTTGCAAATGCATTTGTGTTCCTGGCGAGTGTTGCCACCGCACTCTACCTGTCAAAACGCCACGGAGGCTTTTGGGACGGGTTGATGCTCACGCTTTCCCCCTTGTCATCGGTGCCGAATTGGATCTATGCGGTTCTTTTAATCGCTATCTTTGCCTCTCAGCTGCATCTCCTGCCTTATGGGGGAATGTACGACACCTTTCCACCGGCCACAAAGCTCGGGTATGTCCCGATTGTGGCTAAACACATGCTATTGCCATTTCTGGCCATTATCCTGAGCACCTTCTTCCAGGGCGTGTATACCTGGCGGACATACTTTTTAATTCATCAAGGTGAAGATTACGTGGAAATGGCAGTGGCGATGGGTTTACCGGGGAGGACCATCGATAGACAATATATCCTCAGGCCGGTCCTGCCATTTTTGATTACAAATTTTACTTTTTTGCTGATTGGTTTTTGGCAAGGCATCATCGTCTTGGAGAAAATCTTTAATTGGCCTGGCATCGGGAAATTATTTATCACGGCTGTACCTATTTATGAAAGAGGGGTGGTGCTCGCCCTGATCATCATTTTTGCACTTTTACTGGCAGTGTCAGTTTTCTTGCTAGATTTCTTCTATGCTTTATTAGACCCTCGCATCAGGATCACCGGGGAGGGGCAGACCGTAGTGCCGGTCAGGCAGCGCCGTGGGTTTGCCAGGCTTCGAGATGACTTCAAGAACCTGGGGAAGCGTCCGGCATTCCCGGTTAGTAAGCCAGAACGCCTTCACAGCATGTATTCAACAAGTAAGGAAGCTAAAAACCCCAGGCCAAAAGCATCGAAAAGAAAATTCCATGCGCTAAATGATTTCCTCCGTGAGATTGCCCACTATCCGCTGGCCGTGGTGGGGGTTTTGATCATTTTCCTGATGGTCGTGGTATCTATATATACGGTTTATGCGATCCCCTATCCAGAGGCGGTTCATTTGTGGCAAGCAAACAGGCCAGAAAGCCGTGTGCTGCCGGAGAACGCACGTCCTACCTGGATCAACTTCTTCCGCCGCAAGGATCTACCCCCCAATATCGCTCTGAGCAGCCAGGCTGGCACGGCGATCAAGAAAGTCATTGCAGAGGATGGAGGGGTTAAGAAAATCACCCTGCTCTACAGCTTCAAATATCCCTATGAGGATTTTCCCAAAGATTTGATGGTTGATTTTAGCAGCCAGTTCACCGAGAAACGACCTTTTGTCACGCTAACCTGGAAAACACCCGACGGTAGAAAATTTGATTTGGGAAGTTTTTCGTTGAAACCGCTCCAAACATATGTGCTGTCTCAGGATGTCCCAAAAGCATTACTAGACCCGGAGAAAAATCAGCAAAAGTTCTTGATGGGAGGGCAAGGAGGTTACCCGGCGATCGATGCGCTGTTTGCAAATCCTAATTTTGAACAGCCCACGCCAGTAGCTGGCCGGTATCTCCTGCAGGTCGACGGCCTGGTTTTTGAAGAAGAGGCCGATCTGGATGCTGAGATGATTCTGTATGGAGGGGTCTACGGGTTGGCAGGCACAGACCACATGCGCAGAGACCTGATGGTGGCTTTGCAATGGGGAGCCCCGATTGCCCTGGCTTTCGGCTTCTTGGGGGCGATTGCCACCACCCTGGCATCGATGATACTGGCCGCCACGGGAGTTTGGTTTGGTGGTAGGGTCGATCAAGTCATCCAGCGGCTTGCCGATATCAACATGATCATCCCGGTGCTGCCTGTGGCGATTATGGTTTTTTACCTTTACTCCCAAAGTATTTGGGTAGTTTTGACAGTGGTCGTAATTCTCAATGTGTTCAGTAGTGCCATTAAGAATTACCGGGCAGCCTTTCTCGAGATGAAAGACGCCCCTTATATTGAAGCCGCCAAGGCTTATGGCAGCGGCAACTGGAGGATCATCTTCCGCTATATGATTCCGCGCATCCTGCCTTTATTGATACCCCAGGTGATCATCTTAATTCCAACCTATGTGTGTTTTGAGGCCACCCTGGCATTCTTGAATGTCAGTGAGCCGAACATGCCGACCTGGGGAAAAGTGATTTACGAAGCGGTTCAAAAAGGTGCATTTCAAGGGAATTTATATTGGGTTTTGGAGCCGGTAGGGCTGATCGTTCTTACCGGTCTATCTTTTGCGATGGTCGGCTTTGCTTTGGATAGCATCTTCAACCCCAGGTTGCGAAAGATGTGAGTATTTAGAGCAATCATTTGATAAAATGGATGGATAAATCTATGGGATGGTCTCCACTGACTGAAGGAAACAGGTATGATTGATCGCAACCGGGAAATCTTGCTTGAGCTAAGAAATCTAAAAACGTATTTCTTTACCGAAGACGGGGTGGTGAAAGCGGTAGACGGGGTCGACTTTATCGTTGGCCGTGGGGAAGTGTTGGGGTTGGTGGGGGAAAGCGGCTGTGGAAAGAGCGTGACCTCACTTTCGATCATGCGCTTAATCAGCCCGCCGGGTAGAGTTGTGGACGGGGAAATTTATTTCGACGGCAAGGATTTGCTCAAGATTTCAGAAGCAGATATGGTCCAGATGCGCGGGAACCGGGTGTCGATGATCTTCCAGCAGCCGCAGTCGAGTTTTAACCCGGTTTTCAAAGTTGGAGATCAAGTGGCTGAAGTGCTGAGCATCCACCAGGGGTTGAATAAACAACAATCCTGGGAACGGGCCGTGGATCTGCTGCGCCTGGTGGGGATCCCAGATCCGGAAAAGAAAGCGCATGCATATCCGCATGAAATGTCCGGTGGGCAGGCGCAGCGTGTGATGATCGCTATGGCGCTGGCATCTGAAACCCCAGCTTTTGATTGCTGATGAACCGACCACAGCCCTGGATGTGACCATCCAGGCGCAGATTCTAGATTTGATGCGCGACTTACGCAACCGGATGGATACGGCGGTCATTCTGATCACGCACGACCTGGGGGTAATCGCCGAGATGGCGGACCGTGTGGCAGTGATGTATGCAGGCCGGATCGTGGAACAGACGGATGTAAAAACTTTGTTTGCCAAGCCGCTGCACCCCTACACACAGGGCTTAATGGCTTCCATTCCAGTGTTAGGGCAGGTTAAGGACTTGCTCGATGTGATTCCGGGCAGTGTGCCAAACCTGATCAACCTGCCCGCTGGCTGTCGATTTGCACCGCGCTGCCGGGCCAGGATGGAGTACCAGTTAAAAATTTGTACAGAGCTGGAACCAGAGCTGCTGCCGAATGCCCCTAAACATACCGTGCGATGCTGGATGTACCAGGATCATGAAGATCACCGCGCGGTATGGAGGGCATGAGATCATAAGGCTGAGAAGCCGATATACGAGGCATTCATGAAAGAATCGTTGATTTCTGTAAAAGAAATAAAAGAGGCGGGGAATGGCAAAGCCGCTTTGATCCAGGTAAATAACCTGGTGAAGTACTTTCCAGTGCGGGGAGGCGTACTGCAAAAGACGGTTGCCTGGGTGCAGGCGGTGGATGATGTGAGCTTTGCTGTGCGGGAGGGAGAAACTTTGGGCCTGGTGGGTGAATCGGGGTGTGGAAAGACGACCGTGGGCCGTACGCTGCTGCGGCTGGTGGAGCCCACCTCCGGATCGGTCATTTTAGACGGGCAGGATGTCTTTAGATTAAAGGGCAAGGAACTAAAGGCGATGCGGCGCAATATGCAGATCATCTTTCAGGATCCCTACGCCTCGCTAGATCCGCGTGTGCCCATTGGCGATTCCATTGCTGAAGGATTGAAGATTCATGACATTGGTACAGGGCGCGAGCGTTTTGAAACCACAATTGAAATGCTGCGCAAGGTTGGGATGGAGGATTATCATGCGCGGCGCTATCCGCATGAATTTTCGGGCGGGCAGCGGCAGCGGATCGGAATTGCCCGGGCTTTGGCATTGCGACCGAAGTTTATCGTGGCAGATGAACCGGTTTCGGCTTTGGATGTATCGATCCAATCTCAGGTTCTGAACATTTTAAAGGATTTGCAGAAAGAGTTTGGCCTGACTTACCTGTTCATTGCCCATAACCTGAGCGTTGTTGAGCATATCTCAGACCGGGTGGCGGTGATGTATTTAGGGAAAATGGTTGAAATGGCGCCCCGTGCGGATTTCTTCCGCAATCCACTGCATCCTTATACCCAGGCTCTGATGTCAGCCATCCCGATCCCCGATCCAACCATCAAACGCGAGCGCATCATTCTGCAGGGAGATGTGCCGAGTCCGTTGAACCCACCCGGAGGCTGCCGCTTCCATCCCCGCTGCCCGGTGGCAATGGAGCATTGTAAACTTGAGGAGCCACCTTTCAGAGAGGTCAGTTCCAATCACTGGATCGCCTGCTGGCGAGTAGAGTAAGCAGGGAACGGGATGGCGCACCCGTAAAAAACGCAGGGCGGGCTTGATCCTATGATAGAATAAAAAAAGATATGAGCAGCTTCCGCATTTTAATCGTTGATGACCAGCGGGACGTGCGCCGCATGATTGCAGATGGACTGCAAATGTTGGGGCCAGGGATGGATATTGTCGAGCTGCCCTCCGGCGAGGAAGCCTTGCTGGTGGCTTTCCGCAAGCAAGTTCATTTGCTCATCACGGATATCAAGCTGCCGGGTATCTCGGGGCTGGACCTGGTGAGACGGATCAGGAAGAATAATCCTGATCTGAAGATCATCATGATCACTGGCTTGACGGATCCCCAAGTTAAAGAACAAGTTGATCAGATTGGGGCAGATGCTTTCTTTTATAAGCCGGTCGGGGCAGTGAAATTGCTGGACGCAGCGCAGAGGTGCCTGGGGATTGTTGAAGGGGCGCCAGCAGGTGAGGAAAAAGAAGAAGTAAAGACGGATTCCGCTTTGATAGCCGAAATCACCAAGCCGGTGGCAGTCATAGCGCAGGAAGTTGAGAATGCTGGCTTGGTAACGACCTTGGGCACTTTGAGAGATCAGCTGAATGCACAGGCGGTGGCAGTGATTGATGCTCAGGGCAAAGCGGTTTCTCAGGTAGGAGAGATTGCATTATTAACGAACCCAGCCCTGGTTTCTCGCTTGCTAACGACGCTTCAGAACAGCCTGGATATCTCCAGCTCTCTGAGTCAGGGTGCTCCCTCCAGCCTGTTGTGTTTTTCAGGAGCTGACCATTACCTTTGTGTGGCTCCGGTTGGAACTTCGCAGGCACTCCTGGTTGTGGGAGGGCAGGCTTTTCAGGCCTCGCTTCTAAGCCCAGGGAGACGGATCACCTCTGCAGCGGGGGAGATTCAGAAACTCGCTGAGGCGGTAAAGGCGTCAGAAGGAGTGACCGAAGCAGGAGTCCCCCGGCTGAGGAGAGCCCAGTGATAGAAGAAGTTCTAGAGGAGGCGAAACCCGAGGATCTTGCTGCAGTGGAGGTATTATTCAGCCAGGAAGCGGAAAAAGGTGTGAAATCGACCGATCTGGATGCTTTTTGGGGCGAGCTGGTAGAAAACAGCGAATCAACTGGTGGTAAAGAAAACGGCTTCCTGTCCTATGAGGAAGCCCGTAAGATGGGATTAACGCCACAGTAAACATGAGATTTCCTCATAACTATTGCCATCCCTGTGATGCTTATGTTACAATTCACCCGCTCTGTTCGCAGGAATTACTGGGGCATGGTGCAATGGCAGCACGGCAGACTTTGGATCTGTTTATTCTGGTTCGAGTCCGGATGCCCCAGCCTGAATTACGGTGTTTAGTTTGATTGGTACGAAGAAAGGCCCTCTATTTTGGATCAGTGCTGATCCATAACCATGCACTGCCTGGTGTGGCAGTGCATGAGTTTTTTTACCGAGGAGATTTCGCATGGAAATAAAAGCTGTTGTTCTGGCTGCAGGTCAGGGGACTGCGGATGAAGTCCAGCCTGCCAAAAGTGCTTCACCCGATTTTGGGAAAACCATTGGTCTGGTATAGTCTCGAGGCGGCACGCCAGGCCACAGGCACAAAACCGGTGGTGGTGGTCGGGCATGGGGCAGAGAAAGTGCGTGAGGCGATCGGTGATGCCGCGGAGTTTGTCTTGCAGGAAGAGCAATTAGGTACGGGGCATGCTGTTCAGCAGGCCGAAGCCCTGATCAAGAGGCCAATCAGACTTTGTGGTGGTGACCTATGGCGATATGCCAGCGTTGAAAACGTCGACACTCCAACAGATGATTCAAACCCAGGTTAATCACCAGGGACCGATGACCATGCTAACTGTGGTTGTAGATGATCCGCGCGGGTTTGGCAGGGTGGTGCGCGACCGAGCTGGGGGGGTTAGGGCGATTGTGGAAGAGGCCCAGGCCACGCCGGAAGAGATGCAGATCAGGGAGCTGAATGCGGGAGTGTATTGTTTTAAAGCCGATTGGTTATGGCAAGCTTTACCGCGCATCCCACTCTCCCTGAAGGGTGAGTATTATCTAACTGACCTGGCAGGGTTGGCTGTGGCGGATGGTCTTTCGATCCAGGCTGTTCGGGCGGCTGATCAAGATGAGACCATTGGAATTAACACCCGGGTCCACCTGGCGGAGGCGGCGGTGATCTTGCGCAACCGGATCAACCAGGATTGGATGCTGGCGGGAGTAACTATTATGGACCCCGCCACAACCTACATTGAGCCAGGCGTCGAGATCGGTCAGGATACGATGATCTGGCCGAATACCTATCTACAAGGAAAAACGCAGGTAGGTGAAAACTGCGAACTGGGACCGAATGCCATGATTCGCAACACCAGTGTAGGGAACAACTGCACTGTGTTGGCATCGATGCTGGAAGGAGCCAGGTTGGAGGACGATGTAGATGTGGGACCCTTTGCTCGGTTGCGAAAAGGTGCACACCTGGCGAATGGCGTGCACATGGGGAATTTCGGCGAGGTCAAGAATTCTTACCTGGGGCCGGGCACGAAGATGGGGCATTTCTCTTACTTGGGCGACACCACGATTGAAGGTGATGTCAACATTGGCGCAGGTACCGTGACCTGCAACTTTGATGGCGTACATAAGAATCCGACCGAGATCGGTAAGGGTGCCTTTATTGGCAGTGACACCATGTTGGTTGCCCCTTTGAAGGTGGGAGAAGGGGCAAAAACCGGGGCAGGGGCGGTGGTTACACATGATGTACCGCCGCACACGGTTGTGGTGGGCGTGCCGGCGCGGGCTATCCGTAAAAAAGAGCAAACGTGAATTTTTCTGACGCATTGATCTTATTGGCATTGGCTCTGTTCGTCATTGTAGATTTTCTTGTGACGAGCACGCAAGCTGCTTTTTTTCAAACGCACCTGACCCGCTTGGTTTCACAGCGGGACGAACAAGAAAAGGGGGTCACACGCGTATTAGATTTACTACATGCTCAACGTCATCTGAAAGTCAGCCTGCAGATCATGCAAACGATCCTGCATTTCTTGATTGCAGGTTTGTTGATCGTGCTACTTACAGCCTATCTTGCACCCTCTACGAGCTGGCTGGCATGGAGCGGAATAATCGTTTTGGCCGCATCCATTTTATTGGGAATGGAACAGATCATAGAAGCACTGGTCTACCGAGCTCCAGAGAAATGGGCGATCCGTTTAGCCCAATTTGCTAAGGCGATTACGGTGCTGCTTTCTCCGATCACAACATTGTTCTTGTCGCTCCATCACCAGGAGGAAGTCGTACGCGAGGGGACAGTTACGGAGGACGCGTTAAAGAGCTTGGTAGATGCGGGTCAGGAAGAAGGGGTTTTGGAACAAGGTGAGCGCGAGATGATCTATTCAATCTTCCAGCTAGGAGACACCCTGACCAGGGAGATCATGGTGCCGCGCATCTATATTACTGCTTTGGATGTTTCACTACCCCTGCCTCAAGCAGTGGAGGCTTTGCTTGCTTCGGGTCACTCGCGGATGCCAGTATACGAAGAGACAATCGATCATGTTGTCGGTTTGTTATACGCAAAGGATTTGCTTAGCTTGTGGTTAAAGGGAGATCAATCGGGGGCTCTGCGGGGAGCGACCCGCCCGGCGTATTTCGTGCCCGAAGCTAAGAAAGTAGACGAGCTGTTAGATGAAATGCAGGCAAGACACATTCACATGGCGATTGTGATCGATGAGTACGGAGGGGTGGCTGGCCTGGTGACTCTGGAGGATATTGTTGAAGAGATCATCGGCGAAGTCCGCGATGAATATGATCAATTAGAGGAAAGCCCCTACCAGGAGTTGGGAGAAGGAGAAACGATCTTTCTGGGGCGGGTCGATTTAGACGATTTTAATGAGCTGATGGGAACGAATTTACTGAAAGATGAAGCAGACACAATCGGAGGTTTCATGTACAACCGGATTGGGCGAGTTCCGGAAAGTGGAGAGAGCCTCCAGGTGGACGATCATGGAATTAACAGTAGAACAGGTGAGTGGAAGACGAATCCGAAAAATTAGGGCCAGGAGAATAATCCCTTTGCCACGGACTGAAGGAGAGCAAGATGATCACAAATAAACAACGCCGGGAGCTTATCGAGCAAGCTGTATCTGTAAGACAACGCGCCTACGCGCCTTATTCCCAGTACCGGGTGGGGGCGGCTTTATTGACCAGGTCGGGCAAAATATACCTGGGAGTCAATATAGAGAATGCAGCCTATCCAACCAGTATGTGTGCGGAGCGCGTGGCTGTATACAAGGCTGTCTCGGAGGGGGAAATGGCGTTTGCTGTCATTGCAGTGGCGACAGAGAATGGAGGCACTCCCTGCGGTTCTTGCCGGCAAGTACTGGCGGAATTTGGCCTGGATACAGTTGTGTGGATCGTAAATGCGACCGGTCAATTAACGATGGAAAGTACCGTGGCAGGTTTGCTGCCGGGGTCTTTTGGACCTCGGATCTACAAAATTTCACCACACCGGCGCAGGAGTAGCCGCCAGTAAGAGAGATTGCAGGATCCAACCTTCGGTATTATCTTCTACTACCAGAACATGTGCCCAGATCAAGCCATCCTGCTCGACGGTATCTGGATAGACAATGACCAGGGTATTGTTTAGGTAGCTGCGGATGACTGTTCCGCCGGGTTCCGTACGGATTTTCGCGCCCGGGGGATTTCCAGTAGAAGCATTGATATAGGCGTAGACTGGTGTGGGGGTTGGACTCAGCGTAGGCGAAGGCGACGGGGTGAGGGTGGGTGTGATCGTCGGGGTAGGCGTTTCCGTGGGGGGCACCGGCGTGTGGGTGCGTGTCGGCGTGGGCGGAATGGGGGTAAAGGTAGGCGTGGCGCTGGGAATCGGTGTGGGTAAACCGACCTTGGCACCCAAGACCGCACCTGCTCCACTGATACCGATCAGGATGATAATCCCGATCAGGGCTGCTGCGGCGCCCAGGGTATAACCAAAGAGAGTCAGGGGGCGTAAACCCAAGATAAAAAATGTAAGGGTGCCAAATAAAACAGCCCAGGCGAGGTGGAGAGCAAAAATAACCAGGCCATCAGGGAACAGGTTTGGGATGCCACTGCTGAGACCAAAACCTGCTACCGCGACTGGAATATAGAGCTCGTAAGCCAAGGCAACGCTGAACACCGAAGCGGTGCGGCCTCGGTGAATCAGTGCCGCAGTAGTCACGAATCGCTCCGGCTGCCAGGACGAGAAAGTTAGGCCAGGAAACCTGGGCGTGAAGGTGAACCTGGCTCAGCTCGCCGGGTTTCCATACCAACGTGATCAATCCAACCAGGAATCCGGCAGCAAAGACCATCAGGCTGCCAATCAGCAGGCCGGTGAAATTGGTAACAAATGTACGAATGGATCCAGTAACCGTACTAAAAGAAATACCGATGACCGGAGCCATGAAAGGCGCCAGCAGCACACCGAGCAGGATCAACGCGGGGGTATCCAGGAGCAAACCCACCGCCAGGACCAAACCGGACAGGAGAGAGAACAGGAAAAAATCGAAGGTGGGAGAGGTTAAATGAACCAGCTCATCGATAAAGGCGGCGCGCTCGTCCGCTTCGATGGGTGCTAACAGTCGGCGAGCTCGCCTCCGGCGAGCTGGGGGCAGGCGATCTGGATCGTGCGGAAATTGCTCTGATTGGGGAAGATTCATTTTCGTAAACTGGCCACGATTCTTATTGGATTTTCTAGCAGGTGAAGAGCATCAAAAATGTTGCCGACTACCAGATCTGCAGATAGAAGTGTTTCCACGGCAGTCCCTTCGACGGATAATACACAAATTCCCAAACCGGCTGTCTTCAGCATGCTGGCATCGTTGGCCCCCTGGCCAATGGCCACAACCTGTTCTGCGCCCAGCGTGCTGATATAGTTCGCTTTCTGGGCAGCTTCATCGCCCGGCTGGATGTGGACTGCGTGGAGGTTTAATTGGTGATCGATAATCTCTTGACGCCCATGCGTATCGGCGGTCAGCAGGTGCAAGGTTAACCGGTCGCGCAAGCTCGATAAGAGCGTGCACGAGACCTTCTGGGAGCTGACCATCAATCGCTATAGTGCCATTCACATCACAAACCAGGTGTTCCAACTGTAAGCTTTTCCGACCGGGAATATTGAGCTCGATCATAGGGGTATTATACAGGAATTTCGGGTGCAATCGAAAAGAGGTGTAAATGGCATGGTTGCAAGAACTGTACTGTGGTTAGATGGATTATTTTAAATATGCGGCGTAAGCGATACCTATAGTACAATACTCCCCTGGAGGTGCCTGTTTGAGCGCTCGAGTTTATCGTCTCTGGATATTCGTGTGGATGATTCCTTTGGGAATGGTTCTGTCAGCATGCCGGTCTGTTTCCCCGACCAGCCAGCCTATTCTCACGACGGTGCCTTTAACGTCGACTGCTACTCTGCAGGCGTCACCTTCAGCAGACCCAACGCAAGCGCCGACTGAAACCCAGGTTGCGCCCCTGGCGGTTCTGTTGGCACCTGTGGGGAGCGATCCAGTGCTGGCTGAGTCTTTACGCTCTGGGTTGGAGGAACCGATCACACAAGCCGGGCTGCGCTGGGAAACGCGAACCGAATTGGATCCCCTCGAGCCGGGGTTAAGCTTGGTGATTGCCTTGCCACCGGACCCTGGGATTGCAGAGCTGGCCTCTCAGGCCCCTCAGGTGCAGTTTGTCACGGTGGGCATGGAGGATATCCCACCAATGGCAAACCTGAGCCAGGTCAGCGCGGAGATGCGTTATGACCAGCAAGGGTTCCTGGCAGGGGCGATTGCTGCCATGCTGACACCCGATTGGCGCGTGGGGGCGGTCAGCACTGGGGAGACGGCTGATGGAAAAGCAGCGCGGAATGGTTTCTTGAATGGAGCGGTATATTTCTGTGGGTTGTGCCTGGCGTACCATGGCCCGATCTTTGATTACCCTCTGTTTGTGGAAACCCCTTCGAATGCGAGCCAGGCTGATTGGCAGGCGGCTGTGGATGCGCTGGTAAGCCAGGCAGTCAACACCGCGTATGTTTATCCGGGGGCTGGTCAGGATGACTTGCTGAGGGCACTCGCACAGGCAGGGATTAATATCATCAGCAGCGGAACGCCACCGGAAGACCTTAAGGCTCACTGGATTGCCTCGATTACGACAGATCCCGTTGCACCCATCCTGGAGCATTTGCCTGAGCTGCTGGCCGGGAAGGGCGGGATCGATATGACAGCCCCCATGGTGATTCAAGAGATTAACTCTGCCCTGTTTAGTCCTGGGCGTCAGGACCTGGCAGAAAAAATTCGAGAGGATTTGTTGGGAGGGGGAATTGACACGGGGGTCGATCCGCAGACCGGGGAAACTCGTTAAGAACCTATCCGAAAATTCTAAAAGATAGAACATAAGGGTTTTTTCTGTCAGGGTGAAAAACGTGAAGAATGGCACATTGCCAATCTGCCGTCTTAATGCTACACTTATAAAGGCGTGAAAATCGCCATAAATCAACCAATTGTTTCTAATAAGAGGAGAAAAGAAATGAAAAAATTGTATGCGTTAATGGCTGTATTGCTCATCACAACCATGCTGCTTACTGCTTGCGGCGGCGCAGGTAGCGGCAAATTCGTAGCCTGCCAGGTGACCGACGCTGGCGGTATCGATGACAAATCCTTCAACGCCACGGCGTGGAAGGGCATTCAGGATGCCATGAAGGAACTCGATATCGATGGCAAGTACCTGGAATCTCAGCAGCAGACCGACTACGAGAAGAACATCAACGCTTTTATCGACGAGGGTTGCGGCATTATTGTCACCGTCGGTTTCCTGTTGGGTGATGCCACCAAGGCCGCCGCGGAAGCCAACCCGGATGTCAAGTTCTCCATCGTTGACTACGCTTATGACCCCACGATCAACAACGTGTTGGGCCAGGTATTCAATACCGACGAAGCCGCCTTCCTGGCTGGCTACCTGGCGGCGGGTATGACCAAGACGGGTGCGGTGGGCACCTTCGGTGGGATACAGATCCCGACAGTCACGGTCTTCATGGACGGCTTCTACAATGGTGTCCAGTATTACAACGAGAAGCACGGCACGACCGTCAAGGCCTTGGGCTGGGATCCGGCTGCGCAGACGGGCCTGTTCACGGGCAACTTCGAGAGCACCGATGACGGGCGCAAGATGGGTGAGACCCTGATGGACGAAGGCGCTGACATCATCATGCCGGTGGCGGGTCCGGTGGGCCTGGGCACAGCTGCGGTTGTCAAAGAGCGCGGCAATGCCTACATCATCGGTGTCGACAGCGACTGGGTGCTCACCAATCCAGACTATGCTGATATCACGCTGACTTCTGTTATGAAGCTCATGGATGTCACCACCATGGATGCCGTCAAGGCAGCCAAAGACGCCACCTTCAAGGGTGGCGTGACGGTGGGTACGCTGGTGAATGGCGGTGTTGGATTGGCCCCCTTCCACAACCTCGATTCGATGGTTTCTGCTGAGCTGAAGGCGGAACTTGAGACCGTCAAGGCAGAAGTGATCGCCGGGACAGTCAAGACCAAGTAAACTGTTTATATTGATACAGCCAGCCCCCGCCCAGTCCTTGGGCGGGGGCTTTTTGCTTATTTATGGTAAAATGGTCAAAACCTATTTGGGAGGGCATACTGTCCAGATGACCCCAATCCTCGAATTACGTGGAATTACCAAACGTTTCCCCGGCGTACTCGCTAATGATCATATTGACCTGACCCTCGAACCTGGAGAGATTCATGCGCTCCTGGGTGAGAATGGGGCTGGGAAATCCACCCTGATGAACATCCTGTATGGTTTATACAAGCAGGACGAGGGAGAGATCATTGTCCAGGGCAAAGCCATCCAGGTAGCCTCGCCGAATGATGCTATTCGGGCAGGCATCGGCATGGTGCACCAGCACTTTATGCTGATCCCGGTCTTCACTGTTACGGAAAACGTGATGCTGGGATATGAAAACCTTAAGATGGGCGATTTCCTGGATCGTAAAACTGCCGCCGCCAAAATCCGCCAGATTTCTGAAATGTATAAACTGGAAGTCAATCCAGATGATTATGTCAGGGATCTGCCGGTGGGTGTCCAGCAGCGCGTCGAGATTATCAAGCTGCTCTACCGGTCCGCGGATATCTTGATCTTGGATGAGCCCACGGCAGTACTGACACCGCAAGAAGCTGATGAGCTGTTCAAGATCATGCATTCGCTGGTCGCGGCAGGGAAAATCCATCATCTTTATTACCCATAAGCTGCGGGAGGTGCTGGATGCAGCAGATCGGATTACGGTGATCCGCCGAGGCAAGGTGATCGGCTCGACCACCCCTGCTGAAGCTGACCAACGTAAGCTGGCGGAGATGATGGTGGGACGCCAGGTGCAGCTTGAGCTGGATAAGGAACCGGCGAAGGTGGGTGAGCCGGTGTTGACCCTGGAGAACCTGGTGGTGAGTGGCGAGCGGCATCAGATCGCCGTGAACGATGTGTCGCTCGAAGTGCGGGCGGGTGAAATCTTGGGGATTGCGGGGGTACAAGGCAACGGCCAAACAGAGCTGGTTGAAGCGATCACCGGGCTGCGCCCGCCTTTGCAGGGTAAAATCCACCTGAATGGGCAAACGATCACCCATATCAAGCCCCGCCCGATCACGGAGCTGGGCACTGCGCACGTGCCGGAAGACCGGCAGCGCGATGGGTTGGTATTACCCTTTCCGGTAGCTGATAATCTTGTTTTGAATACATATTACATTCCTCCATTTAGCAAGGGGGTTATGTTACAAAAAGACGCAATTGCAGCCAATGCCAAAGAGCTGATCGAGGAGTTCGATATCCGCACCCCCAGTGCGGCCACGTCAGCGGGGGCACTTTCGGGCGGCAACCAGCAAAAAGTGATCATTGCACGTGAATTGTCGCGGCCGATCAAGCTTCTGGTCGCTTCTCAGCCAACCCGTGGGTTGGATGTCGGTTCCATTGAATATATCCACAGGCGCATCTTGGAGAAGCGTGATGCGGGTTGTGCGGTGCTGTTGGTCTCGTCTGAGCTGGATGAGATCATGGAGCTTGCGGATCGCATTGCGGTGATGTACCGGGGTGAGATCATTGATGTTTTGCGGGTGGATGAGGCAACCAAAGAGGGGGTTGGCCTGTTGATGGCGGGCATCAAGCCAGGCGCATCACAGAGGAATGAAGCTGAGCCACCGAAGCAAATATCCGAGGAGACCACGTGAAAACAGACAACGAACCGAATGACAAGAAACCCAAGCAAGATGCGGGCAAGATCTTTCTGGAGGAGCTCACATCACCCTCCTCGTCCAAGCCAGAGGGTCGTCGTAAGGGAATTAGCCAGGCCATTCTCATCCCCACCCTGGCAATCTTCACGGGATTGCTGGTTGGGGCGATCATCATCATCTTGACCACTGATGAAGTGTATACAGCCTGGAGCCAATCGCCGCTGGCGAGCCTGGTTGCGGGGCTGCAGGCGGTTGGGAGTGCTTATTGGGCCCTGTTCACGGGTGCAATCGGGGATCCGGTGCGCATCATTCAAGCCCTGCAAAGCGGTGAAGCAGCTCAAATCCGGCGCGCGATCAATCCCTTATTTGAGAGCCTGGTAGCAACCACGCCATATATCTTCGGTGGGCTGGCGGTGGCATTAGGCTTTCGCTCGGGACTGTTCAATATCGGTGTCGAAGGGCAGATCTTCATCGGCGCGATCTTTGCTGCTTTTGTGGGCTATTCGGTGAAGGGCTTACCGTCAATCATTCACATCCCATTGGCATTTTTGGCAGGGGCGCTGGGAGGAGGCCTGTGGGGGATGATCCCCGGGTGGTTGAAGGCGAAGACTGGTGGTCACGAAGTGATCAATACGATCATGATGAATTACATCGCCTTCAGATTGAGCGATTGGCTGCTGACCGGGCCGATGAAACGCCCGGATTCGTTCAACCCCATCAGCCCAACGATTTAAGAAAGCGCCATGCTGCCGAAATTTTTTGACTCGCCGATCCGTTTTCACATGGGCTTTTTTATTGCGCTGTTTATGGCCTGGCTCGTGTATTGGTTTTTATTCAAGACACGCTGGGGTTTCGACCTGCGCACGGTGGGCGCTAACTCGCGAGCGGCACGCTATGCAGGGATGAACATTGTGACCTGCATCGTACTGGCGATGTCGCTGTCGGGGGCACTGGCGGGAATGGCAGGCTCAAATGAAGTGTTGGGAGTCAACTATAACCTGGCGATGGCATTTTCATCGGGCTATGGTTTTGATAGTATTGCCCTGGCGCTGCTGGAAAAAGCCACCCGCTGGGAGTGGTTTTGGCGGCACTGTTATTCGGAATTTTACGCAACGGTGCCACGCGGATGCAGTTAGTCGCGGGGATTCCGGTTGACATTATCTCAGTGCTGCAGGCGCTGATCCTGGCATTTATTGCAGCGCCTGCCATTATCCGGACCATATATCGCTTGCGCTCACCGGAAATTTTTGAAGAAGGCGTCACCGTAAGCGGTTGGGGAGGGAAATAACCCATGACGAGCGCAACGATAAGCAAGGAAGCTGATACGGTCTCTCTAACCCGCATGCGGGTGATGGGTGTTGTGTTCCTGTTGTTCGGAGCAGCAATCTGGATCCTGTTTGGCCGCACCACCACCAACAGCGCGATCACTACGTTTGTGATGGTACCCAGCGGTTCGGAGGCAACCACAGCCAATTGGAAATTGCCAAGTATGGCGGTTATCAATGCTTTAGCCTTTGCTTGCGCTTTCTTTGGAGGGGTGCAGCTGGCAAGGGCGCGCGGTTTTGGTAAACGGACGAACACCATCCTGGCGTTGGTGGTTGGGTCGTTCTTTTTTGCTTTTTTAGTCTGGGCAGCCGCGGATAAGTCACTAAACCTGGCAGGTTTGTTGAATGCCACGCTGCAAAAATCTGTGCCGCTGACCCTGGGGGCGCTTTCGGGTATTCTATGCGAGCGAGCCGGGGTGGTCAATATCGCGATTGAAGGGATGATGTTGGGTGGTGCGATGGTCAGCACAGTGGTGGCCAGCGTGACCGACAACCTGTGGCTGGGTGTACTTGGCGCATTGATTACCGGGGCGCTGCTGGCATGGGTGCACGGCGTGCTCTCGATCAAGTATCGCATCAACCAGATTATTTCTGGTACAGTGATTAACATTTTTGCCACAGGGATTACCTCTTTCATATCGGCGAAATATTTACAAACTTACCAGGAGCTTAATAGTTCTGGCATCTTTGCACCCTGGCCTGTGCCGGTGCTTTCAGATATTCCTTTCTTTGGTCCGATTTTGTTTAACCATAATATCTATGTGTATGCCATGTACTTTTTTCTCGTCGTCTTGCATATCGGCCTGTTTTATACGCGGCTGGGGGCTGCGCATGCGTTCGGTGGGTGAGCATCCCAAGGCGGCAGATACCCTGGGTATCAACGTTTTCAAGACCCGCTACATTTCGGTTCTTCTGGGTGGGATGATGGCAGGATTTGCTGGCTCTTATTTTACGCTCGGCTCGGTAGGCCGCTTTGATGAGGTGATGACTGCCGGGCGTGGTTTTATTGCCCTGGCAGCCATGATCTTCGGTAACTGGATGCCCTTTGGTGCCTTTGGCGCAGGCTTGCTGTTTGGCTTTGCCGATGCACTGGCATCGAAGCTTGCCATCTTGGGGGTCAGGATCCCATCCGACTTCTTACTGATGGCACCTTACATTATGACGATGATCGTGCTGGCGGGTGTGGTTGGCCGCAGCCAAATGCCAGCGGCGGATGGCGAGCCTTACGAAAAAGAGTTTGTATAGAAATCGCTGCCGGGTCAAAACCCGGCAGTTTTTTTATACAATCCTAACGAAATATAGATGGAGCGAAGTACAAGAACCTGGATTGGTAAGCAGCCCAGGCGTCGATTCGCCCCCACCCATAGGTGTTATTCGGAACAGCATCGACGGGCAAACCTCCGCAGCCATCCGGCGTGGTGAGATGGAGGGCGGAGCGGGTGATGATGGTTTCGATCTGGTCTACCTGCCCAGCCAATTCGGGACGGGCAGAAAGGAGCAGGGCCGCCAGCCCGGCGACATGGGGGGCTGCCATGCTGGTGCCAGTCAGGGTGGCATAGCCGCCAGGAATACTGGAACGGATCCCTGTACCAGGAGCGGAAATATCTGGCTTGATCCGGCCGCTCCCATCCGCGGTCACCGGGCCACGGCTGGATGAGCTGTAGATCACATCATTGCTATTCGTGTTTCCCACGGTGAAAGAGGCATCGTACATGCCGGCTGCATAGCGGATTGTGCTGCAAGTGGAGCCTTGATTTCCGGCGGAGTGCACAGTCAGGATCCCTGCCTGGCGGACATTGTTGACAACCGTAAGCAACACGTTTGGGTCGGTGCAGCCTTCACTGGGGGGGCAGTACCAGGAATTGTTGATGATATCGGGGGATTTGGATGGATCAGGGTTGGCACCATTTAAGTCAGTCGGGGCGATAAACCATTGGTAGCATTCAATATAGGTGGCCGGGGTGCCTGTATTACCTTCCATATTCCGGCAGCCGATCCAGCGTGGCTGCCGGGCGCCATGCCGATTTGCTCACCTGCTCCGTCGTCGCCGACCATGATGCCCATCGTATGCGTTCCATGACTGCTGTCGTCACAGGGTTCCATTAAGTTGAAGCCGCAGCTATTCCCGCCACCATTGATATCTGAATGCACAGCATCATGCCAGTTATAGCTGTGATTTGCTGTGGTCCCATCCCAGCCACGATACTGGCTTTTGAGGGCAAGATGCGTCCAGTCATAACCTGTATCTGCTCCACCGATGACCACCCCCTGCCCGGTGAACCCGGCCGCCCAAACATCATCAGCATTCACCAGGTGAATGTTCCATTCCAGGCCCAGAGATGGAGCCAGTAGTCCAGATTCGGTAAATTGATCGGGTTCGTCGAGCTGGATGCTTGGGTTGGCATACAGGTGAGCGACATCCTTCAGGCTGGCGATGGCCTGGATGTCGGAGAGATCACCGGACGCCCAAAGCATGTTGGCAACCCAGAAGGGTCGATAAGCTACACCTAAGGCGGCTAGTTGATCCTGGATAGGTTTTTGGGTCTGTTCAGCGTAGGAGCGTAAGGTTTCATAGACATACTTGCTTTTTTCCAGCTTCGTGGGAAGCGAGGCTGCCAAGCTCAGGTCGGCTTGTTCGGAGAGAAAGATGATGAATTCTGTTTTGCCTGCCTGAGCATTCTCGAGCACCCAGGGATCAACCCGATTTTGCCAGGGGAGGGGCGAGGACGAAGTAGCAGCCGGAGAAATGACCGCGCCCAGGCCTACGATGATCAAAACCAGCCGGTAGGCAAACTTTTTCATTTTATAGCCTCACAAGGGAACGGATCTCTGGCCAGATCCACGGCAGCGCAGCCATGCCGCCGGCAGCCAAAGCCCCCAATGTTTTCACCAGAGAAGGAAGGGGGAGATAGAGCAGCAGGACGAGCGCCAAAAAACCTCCAACAGCGCTGGCGACCAGCGTGCGCACCAAGGTGGTCTTGACCTGCAGGACCTGTGGAAACCGGCGATTGAGGACGAAGAGCAACAATACCGCCTGCCCGGTGAAGGTGAGTGAATCTGCCAGGGCGATGCCTGCAGGACCAAGCCAGCTGGAAAGAGCCCAGGCTGCCCCGAGGAAAGCCAATGCCTGGAGGAAGGCAGCTTTGAGGGGCGTTTTTGCATCTTGTTGGGCATAAAAAGAGCGGACTGCAACCTCCAGCCAGGTATGACCGGTCAGCCCCAACAAGAAAGCGCGGGTGGTCCATACCACCATTTCGGTCTCTTCAGGTCCAAACCCAAACAGGATTTGCACGATAGGGCGGATTGCAACAGCCAATAGGGCAGCGATGGGTAAAGTAAAGGCGAGCATGACCCGCAGTGCCCGGTTGATGGTTTCTCGAAACCTTTCGCGTTCCTGGTTTGTCAAATATTCAGATAATGAGGGCAATAAGGCAATGGCGATGGCGGTACCGATCAGCGTTTCGGGAACCTGCTGGATGAACCAGCCGTAGTTGAGCGCTGAAACAGCGCCCTCCTGGTAGAAGGATGCAAAGCGATCACGCGCCAGATAGTAACTTTGTAAACATAACATGGTCAGGAGGCGGGGTCCCATGAGATGTAGAACTTGCCGTACACCGGGGTTTTGAAGGTCGATCCCCGGTGACCAATGAAATTTGTGAATCAGCAACCCCGGTATTTGAATCCCCAGGTGCAGAAGTGCCCCTAAAATTACGCCATAGGCTAACCCATAGATGCCGAATTGAGGCGCTAAGACCAGGATGCCGAAAATCTGACCTAAATTGTAAAGCACAGGGGCCATGGCGGGAAATAAGAAGTGCTGGTTGGCCTGCAAGCCAGCCATCACCAACCCGCTGATTGAGAAAATCATAATGGCCAGCAAATCCAGGCGCATCAGGCTGGAGGCCAGCTCCCATTTTACCGGGTCATTAAAGCCAGGGGCAATCACATGCTGGATCAGGGGTTCCGCCAGGAGAATGATCACAAAGGCAATAGCGGCGGTGACCAGGAAGGCCAGGTTGATGATCTGGGAAAAGAGATGCCAGGCGGCCGTGCGACCTTTGAGCTGGAGATGCTCGGTAAGCACAGGGATCAGTGCAATGCCGAGGGCTCCGCCTGAGATCAACGCGGAGAGCAAATCAGGGATATTATTTGAGACAAAGAATACATCGCGATCCGCAGGGCTGAAGGCCCGGCTGAACAGCACAGTCCGCAGCAGGCCGAGCAATTTATCCAAGCCGAAAAAGACAGCAATAATCAGCGAAGCACGCGAGATGCGGGACATATTTCTCGAAGTATACCAGAGGAATGTTTTGTGATAAAATTTTTGGGCTGGGAGTGATGGCCGAGCGGTCTAAGGCGGTTGTCTTGAAAACAACTGTGGGGCAACCCACCGGGGGTTCGAATCCCTCTCACTCCGCCTCTTGTTCACGGATTTGTTGATCACCACATTCCAAAAAGGAGCAGTCTATGGCAGCTTTGAAACTTGGTATCGTCGGTGCAGGCTTTGTGGCAAATTTCCATGTGCGTGCCCTCACCCAGGTGCGCAACATGGAAGTGGCAGGCATCACAGCCCTTAAAGGCGCCGAAGCGCTTTCAGCCACGGTCAAAAAGTATAGCTTGGGTGAGGAAAAGTTTACCCAAGCGTAGCAGAGCTGGTAAAGCATGTGGATGCAATTGCTGTATATGCACCTAACTTTGCCCGGGTGGAGATCGTCGAACAGGTTGTGGATGCGGTTAAAAAAGGCGCGGCGCTGAAGGGTATTATTTGCGAGAAACCCCTCGGTCGAAATGTAATAGAAGCGCGGAGGCTGGTTGAGTTAGCCAGAGAAGCAAACCTCAAAACGGCTTACTTCGAAAACCAAATTTTTATGAAGCCAGTCCAATCTCAGCTTGCCCAGCTTGCGCCCCAACAGAAGACGATGGGACCGCTGGCTTTGACGCGGTCTGCTGAAGAGCACGGCGGACCGCATGAGGGCTGGTTCTGGGATCCTACGCGGCAAGGGGGCGGGGTGCTGTGCGATATGGGCTGTCACAGCATCGCCGTGGGCTGGTATGCGCTTACACCGCTTGGAAAACCGCTGACTTTTCTCCAGCCGGTGTCTGTGTTAGCCGACGTAGCCTTGCTCAAGTGGGGGCTGCTGCAGTGGCGGGAGAAGCTGTTGAAAGAGCGCGGTGTAGATTATAAGAAGACTCCTGCAGAGGATTTTGCTACCGGTATGATCACCTACCGCAACCCGGAGACCGGGCAGATCGTCAAGGCACAATTCACGGACTCGTGGATGTTCGAGAAGCAAGGGTTGAGGTTGTTCATGGATGGGATGGGACCGGGTTATGCCTTTGAAGTCAATACCCTGGCATCCTCGCTGCAGATCTTTATTGGGGACGCGGCTGCGGAAGCCACCGCCAATTCCGAGCTTGCGCTGGAGAAATCCACGGCCTCGCGTGGCTTGCTGGCGGTCCAGCACAACGAAGCAGACTTGTACGGTTATACTGATGAGAACGAAGAAGCCGCCACAGCCTTCATGGAAGGTCGGGATGGGTATTTGCCCTGGAGCTATGGTCTGGAGATCACCCGGTTGGTGATGGCAGCTTATATGTCAGCTGAAAAGAAGAAGGTGATCGATCTGACCGATCCGGCGGTTCAAAAAGAGCTTGACACTTATATTCCACTGATCCAGCAGGGCAAAGGCGCTATGCAGCTTTACGGATAATCAAAGATTTACAACAAGATCAACGGGATGAACAGGATGCGAGTCAGATATCTGATAGCCTCTGTTCATCCTTTTTTTTCATGGAAATTGGTAAGGTAAATTCTATGGCGCTCAATTGGATTGATGTAACTCAACTCTCTTTTAATTCGCTGTTATTGTTAGAGCGTGTGCAGCTGAGCTGGTTCCCAGGATGGCTGCCAGAAGAAGATTTAGCGATTGCGCTCCAGGCTAACCCAGCAGTGGAATGGTTCATGCGGCATAAGTGCCCAGATTTAAATGCATGGCTAGACAAGGTCGTGCGTATATCACCAGAAAAGGCCGTTTGCCCAGAAGAAGCCCGGCAGGCTGAATTAGCAGTCTTAGGGACGATCGAGGATTTGCTGGTCTATGCGATTGATCCTTCGATATATGATGCTCTGAAGTTCAACCAATGGGATTCTATCTGAATTGACCTCCCTGGTAGATTTCACGGGTAAGACCGTTATCGATGTGGGCGCTGGTCCGGGGCGATTAACTTTGGTGGCGGCAGAAAAAGCGGCGGCGGTGTTTGCCGTTGAGCCAGTAGCGAACCTGCGCAGGTATCTCAAGGAGAAAGCCCATAAAAATGGGCTCCAGAACGTCTATTGTGTGGATGGCATCATTACGGATATCCCATTCCCGGAGGGGTTTGCGGATGTCACGATGAACGGGCATGTGTTTGGCGACCTGCCCGAGGAGGAACTCAATGAGATGATGCGGGTCACCAAACCTGGAGGAATGGTGATTATGATGGGTACTGGTAAGGAGAACCGGCAATTCTTGCTTTCTAAGGGTTTCCAATTGGCGACTTATGAGGAGCCGGAAGTAGGGACGATGGGGAAATTCTGGTTGGTGCGCTAATAAAAAAGCCGTCTCCAGCTTGGGGAGGCGGCTTTTCCAACGAGTACTACCCAGTTTACATCAGGTACTCTTTGTATTTGAAGAAATTATCGACGACTTGCGGGTCGAAATGTTTGCCTGCTTCTTCGCGAATATAATCATCGGCCTCATTTTCTGTCCAGGCTGAGCGGTAAGGTCGATCGGATGTTAAAGCATCCCAAACATCGGCAACAGCAAAGATGCGTGCCGGAAGAGGGATCTGTTCTCCCTTGAGACCATTCGGGTAACCAGACCCATCCCATTTTTCATGATGATAGTAAGGGATTTGCAGGGCAGGACCCAAGTAGGAGATGGGTGAGAGCCATTGATAGGCATAGACAGGGTGCTGCTTCATCACCTTCCATTCGTCTTTATCCAGCGGACCTGGTTTGAGCAGGATCGAATCGGGCACACCCATTTTTCCGATATCATGTAATAGGGCACCTCGCCGGATATGGGGTAAATTCTCACTATCCAGCCCCATGCGTTCAGCCAATTCCATCGTCATCCAGATGACGCGTTGGGCGTGCCCTTCTGTTTCTCGGTCTCTAATTCCAGGGCTTTTACCCAACCTTCGAGTGTGGCATCATATGATTTCGCCAGCTCGGCGTTCGAATGCTGCAGCTCGTTGAATAAGGTGGCGTTATCCAGGGCGATGGCGGCCTGCCCTGCTACGGCTTCGAGAAATTCCAGCCAATCCACGGTGGCTTGCAGTTTTGAGCGGTGGAAGATCTCCAGGACGCCTTTGATCTGTCCTTTGGCAATCAGAGGAACTCCAAAATAAGAGATAAAGCCCTCATTGATAAGAAAAGGTGATTGGGTGAACTGTCCCAGAGATTGATTAAGATCAGGAATGTGCACAACCTGGCGTGAGATGGCCGCCTGTCCAGCGAAACTTTCTCCCAGGCGTAAATTGGTATGCTTGAGGGCATTGGTGGTGAAACCACGCTCTGCGGCAAAACCAAGCGCATGGGTGTAGGGGTTGTAAAGCAAGATGTCAGCAGCATCAACATTTAGCTGGTTTGTAATCTGTTCGAGCAAAATATTGAGCGTCAAGCTCAAATCAAAACTGGCAGAGATCGCCAAATCAATTTTTCGCAAGGCTTGCATACGGCTGGTTTGAAGCTGAAGCTGCCGCTCTATCCGAATCTGATCAGTGACATCTGCGATAAAGCCTTCCAGGATAAAATATTGTTTCACAGTATCAACTGTGCCGCGGCCCAAGGCCCGCACCCACTTCTCCTTTCCCTGCCGGGTTTTGATACGATATACGATCTCGTAGGAGGTATTGTGCTGCAGGGAAGATTGGATTTCAACCCAAATCCGCTGGCGGTCATCTGGATGGATCAGACTGCCATAAGAGATGACCTTGTTACGGATCAGATCGGCGGAGGAATAACCTGTCAGGTCAAGACAACCGCTGCTGATAAATTCCATGGTCCAGTCTGGATCGTCTCGGCAACGATAGACCATCCCTGGAAGGTTATTCAGCAAGGTGAGCAGGGTATTCGTACTGCTCTGAGTTCCAACCATAGCAGGATAAAGTTTGGCAAGATTGGTATCGGTAAACATGCCTTATCGAACCAAGGCTGAGCCGAGCACAGCTTCCCTGGGCATTTCGATTGGGATGGGCTTGTATTGGCTGCGAGTTTGGAAATCAACCAGCTGAGAGGCAAAGTCGGTCAGGTCCACAGCTTGGGTCGAAAGAACCCAGGAGCGCTCTTCGGGTGCTAGATGAAACGATTCCGCTTGGTAACCAGACCGCATTGCACCATCAGGATCCTTCAGCAGCTGATCGCGAAACCGCGGACTAACCACTGCTGCGCATAATAAACGGCTGAGTTCATTTGTTTCATGAGATGAGTTCAAGAATTTCATTTTTTCCTCCAAAATAAATCTGATTAGGTTGTTGGGATAAAAGCTAAAAACTTACACCACAGATGACTGAAAAATTACCGAGAGGGATCTGATGAATCATGGATGAGGAGGTGATCTGTCCAGGCGCTGAGCTTTCTCGATACTACCTAAGCTCCAGCCGAACCAGAAGGCGCCCAACGCAAGGAAAATATCACCAAGGCTGAAAGCTATTTTGGGACCGATCGGTAGAACGAATTGATCGGACAGCCATTCCAGCCGGATATCTCTAAGTCTGAAAACGACATCTTTGCTTGAGCCAAGGCGCTCTCCGATTCTCCAGGATGAGGCCGGGACGGCAGGGTATATTCTAGATGCAGTTTGAGGGGTGATTGGCATCCAACCGCCGTTGGGTAAGATAACGGACAGGTTGAGGAGCAATCCTAACCCCAGCATCCAGAACCCTGGTTGCCTGCGGTTTACCCAGATAAAGACCAAGAAAACTACCTGGGAAACTGCCAGAGCTATTGAGGCCCATTTATCGGGTATAGATTTGCGCGTTAGAGGAAAATAGAAGGTGAAAAATTGCGGTAAAAAAACAAGAATGATTAAACCGATCAGGCGCAGATCTGGAACCCTTAACGGGCGTTTTCCAGCCCAGGCACGCAGCAGGCCAGCCAGGAGACCGACCAGGACTGCGTAGAGCAGGATCAAGGGTTATCTGCCGATTTCGCCACCACATGCAGGAGCGCCTGCCCCGATAACAAACAGAGCCAGGCTGATGAAGATCAGAGCTAACTTTACATGGCGCTGGTCTACTTTGGAAACAGTCAGGGTGATGCGGTTGAATTGGTTTTTCATGGAAGATGCCTCCGGAAAAATAAATAATTTCTTATATTATTCATATGAGAGGCTCTTAAACTGCCTCTTAAAGATTAAAATAAAATGAGAGTTTGCGGTTTAGACTCCCATCTTATGGTTACAATTTCCTTGCCTAAGTTGTTCCAGGATAAACCAGAGAAGCATGACAGCTCCCGAATATCAATTTCGGCTTGTGTCATGTTTGACAAGGAGAATGGCGTTGTTGTTTTCTACTGAGTCAAGGTCTGGAAAAGTGCCCGGGTTTGGTCGGAAGGATCTGCGCTAATTTCACTAAGCGCTTTTGAACAAGCTTCAAATTGGAGGAAGATGGCTGCCCGGTTGCCTTGGACGGCATAAATTCTCATTGCCAGCCGGTGAGATTCTTCTGAACAAGCATCTTCAGCCAGGGCTTTGTCGATGGTCAGAATGGCCGAGTTTGTATCACCGGAATCGAATTGGAGTTGAGCAAGGGAGATACAGGCTTGGATGTAAGCTCTACGCAGCCTCTGGCGTTCTGGCATCAGCCAGGCGCCGCTACCCTCAGGCAGGTAAGGACCTTCATATAGACTAAGAGCTGTCTGTAAAAAATTAATTCGCAGGGAAGGTTGGTTGGCCGCCTCGGCTTTGCGAAGTCCCTCTTCAAAGGCTTCGACATCATAAAAATAATCGATGGCTCGATTGAAAGCATACCGGTTTCTGTCAAAATTGATTGTCTCAGAGGCAAAGGTATAGCGGAGGCGGTAAAGCACATTTTTAAACTGGATGCGCAGTTGTTCAGGAAACGTGCCAGGCCACAGGACCTCCCCAAGCTCTTCCCGAGTAGCTCCTGCAGGATGCGCCAGCAGGAAGAAAAACATTTCTCGGGCAGTTTTTTGGTTTGTCCATTCGGGAACGGAAACCGGCTTACCATCCAGCTCGACTTTCATTTTCCCAAGGGTGTAGATCGTAATTCTTGGAGGCGCAAACAGTCCCGAGAGCGCGTGAGGGCGAATATCCCGCCTGATGATGGGGAGCTGCTCTTCAAAGTGAGTGATCCGATTTAATAAGGCCGTGGCTTGCTCTCTCAGGCTGAGGTCCTCAAACCTTTCCAGGAGGAGCGTTTTAGCTTCCCGCCCACAGGCCACCAGGATGTGCTGGCTATCGAGCGAAGATGCTCGAGAAAATGCATCTTTGATCATCTCCTGGGCAGCGAGACGGTCTGGCAGCTGGTAGTAGGCATTCGCCAAGAGCAAACAGGCACGCGCAGCATCAATCCTCTGCCCACCAGAGGAGAAAATATGGATGGCTGCTTGCAGATGGTGAACAGCATCCGGAACAGATTTTTCGGCTAAGCAGGACAAACCGGCTTCCAGGTGCCATTGACCCATCTCAAAATCAGATTGATCTTCGCCAGCCATCAAACGACATACATTTAAAAGTGCGTTGGAGCGGGTGAGATCTCCCATTCGCCGCGCCTGAGCAGCCTCAACCAGGTTAGCATAAAATAACAGGTAACGATCATTCACCTTGCGGGCAATTGATTGAGACTGGCGATAAGCATCTTGGGCAGCGGCTTCTTCATTTAACTCGGCATACAAATCGCCTATGCTGCAAAGAGTATAGGTCTCGATCCTGGTCATCCCAGCCTGCCTGGCATATGCAAGGGCATCTTCGAAAAAGCGGTTGGCTTGAATATATTCGCCCGCCAGGTGGTATAGTACCCCCAGATTATTCAACACGTAAGGCAGGCGGGAGATATTCCTGGCAGAGCGCCAATAATCCAGTGCCTTCTCATAATGATTCATGGCCTGGCGATAGCTGCCAGCTGACATCAAACCCATGCCCAGTTCCATATGTACAAGGGCGGCATTCTGTTGGTCTTCTATTTTTTGATAGCTTTCCAGAGATACCAGCCAACAGGGAATGGCCTCGTCAAGCTGACCCAGGTGGTAGAGGCACATGCCCATGGCGCGGTTGGCTTCAGCCTTGATATCGTTTAGCGATAGATTCCCATTGACTAGCTGGATTGCTTCACGGCTGTCGCTCAGGGAGGCTTGATATTTCCCCAGGAGACGATATGCAGTTGCCCGGTGTGAGAGTACATTCGCCAGGTTTTGCTGGTCATTGGAGAGGCGAAAGGCAGCCTCGGCTCGGTCTAGGAAGGGCAGGCTTTGTTCAACTTGCCCATAGTTAACCAATGCAGATCCCTTGAGGGCAACGATGGTGGGGAGCGAATCAACGAGCTCTACCGGGATGTTTTCGATCCAGGAAAGCAGCGTTCCAAGGCGCATACCCGTGATCAGGTCCGGGCCAGCCTTTTCAATAATGGAGGCGGCGGCCTGCACATCCCCCAATGCCAGGTAAACAGTAAAGGCTTTTTCCCAATTCTTTTGCTGCTTATACCCGGCAGCAATCGCGCGCTTTAAGCCTTCAACTTCTTGCGGGTATTCTCGTTCGAAGGTAGCCTGGAGAAAGTCGCGAAACAGGTTATGATACCGGATCCATTTTCCTTCTTCGTCAATTGGTAAAATAAACAAATTATGATGTAACGCTTCTCTGAGAAAGCCAGACCAATCTTCAGTATCTCCGAAAACAGCCTGGCACAAAGATGCATCAAATTCTTCCAGAAAAGATGTGCGCAGCAGAAAATCTCTTAATTCAGGAGGCTGCTGATTCAAAACCTGGTGAGCGAGGTAGTCATACAGCCCGACATCTGAGATACGCGCCGCCTGCAGATGGGCTGCCATCCCTTTCCAGGCGGATTGAGAAGTCAGGAGCAAGCCTGTGATCCAACCTTCCGACTCTTGAACCAGCTGGGAGGCTACCTCTGTTGACATGGAAACTTTGTAATTTTGAAATACCAAGGTCTGGATTTCAGGAGCTTTAAAGGCCAGGTCTTCATATCCAATGCCTCCCACCTGGGAGCGCGCCACAAAAAGTGGCATGTCGGGTAGAGAGAGCAGCACGCGTGAAGCCAGCACCAGGTGGCAGTTCTCTGCAACCTCATTGATGAAGCGGTTAATAAAGGTCTGGATTTCTTTTTGCCCATCTACCAGGTGGTAATCGTCCAGTACAAGCAGGAAATGTTCCTTGATGTGTTCATAGGCATCGTTGACCACAGTCGATACTAACCGGTCTATGTTGAGCGGTTGGCTGGCGGTTTCGACGGCAGCCAGGGATTCTTGCCCAAATTCTGGGAAGTGCAGCCTGACGGAGGCGATAAAGTGTTCCAGGAAACGTAGAAAATCTTGGTCCAGGCTGTCGATTGAATACCAGGATACGGGAAGCTCAACCTGGTGGGCAAAGTCGAGCAGCAGAGAGGTCTTACCATAACCAGCCGGCGCAATCACAAGGATCAGCTTGTAATCCAAGAGATCATAAAGCTGCCGGAGAAGGCGCGTTCGAGTTCAGCAGCTCTTTTCTGCGCTGCGGTAAGATGATTTTCGTACACGTTACGAGGGTAGACATGGCGGCCTCGCGGTAAGTATAGCATAAGTGCTTTTTGATGTTTGAGGTGTTAACGTGAACCGTTTTTAGGAATTGTTGTGGTGGACCCCCGTATTTTGGGGTGTGGGCGTGCGTACGCACACCCACACCCCAAAATACGGACAATTCCACGCTAACTTCCAATGAACCTCATTTTTATGTCGCCAGGGAGGGGCGTCAAGGGAGTATAATCTTCTGACGGAGGCTGCCTGAAATATGTCTGTCATCACAATAATTGGCGCTGGAATGATGGGGACGGCCCTATGCTGGCCCCTGGTGGATAATGGGCATTCTGTCAGATTGGTGGGTACACCGCTGGATAACGAGCCGGTTGCCAGTATGCGCAACACCGGTCTGCACCCTCGCTTGAGCCGGAAGATTCCTGAGCCAGTTCAGCTGTTCGATCATGCCCAAATGAAGGAAGCCCTGGAGGATGCTGAGTTTCTGGCTTCAGGAGTGAGCAGCTTTGGGGTGCAGTGGTTCATTGAGACGGTTGGACCCTTTTTGAAGCCTGAAGTTCCTGTGATCGCGGTGACCAAGGGTTTGGTTGATGATGAGCATGGTGATTTTCAGATTCTTCCGGAATACATTGACGCACAATTACCTTCTCATTTAAGAGGCAGAGTCAGCTTAAATGCAATCGGTGGGCCATGCATTGCTCACGAGCTGGCTGCTCGCAGACAGACCGGGGTCGTTTTTTGCGGGCGTGAGAAAAATGTGCTTGACCGCCTGCGAGAAACTTTCCATACAGATTATTACCATATTTGGACTTCGTCAGATACGGTTGGGGTAGAGGTATGTGCAGCCTTGAAAAATGCTTATGCCTTGGGGGTAGGTTTGGCGGTTGGTATGGCTGAAAAGGCAGGGGTGGATGGGTTGGCTTATATGTATAATCCACAGGCGGCTTTATTTGCGCAGAGCTGCCTGGAAATGCGGCGTTTCTTGGAGCTTCTAGGCGGAGGTGTTGACAACATTGCCTGGCTGCCTGGGGCGGGGGATTTATATGTAACTGTCTTTGGCGGGAGGACAGTGCGAATGGGCCGCTTATTGGGAATGGAATTACCCTATCCCGAGGCACGCGAGATGATGGCGGGGGAAACCCTGGAAAGTGTGGAGATAATCACACGCGTCGGTAGAGCGCTGCCGAAATTGGAGGCAAGAGGCGTGACCCGAGCGGGGATGTTTCCCTTAATGCAGCATCTTTACCGAATTATTCATGAGGGCGAAAAGGTAAAGATTCCTTGGGAGATGTTTTTCTCAAACGACAGGCTGGGGGAATGAGTTAACGCTGTGCACACGTATTTGGTGCTTGATATCGGCACATCGTCTGCAAAGGCGGACTTATATCAGGAAGATGGCACGCGGCTCAGCTCCAGCAGCGCTGCATATGCGGCTGTATATCCTGAGGCAGGTTGGGCTGAGCAAGACCCTTCGGATTGGTGGGATGCTGTTCAAAAGATTAGCCGGGAGGTGATGGCTTTGTCTCCAGGTGTAACGGTGTCGGCGGTGTGCGTCAGCGGGCAAGCGCCTTCCTGCGTACCGGTCGATCGGAAGGGAAATGCGCTTCGCCCGGCTATCTTATGGCTCGACCGCCGCGCTGCGCCGCAGGCAGATTGGCTGGTTGAGCGGATGGGGCAGAAGAGAGCAGAAGAGATCAGCGGAAATATTTTGGATAGCTACTATGGGGGCTTGAAGTGGTTGTGGTTTCGCCAGAATGAGGCAGATATATATCGGCAAACCTGGAAGATCCTCCAGGCGAACAGCTATGTGGTCTTGCAGCTAACGGGTGAAGCTGTGGTTGACCACAGCCAGGCAGGTTTGTGCAGCCCGGTATACAACCTGTATCGGCGAGAGTGGGATGAGGAAGCTTGTGCTGTAATGGACCTGGATGTAAAAAAGCTGCCTCTGATCCAGGACGCATGGCAAGTGGTTGGGAAGGTAACCGCCCAGGCTGCGGAAGCCACCCATCTCCCGGTCGGAGCTGTGGTGGTTTGCGGTGGGGGCGATTATGCCTGCGCCTGCCTTGGGGCAGGGGTGTTGAAAAAAAACGTGGGAGCCATGATGTTGGGAACTGCGGGGAATTTATTAGTTCCAGCCCCCGAGCGCAGCGACCGGCGCGTGTTTAATACCGTGCATGTGACTGGTGAGAGGTTGAGCCTGGGGGGCGTGATGGCTGGAGGGTCTGTGCGTTGGTTTGTAGAAATGCTCGGCGATGAGAGCCCAGAGTTTTTAACCATTCTGGAGAAGGAAGCTGCCCAGGTTTCTCCAGGATCGGAGGGCTTAATCTTTCTTCCTTACTTGATGGGTGAGCGAACCCCCATCTGGGATCCACACGCCAGGGGTGTCTTTATTGGATTGTCTTCACGGCACCGGCGGGGGCATCTCTACCGGGCTGTGTTGGAAGGGGTGGCGTTAGCGTTCAGGCAGATGGCAGGGATTTTTTCCGAGATGGGAAGCCCGATCCAGGAAATTATCGCGATCAACGGTGGGGCGCGCAGCCCGCTGTGGCGTCAAATTTTTGCAGATGTACTGGAGGTTCCGATCCTCTGGCGGCCAAACAGCGGTGGAACAGCCCTGGGAGGAGCATTCCTGGCAGCGCTGGCAGTGGGTGATCAAAATGGATTTGCTGGCTTGAACGCCTGGTTGGAGCCGACCGTAGACACCTTCCCCCATCTTGATGTAAGTGGGGTTTATGCCTCTCATTACCAGGTTTTTATCACCCTCTACGAGCAGTTAAAGGAGAGCTTTCGAAAACTGACCAGCAGGACAGCAGTATGACCAAACCTGCGATACACCTGGTTGGGATCATTTTCGCGGTTTGCCTGGCTATAATGGCTTGCCGCAGCACAACTCCTACCGACCAACCTGAGCAAGCAAGTGCACTGTTAAAAACGATGCAAGCCATGACAACACCGGTCCAGGCGGTTGTTATGCCCACCGAAGCTGCCACCCAGGCGCTTTCGCCCGTTCAAAATTTACAAAATCCTGAGGAAGCCTTACCTAAAACACCCGCTCCGCAGATTGAAGCTGCCTCTCCCACGCCTTTTCCTACAGCCCCTGTGATTACGCTGGTAGCTCCAGACGGATTCGTAGTTTATTTAACCAGGCCTGGAGAGACTCTGCAGCGCCTGGCAGACCGGTTTGAGCTCCGGTTGGAGGATCTGACTTACCAGCAGCCATACTCGGCCGAGGCTTACCTCCCAGGGGGCCTGCAGCTCGTTGTACCCAAAATACACAGCGCAACCACGCCGCCGGATTCGCTTCTTCCTGACAGTGAGCTGGTCTATTCCCCTTCTGCGGTTGGATTTGACATAGAAGCTTTTGTCAATCAGGCAGGCGGGTACCTGAGTACTTACCAGGAGGATGTCGACGGTCAGATTCTCAATGGCGCAGAAATCGTCCAGCGCGTGGCAAATGAGCTTTCTGTGAATCCCAGGCTTCTGCTCGCAGTTCTGGAAGAACGCTCAGGCTGGGTGTATGGGCAGCCAAAGGATCCAGACCAGGTGGATTATCCAATCGGGTTCATGGCGACCGGGCAGGTCGGGTTGTATGATGAGCTGAGGATTGCCGGGACCCAGCTCAACCTGGGTTATTATGGGTTTAAAGAAGGAAACTATATTCTGATCAAGTTTGCAAATGGATCAGCGCTGCACCTGCACCCGTTTATGAATGCTGCCACGGCGGGCTTGCATAACTTTTTTGCGATGTTTTATAACCAGGGCACCTGGTGGCAGAAGCTGACAGGCATCAATGGGTTTATGGACTTATATCAAGACATGTTCGGTGACCCTTGGGCCAGGGCGGCTGTGGAACCCTTGATCCCTTATGACCTGGCCCAACCGGTTTTGGAGCTGCCTTTTCCGCCCGGGGAATATTGGAGCTTCACCAGTGGGCCGCATTGGGCCTGGAATTATGGTACTCCACGCGGCGCCCTGGATTTTGCACCGGCGAATAACGAAGGACGCTGTGAAGTATCAAAGCAGTGGGCGACAGCTTCGGCAGCCGGATTAGTCGTACGCGCTGAAAACAATGCAGTGGCCTTGGACCTGGATGGAGATGGGCTGGAGCAGACGGGTTGGGTGCTGTTGTACTTACACCTGGCGGATGAAGGTCTTATTCAAGCGGGAACGTACGTGCAGGTGAACGACCCCCTCGGACATCCATCCTGCGAGGGCGGCAGCTCAACCGGGACGCATGTTCACCTGGTACGCAAGTATAACGGGGAGTGGCTGGATGCGGAGTGGCTGGCTCCTTTTGTCTTAAGCGGCTTCGTGGTGAGGGGAAACGGGACCAATTACCAGGGTGAGCTGGTCAAGGGCGACCTTGCCATTGCTGCCTGCCCGTATGGCTGCCAGGGGGCTTTGATCAAGCGTTAGCTTTGAGGATAGCCTGCGCTGTTTTATAGGCGCCGGGAATGACATTATTCACCCCGCCGCCGCTTTCACTTTGTGCCCCTACGAACCACAAGCCTTGGATGGGGGTCTGGTGGGGTACGCGCCAGGAGCCCATCACGGGGGCAATGCCTCCGAAGGCGTGGTGTTTGGTGTGGGTGCGCAGGCGGAAATCCTCGGGGGTGAGGATCTCTGCGACCCGGATGTGCTGGCTCAGACCGGGGATATGCGCTTCAGCATATTGGATCAACTTGTCCGCATACTCCTCTTTCCTTTCGGACCAGGTGCCTTGCTTGAGCTGATCGGGGCAGATGGTGTAGATGGTCATGGCGTGCCGACCAGTGGGGGCCATGGAGGGAGAATGGTTGGTGGGAACATGGACGACAAAGCCAGAGCGACCTTCGTGATAGAGTCCCTGGCTGTTCTCCACAATGCCTCCTTCAATGTCATAAGTGCCGTAATAATAAGTACAAACTCCTCGAACATAGGGAGCAGGATCAAAATCCAATCCGAGATGTACCATGAAAACCGAGTCCATCAAGGGAATGGTCTGGAGATGGGCAGCAAATTCAGCTGGCAGGTTTTTCTCACCTACCAGGTCAAAGAAGGTTTCCTTTGCTCCCCCTGAAGCGATGACAACATCGGCGGAGGTTCGTTTCCCATCCCGGTCTACGACTTCAACGACGCGGCCATTCTGGAGGATAATCTGGGCAACAGGGCGATCGGTATAGATCTGACCGCCTTGGGCCTGGATGTTTTCAACCAGGGCTTTGACAAGGGTATGGATACCCCCCAGGATGCTGTAATAATAAAGCTGCTCGGTATCCTTTGCCAATTGACGGGGCATGCGTTTATCGAAGGAGACCTCGGGATTCAGGGCGAAAACACCCAACCCGATGAACTGGCTGGGAGGTGTGAAAAAGTCGGCCAGGATGGACGTAAAGACGCATTTGAGCTTTTCGGATTTGAAATAATCATCCATGAGCTGCTTTGCACTCCAATCCTTCTTGGGGAGGAGAGGCAATAGCTTGAGGAACAGGCGCGCTTTCAAAAGTAATGCCGATAAGCCTGAAGTCTTCTCCAGGCGGCGGCCGATGGTCATGAAGTCCTGTGAAGCGCAGGTAATCTTTCCAATAGCGCTCCAAACCAGCCGCATCTTCGGGGAACTGCGCTTTCAGGTAGTCGATGCGCCAGCGTAAACCGGCATAATCTTTGGGCTTGTTAATCTCAAAATCTGGAAAGACATAGCGGCGCTCATCGACCTTGACCTGGATTTTACTCAACACACCCAGCTCAGCCAGGATGTTTCCGAGGGGTTCATCCGCTCCCAGGCCTTCGATGAGCAGCTGGCCCAGATCCCAGCGGAAGCCTTCTTTTTCATAAGGGGCAGTGACACCGCCAGGCTGAGCATAATGTTCAAAGATGCTAACCTGGTGCCCGGCTTTGGAAAGCGCAGCCCCAGCGGTCAATCCAGCTAAACCGGAGCCAATGATAACGATGTGCATAGGTGCCTCCCTCAAGCAGATATTGAGAATCCATCCGAAAATTCTTGAAAAGCCCATTTTTCGGAAAGGACCTAAAGAAGTTTAGCACGGGGAGGGTTTTTGGGCAATCTTTGCCTCAGGAAAAGGCAAAGTGGATTAAAAGCAAGCCGTCATGTGAAATTTTCAAGGTAAAGTATATGAAAAGAGTGGGCGTAGAAATGATTGACGCCATTTCCAAGATAATTTATAATACAAACAATTGAGCATAAGTTCAATTGTTTGTATATGACAGCTAATTGGTTGATGATCACATTATCGCTTTATTTCAACGGAACCTGAAACTCGTAAAATATGGATAAGAATCGGGAGAACCACCTGTTCAAAAGCAATATCATCATTCTCAGCCTATGCCTGTGCAGTATTGCGTTGTGTGTATTGGCAGACCCTGTGATCCAATCTGAAAACAACCATTACGGTGGATCGGGGGGATTTCCGGGTCATTCACATTTTAATGAGCATGAAGATGATTTCATCCTGATGAATACAGCCTCTGCGAATACTCAAGCAGCGGAGATCCTAACAAAGATATCCACGCGTCTCCCTGATTCTTCTCACTTTCCTTCCCCAATAACCCCTCCTCCGAAAAGTCAATAATTTAGCCTGCGGACCTGGCTCGCGGCATCGAGCTAACCGGCAAGGAATGTTTGGATTTGCGCGCAAATTCCAGGTGCGCTGGGGTCATGCCATCTTTTCCGGCATTGTGTGAAGTGCATTGATTGATCTAATTTTAAAAATATCGTCTTTGAGGAGTTTTTAATCAATATGACCGCAGATTTTGATGAGACCAATATTCAAGGTTTGACTGAACAAGAAGCTTTCGAGCGCCTGGCGCAAGATGGCTATAATGAGCTGCCTTCTTCGAAGAAGCGCTCCTTTTTCCATCTCTTGTGGGAGATTATCCGCGAGCCAATGTTCATGCTGCTGATTGTTTGCGGTGGTCTATACCTGGCGTTGGGTGACCCAGAAGAGGCGCTGATGCTGCTGGGTTTTGTTTTTGTGATTATCGGTATCACGGTCTACCAGGAGCAGAAAACGGAGCGCGCCTTAGAAGCTTTGCGAGATCTTTCCAGCCCACGCGCGCTGGTGATCCGGGATGGCGCACAGAAACGTATTGCAGGGCGGGAAGTGGTGAGGGATGATATTGTGCTGATTGCAGAAGGGGACCGCGTTCCAGCAGACGCCACATTACTAACCGGTAATAACTTAAGCGTGGACGAATCCTTGCTGACGGGGGAATCGATCCCGGTGCGGAAAAATGCCTGGGATGGGCAGCAAGAGATGGTGCGCCCGGGCGGTGATGATTTGCCGTTTATCTATTCAGGCACCCTGGTGGTCAAGGGACAGGGAATTGCCCGGGTGCATGCCACCGGGTCACGCACCGAGATCGGCAAGATCGGCAAGGCGCTGCTAATCCTGGAATCCGAGGACACCGATCTGCAAAGGCAGACTGGTAAAATTGTACGCAACTTCGCGATCCTGGGTGTTAGCGCCTGCATCCTGGTAGTGGTTGTTTTCGGCCTGACGCGCAGCAACTGGCTGGAGGGTTTTCTGGCAGGGATCACCCTGGCGATGGCAACGCTGCCGGAGGAATTTCCGGTGGTGCTGACGATCTTCCTGGCATTGGGAGCCTGGCGTATCTCTCAACGGCAGGTGCTAACGCGGCGCGTCCCGGCGGTAGAAATGGTGGGAGCGGCAACGGTCTTATGCGTGGACAAAACTGGTACGCTGACACTCAACCGGATGACTGTTACCAAAATCGCTGTCAATGGGGAGGTGTTCGATGTGGAGCATACACCCACCACGCTGCCTGAGATCCTGCATGCAGTCGTCGAATACAGCATATTGGCCAGCCCCTCCGATCCTTTCGACCCGATGGAAAAGGCGATGAAAGAGCTGGGCGGGCGGACGCTCTCAAACACCGAGCACATTCATAAAGATTGGAAGCTGCTGCGTGAGTACCCGCTTTCTCCAGAGATGCTGGCAATGTCACGTGTCTGGCAGTCTCCAGATGAGCAGGAGTATATAATAGCTGCTAAGGGAGCACCTGAAGCAGTGGCTGATCTCTGCCATTTCGACGAGAGCCAACGAAGGATGATGGAAAAGCAGATTGACCGGATGGCTAACCACGGGCTGCGGGTGATCGGAGTGGCGAGGGCAGCATTCAGGTCAGATGACCTGCCAGAATCGCAGCACGATTTCAGTTTTGAATACCTGGGCATGCTCGGATTGGCTGACCCGGTGCGACCAGGCGTGCCGGAGGCGGTGAAAGACTGTTACACAGCAGGCATTCGGGTCATCATGATCACTGGCGATTATCCAGGAACAGCGCGCAATATCGCCGAGAAGATTGGCTTGAAGCCGGCAGACCAGGTCATCACCGGATCAGAGCTGGATGCAATGAGCGATGCAGATCTGAAAGAGCGTATCAAGACCACATGCATCTTTGCGCGGGCTGTGCCCGAACAAAAGCTGCGCCTGGTGCAGGCGCTTAAAGCCAATGGCGAGGTAGTGGCAATGACGGGGGATGGCGTGAACGATGCCCCCGCGCTGAAAGCCGCCCATATCGGGATCGCCATGGGAGGGCGAGGCACGGATGTGGCGCGTGAAGCGGCAGCGATGGTGCTGCTGGATGATAACTTTGCTTCCATTGTCCAGGCAGTGCGGGCGGGGCGGCGCATCCACGATAATTTGAAGAAAGCCATGACGTTTATCTTCTCGGTGCACATCCCAATTGCAGGTATGTCGCTGATCCCGGTGCTGCTGAAGTGGCCGCTGGCGCTGCTGCCTGTACATATCCTCTTCCTGGAATTGATCATCGACCCGGCTTGCTCGATCGTGTTTGAGATGGAGGAAGAGGAAAAGAATATCATGGATCGCCCGCCGCGGAAGCTGAGTGAGCCTCTATTTGGCAGGCAGATGGTTTTGATCGGGTTGATCCAGGGGCTGGGGGTGCTGGCGCTGACGCTGGGAGTGTATGCGGTCGTTTTGTCCAAAGGGCTGGGTGAGAGCGAGGCGCGCATGATGAGCTTCACCACGCTGGTGCTCGGCAACCTGGGGTTGATCTTCACCAACCGCTCCTGGAAAAGCTCAATTTTGGCGACCCTGCGCATTCCAAACCCGGCCTTGTGGTGGGTGACCTTAGGGACACTGTTTTTCCTAGGATTAGCGATTTCCATACCCTTCTTGAGAGGCTTATTCAGCTTTGGTCCCCTGCACCTATGGGAAATTGGGCTGGTGGGGGCAGCCGGCCTGCTAAGCATTCTGTTGGCTGAGAGCGTGAAGTTAAAGATGTTTGCGAATTAGATCGTCACCCCATACGCCTCGGTGAAGGCTGCCTGGGCGTAAGCCTGGGAGGCATAGGCAAAGCCTTTATCACCCCAGCCAGTGCCCCAACTGTTGCGGACAATGAACCGGTCGGGGGTATAGCCTACCAGGGCGACGGCATGCCCGCCGTGGGCGGTTTCGGGCAGGTAAACATCCAGTTCACCCTGGGTGCCATCGGCGTTGTCCCAGGTGGCATCCACGTTCAGACGGGTGAGGATGGGACCTTTGGTGGCAAGCCAGGTGCGCCAGTAAGAAAGCTTGGAGCCGAGGTTGAAATAACTGGTTATTTTCAGCTGAGCAGCCAATGCGTAGAAGGTTTTAGATTCGTTGGGGTAGAGTTTGCCGGATTTGAACGGCAGCACTTCATCGAGCACAGCGCCGAATTTGCGGGCAATATCCAGGGCGGCCTTCAGGCTGGTACCTTCCAATTCGATGAAGGTGGTGGGCTGCGAACGGAAGACATCCGTTTCCTTGGCGGCCATCCAGATGAAGCGCGGCGAGATCAGCTCGTCCTGGGCGACCCGACCCGTCTTGACGTAGTGCCAGCGGAGCACGGAATCGGCCGAAGCCCAGCCCACGCAGGAGCCGGTGTAACCCTGGTCGCCGATCTCCCACCAATCTTCGCGCAGGTCCTTGGAGGGAGGAATTTGAGGCGCAGCAGCTAATAAACCCGCACCGACAGCATTAGCAAACATCAAATCCTTTTCAGTTTCCTTTGAAGGGATGCAGTTCAAGATTCTGCGAGCGTACTTTCTTTTGGCAGGCATGGTAATGCTCCTTTTTTGATGAATATGACTGTTTTTGTGCTATTTATTATAGCACCAAGGGAAGATTTATGAATTACCAGATGAGCGCTGGGGAGGGCGACCTGGAACACGAAGTATGCAAAAGGAAGTAGGAACTCGAAACGCACAAAATGACACGAAAGAGGCGAAAATAAGGGAAAAGTGCGATAATAGAGGTCGGCAAAGGAAAAATCATCGTTCTACATTGTTGGATAAAAATAATTGTTTGCATAAAGTTGATCGGTAATCAATTAAGGAGGCGTTTAACATGGATGGAAAGGTTCTACTTGGGAGAGGAAAGCAGATTCTCGAAATCTTAGAGGCGCAGTGGAAGCAGCAGCTGGAGCCTGTTCCAGAACACACCCGGGAGATGCTGCGCTTTATGACGGAGCAGCACCACCAAATCCGCAATTTTTCGGTGCGGGAGCTGATGAATACCGGGAAGCCTTTATCTCCTGGATTCATCTCGGAGAGGTTGGGGATACCCCTTGAGCGGGTGGAGGTGATCCTGGACGAGCTGGAAAAGAAGCTGTTCTTCCTGGCACGCGATGAGCAAGGGGCGGTTTATTGGGCTTACCCGGTGACGGTGGAGCCTACGCCGCACCGTTTAAATTTCAGCACAGGAGAACGGTTGTACGGTGCCTGAGCGGAGGATGCCATTGCGGCGCCCTTCGTGGAAGGGAAACTTAGAAACGAGTACCTCATGGTGGAGGTGCACACTAAGTGCAGCCACTGCGGTCAGGTGATGCACATCACGGTCGACAGCAGCATGCACGTCACTGTGTGCGAGACGGATGCAGCACCGTGGGTGTTTATGCCGGATATGGATTGGGAGCACTTCACGGAGCGCACGATCATCGATGCTTACTGAAGGAATACAATTTTCTTCTGGTCAGAAGAGCACGCAAGAGAATACCGGATGAATACGAACCAGGTGGATGGGATGTACCTGACGCTGGAACAGTGCGCGTACATGACGCCGATTGTGCAGGGAGGGCTGTTTGGGTTTAAATAATTTACCCTGGTAGACTGTCAAAACCCAAACTCGAATTTTCCCAGTGGTCTCAGGGGCTGTCTCAAAAGAAAAACGAGACAGCCCTTTATAGCATTAAATGCCAATCAAAGTGAACCGCACAATTTTGGATAAAAAAGATCGATAAACACGTGTTATAATTTATTATCGATATACCATAGATGGTTTTTCTTAATTTGTCAATTGGAAGAGAAAACGAATGTCCGAGCCGATCGTTTTTATCAGCCGCAATAAAATCAAGGAAGGCAAGATCGATGAATTCAGGAATCACTATCGAGACAGTATTCCGCCGATAATGGCTGGTAAGCCAGGCACATTAGCCCAGCTGGCTTACGAAAATGATGATTCCACCGAGGTTACGATCGTTCGTCTCTTCCCCAACGCAGACGCCCTTGACCATCAAATACAGGGAGCTGATGAACGGTCAAAGAAAACATACGAATATATCGAGCCCATTGGTATTGAGATTTTTGGCATACCCAACCCCGCCACTTTAGAGATGATGAAGAAAATAGCGGGTTCGGGCATTGTTGTGAGGATTAGCCCCATTTATTCGGGCGGCTTCATTCGATGATTTGAACTATAAACAGACGTCAGTAAATCCGCCAAAGGAGAAAACAATGGCTTTACAATTAGAATCATCACAAGTGATTGACCGACCAATCGATAAAGTGTTTCACTTTTACGCGGTAGAGCATGTTCGCAATCACCCCCGTTGGGACCCAGATATCGAACTCTGGCTGGACTCTGATAGTCCTATCGGTGTTGGGAAAGTGATCCGCAGGCGCAACAGCCGCAGCGGCAAACCAGTCGAAGGAACTATGGAAGTTGTGGAATTTGAACCGAATCGCGTGATTGGAATGGTTATCCATGAAGGTCCTGCTGAAATGCGTGGCAGGACTACATTCGATGCACTTAGCGATAACCAGACCAAAATCACGCTCATTCTAGATATTCCTGGCATGGACGCATCCACGGACAAGACTTTTTTGAACAGCCGATTGGAGCGCAGTGCTCAAATCAGGAAACAACTTATGGAGTCTGAAATCTAGAGATCTATTCATCTTTAAGGATAATCCTTATGCCTGAACCCATCATTTTTATCGCACAGCAAAAAATCAAGCATGGCATGGTTGAAGAATATAAGAAGTACTATCTGGAGGTGGCGGAATGGATGGAGGTGAACAAGCCCCAGACCTCCGCTCAAATTGCCTATGTTAGCGAAGATGGTACGGAGGCAAGCGTTGTCCACATCTTCCCAGACGCTGAAGCGATGGAAATACACATGCAAGGATTGGGCGACTTGGGCATGAAAGCGTTCACGCTCATGGAAATTGTCGGCTTCGATGTTTATGGAGCACCCAACAAGATGGTTCTGGATTCAATGTTGAAAATGATTCCAGGAGCAAAGGTGACTATGAAACCTCAGCCTGCGGGTGGATATATCTGTCTCAAATCAGGCTGAACAGATCGAAATGGCTATTACGAATAGCTTGCCCTTCACGGCGGCTAACAAAGCGTGTCCCGACTGGTAGGTCGCTGCGCGATTTCAAGCAGCGCACTGGGCTGTTCATGTATGCTGCTTTCAGCAGGCAAAGGAGGATGTTCATATGTCCATACAAGACAACGAGGCCAGCGTGCGACGGTTTTTGGACGAAGCCTACAATAAGCGAAACCTGACCGTAGGCGACGAGCTACTGGCTGAGGACTGCGTTTTCCACGCCATCCCTAAAGCAATCCAGGGGATCGCGGGTTGGAAAATGTATGCTACGGCGTTTCTCACGGCCTTTCCCGATGACTTGCAGGTTAATGTTGAAGACTCTTTTGCCACAGCGAACAAAGTTGCCGCGCGCTGGACAGCCCAGGGTACACATCGGGGTTTCCTGCGAGGCATTGCCCCGACTGGCAAGGAGGTGAGATGGTTAGGCGTTGCCCTCTACTACTTCTCGGGTGGAAAGATTAAGAAGGTATGGGGGCTGAACGACGGATTGGGTATGATGCAACAGATCGGCGCAATACCTTAAAACAAAATGGAGGAAGCAATTTTGGCTGCGGACGTCGGGTGCAGTTTCCATATTAAAAAGGACATATATGGTTAGGACAAAAATCAAAGTTCTCGGTGAAATTGCTCTTAGGGTGAATGACCTCGAAAAGATGCAGACGTTCTACGAACATATTATCGGGTTGGAGTTGCTGCGCCGGTTTCCAAACATGGTCTTTTTCAAGATAGCGGAGGGGTACGCAGGACATACGCAAATCCTGGCGCTGTTCGACCGGAAGGGCGAGGCGGGTTATGAGGGGGTGAGCGCGGCGCAAACGACGGTTGATCATTTTGCCTTCAACATCGAGCTGAGCGATTTCGAGGCGGAGAAACAGAGGTTGGAAGGGCTGGGATTAAAGGTCAGCGTGGCACAACATGAATGGGTGCACTGGCGCTCTCTGTACATGTTCGACCCGGAGGGCAACGAGGTGGAGCTGGTGTGTTACGATCCCAGTGTGTAGAGGATCTCAAGCCCTGACATATTGAGCAAGGGAACGTGCCCCTACAAGAGTTGGTGTAAAATTTCAGAATGATTTTGACTCGCGACATTCGCCTGCTGTTCAGCACGAGGATGGTGCGGCTGTTCGCGTACGGGTTCCTGTCGGTGGTGCTGGTGCTGTACCTGGCGGAGACAGGCCTGGGGGAGGGACAGATCGGGCTGCTGCTGACTCTCACGCTGGTGGGGGATACAGCCATCTCGCTGTGGATCACGACGAACGCAGACCGGTTGGGAAGGCGGCGCATGCTGGTGGCGGGGTCGGTCTTGATGATCTTTGCCGGCAGCCTGTTCATCTTGACGCGGAATTTTTACGTGCTGCTGCTGGCGGCGATGATCGGGGTGATCAGCCCGAGTGGGAATGAGGTAGGACCCTTCCTGTCGATCGAGCAGGCCGCCCTGTCGCAATTGCTCCCAGATGAGCGGCGCACGCAGGTCTTTAGCTGGTACAACCTGGTGGGCTCTTTCGCTACGGCGCTGGGGGCGCTGGCAGGAGGCTTGGGGGCGCAAGCCTTGCAGGGGCTGGGGTACGCGGCGGGGGCAAGCTACCGGGTGGTGCTCATGGGGTACGCCTCCCTGGGGATCGTTTTAATCCTTCTATTTTTGCGGCTGTCTGAGGCGGTGGAGGTGTCCAAAGAGGCTGGGACAGGCGAGAAACCTCAGAAGGTTTTTCTGGGACTGCATAAATCAAGGGGAGTGATCTTCAGGCTGGCAGCGCTGTTCTCGCTGGATGCTTTTGCGGGGGGATTGGTGGTGCAGAGCCTGGTGGCTTACTGGTTCCACCTGCGCTTTGGGGTGGAACCGGCGCTGTTGGGCAGTATCTTCTTTGGGGCGAATATCCTGGCAGGCATCTCGGCGCTGAGCGCGGCCTGGGTGGCGAAGCGCATCGGGCTGATCAATACGATGGTGTTCACGCACCTGCCTTCGAATATTTTGCTGATCCTGGTGCCTTTTATGCCGACGCTGCCGCTAGCGATCTTGATGCTGCTGATGCGCTTCAGTATCTCGCAGATGGATGTGCCCACGCGGCAGTCTTATACGATGGCGGTGGTGGCGCCGGATGAGCGCTCGGCGGCTTCGGGCATCACCGGGATCGCACGGACGATCGGGGCCGCGCTTTCGCCCATCTTTACCGGGCTGTTCTTGACAAACCCGCTGCTGTTGGGGCTGCCGTTTGTGCTGGCGGGGAGTTTGAAGATCATTTACGATCTGATCCTGTACAGGAGCTTCAAGGCCATCAAGCCGCCGGAGGAGGGCCGGTAGAGGAGAGAGGTTGTGGTGGTTGGAGAGGTATTTTTAACGCGGAGCCGCGGAGATTTAAGATCAAAAGAAGCACGCGGAAAGTGCTATGAAAAATGGAAAAGGCGGATTTTTCGAGACGGGCTCTTCTGTCTTCCTGATCGTACTAGAAGCGGAGAGGCGGAGTATGAAAGGGGAAAATGGAATGGGCAGGCTAAAAAAAGTTCGTGATAGAATGGGTAGGTTTCAAAATTTCATTCATTGAGACCCCAGGGGTCTCCAAGACCCCTGGGGTCAATTTTTAGGGAGCGTATATGAAAATTTTAATTGCTGCAGATATGGAAGGGGTGACGGGGGTCGTGCATTGGGACCAGGTGAATACGAGTCACCCGGAGTATGGCCGTTTTCGGCGCCTGATGACAGGGGATGTCAATGCGGCGATCCGGGGAGCTTTCGAGGGAGGAGCGACAGAGGTGACCGTGACAGATGGTCATGCTTACAGCCGGAATATCTTGATCGAGGAGCTGGATCCGCGCGCCCGTCTGAATTCTGGCACGCCTTCCGCGCTTTCAATGGTGCAGGGGGTGGACCAGGATGTGCAGGGGGTGATGTTTGTGGGCTACCATGCCCGCATCGGTACGCAGAATGCCATCCTGGAGCATACCTGGTCAGATGAGCGGGTAGCGAACTTGTGGATCAATGGGAAGCAGTTCGGGGAGAGTGGCTTGAACGGGGCGGTGTGCGGACATTTCGGTGCACCTGTGATCATGATTGCTGGCGACCAGGCCGTATGCACAGAGGCGCAGGAGCTGTTCGGAAAGGTGGAGACGGCGGTGGTGAAATGGGCTGCGGGAAGGTTTGCGGCAGAGTGCCTACCTCCGGAAGTGTCGCAGAAGCTGATCCAGGCGGCAGCCGAGAGGGCGGTGCGGCGCTTGAAGGCAGGCAAGGCTCCCAAGCCGCTGCAGGTGAAGACGCCAATCCAGGTGAAAGTGGATTTTGTCCAATCGGAGATGGCGGACCGGGCGATGATCTTTCCGGGTGCCAGGCGCAGCGAGCGCTCGGTCGAGGTGACGGTGGATGATATGATCAGCGCGTATGCGGCTTTCCGGGCGCTGCTGGCAATGGCGAGAGGATAGTGGTAGGTCAGGAGGAAATTGGGTTGCTAAGGATATACACGTCACAGGGGCGCTTCGCTACGCTCAGCGCGATAAAAAGAAGATGGGTAGAGCTGGGTGATACAGCCTGAGGTTGAGTTGCTATGACAATGCTTGAGATTAACGGGGCAGAGATTTATTACGATGCCTATGGGAAAGACCAGCCGGGTAAGGCGCCGATTGTCTTGATCCATGGATCGACGGTGACGGGGCAGCGCGACTGGGGGTTGGTTGCCCCGCTCTTAGGGCGGGAGTACCGGGTGATCGTGCCGGACTGCCGGGGTCACGGGAAGAGCAGCAACCCGAGGCATTCTTATTCTTTCAAGGAGATGGCAGATGATACACGCGCCCTGATCCAGGCGCTGGGGTACCGGAAAGCCCATATCATCGGGCACAGCAACGGCGGAAACGTGGCGTTGGTGACGCTCCTGGAGCACCCCGAGGTTGTGCAGTCTGCGGTGGTGCAGGCAGCCAATGCCTACGTCAGTGCTGACCTGGTGGAAAAAGAACCAAGGTTATTCGACCCGGCCAGGGTGGCACTTGAGGCGCCGGGCTGGCAGGATGAGATGATCGCTCTGCACGGGCAAACGCACGGGGCAGAATACTGGCGCGAGCTGCTGCAGTTGACGGTGAGAGAAATTATCTCGGAGCCGAACTATACGGCAGAAGACCTGGCGAAAGTGCAGACCCCGACGCTGGTGATCCAGGGGGCAAATGACCGGGTGAATGCGCCTGGCAGGCATGCCCAGTTTATCGCCGAAAATATCCCTGATGCAGAAGCCTGGATCCCGGAGGGGATTGGACACAACGTACACGATGAGCTGCTCCTGGAGTGGGTGAAAAGGGTGCTGAATTTCTTGCAGCGGCGAGGCGATGATGCCAACGAAGCGCTGTACCGGTTGGGGAGAGAACGCTTCAGCGATGAGCGTGAGACGATCTTTGAAGTGGCGGCTGTGCCCACGGCTGTGCCTTGGGCGGACCTCCAAAAGCCTGGCAGCGCGGCCAGTCTAAGCTTGACGGGAGAGGTCTTGACGGAGATGGAAAAGCAGGCGGCGCTGGACTGCCTGAAGCGGGCAGGCTTGGGAGCGGTGGAAGCCGAGGGCTTAAGAGTCTTGTTAGATGTGCAAACACCCTGGGCGCTGGCGAAGCGCGGGGTGGCGGACCTGCGCAGGGAACCGCGCAGCCTGTCGGAACGTGTCAGCCAGGTATTGTACGGCGAGGTGGTGCGGATTCTACAGGAGGGAGAGGAATACGCCAGGGTGAGGCTGGATAGTGATGGCGCCGTTGTGTACAACGGATACACGGGCTGGGTGCACAAGAAGGCTTTGCTGCCCTGTTCGGAGGAAGATGCGCAGGCTTACCTGCGTTCCTTGAATGCTGTAGTGCTGGCGGAGCGTGCCCCAGTTTATGGCCCACAGCTTGATCTGAAGAAAGCGGATGCCGGGGATTTGCAGCATTTGATCTCGAAGCTGCCCTTCGCGGCGCGGGTATGTGTGGTCGATCAAGACGGAGATTGGTCTGCGCTCCTGACGCCGGAAGGAGGCCGAACCTGGGTGCGCAGCAGCGACCTGCTGCCCCTGAGAGAACGACCCATGCCGGATGCGCAAGGGATTGCTTTTACGCTGGGATTAATCCGGCGTTTCGTGGGAACGCCTTACCTGTGGGGAGGCAGGAGCTCCTTCGGTTACGATTGCTCTGGGCTGGCGCAGACCTTCTATGGCTTTATGGGCGTGGCGATCCCGCGCGATGCAGATTTGCAATGCCGTGATGGGATGCGTGTGGAAGGCGAACCGGAAGCAGGCGACCTGCTGTTCTTTGGCAAGGTTGGGGTGGGTCTGGCAGATGCGCGGCATGCCCACGTGACTCATGTGGCGATCTCGCTGGGAGGGACAGACTTTATCCATGCCAGCGGCAGCTCGGTGGGGATTACGACCAACAGCCTCGATCCGCAAAGCCCAATTTATCATGCTTATTTGAAGGAAAATTTGCTGGCATTGAGGAGGTTCCGATGAGACTGAGCTGGGAGCCAGTGACACTCAACCTGCGGACGACGTTTCGCATTGCCCACGGGGCGAGCGATCAGCGCCACAATGTGATCGTGCATTTGGAGGATGGCCTGGGGGAGGCGGCGGCCGTGCCGTTCTACGGTGATACCCAGGCCAGCCTGATGGAATACCTGGCAGGCGTAGGGGAGGCGCTGGGTGATGACCCGGCCTGGATCGATGAGACCCTGGAGCGCAGACCGCCCGGCAGCCAGGCAGCCAGGGCAGCCCTTGATATTGCGCTGCACGACCTGTGGGGAAAGCGCCTGGGCCAGCCGCTCTACCGGCTGCTGGGACTCAACCCGCACAGGCTGCCGCAGACTTCCTTTACAATTGCCATGGATGAGCCCGAGGTGATGGCAAGACGGGCTGTGGAGTTGGGCTATCCGATCATCAAAATAAAGCTGGGAAGCGCAGACGATGAGGCGATCATTGCTGCCATCCGGAAGGCTTGCTCTGCCCGGTTGAGAGTGGATGCCAACGCGGGGTGGAGCCGCGCCCAGGCAGCTGACCTGATCCCGCGCCTGGCGCAGTATGACCTGGAGTTCATCGAGCAGCCACTGCAGGCGGGTGATCTTTCGGGTCTGCGCTGGCTGAAACAAAAACTGCAGGGGATCCGGATCCCCATCTTTGTGGATGAGAATGTCAAGACCGCAAAAGACGTGGCGGCACACGCTGGGATCGTCGATGGTGTGGTGATCAAGCTGATGAAGACTGGGGGAATCCGGGAGGCCCTGCGGGCTATTCACACGGCGCGTGCCCATGAGCTGCAAATTATGCTGAGCTGCATGGTGGAGACCTCTGTCGGGGTTACCGCAGCCGCGCACCTGGCGCCGCTGTGCGACTATGCAGACCTGGATGGCCCGCTGCTGATCAAGGATGATCCTTATCGGGGTTTGCAGTACGATGGATCCAGGATGAGCCTGCCTGACCTGCCGGGACTGGGCGTTTCTCGGCGTTAAGATGAAAAGACCTGAAGGAAATCAGCCGTTTTATCGCAACCGGAATTGGTTGATCGGGTTTGTTGTTTCACTGGCAGCTGTGTTCTTGATTTATTTCCTGGGAACGCGCCCGTCTAGAATTCGAAATGCGGCTGAGCCTGTTCAAGCTGCCCCAACGCTGGCAGCTCAAGGAAGCACTCTTCCGGCTGCACTTCAGCCCGCGGCAGGGTGGGAAGAGGGAATTTCGTTTACAGCGCCTGGTGCGCTGCCCTCCGACCTGCTGCGGGTGGGGGAAGAAGTGTGGATATTTACCGATGAAGGGAAAAAGCTGGCGCGGGCGAATCTCAAGGGAGAGCTGCTGTCGGAAACGCCCCTGGAAGGGATTTGCGGCAAGGCAGCCTGGGATGGCGAGGCGGTATGGTGCGTCAATATGGGTGCAGAGGTTTCGAAGGTCGATCCGGAAACGGGCAAAGTACTGGAGAAGTTTGAGACCGGTACCGAAAGAATCCAGTCGATTGCCTGGGATGGGAAAAGCCTGTGGCTGATGGGGCAGAGAGGCGATCTAGCCAGTTACGACCGGACGGGGAAGCCACTTGATAACAGTCGGGTGGGAAGCTATGGTTTTGCCAGAGACCTGGCCTTCAAGGGAGATGAATTATGGGTGGTGTATATCCCACCTCAGCTGGCGCTATTTGATGCCAATTTAAAGCTGGTTGAAAAGACGGATGCAGCCTGCGGGCTTACCAAAGGTGTGCTGGATTATTCCATCGATTGGGATGGGGAAAGCCTGTGGTATGTAGATTTTATATCCGGGCAGGTCTTGCAGTGCATTCCGACAGGCTAGAATTTAAATCGATACAGGTTGGTCGTGCGCGGCTCGAAGCCCATGCGCTGGTAGAGGCGGTTGGCGGCGAGGCGGGCTGGATTTGAGGTCAGGTCGACCCAGGCTGCTCCAGCAGAGTGGGCGTGTTCAAGCGCAGCCCGGGTTAGCGCTTCCCCGATCCCCCTGCGGCGGAGGCGATCGTCGACGACAACATCCTCGATACGGGCGCGCAGTCCCGTAGGGGTGCGGAACATCACCAGGGCAGCAGCGCCAGCGATGTGATGGTCAATCTCGGGGTGGCGCGCCAGGAAGAGAATCGTGGAGGCTGATCCGATGATCTCCTGCAGCTCCTGAGGCGTGGGGGGTGGGCTGACCGAGAGCTGGGGGATGAGGCGCTGCATGGCAGCGTAAATTTCATCGGTGAGTTGGGTAGGGATGAATATTTCCATAAATAACCTCTTACCACGATGGCACGCAGTGCACCAAAAGTTTTCAAATGTTTAATAAATGCCCATTCTCTTTTAGCCAGGAGCGCCGGTCTTTGTAATCAGGCATGAGCTGATTCACCTGATCCCAGAACTGTCTGGAGTGGTTTCGCACTTTTAGATGGACCAGCTCATGCACGACGACATAATCGATGACCGGCAGGGGTGCCATGACCAGGCGCCAGGTGAAACTGAGACTGCCGCCGCGCACTGCAAGAACCCCAGCGAGTGCGGGCGGAGGAGATCCTCACCTGTGTGGCTCGAAAGCCATGCTGAGAAGCAAAATACTGTACCCGGTCCGTCAGGATCTCCAGGGCTTGCTTCTTGTACCAGCGTTCGAATACAGCCCGGGCGTTTGGGAGGGCGGTATTCGATAAATAAAATTTTCTATCAAATGTCAAGGCTGGATGATTTGCATTGAGGATCTCCAGCGGGTATGGGTTGCCAAGGAAGTAGAAATTCTCGCCGTTGACGTAGCGCCTGGGAACGATAGGGGTATAAGTGGCTTTGACCAATTCTTGCTTGTTTCTTATCCACCCGGCATTTCTATCGACCAGGAGGCGGATCTCTTTTTGTGAGGTCCGCAGAGGGGCGCGCACAATGAGCCGGCCATTGGGCTGGACAATGAGCGCAATGGTTTTGCGCCGGGTGAGGATGATTTCATCGATCGCCAGAGATTCACTCATATGGGACCATGTCTTTTGCGGGTGAATGATAAAAGGTTTCTTGGAGAGCGTCAAGCGATCCAGATCCGGGTGCTCTCCTTAGGATGAAGGGATCGAAAATGATCATTTGTGAGCTTTAGGGGCATGTTCTGATCATTTTCGCAAGAAAAGAGTGACGGTTGTAAGCTGTTTTTGGGAGGAAAATCAGTAGAACGTGAACCAAAGAGTAGCGTATAATATATCAGGTAAAATTGGAATGATCCGCAGCGCAATCCTCTCCAGGAACGGCTGTGGTTTTGAGAATTGTAATTAAGATCATCACACAAACGGAGGAATACAATGGAAGAGCTGGTCAAGAAAATTTATAGTGGCGTCTTGGAAGGACAGCACAAGCAGGTGGTCGTGGATGTGCAGGCCGCCCTGGATGCAGGCATAAATCCTGTCACCGTCTTGAACGAAGGCATGATTGCGGCCATGGCTGAGGTTGGAAGGTTGTTCGAAGTAGGCGAGTATTACGTGCCGGAGATGTTGATCTCAGCGCGTGCCATGCAGTCAGGCCTGGCGATTCTCAAGCCTCTGCTGAAGGAAGCGGATGTAAAGCCGGCCGGCAAGGTGATCATTGGCACGGTAAAGGGTGACCTGCATGACATTGGGAAGAACCTTGTGTCGATGATGCTGGAGGGAGCCGGTTTTGAGATTAAAGACATGGGCACGGACGTTTCACCGGAGAAGTTTGTGGAAGAGGTGAAGGGCGGCGGTGTGGACGTGGTGGCGCTTTCGGCCTTGCTGACCACAACGATGCCCAACATGAAAGCGACCATCGACGCGCTCAAGGCGGCGGGTTTGCGTGATAAAGTGAAGGTGATGATCGGCGGTGCACCGGTGACTGACAGCTATGCTCAGCAGATCGGCGCAGATGGCTATTCGCCCGATGCGAGCCGGGCAGTGAACCTGGCCAAGTCGCTGGTTAAGGCTTAATGGAGACGATATGAAGACCGTCGTTCGCAGCGACAAAAAAGTCGTTACGATTGACATCGAAGGCCCGCTGGTCATTATCGGCGAAAAGATCAATCCGACCGGGCGTAAGAAAATGGCTGAGGCCTTGCAGACCGGCAATTGGGATTACGTACGGAACCTGGCGATCGATCAGGTAAAGACGGGCGCGGATGTGTTGGATGTCAACGTAGGTGTAGCGGGTTTGGACGATGTGGTGCTGATGCCAGAGATCGTCAAGCTCGTAGCGGGGTGTGTGGATGTGCCGCTCTGCCTGGACTTTCCCAACCCGAAGGCGCTTGAAGCCGGATTAGCGGTTGCAGTGGGAAAGCCGCTGGTCAATTCGGTCAGTGGAGAAGAAAGCCGGTTGACCAATATCTTGCCGCTGGTCAAAGAGCACGGTGCGGCCGTGATCGGGCTGGTGATGGATGATGATGGCATTCCTGCCACACCGGAAGGCCGTTTAAAAGTGGCGGAAAAGATCCTGGAGCGAGCCGCGCGGTTGGGCATCCCCGCAGAAGACGTGGTGATCGATCCGTTGGTCATGGCGGTGGGGTCTGACAGCCTGGCCGGGCGGGTGACGCTGCGAACGGTCGAGCTGGTGCGCGAGAAGCTGGGCGTCAATATCAACCTGGGAGCCAGCAATGTATCCTTTGGATTGCCAGACCGGCCGATGGTGAACATGGCTTTTCTGGCTCTGGCGATGGGTGCAGGGGCAACCTGCGCGATCACCGACCCGCTGAAAATGGCGGGATTCATCAGGGCGGCCGACCTGCTGCTGGGGCGGGATGATTATGGGATGCGTTACATACGCTATTACCGCCAGATGCAGGCCATGCTGGCAGCCCAAGAGGAACCGAAGAAGTAAAGAGTCCGCGAATTTGCGCTAATCTGCGCTAATGAATGCTCGGACAGGTGGTTTCTACCAGACCAGAACGAGTCATATCCAATATTGTAAGGTAAAATCGGCGGTGAGTACAATTGTAACGTGTACCCACCGCTTTGTTTTTGATTTCAGGTTGAAAAGATCGATTTAATTTTTAGGATAAGCAGCGGATGGGATTGCCACGAACCAGAAAAGCACCGGTTCTCGCAATGACCGTCCGACTTGAGGAGCCGGTGGTGAGGAAGCAGTTTTTCGTAACCGTGATGTTGTTCATAGGGGCAGGCTGGTTGGCGGCCTGTACAGCCGGAAAGCCAACTGCACAGGCTGGCAGCCTGCCGCGCGTTCTGGCAGTCGAAACCTTCCTGGCAGATATGGCTCAGAATGTAGCTGGGGAGCGCTTGAAGGTTGAGGCCTTGATGCCGATTGGGCTTGACCCGCATGCCTTCCAGCCCACCCCTTCAGATGTAGCGAAGATCGCCGACAGCCAGGTGCTGATCGTCAATGGAACAGGCTTCGAAACCTGGCTCGATGAGACGTTGCAGAACGCGGGCGGGGAGCGAGAGGTCGTGGAGGCCTCTGCCGGGCTGCAATCTCGAAAACCGGCTGCCAGCGAGAATGTGGATGAGGCGCAGGACCCGCATTTCTGGCTCGATCCCGTCTCTGCCATCCGTTATGTCGAGAATATCCGGGATGGGTTGATCCGGGCGGACCCGCAAGGGAAAGCAATTTATACTCAAAATGCGGAAGAATATATAGTCTCCATAAAGGATCTGGATCTCTGGATCCGAGGGCAGGTGGAACAAATTCCAGCCGACCAGCGGCTGCTGGTGACCAACCACGAGAGCTTTGGATATTTTGCCGACCGTTATGGGTTCAAAGTAGTGGGCACGGTCTTACCGAGCGTCAGCACAGGGTCAGCGCCGTCAGCAGAACAGATGGCGGCCTTGATCGAGACGATAAGATCCAGCGGAGCGAAAGCGGTTTTCCTGGAAACAGGCGCTGACAGGCGCCTGGCGGACCAGATTGCCCAGGAAACGGGGGCTCAGGTGATCACCGGGCTTTACAGTCATTCGGTAACCGAACCGGGCGGCGAGGCACCCACTTACATTAACATGATGAAGTACAATACAAAGTTAATCGTAGAAGCATTAAAATAAAGCGGACAAGTCGCGGAAGAAGCTGCAAATGAATTGCAGCCTGATAAGGGAAACATGCTAGAAGCATGTTTAAAAATGGAAAGATTGTTGCTATCATAAATCAGATTGCTTCGATATAATGGCTTCTTGCGTTTACGGATAAAAAAAGATGTTAAGACCAGAAACAACCCGTGAAAGAAACAAGGCTCTCAGCCTGGAACCGGCGCGCCTGGAGCTGGAAGATGTCAGCGCGGCTTATAACGGGCAGCCCGTTTTACGTGATTTGAGCTTCCAGGTGCCGCACGGGGGGCAGGTGGCGGTGGTGGGACCGAATGGAGCGGGTAAATCCACGCTGTTCAAGGTATTGGTAGGTTTACTGCCCTTGCGGAGCGGGCAAATCTTTATCCATGGGCAGCCTCTGGGCACACACCAGGATTGCGTGGCTTACGTGCCGCAGCGCGAAGAAGTGGACTGGCGCTTCCCGGTGACGGTTTTCGATGTGGTGATGATGGGACGGTATGGCAGGCGGGGGTGGCTGGGGAGGCCAAAGGCAGCCGATCGGGCAGTTGTAACCCGCAGCCTGGAGCAGATGGGCATCGGGACCCTGGCGGAGAAACCGATCGGTGAGCTTTCGGGTGGTCAGCAGCAGCGCGTTTTCCTGGCGCGGGCGCTGGCCCAAGAGCCGCATATCTTGTTGATGGATGAGCCGTTTACCGGCGTTGATTTTGCGACCCAGGAGGCCACCCTGGGACTGCTCGAACAGCTGCGTCCGGCGCAGGTGACCGTCTTGGTATCGACTCACGATCTGAACCTGGCTGTCCAGCGCTTTGACCGGGTGCTTTTGCTCAACAAGCGCTTGATCGCTTATGGATCTGCTCAAGAGGTATTCACACCTGAGACGATCCGGGAGGCCTTTGGCGCGAAAGTACTGGATTTACAGGGAATGGTGGTGGTGGATGACTGCTGTCCGCCGGATGAGCATGAGCATGAACATTAAGGGGAGAGGCCGAGTATGATCGTGTGGCTGTCTGAGCCTTTAAAGTATATGTTTATGCAGCGAGCCTTATTGGCGGCGCTGATAGTGGGGATCGTGTGTTCGGTGGTGGGCTGCTATGTCGTTTTGCGTTCGATGGCTTTCTTGGGAGATGCGCTGGCGCATGCCATCTTGCCGGGGGTGGCGATTGCTTACTTGCTCAATGGCAACCTGACCGTGGGAGCACTGATTGCGGCGATCGCGGTGGCCCTGGGGATCGGTTTTGTGTCCCGCCAGGGAATGATCCGGGAGGATACGGCGATTGGCATCCTGTTTGCCGCGGCGCTTTCCCTGGGCGTGGTGCTGATCAGCAGCATCCAAACGTACGCGGTTGATTTGAGTCATATCCTGTTTGGAAATGTGCTGGGGGTGAGCACGAGCGATCTATGGCTAACAGGCGGGTTGGGATTGGTGGTGTTGGTGAGCGTGGCGGTTTGCTACCGGCCATTCCTGGTGATTTCGTTTGACCCTGTGCTGGCAGCCACGCTGCGCTTACCGGTAGGTATGTTGAATAATTTAATGCTGGTTTTGCTGGCGCTGACCATCGTGGTCTCTTTGCAGACAGTGGGGGTGGGACTGGTAGCGGCAATGCTGGTGACGCCGGCGGCAACGGCCTACCTGCTCACCCGGCGTCTGCGCAATATGATGCTGCTGGCAGCGGGGTTTGGGGCCTTATCCAGCGTGGTGGGGCTGTATATCAGCTTTTATGCCAATGTGGTGTCGGGCGCGGCGGTGGTGCTGACCGCCACGCTGTTCTTCCTGCTGGCGTTTCTATTCGCTCCGCAGCGCGGCGTGGCGTGGAAGGTTATTCGGAAATAATTCAAACCCAATACCGCTCACGGATAACACGGATTTCTTTGATCATACTCCTGAGGTGTTCCTGCGAGATCGAGGACTCTATGGCCGCGCTGTAGGGGTTCTTCCTCGCTGCGCTCGTCAGAACGACAAACAAATTCTTGTCGTGCTGAACGCAGTGAAGCACCCCTGTGACGTGAAATCCGGAACCCTCTCGGCGGGTTAAAGGACTCTGGTGGCCGCGCTGTAGGGGTTCTTCCTCGCTGCGCTCGTCAGAACGACAAACAACTGCTTGTCGTGCTGAACGAAGTGAAGCACCCCTGTGACGTGAATCCGGAACCCTCCCGGCGGGTTAAAGGACTTCTGGTGGCCGCGCTGTAGGGGTTCTTCCTCGCTGCGCTCGTCAGAACGACAAATGATTGTGTCGTCTTGAGCGCAGCGAAAGACCCCTTTGGATGGACTCTGGAAATCCTCTCAGCGGGTTAAGGACTCTGGTGGTCGCTCTGCAGGGGTTCTTCCTCGCTGCGCTCGTCAGAACGACAAATGATCGTGTCGTCTTAATGCGGCTTATATAACCCGGCCGGGTTGGTGACCAGGGTGCCCGCCTTGAAGGATAAGGGATCGATGGGTTCCAGCCGCTCAGCCTGTTCTGGGGTGATGAGAGGGATGCTCTTGAGCGTTTTCAGATATTCTTCCAGAGCATCCACGGCGGTATCATTCCAGGGCCAGCTCTGCGCGTCGTAGGCGGCCAGGTTAATTGGGCGGGTATAAGCGCGCAAGGTTTTTTCAGATGCGGTGTTGTAATACATTTCAAAGTAGGACATCACCAGCTCGCGCAGGCTGCGGTAGACGGGCTCACGGGAGCGCAGGCCAACGTAGTTGGACTTGGCGAGGGCGCCGTAACAGCCATTGATTTTATAGATCGCCAGCACATGGTCATCATCCCGGCCCGGGGTAGGCAGCAGGTCGACGATGCGCGGGGGAAAGCCCAGGCGGCGCAGCGCCATGGCGGCAAACAGTCCGCCGTCCAGGCAGTGCGCCAGGCGGTCCTGCATCACCCGCAAGGGACTGCGGTTTTGGGATTCGGGGGAATAGGGGGTATCATCGAGGTATGCCTGGATGAGAGCCGGGGTGCGCAAAGATTTCCAGCACAGACCGCTGATCTGGGGTGAGGTGGGGGCTGATGTCGGGGATGGTTGGCATAGGAGTATCCTAATTTCCCAATAGTTTACCACTAAGAATGGATTAGCGACCATTGCTGGATCACAAAATATAACTGATCTATTCGTTGATAGATTGCACTTAACAGAAGTGACATTTTCTTTATGAGAAAAAGAATACTGATGTATAATCTCCTCATATCAAGAATTTTTTTATCATCAAGCCATTATTTGTTCGTTGTCTGCATTTTTGAAAATTGAACCGTTTCGCACATAATAGGCAGCCAATTCTATCCCGCATTACTTTTTCCAGGAGAATTCCATTTTGGTAAATTGCGATTCGGAGGGTGCAGTCGAGAAGATGTAGACAAGTGTAAAAAAAAGGAAAAGATATGCCTCATGCATCAGGTAGGAATGGACAGCAGGGCCAGAGTATAGTCGAACTGGCTCTCTTGCTACCAATCTTGGTTTTACTTTTCATCGGGATGGTAGAGGTGGTTTTTATCAGCCGTTCCTATCTCGCATTACTGGAGAGTTCGACTCAGGGCGCACACCTTGGATCACAAGGCCTTGCTTTGTATAATAATAGTGAGATCTATACACTGATCACTCAGAATTTATTGCGAGAGGGATATGACACCAGCTCCTTGATTGATGTGATCATCACGCGTGCCGACTTGGTTGGGGGTAACGTGATTCTAAAACTATCAGGTAACGAATATGAAAGGCAGTGGCCGGGCTACGATTCTTACACCGACGGTTCTTACCAGCCGTTTGAGGGGGGGCGACCCGGCTGGTCGATTAATAGCCGTCGAGGTGGTTTATAATCACCAGCTCTTATTTAACTTTCCGATTATCAGGAATTTATTCCCTAATCCATTCCCCTTGGTAGCTTATTCAATCCAGTATACAGCGCGCTGAAGGAGGGTTGGCCAGAGTAGTGCGATCATAGGAAAATCATATGCTCTTATTTGAAATGATAAAGAAGAACACCCATAATCCTCAAAGGGAGAGAGGCCAATCCATTGTATTAATTGCTGTTGGCATGCTCGCCCTGATTGCTGCGATCGGGTTGGCTACAGATGCAACCTTGATCTATAAGACGAAGCAAGATTTACAGCGGGCGATTGATGCGGCGGCCCTGGCTGCTGCTTATAAATTACCCAACCAGGACGCGGCAAACCAAGCAGCTTATGAATTCACCCGCCTGCATGGCTATAACTTTGACCCTTCCTCAAACCCTTTACAGGTCAGCTTCCCGGTTTATAACCCGCCGCGTAAGGCTGTCAGCGTGAGAGGATCAACCCAGGCTGAGTTTACCTTCCTGAGGTTTCTCGGTTTTACAACGATGACGGTTAGTGCGGAGGGTGAAGGTGAAAGCGCTCCCCTGGATGTTTACCTGATCTTAGACCTGTCCCAATCTATGGTGTACGATACACCGCGCCCAGCCAATTGGCCAGTTGGTGCAGTGGGAGGATGTAGCAATTGGAATAGCACTGACTGCCAAGCCCGATATTGTAATCTAAATCGGGTTTGCGACCCATTGGATGTACGCATCAAGCCGGCGGCTAAATATTTCGTTGATCAGTTCGACTCCCGGTACGATCGCGTGGGAGTGGTGGTTTACCACCAATATGGAACTAAAGTGATCGGTTTATCCAACGATTTTACGGCAGTGAAGGCAGCCATCGATGGGCTGAATGCTTTTGATCATCAGGAAGGTCCTGCTTCTGCCTGCCCAAACACTAACCCCGCGGGATGTAACAAAAACACGAACATCGGCGACGGGATCATGGTTGCCCACCAGGAAATCGGCCTCGAAGGACGCCTGGACGCAATCTGGTCGATGGTCCTATTGACGGACGGGAAGGCCAATGTCTACCGGAGCTGTTCGGGCTGCCCACCCAGCTGCTCTGCAGCAAGCTGCCAAACCCTGCGCCTCTGTAATGAATGCAATGCGGCTGAAGATTGGGCACTCAATAACGCCAAGGATACGTGGAACCGGCACGAGATCGTGATCTACACGATCGCATACGGCAGTGAGTTCACCGCAAATCCAAGCTATAAAGATCTCTTGATCGATATTGCCGACTGGACGGATAATGGCGTTTACAATGGTGGTACTACTGCAAACTTTTGGCAGGCACCTGGGGCAGCCCAACTAAGGGCGGCGCTGTTGGAAATCGCGCAGCGGATCTATGGCCGGCTGATACGGTAACGATTCTTGAAGGTGAGTTATGTTGAAAATACGCGTTAAACGAAGTGTTGGACAGACTCTGGTCGAATTTGCTCTGGTATTGCCCGTCCTGATCTTGATTGTGATGGGGGTCTTTGAATTCGGGCGTATGCTGCAGGCCTGGTTGACAGTGCAAAACAGCGCCCAGGCTGCCGCTCGATACGCTACCACGGGGCAGCATTCAGTCGCTCCCGCAGTGGATCAGTGGGATTCTGTACGTCTTGCGGCAATCAAGGCAGAAGCCCTGCGAAAAGCTGTGAGCTTGAGCATCAATAACAGCGCCGGAGCTTCATCCGCAGGTTATTTCCATGTCAATGTTTATGCTTCTGATACGCCTGTTCAGGGAGCCGAGTATCCAGGCGGCCCAAACGCAAGGGTTGCTGTTGATGTGATTTATAATCACCCCTTAATTACCCCACTTATCAACATGATTGCGCCATATGTCACGCTGAGAGCGCATTCAGAAATGATCAATGAACGTTTCCGGCACCCAGGGTATGGCACACCTGTGGGCGTATTACCCCCCACTATATTCCCCACTCCAGAACCAACAAATACCCCACCAGCCACGCCTACCTCGACACTCCAACCTATTAATACAGCAACCGGACTTGCACCCACGGATACGGCGACATCCAACGTCACATCCACACCGATAAGAACGGCTACCATTACGCAAGCGCCAACGGAGACGACGATAGCTTCCGGTACACCGATACCTTCCAATACGCCCGTACCTACGAACACGCCGGTATCCACGGTATGCCCTCCATGTGGCGTGTGGGGTTATCCATCATGCCCGCCGGGGTGTAGACGGCGCACAGCGACACCTGAACCTACCAATACACCCGTACCTACGAACACACCTAGACCTACCAATACGCCCGTACCTACGAACACACCTAGACCTACCAATACGCTGGTACCCACATCCACGCCAATACCCTATTGCCCGTGGTGGTGTTTCTTGAACCCATCAAATCCGGCATGTTCGGAGTGTCCTTAGCATTAACCAAAAAAGGTTTGCGGTCAACTTCGGTCTTAAAAGTGTAGATCAGCCCTCACCCCTCGCCAGGATACTGGCGATGCCCCTCCCCTACTTTTTGTGGAGGGGATTTTTTTGGGGTTTGACCTGACCCAGGCATACCTCCCTTCCCGAAAAAGGCCGGGGAGCGTATACTAATCCCCATCTCATTTGCAATCACAGATCAAATAAGGAGGACAGTATGGAATACCGGTCTTTAGGACGAACCGGGGTAATGGTGTCGCCGTTGTGCCTGGGGGCGATGAATTTTCCCAGCCCAACCAGTGAGGAGGAATCGTTAGCCATTATCCAGCGGGCTTTGGAGGCAGGCATCAACTTCATAGATACGGCGAATGTGTATAACCGCGGCGAAAGTGAGCGGGTGGTGGGCAAGGCGCTGAAGGAAAGCGGCAAGCGCCAGCAGGTGGTGCTGGCTACCAAGGTACATGGACAGATGGGCGACCTGCCGAACGAGTTGGGCGCCTCGCGCTACCATATCACCCAATCCTGCGAGGATTCGCTGCGTCGCTTGCAGACCGACCATATCGATCTGTACCAGCTGCACCGCCCATCGCAGACCATCCCTCAGGATGAAACGCTGCGCGCCTTCGATGACCTGGTGCGGGCGGGCAAGGTGCGTTATATCGGCTGCTCGACACATCCGGCCTGGATGGTGATGGAAGCCCTGGCGATCAGCGAAAAATATGGACTGGTGCGCTATATCAGCGAACAGCCGCCCTACAACCTGCTCGACCGCCGGATTGAGAATGAGCTGGTCCCGCTGTGCCAGAAATATGGGCTGGCGATCCTGCCCTGGTCGCCGCTGGCAGGGGGTATCCTGGCGGGCAGGTACTCCGAGGGGGCTTCCCGGAGGGCTCGCGCGCCACGCGGTTTGGAAAGATGTTCACCGACCGCATCTCGCAGAAAGGGAAAGAGGTGGCGGTCGCCCTGGGTAAGATGGCTCAGGAGCGCGGCCTGACCTCCTCGCAGCTGGCGCTGCTGTGGGCGAAGGATCAGCCCGGCATCACCGCGCCGATCATCGGGCCGCGCACTTTGCAGCAGCTCGAGGACGCCCTGGGGATCATCGAAAAGAAGCTGGAGGAGGCAGACCGCCCGCTGTTCGACGAGCTGGTGCACCCAGGGAACGCGGTGGCAGATTTTCACAACAGCAACGACTGGATGAAAGCGAGGATTCTGTAATTAACCTAAGCTGCTACTATATTCTCAGACTATCACTTTTTTGTCATTCTGAGCCGCTGATGATCTTCCAGCGGCGAAGAATCCCTGAAAAGTCACTCAATGGGGATCCTTCGGTCGTTTGCGGTTAAAAACGACCGCTGCACTCCCTCAGAGGTTGTGAAAAAAATTCCCTCTCCTCAAAAGAGAACAAAAAAGGTAAGATAGGGACAATACAGAAAGGACTGGAGAGAAGAATGGTCGAGAGCCTGTTTACCCTGCCTGAAGAGGAACCAGCCGCAAAGGAAAGAAAAGGGGGCCAACCCAGGCTGGAGAAGCCAGAACGGCAACAAATCAAGATGCATCTAGCGAGCTTGGATGAGCTATTGCCGGAAGATCACCGAGTACGGCTGGTGTGGGAGATGGTGCAGGGATATGATCTTGAGCCATTGTATGCCCGGATAAGAGCAGTGGAAGGCTGGGCAGGACGGCCAGCGATCGAGCCGAAAGTATTGGTGGGGATGTGGTTGTATGCGACGCTGGAAGGGGTGGGCAGTGCCCGGGAGTTGGGTCGGCTGTGTGAGGAAAGTCTACCCTATCAATGGTTGCTGGGAGGCATCACGGTGAATTACCATACGCTCTCGGACTTTCGGGTGGAGAGCGGGCAAGCATTGGAGAATATCCTGACGAAAAGTGTAGCGGCCTTGATCAGCGAGGGGGTGATCAGCGTAGAAAAGACAGCCCAGGATGGGATCCGTATACGAGCCAGTGCGGGGGCGAGTTCCTTTCGGCGGAAGCCGACCTTGGAAGAGAGCCTGAAACAAGCTCAAGGGGTGATGGACCAATTGAAAGTGCAGGAGGAAGAGAAGCAGGACGAAGGGGAGCGTTCTGCAGGTCAAAAAGCAGCTCAAGAACGCCAAGCTACAGAGAAACTAGTGCGCGTGAAGAAAGCCTTGGAAGAAGTGGAAAAGGTAGCCGCCAAGCTGGCGAAGAGGCGGGACTTGAAAGTCAAGAACCGTGCGGCGCGGGCCTCGACCACAGACCCGGAAGCGCGGGTGATGAAGATGCCAGATGGGGGTTTTCGACCGGCCTACAATGGGCAGTTCTCGATTGATATGGACAGCGGTGTGATCGTGGGGGTGCAAGCCAATAATGAAGCGGACACCAACCTGTTGAATCCCATGCTGGATCAAATCGAAAAACGTTGCCAGCGCTTTCCCAAAGAGCATTATGTGGATGGTGGCTATCGCAACAACGCCAGCTTTGAGAAAGCCACCGAAAAAGGCGTGAGCCTTTATTGTCCAATCCCCAAGAGTTATAGCGCCAAGAGTTAGAAGCGTCCTGAGGATATCTTACCCACCGATGGAAGCGGGGTGAGAGCCTGGAAAGAACGCATGATTACCCCACAAGCCAAAGAGAAATACAAACAGAGAGCAGCCACCATCGAGTGGGCGAATGCTTTGGCTCGCAATCGGGGATTGTATCGGTTACTGGTGCGCGGACTGCGGAAGGTGGAAGCGATCTTATTATGGTATGCACTCGCTCATAATCTGGTTCAGGTAAGGAATTTGCGAGCAAAAATGATCTCCTAATTCGGAGATTGGGTAATGACCCGCTCAGGGTGAGGCCTGAGCGGGGAGTAAGATCCTTATTGGCACTTTAAAAACGTTTTTATCCATGTCCTCCCTTTTTTGAAAGTGGTTTTTTTCATTTTTTTCTCATTCTCTCAGGATGACAAATGCGGCATACCTTATAGAGGTAGCAACTTCGGTTAATAAAATTGAAATAAGGACACGGAAAAGGCAGAAACAGCGGAAAAGGCGGAATTTTTGTTTGATCCGCATTTTCCGTTTTTCGTAGCTTTTCCGTGCTCGCTTTTAAAATCAAAACAAGGTGAGACAGCCACGCCTGAGCAAAGGCGCCGGGGCTGGCAATGACGATGAAGGGTGGTGATCCGTTAAACGTTATGAGACTGCGGATTGTTGCGCAGGACGCGGACAACCTCGTCGGCGTTTTCTAGGAAGATGGCGACCAGGGCCGGGTCAAAAAGCTTGCCGGCTGACTCACGAATGAGCTGGAAGGCATCCCAAACCGGGATTTCTTTCTTATAAGCCCGCTTGGTGGTCAAGGCATCGAAAACATCCACCAGGGCGCAGATGCGACCGCTGACGGGGATGTCTTCGCCTTTCAAGTTTTGCGGGTAGCCGGAGCCATCCCAGCGCTCGTGGTGCGTCAGTGTCACCACGCTGGCAGCCTGGAAGACCACCGAGGAGAATCTTTGAGGATCGTAGACCCGATCCAGGTATGCTGGCGCATGGTCTCCCAATCGTAGGGCGAGAGGTTGTCAGTCTTGAAAGCCACCGAGTCGGGCAAGCCGACCTTGCCAATATCATGGAGCTGGCAGGCATAGGAGATGATCTCAGCTTCCTGGGCAGAGAGGGCATGGCCGCGGGCGATAATATAGGCGTAGCCCCGCACCCGCTCGATATGGTCGAAGATATTTGCATCGCGATATTCTGCCATGTGCGCCATGCGGCGAATGGCATCCAGGATATCTTTTGAATAAGTTTCCTGAGTGTACCTTTTCATCATAATGAACCACCTTTAGCGCATTCCAAGGAGCGAGGATAAAAGAAAAATGACAGACAATGCATGGGACCTGACGGGTTGCCCAATTTTCATGATCGATGTGTTTATTTTACAACATATTTGGAATTCTGGAGAGGCCTATGACGGTTCTGGCACAAATAATGCATGAAATAGGGCAGTCTTAACAGTACTGTAAGCTGAAAGCGGCCTGAAAAGGGCGACCCTTTCTGCATGGTATAATCGTTTTTATTAACAGGCTTGGTATTATTTAATTTTCCGGATTATTTTTGTTGGGTTTGGTTGTGTCGCAATTTGTTTCCAGGGAGTTTAAAAGTACGCAAGATGAGCCATGCCGGTATCCAGCGTAAGAATGAGTTAAGGAAGGCAAACCCTCCAATGGGACAGAGCCTGGTTGAGTTTGCTTTGCTGCTGCCGATCCTGGCATTGATCATCTTCGGGGTGCTCGAGCTAGGGAGAGCATTTTTTGCTTTTATTGCCATTACCAATGCAGCACGAGAAGGGGCACGTGTGTATACGTTTAGCCCGGATGTTACCACATTGGCGAATATCATCACGGCCGTGAACTATGAAATTGGCAGCTCTCCACTGGTTAGCACGAGCAATATTGCCTCGATACAAGTTCGATGTGGAAGTGCATATACTTTGGTGACGACGGACGCAGCCCTGAAGGTTTGCCCGAAGGAACAGCCGGTCCGTGTGACGATCGCTTATAACCATAACCTCATTTTTCGGTTATTCTTCCCGGCAACCCTGACGTTGAGCCGCTCAGCGGAGATGATGGTGCCATGATGCGATTGCTTCGCTCGCTCAAAACACTCGCTCGCAATGACAGGTTCAATCCAGGAAGTCGTTCAAACCTGCCAGGTCAATCGCTGGTTGAATTTGCGCTGTTGCTGCCGGTGTTCGTGCTGGCGGTGGTGGTGGTTTTTGACCTGGGAAGAGTAATTTATTATTACAGTGCGATCTATAATGCTGCCCGGGAAGGGGCGCGGTTCGGCGCGGTGCATCCAAAAGATATAGCGGGAATGAAGTCCGAGGTAGTCAAATATGCGATCGGTTTGGGATTGGCGGCTGCAAATGTTACGGCTGGAGCGGGTCCGTCCGAAACGGTAGGCGGTTTTCCTAACCCGACTGTGAAGGTAACGATTAACTATTCTTTTAGCCCGGCTACTCCGCTGCTGGGTCTTTTATTACCTGGAGGGACGATTAACCTCAAGGGTGAGGCAGTGATGCGCACTGAGGCGCTTCCCTAGCCAAAATTTTCTCTTTTTTATTTATGGAGTTATTATGATCATTCGAAAGCAGTCATCCGAAAGGGGCCAGAGCCTGGTGATGGTGGCGCTCTTATTCCTGGCTTTTGCAGCCATCCTGGCACTGGTGCTGGATGGCGGCAATGCCTATGCGGCTCGCCGCAAAGCGCAGAATGCCGCGGATGCGGGCGCATTGGCTGGAGCGCAGTATATGTGCAAGCACAAGGATGCGACCGGTGGGGCGAATAAGGCAACCGAATATGCGACCACCCGCAACGGGGCGACGAGTGCAGTCGCAAATGCCAACCTGGATTCGGGCACCGTAGTGGTGACCGCCACAGTCCAGCAGAACACTTTCTTCGCCGGCTTGATCGGCATTTTGCAGACCGCCCCGCGGGCTGTAGCCACTGCAAAGTGTTCATCACCCTTATCCGGAATGGGAATCATGCCGATTGGTTGGTCCTGCAGGCCTCCTGTTGGTGAGCAGCCTGGGGAAAGTTGTGTTCAGAAGTACGGCCCCGGTAACCTTTATATTGTGATGGACTCTAAGAAGGTGGATGAGGATATCCTTTGTGATGATCCAACGGTGCCAGGGATCACGAAGGGCTATTTGGACTGTGATATGAATGATGATGGTGTTAATGATTTGTTATCAGGAGGAGATCGGTCCTGGTTGAACCTGGAAGGCGGCGGCGGCGGAGCAGCTAATATGAAGGATTGGGTGTGTAATGGGTTCCCTACCCCCTTTAATATTCATACCTGGGTGCCAGGAAATCCGGGTACCAAAGCTTCCGTTTTCTTTGCGGTGGGCGATTGCCAGCTAAATAAGGATGTGGTCATTCCGGTTTACAACCGGTGGTGCAATGGGGCACCTTCGAATCCGGTGGGGGAGGATGCGGGAGAACCTTGTGGCGTGGATGTCAAAGATACAATCGTGAGTGCCAGCGGCGAGAAGTTTTATTACCACATCATCTCCTTTGCTATATTTCATGTGACCTGTATTCAAGGAGGCTCGTACAAAGGGCCCTGTCCAGGACATGATGCGGCTGTGGCAGCGGGGGCGATTAAGAATAATGATAAGACCATCGAAGGTTACTTTAAAGAAGGAATACTATCAGGTTATGGAGGCGGTACAACCAACGCAGGGGCTTTCGTTGTCAACTTGGTGAAGTAATCTCGGCAGATTTTATATTTTGAGGAGGCGTGCATTGAACAGGCGGTTGAGGACTGGAATTATTATTGCGGTGGTGGGGATTGCGATGATCGCCATCGGATTGTTTGTATTGGGCAGGCTGGTGCGCGATGCGCTGGCGCCCCTGCCGGCGCCGACGCCGATCCCGGTGACCACAGCGAAGGTGTTGATCACCACGCATGATATTGCCATCGGGTCGCTGCTGGCAGCAGAGGATATGGTGCAGGTGGATATGCCGATCGAGCTGGTGCCGCGCGATGCGCTGACCGACCTGGCGCAGGCATCCGGCAAGATGGTGAAGGTGAACATGGTGGCGAACGAGGTGGTTTTGGCGCATAACCTGGCTGACCCGACGAACGCTGCCGGCGACCTGGCTTTTGTGATCGGCGATAACCAGGTGCTGATGGCTTTCCCGTCGGAGGACCTGATGAGCGGGTTGGGGGTGCTGCAGCCAGGGGATAACGTGGATATCCTGGTGTCCATCGACCAGGTGGTGCAGGTGCTTTCGGCGACGGGAGAGACGACCGTGCAGGAGCAGCAGACGATCAGCAAGCTGTTCACTTTCGATGCGCTGCAGCGGGTGGTGATCCAGGCGATCATCGCGGATGTGGTGCAGGGGGAAGGGACGGCGCCTATAGCCGCGACGGTGGTGCAGAACGCCAGTGGGACGCCTGTTCCAACCCCAACCCCGATCCCGGGGACGAGGACAGTCAAGGCTTATTTGCTGGCGGTTTCGCCGCAAGATGCGCTGGTGCTGAAGCACCTGAAGGATGCTGGGGGCACCTTTGACATCGTGCTGCGCTCCCCAACCTCGAAAGAATCGTTCGAGCTGAGCCCGGTGATGTCGGATTACCTGAATGACCGGTACGAATTGAAGATTGAGAAATAGGCCGTAGGCCGTAGCCCGTAGCCCGTAAAGAACACGGGAGAACACGGGAGTACACAGGAGAACTTGGCTTAGGAGAGGAAGAGTTTGATGGCAACGACTAGTACGCTTACCCGGGTAGTGGCGATCGGGGACCCGGGCCCCACCCAGCAGCAAATTACAACGGCGCTCAGCGCGCAGGATGAATTCCAGCTCGTCGATATCTTGGGTTCATCCGAACGACTGGTGCGGGATGTGCGCGCCGCGGAGCCCGATATTATCCTGGTCGACACTTTGCTGGAGGGACAACCAACGCTGGATACCATCGACGACCTGGCGCTGCAGTTTCCGAAGACTTCGATCGTGGCGGTATTACCCGGTGAAGATCCGCTGAAGGCGCAGCAGGTGATGCTGGCGGGGGCGCGCGCCTTCCTGGTGCAGCCTTTTACGCAGCTCAACCTGCTGAGCACGCTGAGGCGTGTGCGCGACCTGGACCAGCGCATGCGGCAGGCGATGCCGGGGGGACCGGCGAAGACCGCGGAAGTCTCCCGCCCGCTGCGCCTGCTGACAGTCTTCAGTCCAAAGGGCGGGACGGGCTGCTCGACTTTGGCGCTCAACCTGGCGCTTTCGATGTACGAAGAGACGGGGCAGCAGGTGCTCTTGCTGGAAGGCAAGATGTTCTTCGGAGACCTGGGGGTGATGCTGAACATGCGCACGCAGAACACAGTCGCCGACCTGGTGCCGCATGCTGCCAGCCTGGACGATGCGCTGATCAAGGATGTGATCAGCGAACATGCTTCGGGGCTGCATGTGCTCCTGGCGCCGACCAATGTTCAGATTGCACAGGGGATCCGCCCGGATGATCTTTATAACATCCTGGTGGGCGTGCAGCGCCTGTATAACCTGATTGTGGTCGATGCAGGGAACGCCTTGAACGAGAATACGGTGACTTTCCTGGATGCAGCAGACCGGATCTTGCTGGTGTCGAACCCGGACCTGGCCTCGCTGCACGATATCGGCCGCTTTATCCAGGTGAGTCGCACGCTGGCTTACCCGGCAGAAAAGGTGCTGGTGGCGGTGAACCGGGCAGATATCCCGGGAGGCGTGAAGGTGGCAGATATCGAAACGGCTCTACATTACCCGATCTTTGGGCAGGTGCCGGATGATAGCCCGAAACCGCTGCTGAGCATTAACCGGGGCGTTCCCCTGATGGTCCGCTATCCGCGCTCTCCAGCTTCGCAAGCGATCCAGCTGCTGGGTAAGTCGCTGGTGGAGATTAAGACGGCTGCCCAGGTGACGGCGACAACCGAAGTGGATAAGGACCAGCGCGAGGCTTTGTTGCGATCGAGCCAGCTTGGATAGCAGGCTTGCCAACCTGGATAAGCAGCATGGCTTCTGACCGGAGAAGAAAAGGAATGAAAGCATGACCCTGGCTCTATTTTCGATCCTGGCTTTGGGTTTTGGGATTTTAGTGGTGGGCGGCCTGGCTATTTATGCGCTGGTCAATCAGCTGGTGGCAGGTGATGAAGTCAATGAGCGCATGGAAGCCTACGCGCTGATCGATGAAGAATCGCCGCAGCGGGCCCTGGAACGCAGGCGAGCCAGGGTCAACCGGTTTCGTTTGCGCTTGAATAATATGCTTTCGATGTTCGTTTCGGAAGAGCTGAGCCTGCAGCTGTTGAGCGCTAACTGGCCCATCACCGAGACGGAGTACCTCTTAATCCGTTTTTGGGGAGCGGTCTTGGGATTGATCTTGGGATGGGCGATCTTCCAATCACCTTTCTCAGGGTTTGGGTTGGCAGTGATTTTTTATATTCTACCGGGGGTTTACCTGCGCATGAGCATCAACCGGAGACAGCAAGCCTTTGAACACCAATTGGTAGACGTGTTGGTGCTGATGAATGGGGCGGTCCGGGCGGGTTACAGCTTGCTGCAATCGCTGGATGTGGTGGTGCGCGAGATGAAGGCTCCGGCTAGCGATGAGTTCCGCCGGGTACGCAGGGAGGTGGGGTTGGGGCTGCCGCTCAACCAGGCTCTGCTGAACCTGACTTCGCGCATGCAGAACGATGATCTCTACCTGGTGGTGACCGCCATCAACATTAACCAACAGGTGGGCGGCAACCTGGTGACGATGTTGGATGCGGTTACCCAAACCATTCGAGAGCGCATCCGCCTGTTCGCGGAGGTGAGGGTGCTGACGTCACAGCAGCGCTTCAGCGCTTATATCCTGACCCTGATCCCAATTGGCGTTGGGGCTTTGATGTTTGCACTTAATCCCTCCTACATGTCTGAGCTGTTCACACCGGGAGTGTGGCTGTGCATTCCGGTTGGCGCCCTGGTGGGGATTGTCTTGGGTAATATTTGGATCCGTAAATTGGCTAAGATTGAGGTATAGATGGAACTGGTGATCATTGGCCTGACGAGTGTCGTTTTGATCGGGGCAGGAGCCCTGATTGCGCTGTTTAGCTGGCGAGCGATCAACACCGATAATCTCTCTACGCGCTTAAATGAGTATGTAACCGAAGAAACAGGAAACATCAGCCCGACCAGGAATTTTGTTTCCAGCAGCAGCCGGGAGCTGGCCGGTTCGCTGCCCAGGCGGGTGCTGCTGCCGGTGGTGAAAAATATCGGGCAGTTCTTTGGCAGGTTAATGCCAGCCAATCAGATGGAGACTTTACGCCACCAGCTGACGATCGCCGGGAATCCAATGGGCCTGGGAGCACGCGAGTTCTATGGATTGCGCATTGTTTCGATATTGGTCGGTATCCTGGTAGCCTTGCTGCTGCTGCGCATGGGGAGGGGACCGACAGGATCCATTGATATCAAATTTTGGGCAGCGGCGATCATTGCATTTTTTGTTTTCTTCCTTCTGCCCACTGCCTGGCTGTCGAGCAAGGTTCGGCAGCGCCAGGATGCAATTCGCAAAGGGCTGCCAGATGCGCTGGATATGCTGAGCGTGTGCGCTACGGCTGGACTGGGCTTTGACCAGGCGCTCCAGCGGGTGAGTGAGCATTGGAACACGCCGGTGGGGATGGAATTTGGGCGCGCCATCCATGAGATGGAAATGGGCTTATCTCGCAGGGAGGCGCTGAGAAATATGGCCGATCGTCTCGATGTCTCGGAGCTCTCGAGCTTCGTGGCTTTCGTCCTGCAATCGGAGCAGTTAGGTATGGCCATCTCGGATGTTTTGCATACCCAGGCGGCGCAGATGCGCGTGGAGAGGCGTTTTCGGGCGCAGGAGCAGGCTCAGAAGATCCCAACCAAAATGCTGATCCCCATGGCATTTTTGATCTTTCCAGCGATCCTGGCGGTGGTGCTTGGACCGGCAATCCCGAAATTGGTCACCGTGTTCGGCAATTTCTAGGACCTGTATGGTTGGCTTTGCGTAAAATGCGTCCTTCGTTACACTCAGGACAAGTTTTTACTCTATTGGTGAGCGTTCAGGATTAATTTTTTTTTAGGAGTTTCTATGTTCGAAAATACAGCCGATTCGTACGAAAATTTACCCCTCTTTCGGGAAACGCAGCGTGAGTTCCAGCAAGGGAACTGGGCCAGCGGTCTAGCCCACCTGCAGGAGCTGGAAGAAGCTTATCCTTTGGAACCGGAGCTGCGCACCTGGCGCCAGGAAATGGTCCTGCGGGCAAAGATGGACGAGGTAGAGGTTGAAGAGGCGGCGCGCCAGAAGAGAATTTTTTATAAGAACCTGGCGTTTCGCCTGGCGGGGGTATTTTTGGCGATCGTGCTGGTGGTCTTGGGACTGCAGGCATTTTCACGCACAATCCAATCGCAGTGGAAGAGCACGGTGTCACAAATGCAAGAAGAGTCGAATACCTTGGTATTGGCTGCCCAGTTTCGAAACGGACAAAATTTACTGCTGGCAAACCGGCCGGAAGATGCGCTGGCATCTTTCCAGGAAGTGGCGGCGATAAACCCGAATTATCCTCAGTTAGACACCTTCATGAACCAGGCCAAGCAGATGGTTGAGATGGAAACGACCTATCAGCAAGCGGCTGCGTTGAAAGAAAAGGGGGATATTTCGGGGGCTTTAAGAGCGTTCCAGAGCATTCTTGATCGCGATCCACGGTATAAAGATGTTGCGCTTCAAATCAAAGAACTGCAGAACAGCTTGAGCCTGGAAGATCAATTCGCGCAAGCTACAACAGCTTATGGAGACAACCGGTGGAGCGAGGCCGTGGTGGGATTTGAAGCGCTGAAGGCGGCTGATCCTACCTACCGGCAGGCGGATGTGGAGGACCTTCTTTACCAAAGCTACCTCAATGCGGCGGAAGCGAAGTTGACCGAACAGGAACCCACCTATGAATCCCTTTTGGAAGCGGATGATTATTATCGCAAAGCATTGGCGTTGAAGCCTCAAAACAAGGAGATCATCAACAAACAGGCAACCGCGCGGCGCTCGGTGGAAGATTACCTGGTCAACAGTTATATGAATACGGCTTTACAGACTCTGACCGGGCAGGCAGACTCTTTGGAAGCGCTGCAGATAGCGGAAGATAATTTCGGCAAGGCGCTGGCATTAAGGCCAGATGACTTACAGGTGATCCAGCAGCTGAATTACGCCCGGAAATATATTAACGGCGTGGAAAGTTACAACAAGGGCTTGTGGACCCAAGCCATCACCAACCTGGAAGCAGTGTATGCCCAGGAACCTGATTACGCAAATGGCACGACAAGACAGACGCTGTTTGAGGCTTATACCGCACGGGGCAAGAATGGCTTGGCCAGCGGGGATTACCTGACCGCCTTGGAAGATTTCCAGCGAGCGGCTGTTTTGGCCCAGGATGCGCCTGATTCATCCTTGCGGCTGTATGAGGCGCAGAAGATGGTGGCATATACCCAGGGTTTATTGGGCAATTACCAGGATGCGGCTTTGATTTATAAGGTGGCGGTTGAACAGAGTGGATTAAGGAACCTCGCCCAGTTGAAGGATACTGAGATGGCGAATAAGATTTCAAGAGGGTGATATTGCTTACAACGCGGGAAATTTTGAGGGGGCGTATAACCTTTACTGGCAGGCGCTGGAACAAGGTATCGAGGTGTATGACCGGGTAACCTACGTGGTGCAGAAGGGTGAGTATATCACTCAGCTGGCGCGGATATACAATTCGACGGTAGAGGCGATCCTGGCTGCGAACGGCCTGACAGATGCGAGCAAGGTGACGGAGAACCGGGTTCTGGTCATTCCGAGTCTGCCATCGGCAGGAACCCCGTAACTCAGCGAAGCCCAACCGGGCTGGGAGACCTTGCCCTCATAGGCGAGTGAGATTGCTTCACTGCGCTCGCAATGACAAGTTTAATATTATAGAAGAGTGGTGAATATGTTCACAAATCGTCCAGCAAAGAATATTCGTACAACTGCAGGCTCTGACGGGAAGCCGGAGAGCGCAGGAGCGGTGCCAGCAGAGGCATACCGGATACGGGACTTGGTGCAAAGGAAGCTGATCTCAGAGTTTGAGGGCAGCGATGTGAACCTGAGCAACCAGCCCCAGATGCGCCAGATGATCGAGACTTTATTCAACCAGGTGTTGGCGGAGGAGAATCTGCTGTATACACGCGCCGCTCGAGCCCAAATCCTGGATTGGGTGCTGGCGGATATCCTGGGGTATGGACCCTTGGAACCGCTGTTGGGAGATAACACGATCACAGAAGTGATGGTAAATGGTCACCAGACGGTGTATGTGGAACGGTATGGGAAGATCGAAAAAACGAATATCGTTTTCGAGGATAACGAGCACTTGATGCGGATTATCGACCGGATTGTGGCACCGTTGGGGAGACGCGTGGACGAGGCTTCGCCAATGGTGGACGCCCGCCTGCCGAGCGGCTATCGTGTGAACGCAACGATCCCGCCGCTCTCTTTGGACGGACCACTTTTGACCATCCGGAAGTTTGCACAAACGCCCTATACGGCACAAGACCTGATCGCGAACGGGACGCTGACGCCGAAGCTGTCGAATTTCCTCAAGGCTTGTGTGCAAGCGCGTGTCAATATTGTCATCTCCGGAGGTACAGGCACCGGTAAAACGACGCTGCTCAACGTGATATCGGCTTTCATCCCGGAGAATGAACGGATCGTGACGATCGAGGATACAGCAGAGCTGCAGCTCAAGCAGGAGCACGTGGTTAGGATGGAGAAGCGCCCCCCGAACGTGGAGGGGAGAGGTGAGGTGACGATCAGGCAGCTGGTGATCAATGCCTTGCGTATGCGTCCGGACCGCATCATTGTGGGTGAGTCGCGCGGCAGTGAAGCCTTGGATATGCTCCAGGCGATGAACACGGGGCATGATGGCTCGATGACCACCATCCACTCGAACAGCCCGCGTGACAGCCTGCGGCGTATTGAGACCATGGTGCTGATGGCAGGCTTGGAGCTTCCGCTCAAAGCGATCCGGGAGCAAGTGGCCTCGGCTATTCAATTGGTCGTGCATGTGGACCGCTTGCGAGATGGGACGCGCAAGGTGGTGCAGGTGACAGAGGTGCAGGGGATGGAAGGGGAAACGATCCTGATGCAGGACCTGTTTATGTTCCAGCAGACGGGGGTGGTGAACGGGCGGGTGGTGGGTGCGATCAAATCTTCGGGGCTGCGTCCGAAGTTCGCGGAAAAGTTTGCGATGAACAATATCGAGCTGCCTGCAGATATCTTCGTTAGAGACGGGGAGTTGTAAAAAGGGGAGCAGGCACTAGGGAGTGAGGGGCGGGTCCATCCCGCCCTGATGGCGGCGGAGGATGAACCGAAGAACTTTCCTGAAGGTAGCGGGTTTGGCGCTGCGTACAGCGGCGCTGGCTGCTGCATACAGCGGGATCGCTGAGTACAGCCGGGCATTGGCATCGACCGATGGGTATCCTTCGACTACGCTCAGGACAGGCATCGGGGCCGATGACATCCGCCGGGCAGATGGGTCCCCCGCTGACGGTGGAACAGAGGCTCTCCGCCCATACAATGATTCTGATGGGGAGACTGAACCTATCCCAACCAGCGGGAAATGGCCTGCGCTGCTGATAAGGGCTTTACCGCAGCCTGTTAAGGATGTGTTAGGACGGGTGCAGCCGATGATCATTTCTGCAGAGGGCATTTTGGCTTTACAGGATGGGGGAGGAAATACCCTTGGAAATGTGCCTCTGGCCAGGACGCAGTGGAACAAGGAAAAGTCAACCGCATTGGATCGGCTGCTGACCGAATGGTCGTGGGGGATTGTACTGCACTGGTACGGCGAGCCGGAGTTCTTCGATAAGACAATTACAGGATACCTGAGGGGTTTTGATGGTTTGCGGGAGGCGAATGGTTATGAGACGCGCACGAGCGCACATTTCTTGGTGGGAGATGCGCTGCCTGCCACCGTCGATGAGGTTCCTTCGGCTACGCTCAGGACAGGCATCGGGGCGGAAGCGAAGGCGCCGATGAGTACATCGGAGGCGATTGGCATCTTGCAGACCCAGGCTCCGGATGCGGACGGCATTCCCTTTGTAGCTTCTCACTTGAGATCATTGGATTACAAGCAGTTCCGTGAAAGGCAGCAGTACTTTGTCAATGCACTGGATGCATTGGAGTTTTCTGACAAGGGAGACCATTCCATCTTGCAGGATTTTTACACTGTATCGAAGATTGACCCGGGCTGGAGGACGATTGCCATCGAGATGACGGGCTTCAACTTCGACAATCCAGAGACAGCCCCAGGGGCCCAGCAAATGGCCAATGTGCTGGGAGTGATCTGGGCAGTGATGAAGCGCTACAAAATCTCGGCGCTGGATGTGCTGGGTCACAATGAGCTTTCACTAGATAAGGCGGATCCCGGGAAGTTATTTATGGCAACAATCCGATACCTTTTGGGAGTGAAAGCACTCATCGACGCAGATGAAGAGATGAAAGAGCTGGTGTTTGGCCGGTTTTTGAAGGATGGGGCCGATGAGTACATCGGGGCCGATGAGTATCCTTCGGCTGCGCTCAGGACAGGCATCGGGGCCGATGAGTATCCTTCGGCTGCGCTCAGGACAGGCATCGGGGCCGATGAATACTCCTTCGGCTGCGCTCAGGACAGGCATCGGGGCCGATGAGTATTCTTCGGCTGCGCTCAGGACAGGCATCGGGAACGGGTTACCCCAGCCATATCGCAGCGCTGCATACAGCAGGAAGAGGATGTTGGATGCAGTTGGAAGGTATTTCAAGTTTGTGCGCGATTACCTGGTGCTGGTGAGCAGGCCGGCCCGGGTATATGCATGGGAAAAAAGCAGCCAGTACTGGATGCTGCTGGACCAGCTGCCCATGCAAGAATTACCTGCGGCCGTGCGTAAGGTGGCTGGTACGAGCTCTTTCGGCCTCCCATTGGATGGGAAAATTTCATTGAAGGGGGGTGTGTTCTTAAAACCTGAATCGCATGCAGGTGTGGATCTATTTCCTGAGAGAGAACAAGCCTCGAGAAAATTATCTGGGATCAGCGAGGTGAAGTTGGCAGCCGATGGCGTGTGCCTGTGCGCAGGAAAAAATGGGGGAGACTGCGCCGGTAAAATTGTAATCTTCCGCCACCGTGAGCAGGAGGGGGGGAGATTTTAACGATATACAGTCACTTAAGTGAGCTGGCTAACTTACAGATCGGTGCGAGCTATCCAAAAGGGCACATCCTCGGTAAGATTGCTTCTCCCCAGGTGTTCATGGAGCGATTCTTACACTTTGCGGTAGCGTATGGGGCTACTTGGGAGACAGACCTGAGCCAAAGCACAGATTTACCGATGAACGCCAAGCCGGAATGGATTAAGGAAAGGTTCTTAGATCCTTTAGCTTATTTAAGCGCAATGGGTAGATGAGGGTGGCGGATTCACTAGGATATTTGGTGGATTGACGAAAGCTTGATTTTCAGCCATACTCAGTTTTATAGGTCGTCTCCTGTTCCACTGGGTCTTGCCCCCAGGAAAGGCAGGTTGCTATGCTCAAGCTCAAACTTTTTGGCTCTGGCCAGGCCTCTCTGGGGCCGCTGACAGCCGATGGGTACATCGGTACAGCGGAGGGGCAGTCGTTCGCTCATTTTCCCTCCCAACAAGCCCATCTGCTCCTATGCTACCTGCTGCTCAACTCTAAATATCCTCACCTGCGCGACCAATTAGCGAGTGTTTTTTGGGGAGAATATTCTACCCAGGCATCGCGGAAGTACCTGCGAAATAGCTTATGGAAGCTGCGCCAAATGTTTGAAGAAGCCCAAGCAGACCTGGATGATTACCTGTTTGTAAACGATGAGAGTGTAACTTTTATTCGCACCAGCCCATATTGGTTGGATGTGGAGATCTTTGAAGACGCGGTAGAAGCCTGCCAGGATGTGACCGGGCAGGAGATCCAGCCTGAACAAGCCAACGCGCTCGGAGCGGCAGTGGAGCTGTACACTGGAGACCTGTTGGAAGGGGCAGATTATGACTGGTGCATCTATGAGCGCGAGCGATTGAACTTGCTTTATCTGGAGGCTCTTCACAAGCTGATGGTTTATCACGCAGCCCACGGATCTTACGAGCGTGGGCTGGCTTACGGCGAGTGTATCTTGGGACAGGACCCTACGCGTGAGAAGGTTCACTTGCAAATGATGCGCCTTTACTGGCTGTCGGGCAACCGGAGCGCGGCGCTGGCGCAGTATAAGCGCTGTGTGCAAATCCTGCGAGAGGAGCTGGGGATTGCTCCTCTGCAAGATACTACAGAAGTATACCAGCAGATGATTCATAACCAATTTTCACCCCATGTCCAACGGGTGGGGGGCGTAAGTACTCCCTCTGCCGAGATTACGAAGGTGGAGAAGGTTTTGCAGCGTTTGCAAGCACTGGAGCGCCTGGTGGATGAGACCAATGCAGAGCTGCGCCAGATTGAGACTCTGATCCATTCTGACCTGCTCAACTCCGAATAACCCTTTCGTTTTGGTTTTTTGTCCATAGAATGCACAGAAGAAGGGGGTTTCTGGTCGTAAAAGACGGCTCTTTATCTTTCTAGAGATATGAAAAGCGCCGGCAGAAAGACGCTGAACAGACGACTGCGTGCTAAGGTGGGTGATAAGCTGTACGCTGCAGCCGTCTGTTTTTGATTCGCATGACTGCTTATGAAATCAGAAGGCTTAAGAAATTCAGCAGCGGGTAGAGAAAACCTGTTGCAGAAACCGAAATTGATTCTGTGGAAAAAGAAACGCATTCCTTCATTGTTCGTATCTGGAACGCATCTGACGCGGCAGGTGCAGAGCACCTGTCAGGGAAAGAACACCCGGCGGGTGAGAAACATCTGCCCGGCGAAGCGCCCCTAAAAAGCAGGGATGAATTGGGCTGGCGGGGCTCCATTGATTACGTTGGAAGCGGAAGGCGGTTGTATTTCTACGATATGGAGAGCATCGTGAGATTTATCCGCGAGCAGGTGTCTGGCAATTCGGGGGTGCTGGTGCCGGCGAAGATGACCACCCTGGCTTCTCTTAAAAGTAAGCTCCGGGCAACATGGGAATGGATCAGGTTGAAATAATGGTTCAGAGTACAAGCACCCCAGGATTTTCTCCTCGAGAGTTTGCCCAGCCTGCTGACCTGAGTTTTCAGCATCTGCAGGCTGAGCTGCTGCGCATCGATCTTCTGATTCGCCGGCAGGTATTATGCTGGCAGAAGGCAGGGCAAGATCCGCGGGATGCATTTCGCGGGCTGTACATTTCAGACAGCGAGGTTGCGCTGCTGATGGAACACCCCCTGGGAGCCAATTGGGGTCAATACGGCGTGCTGACAAATGAGGAGAAAGCCTGGTTCGAGAGCGCGTTGGGAAAAGCCTCTGAGCAAGTCTCTACCCTGGAGGAAAAGGCTTGTGATCGTGAAGAGCTGCGCCTGGTCAGGCTGTCGGAACGATTTGGGTGGGAGCCATTTGACCGGGATGCATTCTTGATCTGTGCGGCGCCCTTCTTAGATTTGAAGTATGAGCGCCTGTATGGATATTTACAGGATGATGTAACCCGTAAGAAGCCGACAGTCAATTTGATCCTCGATCTGTTATGCCCGAATGGGCCAGACCGATTTGAGAAATTGGCCCATTTTGATGCAGACGCCCCCCTTATTAAGCGGCACTTTCTTGAGAAAGCCCAAGATCAGCCAGGAAAATTGCCTCTTCTAAGCCAGTCGTTGTTGGTGGATGAGGGCATCGTGCGTTGGCTTTTAGGGAAATACAAACCCAGGCCAGAAATGGCTAAGTTCCTCCACCTTTCAGAATTTGAGCCAGATTCAAGGAATGAGGTCGATGAGTATCCTTCGACTACGCTCAGGACAGGCATCGGGGCCGATGCATATCCTTCGGCTGCGCTCAGGACAGGCATGGGGCCAGCCGCCCTCTTGGATAGGCAGTTGAGAAATGAATTGGAGAAGTTAACCAATCCAGATCCTGTGGTGGTGTTTTGGGGGGCTGATCAGCTGAGCCAGGCTGCCGCGGCACAAATGGTGGCGAGCCAGATGGGTCGATCGCTTTTAACGTTGGATCTGGAAGCTGCGGTTTCAACTGGGCAAGATCAAACCAACCTGCGAGACAGCCGATGGGGGCCGATGAGTACATCGGGGTCGTTGGGCGCATCGCCGAATCAGGCTGATAACGCGGCAACCAGCGAATATCTGAATGAAAGCATTGGACTGGCGCTGCGAGATGCCAGACTGCTTGGGGCTGGGCTTTTTATCTGGGGTTGGGATGTTGCCGTTGGCGCTGGGTACAGCGGGTACAACGGGCTGTTAGATGGACTGCCTCCTGAAAAATACCTGGCGCAGATCTGTGGAAGGAAAGATGCCGATGCATATCCTTCGGCTACGCTCAGGACAAGCACCGGGGCCGATGGATTTACCGAGCTGGTGATCCTGGGCGGCAGAGCCCCCTGGCAGGCGGGGGGGATAGATCGGGAGCGCAGCATCGCCTGGTTTGCGTTCCCCATGCCAGAATATCCTCAAAGGCTGCGGTGGTGGCAGTATTACCTGGAACACTCAGGTGTAAGCGTGGCACAAGACCTGGATTTAGCTTCGTTGGCAAGTCAATTCCAGCTCGCTTCAGGGCAGATCCGGGATGCGGTGGCTTCGGCAAGGGATCACTGCAACCAGGCGGGTAAGAGCCTGGGAAATGCTGAGCTTTTTGCCGCAGCGCGGGCTTATTCGAACCCGCGGCTTGCCAGCCTGGCACGCAAGATTGTACCGCGCTACGATTGGGGAGATATCATCTTACCGACTGACCAACTGCGGTTGTTGCATGAGATTGTCGATACAATCCGAAGGCGCCCCAAGGTGCTGGACGAATGGGGGATTGGGCAAAAACTGGCTTCCAGCCGTGGTGTAACCGTCTTATTTGCTGGAGCTCCTGGCACCGGAAAGACGATGGCGGCGGAGGTGATGGCCGCAGAGCTGGGTTTGGACCTGTATAAGATCGACTTATCGACAGTCATCAGTAAGTACATTGGAGAGACCGAAAAAAATCTAGAGCGTATTTTCTTTGAGGCAGAAGCCAGCAATGCAATCCTCTTCTTTGATGAGGCGGATGCGCTGTTTGGCAAACGCTCTGAGGTGCGGTGATTCGCATGACCGGTATGCCAATGTTGAGATCAGCTACCTGCTGCAGCGCATGGAAGCTTACAACGGGGTTACGATCCTGGCTACCAATTTGCGCTCGAACCTGGATGAGGCGTTTACCCGACGCTTGCAGTTCGCGGTCGATTTTCCTTTTCCAGAGGCAGCAGACCGGCTGCGTATCTGGAAAACCCTCTTTCCTCCAGAGGTTCCCTTCGAGACCGATATTGATCTGCCGCTGCTGGCGCGCCGGTTCAAGCTGGCAGGAGGGAACATTCGCAATATCCTGGTCACGGCAGCTTATCTGGCAGCTTCCGATGGCGGCGCCGTAAACATGACAAACTTGCTGCACGGCACGCGGCGGGAGCTGCAGAAGATGGGGCGGTTGGTTGGCGAGCAAGACTTTACGGATGGCGGTGAATACACCGGGTTCAGCGGGTCGAGGGCGGTGAGTACATCGGACACACCAGAAGGAATGGAAGCGTAGATGGCGAGCCAAGCTCAGCGTGTCGCTGGCATAAAAAAGAACCACTCGCCGGAAGGAAAAACCAAACGGCCGAGTGAAAAGAGCCGACTTCCTACGACCGCACCTTCAAACGAAGCTAGCCTTGTATATTCAGAACCAACGCGCCCACAGAATCACCTTAGTCGCATTAAGCAGCTGCATACCGTCCAGCAGCAGCAGTTTGCTGTACAAATCGGATCCCACCAGGGGAATCGACATCTGGCTTCCATAATTCAACGCGAGGGCGAAGATGAAGCCTCAAACAGCCTGGTTTTAAGCCAGGTGTCGAGCGAAGCAACCTCAGAAAACGCCTCGGTCCAGAGCCAGGCGCAAACAGGTTCATCGGAGGTACAGTCCGAAGCCGATGAGAAAAGTAACGAATTGACCACTCAGGCAGAAGCAGGTGGTACGCAAGTGCATACCCAGGCTGCTTCAGACGAAGAGCAAGCTCAAGCGCAAACCGAAGCAGGTGAGTCGATTGTTGAAACCCAAGCGGGGGAGGTGCAGTCGGAAGTCCAAACCGAGTATAGCAGCGAACAGGCAGAGGCCAACAGCCAGGTGTCGATGGTCCAGGAGGGAGCAAAAACAAGCACGAATGCGTTAAATGCTGCCGTTGAGGGTTTTACCAGCCAGGCTGAGGCACAGTGGTCGAGCCAAGAAGCCGGCTTGGTGCCGCAGGTTGAAAAAGCGGGAGAGCTTTCTGAGGCGACTTTTTCCGAAGCAGAATCTCAAGCCCAAGCGGTTCTACAACGCGGCCGGGGAGAAGCGGGCGTTGGTGAAGCGCGCAGGATTATCGAGAACGCCTGGCAGCGCATCCAGTCATTCTTGACGCCAGTCCAAGAGAGGTTAGAAAGTGTCTGGAACTTAGTCAGTTCAAGCGTAGAACGCCTGTGGGGTTTCGTCGAAGCTCAAGCTGAGCGCTTATCCAGTTTTGTTGTGGAGCGTTTGGACCGTGTTTGGACGCGGTTGGAACAGGGTTTTGTGCGAGTGAACCAACGTCTAATTCGGAAAATCGATCAGGGATTTGCCCTAGCGGCTGAGGTCTGGAACCGAACGCGGTTTTCACTCCACATGGCGTTCAATCAATTGACAATGATGCTCACAACACACCTCAGTAATCTGATGAGCCGGATCAATACAGTGGTGAATACCCTGCAAACGAATGTGAGAGGCACGCTTGAACGGCTGCGGACAGGCATCAACGGCGCCATTAACCGGCTGACAGGTATGGCGCAGTCTATCCTGCGGTTTTTTGGCGTCCGGGTAGAGGGTGTTCTTAGCCGGCTGCGGAGTGGGGCAAATGGGGCGGTGGATTGGCTGGCGAATACAGCTCAGGGGGCTTGGAGCCGGATAAGTGCCAGGGGCATGGGGGCATGGCAGAATCTGCAAATGCTGGGGTCGAGTTTCCTGACGCTCGGTCTCACGAGAGGCATGCATGCCTTAACAGTTGCGATCAGCCGGGGGAATCGCCTGATGGCTGGAGCTCAAAATACATGGTCACTTGTGCGAACGAATTGGGTCAATGCAATATCAGCAGTCCGGGCGACTTTTGCGACAATCCGACAGGGTGCGCAAGCTGTGGTGAGCTCGATTAGAGACCGGTCTTTCACTCCCGTCTTGAACTGGCTGCAAGGGCGTTATGATGTGATCAGGAACCGTGTCCAGCGCCTGGTCAGCCGGTTTACGGATACGTATCAGCGGTTGCTCAAGTGGGTGGAAATTAGTGCCAGTGGTGAGGGGGTAAGTGGACCTGGGTTGGCAGAGCCTGCTGGAGAAAGCAGGCGAGAAAGAGAAGAGGCTGGTCATCTGCCTGAAGCTGCAACAAGTCAAAGACCCGAGAGAGCAGGCGGCCGGAGAGAGCCCCCCGTACAAACTGGAGAGGAAGCTGCAAGGGAAATACCAAAGCCAGAGGAAGAGAATAAGCCTGAAAAACCAATGGCAGGTGAAGAACACCTGGAAGAAAAACCGCCTAAGCCGGAGAAGTTACCTGAACTCCCCGGTACAGAACCGGGAACAGCACAAATGCCTGAAAAACCCGGTGAAAAGGAGTCAAGCGAAGCGAAGCCACCGGCTGCGGAGACAGGCACTGGAAAGGCAGATCAAATTGTTGCCCAGACAGAGGAGAAGCCGAAGGCTAAGGAGCCTGCTGGCATGCAAAAGACTCCTTTACCGGAAGTATCCCCGGTGGTGGAGCAGATCGCCAACCAGACAGAGGAGAAGCCGGAGGCTAAAGAGCCTGCTGGCATGCAAAAGGTGCCTTTACCGGCGGGTACGCCAGCAGTAGAGCAGATCGTGGCAGGTAAGGATCACCTGGCAGGTAAAGAAAATCTGGGCCAGGCAACGGAGAAGCCAGACGGTAAGGAAATGGCAGAGGCGGAGAAGAAACCTGTGGGGGCAGGCATACCAGCGGCAGGGCAAATCGAGGCAGGTGAAGAAAACCTGGGCCAGGCAACGGAGAAGCCAGACGGTAAGGAAATGACAGAGGCGGAGAAGAAACCTGTGGCGGTAATTGCTCCAGAAGCAGAGCAGGTCGTGGCAGGTGAAGACCACCTGGCAGGTGAAGACCACCTGGGCCAGGCTTCGGAGAAATCAGAAGATAAGGGAAATGTTGAGGAGAAAAAAAAGCCTTCTATGGCAAACAATGCCGAAATGGGATTAGAAGTCTTGTGGGAAAGGGAGAAGGAAAAGCTGGATGCCGTTGGATAGTTGGCTTCCAGTTTGAGAGGAGTGGATCAAATGAACAAAGCACACGTTTCCGTTGAAGAAAAAAAGTCCAGGGTTATCAAGGAATCAAAAAGTGATCAATCTCAGCACGCCAGCAACGCCAATGGCCCGTTGGTAAATCTGCAGAAACTGGTAGGAAATCGGGCAGTGCAGCGCCTTATCAACCAAAAAAATTCGGAACAGTCGTTTGAACTGGATGAAGATACCGCGACGCGCGTCGAAAAAGAACGGGGTGGCGGGCAGGCATTGGACAGATCTGCCCAGGAGAAAGTGGGAACTGCCATGGGATATGATTTCAGCGCTGTGCATGTGCACACTTCACCCGAAGCGGATGCTCTAAATCGAGACCTGAGTGCGCAGGCTTTTACGACCGGCAATGATATTTTCTTCCGAGAAGGGGCCTATGACCCGAACTCATCCAGCGGACAGGAGCTTTTGGCTCACGAAATGACCCATGTGGTACAGCAAAGCAGTGGACTGACAGGGGGAGGTACCAAAATGACCGTCAATGCACCGCACGATGCTTATGAGAAAAAGGCCGATGCTGTTGCCCAGGCAGTGACGAACGCTCCTGGGGCTGGCCAGAGGGGAGGCGTTCAGAGGCAGGAGCTCCCCGAGGAAGAGGAGCTGCAAACCAAGCGAGTGCAGCGCCAGGAGATATCGGAGGACGAAAAAGAATTGCTGGCGAATCAAGAGAAGTCTCAGGAGCTCCCTGAGGACGAGGAGCTGCAAATGAAACCAGTGCAGCGCCAGGAGATCCCTGAGGAAGAAGAGCTGCAAGCGAAGCGATTGAATAAGTAGGTAAATGTGGGTTCATTTTTACATGAGAAGTGAGAAATGATCTATGCTAGCAGACCTCGATGAAACTTTACGGCAGCTTTTGATTACAGAAATCCCTGTAAAGAATGGGGAAGTGGAGATTAGCTTTGACCAGCCGAAACGGGAGTGGAGCGGAAGGCTGTCGCGGCCGTCTATTAACCTGTTCTTGTATGATGTGCGGGAGAATAATGTCCTGCGCCAGCATCAATGGGAACGCCTGCCGGACAATGGGGATGGTCGCGCCCATCTGAAACGGTCTCCGTTCAGAGTGGACTGTTATTATATGCTGACCACCTGGGCAGCGGAGCCCGATGATGAGCACCGTTTGCTGACGCGCGCCTTGCTGGCGCTGTTCCGCTTCCCGGTTTTAACGAACGATAGGCTGGTCGGCAGCCTGAAAAACCCACCTTTCGAGATACAGGCCCGCCTGGCTGCACATGACCGGCTGACCAACCCGGCGGAAGTGTGGAGTTCGCTGGATAACGAGCTGCGTCCAAGCGTGTCTTATATTGTGACGCTGGCGCTGGATCCCTGGAAGGAGATCACGGGGCCGGTGGTTAAGACACTTACCCTGCGGACGGGTGAAGCGATTAACCTACCTCTAGAAAGGTTTTATAGGCAAGATGTAGAACCAGACAAGATGGTTTTCATCGGGGGCACCGTACGGGATAAGGCAAAGGGAGCTCCCCAAGCCGGGATCGAGGTGGCGCTCAAGGGGACTGGCTATATCGGTAAAACCGATGAACAAGGGAATTTTATTTTCCGGGGGTTGCAGCCGGGTGATTACACCCTGGTAGCCTGGCTGCCAAAAGGTGAACCTGGGGACCGCCCGCGTTTCATCGAGAAGAAAATTGCTGTGCCAATGCGAGGCGGCGGTTATGATTTGGAGATCGGTTAAATGCCCTATTCTTTAATCCACCCCCGATCACCGCCGAAGGAGGCCTGACATAGAAAACATGTCCTGACCTAAAACGAGCTCTTGAGGATTCAACAAGCCCAGTCAGGTTAAGAACCTCTGGCAGGTAAAGAAAAGTATTTGATTATTAAAATTGTTTCAATGGTAAGGAGGTAAAAAATGGCTCTAAGTTATGCATCTCCAGGTGTGTATGTTGAAGAAGTTGATCGCGGCACGAAGCCCATCGAAGCGGTTGGCACCTCGATGGCGGCGTTTGTGGGGATCACGGCAGAGGCGAGCATAAAGGCCATCGATGCCGCGACCGGCGAAAGGACGGTGGTCGAGTCGCGCCTGAACAAGCCCACCTTGGTCACGAGCTGGACACAGTTCAGTGAAATCTTTGGCGAGTTCGTCTCGGGTGCTTTCTTGCCTGACGCGGTCTACGGATATTTCAGCAATGGCGGCGGCCCATGCTATGTGACCAGCTTGAGAACTGTCAAAGAAGGCAGCGGAGAGGCCGCGTTGAGTACAACGAAGCCGGCTGAGGTGGCTGTGCCATCGAAGGTTAAGGGAAGCAGCTTCAAGGTGGTTTCAAAGTTTCCTGGCCCAGGAGCGAATGGCCTGACTGTAACAGTCAAAGCTACCGGCGAGGATAGCTTTTCGCTGACGGTAGGCGGAGAGTCCAAAGCTGGGCTGGTGATGAAGAAGGGCGAAGGCTATGTGGGTGAGGCGGCTTTTGACACCGTGACCATCACCGATGTGGGCGCTCCGACAGCTTTACCGGAAGAGGGCACATTCACATTGGCGGGCGGGGGCGTGAAACCGCTTTCGGCGGCCGATTTCATCGGCAACCCGGCCGACCGGACCGGGTTGGGCGGGTTGGAAGCACAGGATGAGGTGCGCCTGGTGGTCTGCCCAGATGTGATGGCGGGGTACGATGGCTCGGATGAGTCCAAAGAACGTGTCAAAATGGTTCAGACGGCGATGATCGCCCACTGTGAGAAGATGCGCTACCGCTTTGCGGTGTTGGATACGCCGCCAGGATTGACAGCGCAGCAAGCGCGGGAGTGGCGCTTCTATACCAATTTCGATTCATCGTATGCGGCGATGTATTATCCATGGGTGAAGATCGCTGATCTGAGCGGCAGCGGGAGTACATCGAAGCTGGTACCACCAAGCGGTCATGTAGTTGGCATCTATAACCGTGAGGATTCGAACCGGGGCGTGCATAAAGCGCCGGCCAACCAGGTTGTTTTGGGTGCGGTTGATCTGGAACTTCAATTGAGCAAGGGCGAACAGGATGTATTAAATCCAATCGGCTTGAACTGCATCCGGGCTTTTCCGGGGCGTGGCATCCGCGTATGGGGTGCACGCACGTTGAGCAGCAACGGCGCCTGGCGTTATATCAATGTGCGCCGGTTGTTCATCATGGTTGAAGCTTCGATGGAGGCCGGGTTGAGCTGGGTGGTCTTCGAGCCGAACGATGCGACGTTGTGGGCGAAAGTGGTCCGCGATGTGACTTCTTTCTTGAAGGTTGTGTGGCGCGGCGGGGCATTATTTGGGACAACACCCGAGCAGGCTTTCTATGTGAAGTGTGATGAGGAGCTGAACCCGACGGAAATTCGCGACCTGGGCCAGTTGATCATCGAAGTAGGCATGGCGCCTGTAAAGCCTGCGGAATTTGTGATCTTCCGCATCAGCCAATGGGCGGGTCCAAACGCATCTTAGCAAGATCGATCCCTGGTTGCTCTCAGGACGCGTTCTTGCTCTACGAGAAAATATATAAAGATAACACAGGTAGATGGAAAGGAGTATCAAAATGGCTGACGAGAATCCCCTGGTTGGTTTTCATTTTGCGATCGATATTCAGGGCGTGGTTAAGGGCTTTTTCACAGAGTGCTCTGGCTTGGGTTCAGAGCATGAGGTGATCGAACATAAGGTGATTACCGATAAAGGCCAGGAAGTGGTGATGAAGATCCCGGGGCGCCTGAAATGGGAGAATATCGTGCTCAAGCGCGGTATCACGAGCAGTATGGACATCTGGGATTGGCGTAAGCAGGTTGAAGATGGCAAGGTGGACAGTGCTCGACGGGATGGTTCCATTATTATGTTCGATCAAACCTTGAAAGAGGTGGCGCGTTGGAACTTCGAGCGCGGCTGGCCTACCAAGGTGACGGGTCCGCAGCCCAAGGCGGATAGTAATGAGATCGGCGTCGAGGAATTAACCATCGCCCACGAATACATCAAACGGGTTAAATGACCTTGCAGACAGAGTTTGACTTTAAGCTGCCGAGAGGGTTCATTGACTCGAGTGGGATCATCCACCGGGAAGTACGGATGCGCCTGGCAACTGCTCTGGATGAAATCGAAGCCCTGCAAGATGTACGGGTGCAGGCTAATGAGGCTTACCTGCCGGTAGTTTTATTGAGCCGGGTGATTGTGCGGCTCGGTGAGCTGCCGGCAGTAACGCCTCAGGTGGTTGAAAACCTGTTTGCTTCCGATATGGCTTACCTGGAAGATGTGTACTTGCGTTTGAATACCCAGGAAAATGTCCGGTTGGGAGTGGTCTGCCCATACTGTAACGGGAAGTTCGATGTACAGGTTTCGCCGCTGGGTGCAGCCGGGCTGGAAGCGGACGAAAAGGGATTTGGTCGATGAGTACATCGAGGTCGATGAGTACATCGAACCAATGGTTACACCGGAGCTGATGGGTGCATCGAACCGATGGGTACAACGGTCGTTGGGCGTTGACGTTGAGTACAAAGAGTCCAACGAGTACGCTGAGCGTAGTGTTAGGCAAAATGAGTGAATTAAGATGCCAGAAGAATCGAACACTTCTATAAATAACCTTCCGATGCAAGGCAGCGCCTTGACCCAAGAGCTGGTTGAAAAATTGGCCGATAAGGTGATGGCGCTGTTATTGGAAGATCTGAAAAATGAGTTGGAGCGGTGCCGCTTGCCTTCCAGGGTGCTGGGGGGCAGAGACGGAATATCGGGAGCGGCAGGAGGTAGGTAATGCCGGATGAAGCCCAAATTCGTTCGTTGACCAACGCGGCTTTTCGTTTCCTGGTTGATGTGGATGGCAAGCCCCAGGCGGCCTTCACAGAATGCAATCTGCCTAATATCGAGTGGGAGGTGGAAGAAGTGAAGGAAGGCGGATTGAATACATTCACTCACCAGCTGCCGGGGAGGCGTAAAGCCGGGAAGATCAGTTTGAAGAATGGTGTTGGCAAGCATGAATTGATCGACTGGTATATGCAGTGCATGAGCGAGCAGTTTGCTCGTAAGCCTGTGGCGATCACCTTGTTGGATGTGAAGTCATAAAGCAGTGATCACCTGGAACCTGGCAGATGCCATCCCGATCAATTGGCGCGGTCCTGAGCTGAAATCGGATGCAACGACAGTGGCAATTCAAACCCTGGACCTGGTGTGCGGTGAGATTACCGTCGCGTTGGGTACAACGTAGCTGGGGTAGGAGGTGCTGATCAGGATGGTCCAATCTCGTAGGAGCAGGCGTAATCCATTCATCAGGCATATCCAAAGGCATGCGCGCGTTTCGGCGTTGGATGCGGCGACCCTGGCAACAACCGGTAAACCTGCTACAACACCGTTACCCGACCGTGCCGCTTTGGGAGTCGCGGGTGGCTCTGTTCCGATTGAGCTTCAGCAGGGTTTAGGACCAGGCCGTCTGCCTGTGGCATCGGCGACGAGCTCCCCGAGTACGACCCAGCCAGCCTGGAATCAGACCGGCAGGACGCCTGTCCCAGTGGTGATGGCGCGCCTGGTGCCGACCCCGGCTCCATGGGAAGGCGGAGATGAATTGGTTATGGAAGAGCCAGCCGCGGCAGCTGCTGGAGGCGAGGAATCTCAGGCTGCGGAAATGGGCTGGGAGCCGCCCGAGCGGGTGCAGCAATCCCAGGCAGGACGCTTACCTTCTAACGGTTTTGCCGAGCAACCTCATGCTGAAATGGGTACACTTTATCGAAGTGCCCAGAAGCCGCCTGAGCTTGCCGTGCAAAAACCTGCTCAAAAGGCTGCATTACCATCAAAACCGCAAGAAGAGGCAAGCTCGAGCGAGCGGGGAAACGTGCAGAAGCAGGCTGATGCAGGAAGCCTCTCTCCACAAGAGGATGGAGTCTGGAAGCGCCTCCAGACCATCTTCAGAAAGCATGAGGAAAAACGCCATGAGGCAGAAGCGAGTGCTGACACACGGTCAAGTCGGACTGCTGCAGGAGCAGGCGTTGTCGAGCCCGGCGAAGAGGAGCAAGAGAAGATAGAAGACGGGGCACCGATGTCTGCAGCGGGAGCTCCAGAACAAGCTGCAGCAATGGATGAGGATAAAGCGGGTGCAGCGAGCACACCAGGCCCACAGGAGCCGTGGATGGGGGACATGCCAGGAGATAGGGTAACTGCTGGAGAGAGCCTGTCTGAAAGCGCTTCTCCCAATCAGGGATCCTCCAAAGAGGAGCTCACTCCCCTTGAGCCTGGCGAGGGGGAGCAGCAAACCAGTCTGGCACAAGGGCAAAGTGTGCAGGCAGAATCCGTAACTGACAGGACAAACGCGGCTGTTCCATCCAGACCGCCTGTGATGACCAAGCCCGAACCGGGAGAAACCCTGGCTGCCAGGACAGAGAGTCCCAGGACACCGGTTTCAATTCCTTCGGCTGACGCAGCGGAGCGCACCATCGAAGGGATTCCCTCGGATGAATTTGTACCAGGTGATTCCATCGAAAAAAAGCCCGTTGAGCCGCAGCCACAAGAACTCCCATCACAGGCGCTTCAGATAGACGATCAGAAGTCACAAACAATCCAACCTCTGCCTTTGGAGGATGTGTGGCCGGTTCAGAGGCAGACTTCACCGCTAGCGCAGGAGGGAGAGCAAGCTGCCTTTGCGGACGAGGCACAAGAGGAGAACGCTGATTACATCCTAGACGATGTAATCAGCGTAAACGATGAGCACATCAAAACGTCCGAAAATACGGCCGCATCCCTGGAAATCTTGGGCCAGGAGGAGCATGCCCAGGTGCGAGAGGCGCTGCGAGAAGTATCCCCAGGGAAACCCACCGATTCTTCTGTTGAAATCATTACCCCGCGCCGGCAGCGCCCTGCCCGTGAGAAGGATCTGGGGATAGAGCCTGCAGAAAAAGCAGCGCCAGGTGCGCACGGCCCAACGCAATCGACAGTGGAGGCTTTGCCTGCATTCAATGCACCTGGGAAAGAAAAACCCGGTATGGATTTCGAGAAAGCTTCTGAAGAGGTTTTTACAGCATCGGAGGCAGTTGAAACCGAGATCGGGCCTTTGCCGGTAGATTTGTGGGAGCTGATTGGCGAGAGCCCCCAAGCCGCTCAGCCGCGGCCGATGCAAACCGCCTCACCTGCCACCATCGGCCAGCCTGTGCAGAGAGAATCCCTTGCTCCGCAAAATGGCAAAAAGATGCCAGAGGCGCCGACAGGTTTTATTCAGAAACAACCTGAGGGGCTCGGCGCAGCTGGAGATCAGCCTGTGGCCGCCGCGGCAGCAGAGCCGCAGGCTGAGATCGATATGGATGAATTGGCGCGGCGAGTGTATGGTGAGGTGAAGAGGCGCCTGGCTCTGGAATGGGAACGTATGCGAAGGAGGTTATAAGTCATATGCCGAATACACGCGGAAACCTGGTGTCGGCTCGGGTCTTTGAGGTGGATAGCTCTGGGAATGAAAAAGGCGGGGGAGTTTCGATCTCATGTATGTTCAATCCCTTTGAATATACGGTGACGAAATCCAACCAGTACGAGGAGAAAAGCCGCAATAATTCGAACGTTCCCCAGGTAGAGTTCAAGAAAGCGGGTCCGCAGGTGCTGAAACTGAGCCTGATCTTTGATACGTATGAAAAAGGGGAAGATGTGAGTCTGAGGACTAACAAGCTCTGGAAGCTGATGGAATCTTCTACCCGACAAGAGGGCAGTCGAGATGTGAAGGTGCCTCCACCAGAGGTGGCTTTTGAATGGGGCGTGTTCCGGTTCGTGGCGGTGATGACAGAAATGGCGCAGAAGTTTACGCTTTTCAAGCTGGATGGGACCCCGGTGAGAGCCAAGGTGGATGTTACTTTTACGCAGCACAAAGATGTGAACGATTATCCAAGCCAGAACCCAACTTCGGGCGGGGGACCGATCCAGCGTATGCGCAGGGTGGTGGCGGGAGACCGGTTGGACACGATCGCATTTGAGGTATATGGTGATGCGACCAAGTGGCGGACCATTGCTGAGCAGAACCAAATCACCAATCCCCTGGTTCTGCACCCAGGACAATTATTGACCATACCGATGGAGTGATTGGTTGTTCGTGATTGGTAATTAGTTATTTGTCAAAAAGGATTATTCAGGAGAATTATATGCCAGCTCAAAACGAGCTTGCCAGCCAGGTGAAAATTAAGGTAGATGGCAGCGATATCCAGCAGAACGTGATGGATTCGTTAGCATCCCTGACGGTTGACCAGCATTCGCACCTGCCGGGGATGTTCCTGCTGCGTTTCCTTGACCCAGGTCTGGAGCTGCTTAATAATGGCCCCTTTGATCTGACCAAGGAGGTGGAAGTTCTGGCGCAGAAAGGGGATGGGACGCCAGTGTCGTTGATCAAGGGGGAAATCACTGCCTTAGAGCCCCAGTATGGGGAGGGGATGATCGCGGAGCTGTTGATCAGGGGATATGACAAGTCCCATCGCTTATACCGGGAGAGCAAGAGCAAGGCTTTCTTGAATATTAAGGACAGCGACCTGGCCGGGCAGATTGCGGGGAATGCAGGCTTGTCCTCGCAAATTGATGCGACGACGACGATCTATGATCACCTGTACCAGCACAACCAGACTGACCTGGAATTTTTGATGCAGCGCGCCTGGCGGATCGGGTATGAGTGTTTTGTAGCGGATGGCAAGCTGTATTTCCGCAAACCACCCGCGGGGTCAGCCAGTGTAACCCTGACCTGGGGCGATAACTTGCTTTCTTTCCGCATCCGGGCCAGCCTGGCGGAGCAGGTGGACGAGGTGATTGTGAAAGGCTGGGACCCGAGCAGCATGCAGCCGATCGTGGGGAGATCCAGCTCGGGGCAGCTTTATCCACAGATTGGGGATTCGAAAGACGGGGCGCAATGGGCGAATAGCTTTGGGCAGGGGAAGGTGGTGATTGTGAACCAACCAGTCGTCAGCCAACCGGAGGCTGACGCGCTGGCAGCGGCGCGGTTGGATGAGATCAGCGGGGCATTTATCGATGCCGAGGGAGTCGCTTACCGGAGTCCGGAGATCAAGGCCGGGCAGTGGGTGCGGATCGAGGCCTTGGGTGCGCGCTTTTCGGGGAGTTACCTGGTGACGAGCGCAACCCATCTCTTTTCGCCGGAGGGTCTCAAGACGATCTTTACCGTGAGAGGGGCACGCACGGGGATGGTGACGGAACAAATGACCCACCAGGCTCCCCTGGACCGCTGGGGAGGCGTGGTGATGGGAGTAGTGACCAACACGGCCGACCCGCAGAATTGGGGAAGGGTAAAATTGAAGTTCCCTTGGATGGCAGATGACGTGGAAAGCACCTGGGCGAGGGTATTGGGGATCGGCGCAGGAAAGAAGGCAGGGCTGGTGGTTGTGCCGGCCGTGGGGGATGAAGTGCTGGTGGCCTTTGAGCATGGAGATTTTGACCGGCCGGTGGTGCTGGGAGGGTTATGGAACGGGAAGAATGACCTGCCCCCAGAGGCGTCTCAAGTTTCCGGAAATGATAAGCCGCTGGTGCGTACATGGCACTCGATCGAAGGCCATTGGATGGCCATGTACGATGACAGCGAGAAGAAGATCGAGATCGTGACGAAGGATGGACGCAGCGTGACGCTGAGTGATAAGGATCGAAAAATTGTTCTCAAGACCTCGAATGCGTCCATTGTGGTTGAAGATGATAAAGTGAATCTGGACACGGGGTCGAGCGTGTCGCTAAAGGCAGGTTCGAACTTGAAGATATCGGCGAGTGGAAATATCGATATCGAGGCCTCGGGGCAGGTGAATATCAAGGGATCGATGGTGAATATAAACTAACTATGGGAAAGATAGCAGCCAAGCAAGGTGATCAAATTATCGCAGTGGATATGCATATTGTGATGGTGCCAAGCCCAAGCGGTACGGTGCCTACACCTCTGCCGCATCCTTTCAGCGGTATGCTGGATGGCAACCTGAGCCAGAATGTGAAGATCGATGGCAAAGCAGCTGCAACGGTGGGGAGTACGGCTTCTAACCAGCCGCCGCATATTCCTACACCCCCAGGTACAAGCTTTCAGGTCCCTCCGACGAACGAAGGGAAGATCATGATGGGCAGTGCGACGGTGCAGATCAATGGACAGCCTGCTGCACGCATGGGAGACATGGTGCAGACTTGTGCTGAACCTGTGCCGAATACCGCCGGGCAGTTGATTGCTGTCGGAACCGTGATGATTGGAGGATGAGTTAGACGATGAGTACAACGGTGGTGAAAGTTGATAAACCATTTCCGCAAGATAACAATTCTCTGGGAAAAACCGCGCTGGCAGCCGGTTCGGCCCGGGAAATTATTGGCAGTGGGTGGGCATTTCCTCCCCGGATCGACGCACAAGGCGGGGTGGCGATGACGCATGAGCGCAATGAGCTGGTTCAGGCCATTTTTATTATTTTGTCTACTTCTCCAGGGCAGCGCGTAATGCGACCCACTTTTGGCTGCCGGCTGCACGAGCTGGTATTTGCGCCGAACAACAGCCATACGGCTGCCCAGGCGCGCCGCTATGTAGAGGAGGCGCTGGGGATGTGGGAGCCAAGGATTAATGTCATGAATGTGACGGTTACTCCGGACCCAAAGGAAAACAACCGCTTGTTAATCGAGATTGAGTATGAAGCCAAGGCCACGCATGACCGGCGCAGCCTGGTGCACCCGTTTTATTTAATTCCAGAAGACTAATTTCTGGTAGTTGGTCGATAACGATGAAGATGGCAAGGAGTATATCGAAAGCAGCGTGTACTTCAAGAACAGCACCTAAAGTTTGGAGGTGGTTATGGGTTTAGCAGCGCCGAAATTGGATGATCGTCAATTTCAAGACCTGGTGGATGAGGCCAAGAAGCGTATTCCGCATTATTGCAAGGAGTGGACGGACCACAATGTCAGTGATCCGGGGGTGACTCTGATTGAGCTGTTTGCCTGGATGACCGATATCCTGTTATACCGCCTCAATCAGGTGCCGGACTTGCATTACATCCGGTTTATGGAGATGCTGGGAATTACGCTGCGAGGGCCGGTGCCAGCGCAGGTGCCCGTTTCATTTTGGCTTTCAGCTCCCCAGCCAAACCCGGTGGTGATCCCGGCAGGTACGGAGGTGGCCAGCACCCAGACTGAGACAGAGCGCTCAATTGTTTTCACTACCGATAAGAACTTCGTGGTGCACCCGCCGGTTTTGGGAATGATCAGCTCGCGCGTGACAGATGGAACCCAGCGTGTATTCAAGGAACAGAATCTACGGCGGTTGGAGGCGGGGTTTGAAGGCTTTGATGTTTTCACCGCGCTGCCGTCTGTGGATGATGCGCTGTATTTTGGTTTTGAGAACGATTTGAGCGAGCATATCTTGGGCCTCGAGATGGAACTAGATCCGGCGGGCGGGGCTGGGATTGACCCGACCCTCCCGCCTTATTTCTGGGAGGCCTCCACTGGAAAAGCGGATGTGCGCTGGGAAGCTTGCGAGGTGGATGTTGATACTACGAAAGGCATGAATCTTACCGGGCGGGTCAGCCTTCACCTGCCGGTGATGGGCAAGTATGACACGGCAGGGAAATCGCTTTACTGGGTGAGGGTGAGGGTAAAGGAAATCACACCTGAGGAGCAGAAGCTGGGCATGCGCGCATATCGGGTTTCGCCGCGCTTGAAGCGCCTCAGCGTGGCAAGCTGGGGAGGCACAGCGGCAGCCACCCATGCTCAGAAAACCAGTCATGAATTCCTGGGGACAAGCGCTGGATCTCCGGGTCAGCGCTATTCTTTAAAGAATTTCCCGTTATTGGAGCGGCAAGCTGGAGAAAGGTTGTTGGTGCAGGAGGAAAACAAGCCGCCGGTAGTTTGGGAAGAGGTATCGGATTTTGCGTCTTCGAATGCCAGCGATAGGCACTATACTTTGGACAGCGTGACGGGGGAGCTGCGCCTGGGGCCGGCAGTGCGGCAGCAAGATGGGACGATCAAGTTGTATGGGGCGGTGCCGCAAAGAGGGGCTAACCTGATCTTTGAGGGCTATCGTTTTGGTGGAGGGCAAGAAGGAAATGTGCAAAGGGGGATCTTGAATACGTTAAAGACGGCCATTCCTTACATTGCGCGCGTCTATAACCGCAAGGCGGCCTGGGGAGGCTTGGATGCTGAAATCCTTGGAAGCAGCCAAGATGCGCACCCCGCCGATGCTGCGTGCCCGCGAGCGGGCCGTGACGGAGGCGGATTTCGAGTTCCTGGCGCGGCAAGCCCTGCCCGCTTTGATAGGGCGGGTGAAATGCCTGCAGCCGAGGCCATCGGACGCGGGCCGGGTCGTGCCGGGGCAAGTGTATGTTTTGGTAATCCCACGCGTGCACAACCCGGGTGGTTTCTTATCGCCAGAATCGCTTACTTTGCACCAAGCAGATGTTGAGGCACTAACAGCCTATTTGGATGAGCGGCGGCTTTTGACGACACGGCTGGATATTCGCCCTCCGGCATACCAGTGGGTGGCTTGTAAGGTGAAGCTGCGTGCAGTGCCGGGGGTGGAGCGCTCGCAGGTGGAGGCAGATGTTTTGGCCCGCCTTTACCGGTATTTGAATCCCTTGACCGGAGGCAATGAGGGCACCGGCTGGTCATTTGGACGCAGCCTGTTTGTTTCTGATGTGTACCAATGCCTGCAAGGTGTTCCGAATATCCAATTCGTGCGTGCCGTTGAGATGTTTGATGCAAAGGCTGGCGGAGAAGGACAGGGGGCTCCGGTGGAAAGCCTGGAGATTGTGGCACACGCGGTGATTGCTTCTGGAAAGCATACCGTGGAATTTGTGTAGAGATTGTCTATGACAAAAAAACTTGAATTTCGACTGCATGTCAAAGGACCTGAGAGCTCTCACGATTTTGTGCTTCCGCTGGGAACGTCAATTTTAGGTCGTGACCCAGGCTGTGAGCTGGTGCTTGCGTATCCGCTGGTCTCAAGGAGACACGCGCAGTTCACCTGCACCGAGGCGGAATGCGAAATTTTGGACCTGGAAAGTGCGAATGGGACCTCGGTGAATGGTATCAAGCTGGAACCGCAAATGCCGGCCAGCTTGCAGGACGGATCTGTGATCACCATTGGGCCTTTTGAGATCCAGGTTGAGGCAGTGGCCCCTGAAGACACCGGGGGGATTGGATCCGCTGATGCCGCGCAGCCACCTGCTGGCGAGAAGATGAGTACACACAAGCAGCCTCCCGAGGTTGAAAGGCCTGAAGCTAAGCCGGAAAGTAAAGCACCACCTCAAGCGCCGTCCAAACCGGTGAAGAAAGCGATCAAGCCGCCGCGGAAGAGGGAAAGAAAGATTTAGGCCGGGCTGGAGCGCCCCCTCCTCCCATGCCTCCCCAGGCTGATCTCAAAATGGAGCTGCCGGAGGGTATGCCAGGCCCTGGTGGTCCCATGCCTCCTGGGCTGGGTATTTACAGCCAGCGCATGCTCAACTATTTGCCAGGTATTTACCAGACAGATTTTATGTCTCGTTTTCTGGCGTTATTTAAGTCGATCTTGATCCCAATCGAGTGGAATGTCGATAACTTTGACTTGTATCTCGATCCAGCCACAGCCCCATTGGATTTTCTTCCCTGGCTGGCGAACTGGTATATGGTATGCTTTGATTCAACCTGGAATGAGGCACAGCACAGGACCTTGCTCGCAGAAGCGCATCAAATCTATGCTCGCAGAGGCACCCGTTGGGCTCTGAGCAGGGTCCTGGAAATCTATCTCGGACAGAAGCCGGAGATCAGCGAATTTACAAATGAAAAAGAACCGTTTACCTTTACGGTAAACCTTGCGGTGAGTAAGGAGAAAGTAAACCAGGAATTGGTGGAAGCGATAATTGATTCCAGCAAACCAGCCCACACGACCTACCGGTTATCTTACAAATAAATTTGTTACAAATAAATATGGCCGAGACTCCTGGATCTTCTTTTACACTGCACGTGCCGATGCCTGGTGGCACAACTCAAGCTATCTCTTTGGAACCGGGAAAGGGGATGTCGATCGGACGGATGGAGGGGAATGATCTGATCCTGGACCATCCGAGCGTCTCACGCTCTGCACGCAAGCGTGTTTGTGGAGCTTGGGCAGGCAGGTAATGAGCAAGTATTTTTAGAGGATTTAGGGTCATCCAACGGCACATTTATTGGAGAAGAACGCCTGAAACGGGGTACTCGCTACCTGGTAAAGCCGGGAGCGGCTCTGAGATTCGGGGAGATTTCAATCGAGACCTCGTTAGCACAGATCGCGGCCGTATCACCGACGCTTGTTTCGGCGAATGCTCCTGGCTTTGAAGAAGACGGCAGTGCCGGGTACGCCGGAGGAAAACCTGTCCGGTCTGCGGCAAGCCTTCCCGGAAAACAAAATGCGGGAAAACCGTCCCATTCTGAGTAAGCGGATCTATATCCCCGGAACCAATAGCTACATCCTGCTTGGAGGCAGGATTAAAACCGGTGCTCATTGGGGGAAGTCATTGGCGCTTTCGTCCTGGTCTGTGCCTGCGTGGCATTGGTAGCGGCAGCGAATGTGCTGCGCGCACAGCGGCAGCGAAATGTAGGGGTATGTGACCAGCCAGGCATGCGGCTGATCGCCCAAGGGGGGCAGATGTACAACGCTGCCGCGGTGAAAACGGCTCTGCCAGGAGCAGAAGCTTCCAACCTGGTAACTCCAACGGTAAGCACGCCGGAAGCGGAAGGTGGGCAGCCTGGTCCGACTGAAGAGGCTCCACAGCCGCTCATGTCGCTGGCCTTCTTGGAGCTGCCTTTCCCGTACGATGGCGGGAATGAAAACTTTGGCGGGACGGATGAGCAGTTCCGGAGAGCCAGCCAGCGCAATACTGGGCTGGTAGGGCGCTTGAACAGCTTCTTCGATCATTACCTGCCCTTATACCCGGCTCCGCAGGACCCGGGCTCACCTGGAGGGGAAGAGCCCGCTGAAGCACCGATTGGGAAAAATATTTTACTCTTCGACGGTTCGCTAAATCCTTATTTCAGCTACAGCGGACATCCGGGGATTGATTTTTCTACATTTGAATACCGCCAGCCGACGACTCCGCTCTTTGCGGCGGCAGATGGGGTGATCTACGCGGTGGGGAAACACAGCTCGGGTGCGCTCTATGTGAAAATCAAGCATACTGTGCAAGGAGTTGGTGATTTTCTAACGATTTACTGGCACCTGCACCCGGATGATTGGTTATAACGCCATGCTCGGACGAGAGGGGCAGCCAATCAAAGCCGGCACACGGATTGGTACAATGGGCAATACGGGCTTCAGCACCGGGCATCACCTCCATTTTGAGGTGCGCTTCGACCGGGATGGGAATGGGACTTTTGCAGCAGGCGAGGCTGTCGATCCCTATGGTTATATACCCAGCACCGCATACCCAGATGATCCCTGGTACAAGCGCACGACAACGGTCAGCAATTACTTATGAATTCACCCTCTGGGGACGATTGTTGAGATCCCAGATAGTGGCGGGGGTTTGGTGGAACAACCGGGGAGAGGCGGGGAGTTCGCGGTTCCTTCGCTCTGTGCGGAAGCAGGTGCTCTGCCTCCTGGGGGTACGGTCTATTTCTCCTGGGCTCCCGATCCGGCGCCAAGTCCAGATGCGCTGGGCACCGGGAATGGGTGCGTGCTTTCGGTGTTGGATGCCGGTGGTAACCCGGTGGATTCTTTCGACCCTGCTTTGCCAGTCGTGGTATCCTTTACGGATGACGATATCAAGAATGTAAACAAGGATTCGCTTAAGATTTACTGGCTGGCAGCAGGAAGCCAGACCTGGGAACCTCTGGATACGCAGGTGGACTTTGAGAAGAAAATGGCCGTGGCCTACGCAGATAAACCGGGCAAGTGCTCACTGATGGGCAAACCTACGCTGGATGTCATCGCCCCGATCACAATAATCGAAGCCGATGGAGAAACCGCTCCAGACGGATCTTTCTATGACCAGGTGCAGATCACCTTGCGCAGCTCGGATCCGGCGATGGGTACATCGGGTGGCATACAGAAAATTATGTACAGCCTGGATAACGGAACAACCTGGCTGGATTATACAGGCCCTTTTTTTGTGCAGCCCAATGGTATCCCTCAACCGGTCCTGATGGATGCAGCAGTTCTTTGGTGGGCTTCCAGGGACTTTCTTAATCCTGGCCGCCGGCAGTAGATCACGCGGGAAATATTGAGCAGCCGCCGGCGACAATGAATTTCTCGATTGACCCTTCGAAAAATCCCAGTATAACGTTAACGCCTACTTCGACTGCCACAGCAACGCCTACTGCAACACGCACTCCGACGGTGACTCCCACTCCCACCCCTACATCAACTCCAACCTCTACCCCAACCTCGACGTCCGAGGTCTGCGAGGCGAAGCTAACCTTGACGAAGAATGTCAACTGCCGGAAGGGGCCTGGAACGGTTTATGATATATTGACATCCTATGCCGTCGGGCAAGAGATGGTAATCGCTGGACGCAATTCCGATCCCGCTAATCTCTGGTGGTATGTGGAAGTTCCGAATATCCCTGGAGCATTTTGCTGGGTATCAGACGCGAATGTTCAGGTAACGGCAGCTGGTGCACCGCCATCGACGCTGAATAAAGCGGACTGCATGCCGGTCATCCCGGCACCTCCGACGCCGACGCCTGCTCCGCCAACGCATACGCCAACCCCAGCGCCTTCTGGATACCACACCGCCCCCAACGCCTTTACGCCTGAGCCCGGCGGACGGTTATTTTTCGGCTGGCAGCTGCCCCACCGGTGCGACTTTATCCTGGCTCCAGGTGGATGATCCGAGTGGGATTGAGCGGTATGAATGGCAGATGGAGCGTTTGAACCCGTTGACCGGAGGATATGAATATTTTGCGGAAGGGGCTACCTCTGAGAGATCGGTAGGAGTATCATTGGGCTGCGGTAAATATCGCTGGCGGGTGCGGGCTGTGGATGGGGCTGGAAATAATGGAGCGTATTCAACCTGGCAAGTCATTGAATGGCAGTACTTGGGTTGATGCGTGGCTGGATTATGTTTGTAGGCAGCGGTGATGTTGATATTTATCGACTGCAGCTCAAGACAGGCTGAGAGATAAAGAATGGAGAATCAATCAATGGATCATCTGGTCGGTCAAAATCTTGGACGATATAAAATCCTCAGCCTGCTCGGAGAAGGGGGCATGGGAGCCGTTTTTAAGGGGCGGGATGAGACCTCTGAAGCGCGACGTGGCGATTAAAAGTCATGAGCCCGCAATTAGCTCGTCAGACAAACTTCCAGGAACGCTTCTTACAGGAAGCGCGCACGGTGGCACGTTTGAGCCACCCGAACATCGTCCAGATCTATGATTTTGGGCAAGAAGAGAACCAGCTTTATATCGTGATGGAATTTATCCTGGGGAAAAACCTGCAGCAGCACCTCCAGGAGCTTCGAGCGGATGGAAAGTGGCTCGAGCTGCCCGAAGCAGTGCAGTTGGTCAAGCAGGTGCTTTTAGCCCTGGATTATGGGCACAAGCACGGGGTGCTGCACCGCGATCTCAAGCCGGATAATATCATGCTGAAAGCGGATGCGGTGGAAGATCTATCCTTCCGGCCTGTCATCACCGACCTGGGGTTGGCGAAGCTGGCTGGGGGTGATGTGGAAACCCAGGTTGGAACCGCCATGGGTACACCTGCCTATATGTCGCCGGAACAAGCCCTGGGGTTGACAGCCCAGGTGACCAGCGATATCTATTCATCTGGCATTTTGTTGTATGAGCTGGCGACTGGGCGGCTGCCTTTTGAGGTTAAAACCCTGGTGGAAGCTGTTAAAGCGCATGGTCAGCAGCCCCCTCCTGCTCCGCGGACTCTGAAACCTGAAATTCCTGAAACGCTTGAGAAGGTGATCCTGAAGGCAATCGAAAAAGAACCGTCAAAACGCTTCCAGGATGCGGCTGCCATGGCTGCTGCTTTAGAAAATGCGCTGCCTGCGAAGCCAACCCAGATTGGATCAGCCGCTGCAGCGGCTGTTGCGGTAAGTGGAGGCGGGACACAGTTCCAGGAGATGGGCGATCAAGGGCGAGGCGCTTCAATCATGGGAGAGTTCAAGGCGCCAGAACCGAGCCCAGGCGCGTACAGCGGGCAAGAGCAGATCCAAATTTTGACCGAGTTTGGAAAGCAAGCTTTCGTTCCGGTGCGAGCTGGGGGTATCTTGCGGGTTGGACGCGAAGAAGATAATGAAATTGTGTTAAAGGATGCCCAGGCCTCGCGGCATCATGCCCGCATTGAATTTGATGGGAAGGTTTACAAGGTCGTTGATCTGAACAGTCGCAATGGGACCTTTTTGGAAGATGCAAAGCTGCTTCCGGGGGTTCCTGAGACCTGGACAGCCGATAAAGCGCTGCGGATTGGCAAGACTTACTTGCGGCTGGTGCGCCCTCAGGAGGCGGAAAAAACGGCTGTGGTTGCCGCTGGTGAGCTGCATAAGGTTGAAAAAGAGGCCGCAGCTCAGCCCAGTAGCAGGATCAGCGTCCTAATTGATCATGACCAGATCAGTGTTGAGCCAGGTAAGATGGTAAGTGCCTCCCTGACCCTCCTCAACCAGGGCATCGTCGTGGACCACTTTTCGATTGCAGTGCAGGGAATTCCCTCTGCCTGGATCTCAACCCAACCTCCGGTGGTGCAGCTGATGCCTGGGGCACAGCAAGTGGTGAACCTGGTCATCGGCCCTCCGCGCCTTCCTACCAGCCGCGCTGGAACCTACCCGATCACCTTCCGGGTGACCAGCCGCGACGCAGCGGATCGGGTAGGTGCGGCTGAGTACAGCCGGGAGGTCAAAGCTACCTTGACCGTAGGGGCTTTTCATCAATTCACCAGCGAGCTGCACCCTCAGAAGGTAAGAGCTGGCAGGATTGCGCGTTTGAGGGTGGAAAACCAGGGAAATATCCAGGAGATTTTCAACCTCCTGTGGTTGGATAGGGGTGCAGAGCTGGATTTTAAGCCGCCGCAGATGCAGTTGAAGGTTTCGGAAGGGAAAGAGTCCTTTGCGGAATTTCGGGCTGTACCTCGCGCAAGGGCTTTGCTGGGAGGCGAAAAAACGCATGCCTTTACTGCGGAGGTCAGCGCAGCCACCGCGGGAGAGCCTCAAGTGCATAACGGCGAGGTCGTTAGCCGAGCGCTGATTCCGTTGTGGGTGATTCCGCTGCTGATGCTGCTGTGCTTGTGCCTGCTGGCTGCGGCAGGCTTGGGTTATGCCACGCTGAAGCAAAACCAGGCTACGGCAACCGCGCAGGCTACGGCGATTGTGGCTGCAGCTGATCCTGACCAGGATCAGCTAACCAATGTACAAGAAGCCGACCTGGGCACTGACCCGAACAAGCCGGATACCGATGATGATGGTTTGATGGACGGGAGAGAGGTGAATGAGACCGGCACTGATCCGAAGAACAAGGATACGGATGGTGATACGCTTTTAGACGGGGCAGAAGTCGACCAGATCGGCACCAGCCCCAACAACAAAGATACCGATGGTGATGGGATCACCGATAACGCGGATGAAAACCCGCTCAGCCTGCCTACGGCAACCCCAGTCCCAACCATAACGCCCACACCAACCCCACCACCCTATAAGGCCTGCCCGGATGCATTCCCTTCTCGCCTGCACCTTGGCGACCACGCCACGGTTTCGGAAGATCCGCCAGTGGCAAACAACCTGCGGAATAACCCTGGCACTGAAGGTACGGAAATTATTGGTAAAATCAACCCTGGTGAGGAAGTTGAAATCTTAGATGGACCGCAGTGCCAGAATAACTGGGTGTGGTGGAAGGTGAAAGTCTTAAAGACGAGCCAGGTAGGTTGGACCTCAGAAGGGGATGGGACAACCTATTGGTTGGTGCCGAAGCCTTAATTGTATCGATTCTTATGGAGCTATTGGAATGAAGCCATTTTGGGTTGAAGGGCTATACTTAAATAAACAAGGTGTCAAAAAAGCAAAGAAAACGGGCGCTTACCAGCAAACCTATGTCGAGCCATTTGCGGAGGTGGTGTGGGCCAACACCAAGGCAGAGGCGCTGCTGTATGCGGCAGAGAAGCTGGCAGGCGGGGAGTGGCTGGAGGAACCGAAGGTAACGTTGAAAACAGAAGAACAACGTATGCGCACGCAGGGAGAGCTGGGCTTTACCCCATAGAATGGACACCAAGTTAAGGAGAACATATAATCAACTTGGAGACCAACATGAGCCAGAAGCGGAAGAAATATAGCAAGCAGTTCAAATTGGATGCCCTGGAGATGTATGAGAAGGGTGAGAAGTCCATGAGCCAGGTAGAGCGTGAGCTGGGGGTCACGGCGGGGCTGCTGGGTAAATGGCGAGAAGAGCTGCAGCAGGCCAAAGACCCAGGCGAAGCCTTTCCTGGGAATGGGAACCTGCCTGACAGTGAAGCGCGCATTCGGCAGTTGGAGCGAGAGAATGCTCAGCTGAGGCAGGAAAAGGAAATCCTAAAAAAAGTGCTGGGGATCTACTCAAAGGATGCGAGATGAAATACCGGTTCATCGAGAAGCAGCAGCACAAATATGCGATCAGGCAGCAGTGTGGGGCCTTAGGCGTAGCGCGGAGCGGGTATTATGCATGGCGAGTGCGCCAGAAGAAGGGAAAAGAAAACAGCCATCAGGCGCTGATCGAGCATATACAGCGCATATACGCCAAGAGCCGCCGGACCTATGGCAGCCCTCGTATCCAGGCGGAGTTGAGAGCGGAAGGCGTGGTGTGTAATCACAAGCGGGTGGCGCGTTTGATGCGTTTAGCGGGCCTTCAAGCACGCAGGCACCGGCGAAAAGTGACTACAACGGACAGCAAACACGATTTTCCCATCGCACCGAACCTGCTGAACCGCGAATTCGAAACGGAAAGACCCAACCTCAAATGGGTCAGTGACATCACCTACATTCCAACTCGAGAAGGCTGGTTGTACTTGGCTGTAATCATGGACTTGTATTCGCGTAGGATCGTTGGGTGGAGCATGGGACCCGCAATCACGGCTGATCTGGTAGAAGATGCCCTGCGCATGGCGCTCTATGAACGTGAACCGAACCCAGGCTTGCTTCACCATTCCGATCGGGGCAGTCAATATGCCAGTGCTCAGATCCACCAGATACTGGTCGCTAACCATATCCAGGTAAGCATGAGCCGGACCGGCAACTGTTACGACAATGCGGTTATCGAGAGTTTCTTTAGCACCCTAAAGTGTGAGCTTATCTACCACAAAGACTACCAAACCCGAATGGAGGCCAGTGGAGATATTTTCGAATTCATCGCAGCATTTTATAATACCGTCAGACGCCATTCGACTTTGGGCTATCTTTCGCCCAACCAGTTCGAGAACGACGGCCAGCATTCCCCTTAACTCTCTGTCCACTTTTTGGGGTAAAGCCCAAGCCAGAATTACCCTTGTTTTCGATGGAGAAGAAGAGGAAGAAGGGTTAGGGGATAAGGGTTAAGGGGAAGGGCATTAAAATTTTGGAGGAATAAATGGAAAATGTATTTGAATTGATTGAGGGCGGGTTCCGATGGGAGAAGAATCACCAGACGGTGCAGGTGGAGGCCTGGGGGCTAGATGGCATACGGGTAAGAGCCACACCCCTGGAAGCCATTACAGACCTTCCAGGGGCGCTGCTGCCGAATCCGGGCGTGGTCAATGGGATCATAGATATTAGCCCCGGGATGGCAACTCTGACAAATGGGAAAATTCGGCTGGAGATGGATGAGGCTGGGAAGCTCTCATTTTTCAAGGCTGGGAGTGGCGAGCTGCTGCTTGCTGAAGAGGCGCACATGTTTTGGCGCCCCCCGGCGCGGCGCTTTGTGCCGCGCGGCAGCCAGAGCTTCCAATTAACGGCGCGTTTTGCAGCCCAGGAAGGTGAGCGTTTCTATGGCCTGGGTCAGCACCAGCACGGGCTGTTGAACCAGAAAGGGGCGGTGATCGAGCTGGAAGAGCGCAATACAGAGGTGTGCATCCCCTTCCTGGTCTCGAACCGAGGCTACGGCTTCTTGTGGAATAACCCGGCAGTCGGCAGAGTGGAGCTGGGTACCAACCTGACGCGCTGGATTGCCGAATCGACGCCTCAAATGGATTACCTGGTGATGATTGGAGATACCCCGGCGGCGATCCTGGAGCGGTATGCGGATGCCACCGGGCACTCGCCCAGGCTGCCAGAGTTTGCGGCTGGGTTTTGGCAGTGCAAGCTGCGCTACCGCAACCAGGAGGAGCTTCTGGAGGTGGCACGCGAGTATAAGCGGCGCGGGCTGCCGTTGGATGTGATCGTGGTGGATTATTTCCACTGGACGATGATGGGTGATTGGAAATTTGACCCGCTTTACTGGCCTGACCCAGCCGCCATGGTCAGGGAGCTGGATGAATTGGGCGTCAAGCTGATGGTGTCGGTGTGGCCTTCGGTGAACTCGAACAGCCCGAATTACGAGATCATGCGCCAGCGGGGTTTGCTGATCCGTACGGAGCAGGGCGTCCAGGCGCATATGCCCATTGGAGATTCTTTCCCGCCAGGACAATCATTGATCTCGTATTATGATTCGACTCACCCGGAAGGGCGCAAGTTCATCTGGGAGCAGGTGAAGAAGAATTATTACGATTACGGCATCAAGGTGTATTGGCTGGATGCCTGCGAGCCGGAGATCTACCCCATGGATCCCCAGAACCTGCGCTTCCACCTGGGCAGCGGGCTGGAAGTGGGTCACCTGTTCCCGCTGATGCACCACCAGGCTTTTAGTGAGGGGATGCACGCCGCGGGTGAGAAAGAATTTGTCTTCCTAAGCCGTTCAGCCTGGGCCGGCAGCCAGCGCTACGGGGCGGCAGTCTGGTCAGGGGATGTGCCCTCGACCTTTGAGTTCTTCCGTAAACAGGTGCCAGCTGGTCTGAACATTGCCATGAGCGGCATTCCCTGGTGGACGACGGACATCGGCGGCTTCTTCGACGGCGACCCGGAAAGCGATTATTTCAGGGAGCTGATCGTGCGCTGGTTCCAGTATGGGCTGTTCTGCCCCTTGTTCCGCCTGCACGGGGTGCGCCTGCCCTTTACGGAAGATGGGCGTGGCTCGGGCACAGGCGCCGGTAACGAAGTCTGGTCTTTTGGCGAGAAAGCTTATGAGATCATCCGCGGGCTGCTCTTCTTGCGGGAAAAACTCAAGCCTTACATTATGAAGCAAATGCAGGTGGCCTCTGAAAAAGGCCTGCCGCCGATGCGGCCGCTGTTCGTGGATTACCCAGCAGATCCGACCTGCTGGGAAGTGGAAGACCAATTTTTGTTCGGGTCTGATTTGCTCATAGCGCCTGTACTATATGAAGGGCAGCGAACGCGCAAGCTTTACTTGCCGGGAGGAGCGTGGGTCGATGCCTGGGAAGGCAAAGCGTATGCCGGCGGGCAGTGGGTCGAGGTGGCTGCGCCCATTGAGCGCATCCCGGTGTTTTGGAGGGGAGGGCAGCGAGGAGAAGTTCCTGTTTGCGGAGGCGTGAGGCAGGATCTGCAGCGTGCCAGCCGAATAAAACTGGACAAGAAAGGGCCGCCCAGAATGAGCTCTACCCCGTTCAGGCTGACCGTCTCTACCTTCAGCCCGGTGGAATAGGTAAAGGTATAGGAATCCGATTCTTTCGTCTTACTCACCACATCACCGTCTTTTTCAATAAGCCTGCCAAATTCGTCATAGACGCAGGTGTCGCTGAAGGAGGTTGGTGTGGCGATCGGATCATAAGCAGGCCTAAAAATTTACCCAAAATCAGGCCATGAAAGATAGTAAATTTATGGAAACTCGATCGGCGTCCAGCCGATAAACCGAAAATTCGTTTCTTTATTCTCTCCAGTTGCAAGAACTTGTGTAGTCCAAGAATCGAAATCCAGGATGCGTAACTCCATGATCCCGAGATCCAACGGGTCATTTCCCTTTCTAACAGTATACACTAATTGGTTGCTCTCAGGCAGCCACCGGGCGGAACCCAATAAATATCCAGGTGTGCAAATGTTCCGTATTTCCCCAGTGTTGACATCAAGAACATAGCCAGGGCCATGATCAGCGCTCCACCATTCCGCAAAATATACATAATGTCCATCTGGAGAAAAACTGACGTCTCGAATTACTCTCTCTTCATCCAAGGGTGTATAGATCTTCACACCCTTCCCGTCTCGATTAATCAAGACTAGTTGAGCTTCTTGGTTATTGGGAGACATCATTGAAAAAACCACTTTTTCCCCATTCTCGGTCCAAGAGGCAGGCGCATAAGGCTTATGTCCATTTTCGGTTTTCCACACATCCTTCCCTGTCTGTATATTCCGCATCACTACGCCGCAATTGGATTGATCGCACGCGGTGTAAAGAACCAATTCACCTTTAGGATCGAGAGATGCAAATCCCCACCAGGGATTTGGGGGCCAGAAAAAGTAACCTGGTAGGTCCAGATCTACGGTTTCTGTCACAACCGTGCTGCTTTGAATATTATATGCTGCATATATTTTTTGGATTCCGTTCGATGGTGTCGAGTGAGTTCGAATGTTTATTCCAACTGTATGGTTATCGATCCACCCAGTAATGTTTTTCCAATTGGGTTGATAATGTAAAATTTGTTCTTTACCGTTAGTCAGATCGTGAACGACTAATTTATCTGTTGCTTTTTGCACATCATTAAAAGCATGCCAAGCAAGTTTTTCCCCATCTGGGGAAAGATAAGCATATGTTAGGCTCAAGGCATTCTGTATCACATTGTAAGGTTCTTTCATTTTTTTTGAAAACGCCCATATACTATCACTGCTTTTAGAATCATAAGCAGGATTCAAAGTAATTAAACTACCACTATCTAGTAGAAATGGTACGTCCGGGGATAAAAGATACGGACATTGAAAAGTCGGAACAGGTGTAGCCGTTCCATCAACCTGCTGTGTTTTAGTTGTTGTCGCCAAAGGTGTCTGAGTGAAATTAACTGGATTAGTTGCAATGATGTGAGTAAGTGTGAGGAGTGGTAATATGGTTTGTGTAGGTGATGGAAATATTGTGGATTGTGAAAGTTTTGAATTAGTTATTTTCGGAGCAGGTTGAATCCTCTTTTGAGTGAAAGAGCATGAAACCATTACAATAAATAGGAGCAGGAACATAACGCTTATCAATGCTTTTTTCATTCCAACCTCCCCGTCTAAGGCACACCAGTCAAGTTACACATAGCTCCAAGGTTCATCGCGCTGCAAAAAGCATTTTGTTGGTCTATGGTAAGAACAAGAAAGTATGTACCAGGAGGATAATATATACTCTCGTGGAATATCTTATAAGAAAAAGTATTTTCCTTTGCATATCTAGATGCCATTTCTTGCGAAGGTTTTATTGTCACCCAGCCTTGGGGAAGAGTTGTACTAGATGTATTGATAGGCGGGTGGTTTGCAACCGAATTCGCTCCGCTTATAAATACACCCCCGTCAAAAGTGTGAAGATCGTCATTATATGTATCCATCGGAGTAGAAGTATACATTGCCTGGTAATAGCTCCAAAAACCGATAAAGCATGCTGACGAATCCCAACTCTGACAGTGACTCTGCAACTGGAATGCTGCTGCGTACTTGATTTGATTAGGAATTGAGTAATTTCCTTTGGAATCTTGAGTTACTTCTGTCGCTGCTTCCCCATAAAGCACCAAAGCAAGTGCTTCGTTCACTGTGAATATACCATCGTCCCACCACCAGCCATTTTTATTATCATAGAACCTCATAAGACCGTAATATCCAGATCTTCCATCAAAGACTCCATTGGGATTGTACGCAACCAGATCTGGCGGCTCATTGGGTTCAAACGTTATTGGAAGGAGACCTTGGGGTTTGTCATAAGGTCCAATACAATCTTCTTCATCGCTGCAACGTTGACCTGTAGGGTCGGTGAAAAGGATGGGCGAATTGTTCACGTATGCGAATCGATCCAGCCTCATCACCCCCTGCTGTGGGATGATCGGGTCCTCCATGAGGAACCTGCCTGTCAGCGGGTCGTACCAGCGCGCCTTATAGTCATACAGCGACAAGTCGGCGCTGAAGCGCTGCCCGATATACAGCTTTTCTGTTGGGGAAGTCCCGCTCGAGTAACGTATCGCTCCCCAGGCGTCGTAGCGCACTTCCATCAGGGCATTGCCGCTGTTGTTCGTAATGACACTGGTTGAGCCTAAATGATCCGTCAGGATGAAGTACAGCACCCCATCCATCCGCATGGCTTCCCTGCCGTAATACTTCTTCTCATGCACTTCCGTCCCCTTCAAGCTGTACTCGTAGTACTCGCCCACGAAGTAGACGACCGTCCCATCCAATTTTTTCTCAGCTACTCGCTGCCCATTGGCATCGTAGCCGAAGTGGTGCAGCTCAGACCCGTTCAGGCTCACGGTTTCCATCTTCAGCCCGGTGGTGAGCTGGTTGGCTGCATTGTATGTATAGATTATAAAGACAGGCACACCACCCAGCTCCCGGTCGAAGACCAGCGTGTTTCCGACCGAATCATAAGTATATTCGAAAGAGCGCCCATCCGAGTAGTCCGCGGCGGTCAGGCGATTGAGGGCATCATAGCCATAGGTGATGGTGATCGTCTCGTTTAAAGGTGCGACTTTGAGGTCAGTTTAGATTCGTGAGTCTTTCAGTGAGTGATCCAAAAATCTATCTGTGATATTGCTAGATTGGCACCATTTGTTTATGGCTTTGGTGTTATGGTCGTTATGTCGGTAAAGTTTTTTGTTTTCCCTTTCACAATTCCTCGCCTGCCTCCGCCAAGATAGATACGAATAAATCATCGGTAATAAAAAATCCTATCTCCTTGCGTAATGAAACCATGGCATCTTTTATCGAAGCTATGTCACCATTGCGCTTGGCTCTCAATAAAATACCCAACACTCCTACTGGTGTTAATCCCATTGCCTTGGCCCTAGAGGGACCATCTTGTTCGTCCATTAAGATGGTCACAAGCTCAAGTTGCAAAGCCAATGCAATTGCCTCGGCTTCTCCATAATCAAGGTCCAAGGAAAGAGCTTGAACTAAATGCTGATTGTGAACCTTTATCGTGTGAATCCAGCCAGCCCGTAAAGCCTGACGGAGAATTTTTGACCCCAAGAAATCAGAGCCCGTTTTTAATTCATTCAAGACAGCAGGAGGGATTAGAATCTCCGCGTAGTATTTCTTTAGTAAGGAGAGCTGTTGGATGGCAGCAAGACCCAACAATGGGGATGTGTTACTCACTACGGGCATAGGCGATATCATCCTTTAGTTCATCATCTCCATAATGCCTGGGAACTTTACGGTCGCCTAGTAGCTGCCCGAAAGCTAATTTATCCATGTGTGCCAGTTCGCGCGCCTTGCCGAACGATAAGATGCCCTGGGCATATAGCGATACAGCCAATTCTTTGAGCAATTGCTGGCGTTGTTCAGAGGGTGGTAAGCGCATCGCACGGGCAACTGAGTCGGGTATTTCCAAATAAAGAGTCATGATAGGCTCCTTTCACGCTGCAATCATAAAATGATTCTAACACGAAAATATTCCGCCTTATCTGAGAGTGTTTTTGTTGCATAAAAATAGGTGTTGTGGCAGAATTATACAGGGGTGGGTAAGATATTAAAAAGGCTGGCAACGAAAGGAAGAGCTATGAGTCAAGCTTATTTCATAGGAATCGATGTTTCTACGACGGGGGCGAAAGCTTTATTGATCGATGAGCAGGGTCATGTGGTGAGTAGTGCCACCACCCCTTTGCCCATCTCGATGCCACAGCCATTGTGGTCCGAACAGGACCCCCAGGATTGGTGGAACGGGACCGTGCAAAGCATCCGGCAGGCTCTAGCACAGGCTGGGGTGAAGGCCGAAGCAGTGGCGGCGATCGGGTTGACCGGGCAGATGCACGGATTGGTGCTGCTGGATGAGGCGGGGCAGGTTTTGAGACCGGCGATCTTATGGAATGACCAGCGCACCGGGGCGCAGTGCGACGAAATCCGCCGCCGGCTGGGCTTCGAGCAGTTGGTGCAGATCACGGGGAATAACGCTTTGACTGGTTTTACGGCTCCCAAGATCCTGTGGGTGCAGCAAAATGAGCCAGCGGTCTATGCCCGGGCAAAACATGTTCTGCTGCCCAAGGATTATGTGCGCTACCGGCTGACGGGGCAGTATGCCATGGATAAAGCAGATGGCTCGGGTACGATCCTGTTCGACCTAAAAAAGCGTGACTGGTCTGAAGTTATGTTAAATGCTTTAGAGATCCCATCTGACTGGCTGCCACCTACCTATGAAGGACCGCAGGTAGCGGGGACTTTGAGCCCCTCAGCGGCTGAGCTGACCGGGCTGAAAGCCGGTACCCCTGTGATGGCGGGGGGCGGCGACCAGGCTGCTGGGGCGGTCGGCATGGGTGCGGTGGAACCAGGCATTGTCGCCCTCACCCTGGGGACTTCGGGGGTGGTGTTTGCCACCACCGACGCGGCGCATGTTGAACCGCAGGGGCGTCTGCATGCCTTTTGCCACGCGCTGCCGGGTACCTGGCATTTTATGGGGGTTATGCTCAGCGCGGCAGGCAGCTTGCAGTGGTACCGGGATACCATGGCGCCGCAAGAAAGCTTTGATCAATTGCTGGCCCCCGCCGGGGAAGTGCCGCTCGGCTGCGAAGGTTTGCTCTTCCTTCCATACCTGACCGGCGAGCGCACCCCCCATCCTGATCCGCTGGCGCGCGGGGCATTTGTTGGCCTGACAGTGCGGCACACGCTGCCTCATTTGACCAGGGCTGTGCTTGAAGGGGTGGCTTTTGGGCTGCGGGATAGTTTCGAATTGATCAAATCAGCCGGTAAAGTGCAGGTCAGGCAGGTGCGGGTGTCGGGGGGAGGGGCAAAGAGTCCCTTGTGGCGGCAGATCCTGGCAGATGTGTTCAATGCAGAGCTGGTGACGGTGAATACAACCGAGGGGGCAGCTTACGGAGCCGCTTTGCTGGCAGGAGTAGGGGCGGGAGCCTGGAAAGATGTCCCCAGTGCCTGCCAGGCTGCGGTCAGGCTGACGGGCTCCACCAGGCCCCAGCCTGAAAACCTAGAGCTGTATGAAAAGCAGTACCAGCTGTACACGCAGCTATATCCGGCGCTGAAGCCGGTATTTCATACAGTGTAGCTGCGACGTAGCTGCGAAAAAAAGAAACGGTCTCCTCGAGAGGCCGTTTCTGTGTTATAATTAGAACATGCGTTCTAATAAAAATCCAGGTATCGATGGGTTAACCCTGGCTGCCCTGGCGCTCATCGTGATCATGGGGATCAGTCTCCTTTCAGACCATGCGCCCCAGCAGGCTGAAGCAGCCTCTCAGGAAAGACAGTTAAGGGCTGTTCAACAAGATCCTGACCAGGTTGTGGCGCCTTATGAGGACTATATCCTGACGCAGGGCCCGCATGGGCAGTCTTATGGTCACCTGGCGATTGATTTGACCGCCGGCAATGGAGCCGTGATCCGCTCCCCGATCGAAGGTGAGGTGTCTGCCTTGTTTGTGGATAACCTGGGAAATACAACGCTGATCATAGAAAATGAGCATTACCAGGTCACGCTGATGCATGGCATCTATAACGTGTCAGTGGGTGATCATCTGTCTCTCGCCCAACCCGTTGGAGTTGAGAGCAACCAGGGGTACACGATCGATGCCTGGGGGAATCTCTGTTCGGGCAGGGACTGCGGATACCATACCCATTTCAACATTTTCGATAAGCAGTTGAATGAGAACGTAAACCCTTTGAATTTAATCCAAGAGTAAGGTTACATGGCTACGGTTAGGGCGCCTTCAGCATCTTTCCAATACGGCATCCAGGCTAAAGCCACCAGCTGGACGGTGATATCGGTCTTCTTGGGTCTGATGACCACCGGCTCAAGCATTTCGGTCGCCGGGTCTATTCTGGATGATAGGGCGTTCACCTCTTCGTCAAACTGGGCTTCGAGATCATTGAACTGCTGTTGGAGGGCCTCAACGGTCTCCTTGGCTCGGGAGATATCCGATTGCGCTTCCATGGAGCGGCTGACTCTCCCCGCCGCAGTGGATGCTTTACCCAGGACCGAGCTGCTGATTTTCTTTCTTCCGGTGAAGGCACCCAGTAGGGTTGCTCCAATGGAGATCGCTGCTTGTGTTTTCTGCTGTTTAGCCTGGTCTGCTTCGCGATCGACAGCTTGCTCGGCGCGCCGGATGCGTTCCTTGAGAGCGATGCTCTTGGGAGCATATTTCTGGCGCAGTTTTTCAACGGCCTCATCCCGTACTTCGCGGAATTCTTGCTGCAGCCTGAGACGAAAGTCGCCCTCCGATTCGCCCGGGTTGGAAACTTTTTTCAGGCTGGGGCTTATCAACAGCGTCAGCTCTTGATTGCCATACAACCAGGTGACAAATTCTTTTGTCCAGGCGGTGTAATTCTTGGCCAGGCTGCCGGCGGTAGGCATCTCAGCAAATTGTGCCTCGCCTGAAGGGTTTTTTTCCAGGTCATTTAGCGCCATGGAGATGGCATCGGCATTTTCCCATTCCACAGGGATAGCTTCATCTGTGATGGGCGTAAGGAAGACGATATTTTGGGTGACATCGACCCGGGTTTTCGCATCGGTAAAATTAACCTTGGCCCCGCCTAGAAGCCTGGGCCGGTAATATAGGGTACTTCCGGCTGGTGCGCGGCCGCGAGGAGGGATGAAAAACCTGGGCACGTCTGCAGAAATGGCGGGTGGCTGCCCGGTGGATTTCAACGCAGGCGCAGCGATCGGGACAGCCGCCGCGCTGGCAGCCACTGTTGGGGCAGCAGCCTCTAAAGTACCAGCCGCGGGTCGAGTGGCGGCCGGAGCAGTTTTGTAAGGCGCCATGAGTGTTTTGATCTGGTCACGCGTCAGAGGGCCGCGCAGATAGGATAAAGCCCACCGGGTTTGGAAAACCACGGAAGCATCATCATTGACATTGTTCATCAAGAAGACCCGGTTACCCAGGCCGGAAAGTAAATTTTCCATTTCCTGGCGGTCAAATTGCAAGCTTGTCGAAGTGGCTGCTCCTTGCAAGCCATCCAATAAGCGCATTTTATCTCGCTCGGTTTGTAAGCGCCCAATAAACCAGGTACCCGCGTTGGATAGTGCTTTATAATCCAGGTCGACCGGGTTCTGAGTAGCCAGAACAAGACCAACCCCGAAGGCTCTGGCTTGCTTCAAGAGGGTTAACATGGGGAGCTTAGAAGGTGGATTGCCGATGGGGGGCAAATAACCAAAAATTTCATCCATATACACGATAGCACGCAGGCTGGTGGTGCCGGGTTGGGCGCGCATCCAGCCGAGAATCTGGTTCATCAGGAGGGCCACAAAGAACATACGCTCAGAATCACCCAGGTGAGCAATCGAGAAGATGGCCACCCGCGGCCTGCCTTCGGGTGTATAGAGGATTTGCTTGATATCGAGCGGTTCTCCCTCCATCCAGGTGTTGAAGCCCGGCGAGGCGAATAAATTATTGAGCGCCATCACCAGGCTGAAGCGCTCTTTGGTGGGGTAGAAAGATTCGATATCCAAAACACCGATCTTGGAAATGGGTGGGGATTGCACCTGCTGGATGAGGGTGGCTAAATCTAAGTTTTGACCCTGGCGCCACATGGTTTCGATGATCGTGGAAAGCAGGATGTGCTCTCTGCTTTGAATGGGATCTGCATCAATGCCGACCAGTGAGAGCAAGCTGGTGACCGTGGTGCTGATGCGGTCTTTGAATAGATCGGTATCTTCCAGCAGAGAAGCTTCGGGAGCCGCAAACGATTTGAGGATCGATACCTGAATCCCCGCGCTGCTGCCAGGCGTGTAAATTTTTAGATCAACAGTAGAATGTAATTTCTGGATGCGAGAGCTATCCTGACCCCAGGAAGCTAACCCCTTTTGCCAGGTTTCAGCTTGTTGATTGGCATAATCTTGAACTGAAAAACCCTTCTTCGCCGCGTCTTCTTGGTTAACCCAGGGTAAGAAGTCCTGTCCTGCCAGGTCAGGAAAAGTGAGTAACAAGTTGCATAGATCACCTTTGGGGTCGATCAAGATCGATGGAACGCCATCGATCGCAGCTTCTTCGATCAAAGAGATGCATAAACCAGTCTTCCCGCTGCCGGTCATCCCAACACAAACCGCGTGAGTGACCAGGTCCTTGGAATCATAGAGCAGCAGCTCATCTTTGACAGATTTGGCTGCCAGGTCGTAGAGTTTTCCAAGGTAAAAGACGCCCAATTTTTCAAAGTCTTGCATATTCGGTCTCCTCCAGGTGAAGTAAGTGCAGATAAGCCAGGTAAATTGATTATACACCCGCAGATCGCTAAGGTTTTGAAGTAACCCCTGAAAAGGATCTGCGGAACGGCGGGTTGAGGAGAGGTAGGAGCGGTTGACCTCCTGACTTCTCTCTGATACACTCTAGGTATGACGCAGGCTTTTTATAACAAATGGCGCCCCCATCGTTGGGAGGACGTGATTGGGCAAGAGCATGTAGTCCAAACGCTGCGGAATGCCGTAAACTCTGGGCGCGTGGCGCACGCACAGCTCTTTGCTGGACCGCGTGGGACTGGAAAGACAACCACGGCGCGCTTGCTGGCGAAAGCGGTGAACTGCCAGGATGCAGATTTGGCGAACAGGCCTTGCAACCAGTGTGCTTGCTGCAAGGCAGTCGATGAGGGGCGTTTTTTAGACTTGATCGAAATCGACGCGGCCTCTAATACCAGTGTAGAGGATGTGCGTGACCTGCGCGATAAGATCAATTTCAAACCCAACCAGGGAAGTTTTAAGGTCTACATTGTCGACGAAGTCCATATGCTTTCTACGGCAGCTTTCAATGCGCTGTTGAAGACTCTGGAAGAGCCGCCACCCCATGCCATGTTTATCCTGGCAACTACGGAAGTGCACAAAATTCCTGCTACCGTGCTCTCCCGCTGCCAGCGTCATGAATTTCGGCGTATCCCGGTGGGGGATATCGTGGCTTATCTAAAGCATATCGTCCAAGAAGAGGGCATCCAGGCAGATGAAGAGGCGCTTTCTCTCGTAGCGCGCCAGGCGACCGGAGCGATGCGTGACGCGGTTTCTCTTTTGGATCAATTAGCTTCTACAGGTCAAAAAGTTACTTTGGAAATGGCTCAAGAAGTGCTTGGGACGGCAACAAACCAGGCGGTTTTGGAATTGTGGGAAGCGGTTTTGGCAGGGGATGCCGCAGCAGGCCTTAACAGCATTCATCGCACGCTGGATGCGGGCACAGACCCGCGCCAATTTGCCAGGCAGGTCGTGGAGTATTTGCGAAACCTGCTAATGGTGAAAATGGGCAATGCAGGGCAGGTGGATGTGACCAAGGAAATGGTAAAGCAGATGGCGCGTCATGCGCAAGGTATTGAAGTGACTGACCTGCTGCACAGCATCCAGGTTTTTAACCGCGCCGCCACAGAGGGTAAAGCAAACTGGATGCCGGCGCTGCCGATTGAAATGGCTTTAATCGAGACCATCGAAAAGCCAGCCGGAGCGGAGGCTGAAAAACCTAAATCACCAGCACCTGCCCAAGCGAAAGCTAAGCAGAACGTCAAGGGGCCAAAGCAAGTCATAGAAACCCCGTCCGAGGCTCTCGGAGCTTCCTTCCAAGAAGCAGTCGATGAACTACCCGCTATCGATAACCAGGCAGCCCGGAATTTTGAAGAGAAATGGAGTCAGGCTCTGTTGCTGCTTAAGAAAAAGAAATCACAGACCCATGCCGTTGTGATATCTGCTAAGAGTCGAAAATTGGAGAATAATATTTTAACGCTTGGCTTTCCGTCTGAGATTGTCAAGAAAATGATGGAGAAGAACGATTACCTTCAGGTATTTCAAGAAATCTTAAAACAAGTTTTTAATGAAGAGATTTTGATTCGATGTGTTGTTCTCACCGGCAAGCAGACCACGCCTCCACCCGGGGTAGACAGCGATGGGATGGTGGCTTCGGCGCTGCGAGACCTGGGGGGCGAAATCGTCGATATCCAGTAAAAAATTTGGAGGAGCGAATGGCCAAAGGTTTTAAAGGACCTAAGATGAATAACCCAATGGGAATGATGGGGCAGCTTCAAAAGCTGCAGGAACAGCTTAAAGTTGCCCAGGATCAGCTTGCAGAAGAGAGCGTGCCTTATTCAGCGGGTGGGGGCGCGGTGAAGGTGGTGATGACGGGCGACCAGCGCTGCCTTTCGGTGGAGATCGATGCGGAGCTTCTGAAAGATGGGGATGTGGAGATGATCCAGGATTTGATCCTGACGGCAGTTAATGGAGCCATTGATGCATCGAAAAACCTGGCAGCTGAGCGCCTGGGTCCACTGGCCGGGGGACTGCCTTTTTAGGGAATCCGGATGATTTTACCTGTTCCGATCCAGAATATGGTACAGGCGCTGTCGCGCCTGCCGGGCATTGGGCCAAAAACCGCTTCCCGCCTGACATTCTACCTCTTGACTGCGCCAGATGACATTGCGCAGAACCTGGCAGATGCTTTGAGCGAGCTAAAAAATGGCATCGTTTACTGCCAGACTTGTTACAATATTACCGGGGCTGGCCGCCAGGAGTGTGAAATTTGTTCCAGCTCTGAACGCGATGGGCGGATGGTGTGCGTGGTGGAAGAACCGCTGGATGTGCTGGCCCTGGAAAGGGTGGGGGTCTACCAGGGACATTATCACGTCTTGCACGGCGCCCTTTCACCGATCGAGGGGGTTGGTCCTGAGGACCTGAGGATTCGTGAGCTGCTGGAGCGGGTGAAGGGCGGGAAAGTACAGGAGATCATCCTGGCTACCAACCCAAGCATGGAGGGAGATGCAACAGCTATGTTCTTACAGCAGCAGCTGAAGCGGTTTGAACTGCGGGTGACCCGCCTGGCGCGCGGGCTGCCTGTAGGCGGTGACCTTGAGTATGCAGATCAAAACACCTTGCTGCGGGCCTTGATGGGCCGGCAGGAGATGGGATAACCGGCTGAGCAGGGGAGAAAAGGGGGACGAAAACGGGAATTTGTCTGACAAATGCCCAAAATCCTGATCTTCGGACATGAGATAGGACAACAGAAGAAAAAGGAGCCTCAAAACCGATAAACTTGGTTAGCGACAACCACACATCGGAAGGAGGCTCCCATGAGCAAGTTTATCAACATTCAACCATTTAAGCAGGGTCTATTTGACGATAAAGGGACCGCACGCAGGGCAGCCGAAATTGGGCAAGGGATTTTGGCAGCGCGTTCATTGCGGCTTACAGATATTGCCGTAGCGATGAGAGGCAATAGTACAGCCAGCTATAAACGGATCCAGCGTTTCATCAAGGATGAAGATCCACGCCAAGCGCTGTGGAGACTATTTCAAGAGCAGGCGGAGTTTGTGATTGGTGATCCAACCGAGATCGAGCGTCCGCAAGCCTGGAAAACAGAGTACGTGGGAACGCTCAAGGATGGGAAGACGAAAGGGTTCTGGGCTTTGCTGCTGGCGACCCCCTATCGGGGACGGGCGATACCCTGCGGGTTGATTACCTATTCATCCAAAACAATTGCCATGAACCAAGATTTGCGCAATCAAAACCATTTTCGAGCCTTTGAAGGGCTCAAAGATCTGCTTGGGGAGCGTCCTTTGGTGCTGGATCGGGAGTTTAGTTACCTGGAGCTGTTGCTATGTTTGAACGCAGAACAAGTCAATTTCGTGATTCGCCTGAACCTGGGGAGCCATCCACCCAAGTTCTGGGATGCAGAAGGTCAGGAAGTTAGCCTGACCATCCTGCCCGGTGAAGTCGTTATCTATAACCGAGTGTGGTATAAAGGCCAAGTTTGCGTGAACTTGATCGGAACCTGGAATAAAGGGTTCTCGGAACCTTTGTGGGTGATGACAAACCTGACAGCCGAAGAAGGATTGCGGATTTACTTGCTGCGCATGAAGATCGAACAAAGTCTACGCGACTTGAAAAGCCTGCTGGGAATGACCAAGCTGATGAATAAACAGCAAGCTTACATGGAAAAAATGTTGGCTCTGCTCTTGATGGTCTTTGCGATTGGCTTGCTGGTCGGAGAACGCATCCGGGATTTCCTGTATGGTGAGCAGATCGCTGAAAACGAGACCGTGCTTGAGAAAGATCGCATCCCTGGATCTCCCCATCTGAAAAAAGGCAAAAAATGGAAACGCTACTCAGGTTTGTTCGTCTTGCTTAAACAGAAATGGTCTATATCTTCCCAGGATCGACGGATGATCTTGGAGACCACTTTGGCAGCCTTTCTGGCTTTAGTTCATTTTCCTGTCCCAACTCATGTCTGAACTTCAGAAAATACCCTTGACAGGTAAAGCAAATGTACTATAATCAGACCTCGCAGTACGAAAGAAAAGATCTCGCCCTTATAGGGAAGATCGCTAAAAACTGAAGAGAGACGCACCCTGCGCCAGAGACGAAAGTAAAATACTTGCCCGTCTGACGTGCCGATGTTGATCGCAAAGAAAAACATCGGCAGTTTAGTCTCTTGAAGCCCTTGACAGGCTCCGGGGGCGGTGGTAAAATCCCGCCCGCTTCGTAAGCAGAACCTTAACAACTGAAGAGTGATAGGAAGTTATGCAGAGCAGTTCTTGAGAGTTTAAGTATCAAACTATACCCAAACACATTGAAGAATGTGATAAGTTTTGGCGGAGAGTTTGATCCTGGCTCAGGATCAACGCTGGCGGCGTGCCTAATACATGCAAGTCGAACGAAGGGTTTTGTAGTAATACAGGACTCTTAGTGGCGAATGGGTGAGTAACGCGTTGGTGACCTACCCCGAAGAGGGGGATAACAGCTCGAAAGGGCTGCTAATACCCCATGTGGTCACGAGGGTTAGAGGCCTTGTGACTAAAGATGCAAATCGCTTTGGGTGGGGCCTGCGTCCCATCAGCTTGTTGGTAGGGTAATGGCCTACCAAGGCTACGACGGGTAGGGGGCCTGAGAGGGTGGCCCCCCACACTGGCACTGAAACACGGGCCAGACACCTACGGGTGGCAGCAGTAGGGAATATTAGACAATGGGCGAAAGCCTGATCTAGCAACGCCGCGTGCACGATGAAGGCCTTCGGGTCGTAAAGTGCTTTTTGATAGGATGAGGAAGGACAGTACTATCAGAATAAGGATCGGCTAACTACGTGCCAGCAGCCGCGGTAACACGTAGGATCCGAGCGTTATCCGAATTTACTGGGCGTAAAGCGCTTGCAGGCGGTTTGGTAAGTTGGATGTGAAAGCTCCTGGCTCAACTGGGAGAGGTCGTTCAAAACTACCAGACTAGAGGACGGTAGAGGGAGGTGGAATTCCCGGTGTAGTAGTGAAATGCGTAGATATCGGGAGGAACACCAGAGGCGAAGGCGGCCTCCTGGACCGCACCTGACGCTAAGAAGCGAAAGCTAGGGGAGCGAACGGGATTAGAAACCCCGGTAGTCCTAGCTGTAAACGATGTGAACTAGGTGTCGGTGGGGTAAAAGCCATCGGTGCCGAAGCTAACGCGTTAAGTTCACCGCCTGGGGACTACGGCCGCAAGGTTAAAACTCAAAGGAATTGACGGGGGCCCGCACAAGCAGCGGAGCGTGTGGTTTAATTCGTTGCTACGCGAAGAACCTTACCCGGGTTTGACATGTAGGTAGTAGGGAGCAGAGATGTGACCGACCCTTCGGGGAGCCTACACAGGTGCTGCATGGCTGTCGTCAGCTCGTGCCGTGAGGTGTCCGGTTAAGTCCGGTAACGAGCGCAACCCTCGCCGTATGTTATATGTGTCATACGGGACCGCTGGTATCAAGCCGGAGGAAGGTGGGGATGACGTCAAGTCAGCATGGCCTTTATATCCGGGGCTACACACACGCTACAATGGGCAGTACAATGGGTCGCAAAACCGCGAGGTGGAGCCAATCCTGAAAACTGTCCTCAGTTCAGATTGCAGGCTGCAACTCGCCTGCATGAAGTCGGAGTTGCTAGTAAACGCAGGACAGCTATACTGCGTTGAATACGTTCCCGGGCCTTGTACACACCGCCCGTCACGTCATGGGAGCTGGCAACACCTGAAGCCGGTATCCTAACCCGTAAGGGAGGGAGCTGTCGAAGGTGGGGCTGGTGACTGGGACGAAGTCGTAACAAGGTAGGAGTACCGGAAGGTGCGCCTGGATCACCTCCTTTCTAAAGAGATTTGAGTACCGTGCATTTTATGTACAGGCGCTCTACTCTAAAGTTTCACGTCTCGAAGCGGTTCGAGACGCAAGAACTATTGTGTAATTTCCTGTCACTTCTCAGTTGTTGAGGTACGCTGTGTAGGGGCCTGTAGCTCAGTTGGTTAGAGCACTGTGCTGATAACGCAGGGGTCACTGGTTCGAATCCAGTCAGGCCCACTACCCTGTGGCGGTCTTTCCGGGGATGTAGCTCAGTTGGGAGAGCGCCGCCTTTGCAAGGCGGATGTCACGGGTTCGAGTCCCGTCATCTCCACAGGGACATTGAAAGGTGAGTGAGTTGGATTTAGTGAAAGACAATTTCAGCGACTAAAAGAAGATTGGCTGCATCGCATGGAATGAAATGACCCGGCGATGAGTTGGGTCGAATTGTCTAAAAAAACAGGTTGGTAGTTGAGGGGTGGTTCGAATGGAGACATTCGGGGCACCTGTCAGCGACCAAAAGAAGCTGAAACCGGTCGAGAACCGGAGCGATCGTGAGATCGCTGGCGATCTTCGGATCGCAAGCACCTTACCAATTGAATAGATGATGAACGTGCATCAGTAAAAGTAAAAATAACACAAAGTAACACCATGTAAAAAGAGAAAAGTTTCGATTTCTCCGCATCACATGATTAAGCTACTAAGAGCTTATGGTGGATGCCTTGGCGCCAAGTGCCGATGAAGGACGTGGGACACTGCGATAAGCCTCGGGGAGCCGTGTACAGGCTTTGATCCGGGGATTTCCGAATGGGGAAACCCATCGTTGCGAACCAACGATATCTCCTTTTTGAATATATAGATTAGGAGAAGGGCACCTGGGGAACTGAAACATCTAAGTACCCAGAGGAAAAGAAAGTATTCCCCTAGTAGTGGCGAGCGAACGGGGATTAGCCCAAACCGGCCAGGTTCGCCTGGTCGGGGTTGTAGGGCCTGGCATATGGAAGTTACAAATCAATCTATTAGCAGAATGGTGTGGGAAAGCCTACCAAAGAGGGTAATAGTCCCGTAAGCGAAAATGGATTGACTTCCGCTAGGAACCTGAGTACCACCGGGCACGCTAATCCGGTGGGAAGCTGGGGAGTCCACTCTCCAAGGCTAAATACACTTGGCGACCGATAGTGAACAAGTACCGTGAGGGAAAGGTGAAAAGTACCCCGGTGAGGGGAGTGAAATAGAACCTGAAACCATAAGCTTACAAGCAGTCGAAGGGCTAATGGCGGGTCTGTGCGCCAGCGAAAGCTGGATGCGCGCCGCTAGGCCTGACGGCGTGCCTCTTGGAGAATGAGCCTGCGAGTTAATCTTTGTGGCGAGGTTAAGGGAGTGACACCCGTAGCCGTAGCGAAAGCGAGTCTTAATAGGGCGTGGCACCTTTGGTGCTCAGTCGCAAGGATTAGACACGAAACCTGGTGAGCTACCCATGGTCAGGGTGAAGCGGATCTAACCATCCGTGGAGGCCCGAACTCTTTAATATTACAAAATTATGAGATGAACTGTGGGTAGGGGTGATATGCCAAACGAACTAGGAGATAGCTTGTTCTCCCCGAAATAGCTTTAGGGCTAGCGTCATGCGTTCAGTATCGGAGGTAAAGCACTGGATGGGCTAGGGGGCTTACTGCTTACCGAACCCAACCAAACTCTGAATGCCGATACTCTAGAGCATGGCAGTCGGACTACGGGAGATGAGTTTCGTGGTCGAGAGGGAAACAGCCCAGACCATCAGTTAAGGTCCTCAAGTCTATGCTAAGTGGGAAACGATGTGGGATTACTCGGACAACCAGGAGGTTTGCTTAGAAGCAGCCACCCTTTAAAGAGTGCGTAATAGCTCACTGGTCAAGTGGTCCTGCGCGGAAAATTTAACGGGGCTAAGCATAGCACCGAAACTATGGATCTCAGCATTTTGCTGGGGTAGTAGGGGAGCGTTCTGTCAGCGGTGAAGGTCGACCGTAAGGACGGCTGGAGCGGACAGAAGTGAGAATGCAGGCATGAGTAGCGTAAAACATGTGAAAACCATGTTCGCCGTAAGTCTAAGGTTTCCGACGCCAGGTCAATCCGCGTCGGGTTAGTCGGCCCTTAGCTGAGGCCAGAAGGCGTAAGTGATGGACATCCGGTCAATATTCCGGAACCACGTGGATGGAGCGATGAGGAGACGCAGCAAGGTAGACCAGCCTGTGATTGGTTGTACAGGTGAAAGCGTGTAGGCGTTGAGGCTTGTAGACAAATTCGCAAGCTGAGCCGAGGCGTGAATGCGAGCCTTTAAGGCGGAAGTGGTTAAGCCTAGCTGCCGAGAAAAGCCTCTAAGCGTTGAAGTTTACGTGTCCGTACCGCAATCCGACACTGGTAGACGGGTAGAATATACCAAGGCGAACGGGAGAACCCTCGTTAAGGAACTCGGCAACTTAGCCCCGTAACTTCGGGAGAAGGGGTGCCTGCTGACGTGAAAGTGTACAACTGGAGCGTCGGTGGGTCGCAGTGAAATGGTTCTAGTGACTGGTTAACAAAACCACAGGTCTCTGCAAAGCCGTAAGGCGATGTATAGGGGCTGACACCTGCCCAGTGCCGGAAGGTTAAAGGGAGGGGTTAGCGCAAGCGAAGCTCTGAACTGAAGCCCCGGTGAACGGCGGCCGTAACTATAACGGTCCTAAGGTAGCGAAATTCCTTGTCGGGTAAGTTCCGACCCGCACGAACGGTGTAACAACTAGAACGGTGTCTCAACGAGGGACCCGGTGAAATTGAAATACGTGTGAAGATGCACGTTTCCCGCAGCAGGACAAAAAGACCCCGTGGAGCTTTACTGCATCTTGGCATTGAGTTTGGGCATGAATTGTGTAGAATAGGTGGGAGGCTTTGAAGCTGGAGCGCTAGCTTCGGTGGAGCCACCGGTGAAATACCACCCTGTTTATGTCTAGACCCTAACCTCACACCGTAATCCGGGTGGGGGACCGTGCCAGGTGGGCAGTTTGACTGGGGCGGTCGCCTCCTAAAAAGTAACGGAGGCGCCCAAAGGTTCCCTCAGGCTGAATGGAAACCAGCCATAGAGTGTAAAAGCATAAGGGAGCTTGACTGCAAGACCAACGCGTCGAGCAGAGACGAAAGTCGGGTTTAGTGATCCTACGGTTCAGTGTGGAATGGCCGTAGCTTACCGGACAAAAGCTACCCCGGGGATAACAGGCTGGTGAAGCCCAAGAGTTCATATCGACGGCTTCGCTCGGCACCTCGATGTCGGCTCATCGCATCCTGGGGCTGGATAACGTCCCAAGGGTCGGGCTGTTCGCCCGTTAAAGCGATACGCGAGCTGGGTTCAGACCGTCGTGAGACAGGTCGGTCTCTATCCGCTGTGGGCGTAAGGGATTTGAGAGGGCCTACCCCTAGTACGAGAGGACCGGGGTGGACAGACCTCTGGTGTGCCAGTTGTCGTGCCAACGGCATTGCTGGGTAGCCAACGTCTGGCAGAGATAACCGCTGAAAGCATCTAAGTGGGAAACTCGCCTCAAGATTAGATCCCTCATCCCATTAAGGGAGTAAGACCGCAGGGAGACTACCTGCTATATAGGCGGCAAGTGTAAGTACAGCAATGTATTCAGCTAAGCCGTACTAATGGTCGAGGGCTTAGTCGTGTGGTGCGGAGAACTCGAAGCTTTTCTCGTGCAGCCGTTCAACATCTATTCAATAAATAAACTTGTAAAAAAAGTCTCTTGGTGATTGGAGCGACGGGGGTACACCCGGCTACATTCCGAACCCGGAAGTTAAGCCCGTCAGCGCTGATGGTACTTGGGGGGCAGCCCCCTGGGAGAGTAGGTCATTGCCAAGAGACTTTTTTATTTAAAAACCCCCAAACTCGAAAGAAGGCGGGGGTTTTGTTTTTATAAACGGCATAGTTTGCTATAAATGACTATGACAGCCCAGGCTCATCCTCCCGCACCGACCTGGACCTCTGCCCGCAGCCGCTGCACATGCCGGATGGGTGGAACACCGAACAGGCTTTTATACTCCCGATTGAAATATGCAGGATCGTGGTACCCCACGCGATAGGCCGCACTGGTCGCGTCCAAATCTTCGCTCAGCATCAGCCGGCGGGCTTCCTGAAGACGAAGCTGCTTCTGGAACTGTAACGGGCTCATAGCCGTGACCGCCTTGAAACGATGGTATAGCCCCGAGACACTCATCCCCAGCTCGCGCGCGAGATCCTCGATGCGCAGCGGCTGGTCAAAATCCTGCCGAATCAACTCGACCGCTCTGGCGATATATGGTGGGTTGCTTCTTTGAACCGCCAACTGGCGGAGCCGAACGCCTTGCTGCCCCATCAGCAGCCGGTAGATAATTTCCCGTTTGATCAACGGCATCAAGATAGGCTCTTCCCCGGGGGAATCCAGCAGCCGGAGCAGCCGCACGACGGCATCTTGAAGGTTCACATCCAGCCAGCTGACATCCATCGCCCGTACTTCTGCAAGGCTCGAAAATGATCCCTGCCCAGCATCCTCGATGACGGATTCCACGAAAGAAGGGGGAAGATCCATCAGAAGACTGAGATAGGGCTGCTCCGGCGTGGCTTCCAGAATCTGACTAAAAAGTGGCATTTCGAGCGTGCCAATCAAGTAATGGTCGGAGTCATATCGGTATTGGCTGTCCCCCAGCAGAAACACCTTGCTCCCCTGTGCGATCACGCAAAAACACGGCTTCACCACAGCGTGAATCAATCCCAAAGGCGCGGAAGCCCTGGCCAGGAAAAGACCTTCCAATGCCTGGACAACCCCATCCTCCGGAACAGTTCGTGTGATCCGCTCAATCAATTCTTTGCGATTGATCTGCCTCCGCTCGACTTCGTACGCCTGCGCTTCACGTACGGCATCAGGCATTATATAACTCGCTATGATCCGATCACGATCTACCAATCTTCGGTTGATCCCATCCATACAGTAACCTCTTTCCAGTATTTTTCTGTGTTTATAAACACAGGTAGACAGTCTAAACCATCCACACCAATGGGTGCCGGGAGCGCGTCGATACGGGTTTACAGAATTATCCAACCATTCGACAACGACATTTTACCACCGCAAGATGGAAGCTGTTGAAAATACCCGTCATTCGCTCATATGATGCAAAAAAACCCTTGAATCATCTACTAAAGCAGGGGAAGAATGCGGAAATCGGTTTAGTAGAGGAATACAGTATAGTACAAAACCGGTAACTTTTTGAGGCATTCGAAAGAAGAATGTAGAATCGTCCAATCATCTTGCATAATCCTACAATCTTTTTTGAAGAAGGAACTGTACAATGGCAATATAAAAAGAATATAAAAAAGGAGAAAATTATGCAAAATGTGAACCTGGAACAAGAAATAATCAATCTCTCTAAAGAGAAATGGCGCTGGATGTCAGAGCGCGAAGTCGATTCCCTGGATGCTCTCTTCCATGAAAAGTCTGTCTTTGTCCACATGGGCGGAGCGTGGGGAAAAGAACAGGAACTCGATATTATCAAAGGCGGTGGGATTCATTACAAAAAAGCGGATATCCATGAAGTGTCAGTGAATATCATTGATCATACGGCCATCCTTTTAAACAGAATTACGCTGCTGGCCGTGGTTGGCGGGAATGAAGTTACCAATCCCTTCATGGTGACCGAGGTATATGTGCAGCTAGATGGCAGTTGGAAGCTAGGGTCGATCTCGTTCACTCGGCTGCTTATCCCAGAGTAATGCCACTAACCAGGAAACAGGAGGAAAAATTATGCAAAGCGTAAAATTGAACAATGGTATGGAAATGCCCATCCTCGGGTTCGGGGTTTTTCAGATACGGGATGCCGAAGAATGCGAAAAAAGCGTGGTTGAAGCTATCCAGACCGGCTACCGTTTGATCGACACGGCGGCAGCATATGGCAATGAAGAGGCGGTCGGTAAAGCGGTTACAAGAAGCGGCGTGCCTCGCGAAGAATTGTTTATCACCACCAAGCTGTGGATTGCGGATGCCGGGTATGAGAGCGCCAGGCAGGCGTTTGAACGGTCTATGCAGCACTTGCAGCTTGAATACCTGGATTTGTATCTGATCCACCAGCCCTTTGGGGATGTGTACGGCGCCTGGCGGGCGATGGAAGAGCTATATCGGGATGGTCGGGTCCGCGCCATCGGGATCAGCAACTTCCAACCCGACCGGGTCATGGACATGATTTGCCATCACCAGGTGGTGCCGGCTGTCAACCAGATCGAAACCCATCCGTTCAATCAGCAGATCGAAACCCAAAAGTTCTTGCAGGAGAACGGAGTGCAGATTGAATCCTGGGGACCGTTTGCCGAAGGTAAAAATAACATTTTCCAAAACGAGCTGCTGGTTTCCCTGGCTGGGAATTACCAGAAGACTGTGGCTCAGATCATTCTACGCTGGCTGACCCAACGCAGCGTTGTGGCCATTCCCAAGTCAGTGCGTAAGGAACGCATTGTGGAGAATTTCAACGTATTCGATTTCGAACTCAGCTCCGCAGACATGGCTGCGATTACAGCGCTGGACACAAAAACGAGCAGCTTCTTCGATCATCGCGACCCGAACATGGTGAAAATGTTGAGTGGGGCAAAACGGAACACCTGAGGATGGCCTTAAAAATCTGTAAAGGCGCACTGCATCCGCCCGCCACGCAAAACGGTTTTCAATCAAATAATCGGAAACCGGGGTGAAGACCATCCGGCGGGGACAAGCAGTCCAGACGCTCACTGCGCTCCAGAATGAATACCCCTTGTGGACGAGGGATCCTGAAGCAGAAGTGCTGGCCGTATGTGACGAACTCGGAATCGGCTTTGTTGCCTTTACTCTGCTGGGCGCGGGATTCTTGGGAGAATATTAAGGATGTGGCAGTATGCAATATAGAAAGTGCGGAGTGGTGTTAGCCATTTTTTTGATGTTCATTGCGCTGCTTACGGGATGTGGTGGAAACACAACAGATGTGCAGATTCCTTCATCAAGAGCAGAAATAGTCATCGAAACTGTCGAAAAAGGACAGGCTGCAACGAAAGAATCTGTTACAGAAGCAATAGCGGTTACCGAGATATCCACAGATGCACCAGAAGATTATATAAAGACTGGCTACACGGCGGACACAAAAGTATGGGATGTCATGGATGATCCTGCCTTTAAAGGGTATGGGAGACTGATTTTCCCTACCGATCAGACGATTGATAGGAGTATGGCTCTACGTGATGCCGGCAGCATCCTGCCCTGGTACAACTATGTGAATCCAGAGCGGACAGTCGAAATCGTAAATTACATGAAAACCAAAGCAGATGCGGGGGAACAGATTTTTTATGACATCTACACGGATGAAGAAAAAGCCGCTGATCCCGCCAAGGAAAATACCGGACTTTTCTTTTTCCGGGGAAATTCGGGGGAGAAATTTGCCATTGTGAATGCCGGTGGTGGCTTTGCATATGTAGGAGCCATGCATGACAGCTTTCCGCATGCATTGGAATTATCGAAAAAGGGATATAACGCATTCGCATTGATTTACCGGCCGGGAGCCGAAACAGCTCCCGAGGATCTTGCACGAGCGATTGCCTTTGTTTATGAACATGCGGATGAACTTGAGGTTGACACGGCGGGTTATTCCCTGTGGGGAGGCTCTGCGGGTGCGCGGATGGCGGCCTGGCTTGGATCATACGGAACAGAAGCCTATGGAGAAGCGACGTATCCGAGACCTGCAGCGGTCATCATGCAATATACGGGGCTTTCCGAATTGAACGGAAATGAGCCGCCGACCTATGCATGTGTGGGTACCAGCGACGGCATTGCAAGCTATCGCGTCATGGAGAACCGCATTAATCAGATCAAGGCAAACGGAACGGACGCAGAGATTAAGATTTTTGATAATCTACCGCACGGGTTCGGACTTGGCGAAGGGACGATTGCTGAAGGGTGGATAGATCATGCGGTTAAATTTTGGGAAAACCAGATGGACTGAGGAGGTTATGGAGAATGAGAACAAAAAGAATGCTGGGAATGATGGTTTTGTCGCTGTTTCTTATCGGTTTACTTGGGGCATGTGGCAGCCGGAATGCAGCGGATGTTACTCCGCTCTCTGACGTACAGGATAATGCAGCCAGTGAAACTGTGCAGGCGGAACCAGTACAAACGGAAGCAGTACCAGCTGAAACAGTACCAACGGAAACAGGACAGGCGGCAGAAGCGGATAAGCACACGGGAAGCGGAAGTGAGCATCCAGTTCCGCAGGAACTAAAAATAATTCCTGAGGAGTATTACCAGGCAGCAGATCAGCAGGGAACCTTGACGGACCTGTATTACGATACCTATGAATCCTTTTCCTATACTGAAAAATCAGAACCCCTTCAGAAGCATGCGGTTGTTTATCTTCCCTATGGCTACAGTCAAGACCAGCAATACGATGTGTTCTATCTGATGCATGGCGGATGGGGTGATGAGACAGCCACGCTGGGAACACCGGGAAACCCATCTGGATTTAAGAACGTTATCGACCATGCAATTGCCGCAGGCGAGATACGACCACTGATTATTGTATGCCCGACCTATAACAATACCAATGAGAACGGCCGGGATTCTGCCAACTTTTCGCTGGCGATGCAGTTGACGGAAAACTATCCCAACGAACTGATCAATGATCTGATCCCGGCGGTGGAAGGAACATACAGCACCTATGCGGCAAGCGCAGGCAAGGATGATCTGATCGCTTCCCGCGATCATCGGGGATTCGGAGGTTTTTCCATGGGCTCCGTCGCGACCTGGCGGACATTCCAGTATGGACTGGACTATTTTCACTATTTTCTTCCGATGAGCTGTGGAACGTCGTTGAATGATGAAGAAATATTTGCCGCGGCAGAAGGACACGATCCGGATGATTATTTTGTCTTTGTTATGACAGGAACAGACGATTTTGCGTATTCCTATGATAAAGGCCGAACCGATCTGATGCGCACTTCTCCGTATTTTTCGGATGTGGATGACAATGCCGCCGGCAATTTTGCATTTCGTGTGAAAGAGGGTTATTCACATGGTGGAACAGCAGCAATGGAATACACCTATAATGGCCTTATTTGGTTTTGGAAATAAGGGGATTCTATCCCCATGGAGGAAGTGGTTTCTCGAGAATGATAAGCATCATAGAAAACACGCAAACACAAGCCAGTGTCTATTATGGAATCCGTTCGTAGTTGAGATCATTAAACTGATAATCTCATAAAAAAGAAATAGGATTAGGAGAAAATATAATGAATAAAAGCTTTTCCCGTCGCGATTTTCTACGCCTGATAGCGTTGACAAGCGGGGCTTTTCTAGCTGGCTGCCAGAAAATTATCCCTTTGACGCCAACCGCCACTCAGGTGGATCAACCGACCCAAACACCTACCCACACTCCGGAATCCACTGCAACTACCCAACCGGAAATACAGCCACCAACAAGTACCCCTGAAGCTAAGAACCTGGCGACAGTCTATATGACCACAGCCATCAGTGCGGATGGATTGATGAAAATGTACGAAGCCCTGGGACGTAAGGCTAATGGAAACGTCGCCGTGAAGATCTCCAGCGGCGAACCGGGTGGGCACCATTTTCTGGCTTCCGATTTAATCGCGCCGCTGGTGAAAGAAGTGAATGGCACCATTGTGGAATGCAACACCGCCTACGGCGGCGGGCGCGCAGACACATCTTCGCACCAACGGGTGATGGAAGAACACGGCTTCACTGCCATCGCTCCGGTGGATATTATGGATGCAGAAGGCACGCTGAACATCCCGATTGTGGGAGGGAAACATCTCACCGAAGATGTGGTCGGTTCTCACTTTGCCAGCTATGATTTTGTGGTCAACCTGGCCCACTTCAAGGGCCATGCCATGGGTGGCTTTGGCGGGGTGATTAAAAACATGTCCATTGGCATCGCCTCTACGGCGGGAAAATGCCTGATTCACACCGCCGGGGCCAGCTCGACTTCTCCCTGGGGCGGGGCCCAGGATCCTTTCTTGGAATCGATGGCGGAAGCTGCCAAAGGCGTGGCCGATTACATGGGCGAAAATATCTTGTATATCAATGTGATGAATTATTTGTCCGTCGACTGCGATTGCGACAATAGTCCCGCCGCGCCAACCATGCAGGATATTGGCATCCTGGCGTCCTTGGACCCCGTTGCACTCGATCAGGCTTGCGTGGACCTGGTGTATGCAGCGCCGGACGGGAAGGATTTGATCGCGCGGATGGAATCCCGCAATGGTATCCATACCCTGGAACACGGCGAAGCGATCGGTCTCGGCAGCCGCCAGTATTCCCTGATCGATATCGATATGTAGGAATTTGAAAATGCAAAAGCGAATGCTGGGGAACGCCGGATTAGAAGTTAACTGACGGGGCGATAAACTGAGAAAACTTCGGTTCGTTGTGTGTGTCGGACAAAGTCCGCCGCTCACCACGATACCTCTTGTATGAATGAGGATCACGATGCGCAGAAATTTGAGTGGTTGGCTCTATGTCCTTCTTGCACTCATGCTCATTTCGAGTTGCTCTGGAAATGGAGCGGTCTTGGAGACAGATACACAGCCTGCGGTAGAAACAAGCTCTTCTCCAAACAATGAGAACAGTGCCCTCAATCCAAATGGAGAAAGTGGTGTAGAAATGAATGAGGCTGGATCACAACAAGAATTGATTTACCTCTGGGAGCAAGGGAATATGCCAATAACCACTGTGTATACGGAAGATCCCAACTCCCAATACTTTGACCCACCGGACTTTCGCCCCAATATGGTGTACTACCCCGCAGCGGAAGGGATTGAGGTGAAAGGAGCGGTACTGCTTGCCGCAGGTGGAGCTTTTCGGGTTCGCAGTGATGCCGATGGTGCGCCGGTTGCCGAAGGATTCAACCAGCTTGGCTATCATGCTTTTGTGGTGAATTACCGCCTGAGGCCGTATACAATGCAGGAGGGAGCGTTGGATCTAGGGAGGGCAGTACGGTATGTCCGCAGGCATGCTCAGGAGTATGGTATTGATGAGAAGGATATTGCCGTGATCGGCTTCTCCGCCGGGGGCATCCTGTGGGGCGAGCTGCTGCTGAATTTTGATGGAATGGTCAATGGGACCTCGATAGATCCGAATTATGTGCCGGATGAATTGGATCAGGTTTCCGCTGATGCCAGTGCAGTCGGGATGATCTATTCCTTTTATGGAAGACTGAGTGTTGCTTCGACCGATGTGGAGAAGTTTATGGTCTCAGACCTGCCGCCAGCATTCTTTGCCTACGGCACAGAAGACCCTTTTGTTCGAGAATTTGAAGAATGTATCGCAGCCCTCCGGCAGGCGGGTGTGCCTGTAGAAGACCATGTCCTACAGGGCTGGCCGCATGGTTTTGGCGCGGGGGATGGTCAGTGGATTCGTGACTTCGATCAATGGGTAACGAATTTTTTTGAGAACAATTTGCAATTAAAAACCAGTCATACCATCCGTGACGTGGTCAACCATCCGGCGTTTTAAGGCTTCGGCCAGCTTATCCTCCCTCTGGACCGTGGGCGTTACGACAATGATATACCGTTGGAGAACGTCGGATCGCTGCTGCCTTACCACAGCAATGTTGACCCGGAGGCTGCGGTGAATACGATCAACGATATGATCGACCTGGCGGCCTCTGGAGAAACCATTTTCTATGACTTTTATACCGACTGGCAGAAGCAGTCGGACCCAACAAAAGAATCTACCGGGCTGTTCTTCTTCCGTGGAGAGCCAGGTGCGCCCTTTGCTTTGATCAACTCCGGAGGTGGGTTTTCCTATGTCGGTTCTATCCATGAGGGCTTTCCCCATGCGATCGCTTTAAGCCAGCAGGGATACAATGCTTTTGTTCTGCAATATCGGGTGGGTGGTGAGCGGGTCGCCTGCGAAGATCTTGCCGCTGCCTTATCTTATATTTTTCAAAACGCAATAACGCTGGATGTTAGCACAGAAAATTACTCTGTATGGGGCAGTTCAGCGGGAGCTAGAATATCAGCCCGCATCGGTTCGTATGGCGCTGCTGCTTATGGGGGTGACGAAATCCCCCGCCCAAGCACAGTCGTAATGGCCTATACCGGGTATACGGACTTCACAATAAACGATCCGCCAACGTTTGCTGTCGTGGGCGGCAGAGATGGACTAGCCAGTCCATCAACGATGGAAAGGCACATAAATTCGATGCGAAGCGCCGGAATCGATGTGGAATTCCACGTATATCCGGACGTAGGTCATGGCTTCGGGCTGGGTATTGGGACGAATGCCGAGGGCTGGCTTGACGATGCTGTTCTGTTTTGGGAAAATCACATGTCTCAATCTCCTTAGATGTTGGTAGGCGCATCCCTGACTCTGTTGAGCGGGATGTACATTTTTGATCTTAAGTCGAACTTCCCATCTGCTTGTGCAGTCCGCGTATGGCTGCCAGGATCATCAGTAAAGCCAGGCCGGCCACGCTTATCAACAGAAATCAAGGCACCCTGATCCAGGGTCTGGTACCAAGGTAATTCCTGCGCCACCCAGGGTGAATTCCCGCCCTGCCCGCTCCCTTGGTGTTTATCGAGAGGGCTGCTGGGTGTAGCAGAGTTGGCTGCATTCGTGTCGTTCGGCATAGGTGCGTTGGAGCTTGTCTCTTCATTACTTGCCGATGTAGACGCACCGCCGCTGGGCAGTTGTTGAGCACCGCCGGGCGAAGTACTGCCTTGCCACCATGGCCCACGTACGCGCACCGGTTGAGCAACCTCTGGAGAGGTTGGCTCCCACGAACGGATGAAACCGACGACAGCCTGGATCTGCGCCTCGCTCATACGGTCTCCCCAGGCAGGCATGGCCGTTTCGGGTACGCCCAGGGTAATGATCTGCAGTAGAGCAGCGTCGGGTGTGTCTGCCAGGTACGAGCGCACATTCAGGGATGGAGCGCGCTGGCTGCCCTGGCCTTCAGGTCCATGACAGTTATCGCATGAGGCGGCGTACAGTTCACTACCCAGTGCCAGCAACTCTGCGGTAACCAGGATGGGCTGATCGGGAGCAGGGATCGCTCCGCTGGGAACCTCATCCCAGCGCAACAGCAGCTCCAGCAGAGCAGCAACTTGCTCCTCGTCCAAAACTTTTTCCCATCCCGCCATGAGCGTGCCAGACACGCCCAGGCGGATGGACCGCTCTAAATCAGCACTGCTTTGCGCCCGTACCGAGAGATCATTTAGTGCGGGAGCCAGGGTGGTGCCCGCGCCATCCGCGCCGTGGCAAGCCACGCAATTTTCTGAGTACAACGAGATGCCTGCTGCCAGCCTGTCACCCTCTGGCAGTGCAGCCAGGCTTTCCAAGATCAGCGGGTCGGCTTCTGAGACGAAGGGAATGAGCGGGGCCAATCCCAGGTTTACCACGCGCTCCTGGGCTGCCTGCCAATCGCCGTAGTGGATCAAATTGACCAGTTGCCCGACCTGATATTCACTGAGTGGACCACCATCTTCCAAGCCCCAGGCTGGCATGGCACTGCCGTACAGCCCGCGGGCAATGATCTTCGTGAGTGCTTCCGGATCCATTTCCTGCAGTGCTGGGCTGTTCAGGGCAGGAGTAGCGCCAATCCCCTCCCCGGCTGCCCCATGACAGACAGCGCAGTTCTGGGCATACAGGGTCATCGCGCCATCCAGGTCAACGGATAATTGCGTAGCTTGGGCTCCCAGCAGGCGGGAAGGCTCATTCAAAGCATAAAACGCTACGCCAGCCACGATCAGTGCAGTAGCCAGAATACCGACCAGGAGTTCAATGGTTCGGGGATTGATTTGCCTGTTTTTCATGCGTATACCACCTGTGAAGCTTCAAAATGCTGGCGTTGGATAGGCTGCCCGGTATCCACCATCACCTGCCCTTCTTGGATTGAGACCGGGAAGAGATCCAGCGGTCGCGGGGCGGGTGGGTTCACCACCTCCCCATCGAGTGTGAACTGTGAATTGTGGCACGGGCAGACGAAAGTGCCCTGTGCTTGATCCCAGGGTACATTGCAGCCCAGGTGAGTGCAGCGCTGATAAAGCGCCAAGAAACCGCCATCAGCCAGGCGCGCCAGGTAAAAGCGCCCATTGGGAATGTGTGAGACCGAGCCGGGAGGAAAATCATCCACGTTCCCGACGGCGATCTGTGCGCCAAACTCGCCCTCAGCCAGGCGTGGCTGCATATAGGCTAGCACCAGCCCACCAATTTCGAGAGCAGCCAGCCCTCCCAATGCCGCCCAGGTAATTTTAAGAAAATCTCGGCGCTGGATTTTGTCTTGTGGAGATTGGGTTTCAGATGACATTATTTTTCCTTTCCGTTAGTGGAGTGTTGGTATTTCCCACGGCCAAAAGAGCGCCATACCGGGGCCGCGAAAGAAGATGCCGATGATGGTCAGAACGATCAGGGCCGTGAAGATGAAGATGAAAAGCGACAGGACGCGCTCCTCGGTGTTGGCCTGGAATGAACGTTCTCAGCACCTCGTCCAGAGCGATCAAGCCCAGCAGCACGATTGCCAGCGGTATGGCGCCATTAGAGAGCAGTGTGGGCCAATCTGGCAGCCAGGCTGCCCAATCCAGTACAAACTCATCCAACACAACCCACAGCGGGGTGAGCAAGTAGTGCGCCCCCAACCGCCAGCAGGCTCATATAGCGCCCGCGGTAAGAACGGAAGTATACTCCCACATTCTCGGTATGCATATCGTAGAACGGCAGCAGCGCCAGTGCCCCCAACCCCAAAGTGGGGATGATCACCGCGCCGACCAGGGGGTGGAAGTGCAAGAGCAGTTCCTGGATGCCCAGAAAATACCAGGGCGCTTTGGCTGGGTTTGGGCTGACGGCAGGGTCAGCAATACCCTCCAACGGAGCCGGTACGAGCATGGACCAGGTGAACAAGATCGCCAGCCAGGCTACCGCCCATACCATTTCGCGCCGCACCAGGTGCGGAATGGTGGTCACGCGTTCTGGGCCGGGTTGTTCTCGCCCAGAAGCGCTTTTAGGAAGGGTCAGCCCGCCGTCCTTGCGCACACGCCAGAAATGGTAAGACATCAGAGCTAAGATGCCCAGCGGGATGAAGCTGATGTGCAGTGAGTAGAAGGTAAGCAGTGTGGCCGCCCCCACTTCTGGCCCGCCCAATAACAAGCGGCTGAGCGGCAGGCCTACGATAGGGATATAGCTAAGAATGCTGGTCCCTACCGTGATGGCCCAAAAAGCCAGTTGATCCCAAGGTAGCAGGTAGCCGGTGAAGTTGGAGGCCAGTACCAGCAGCAGCATGCCCATACCCAGCAGCCAGTTCACCTCACGCGGTGGTCTGTGCCCGCCGGTAAAGAACACGCGCAGCAAGTGCAGTATGCTGGTGATGATTAGCAGGTTTGCTGACCAATGGTGTAAGTTGCGCAACAGGTCGCCAAACCAGGTATCTGTGCGCAAGGCTAACACATCCAGGTAAGCTTGCGGTGGGTTGGGGGTGTAGTTCATTTGTAGAAACACACCCGTTATGGCTAGCAGCGTGACAAGCAGCGCTGAAAGCCCTCCCAATCCCCAGGTATAAGTCCAGCGCAGCGTGGTCTTTTCCACTTTGGTGGGGTGCAGGTGCAGCACCAGGCTGTCCACGACCATGCGCATGCGACTGCGATCATCGGTTGGAAATTCGGGCGGGGCAAGCCGCCGGCGCATGCGGCTGAGCGGATGCTCCTGGTCTGGTTTGATCTCTTCTGGCATGGTATTCATTCTCCTATTGCTGAATGATTTGATTTTACTGATTACCTGTGAAGAAGTTTTGAAGAGCAAGTGAATTTTTTATGCAAGATTGGCAGGTTTTTCACAGAAGATGCACAAATTCTTCACATCTTCTACATAACCCGTAACTATACTTAGACCAATCGTTTATAAAACAACGCTCAGCCCGAAAGGCTTATCAAAAAAAGATCCACCTATCTGGAGGTATCCGATGTTTAAGAAAATTATCGTTGGTTTATTAGTAAGTACAGTCGTTATAGCCGCAGGCACAAGCATTTATAACGCCCGCGCTGACAACGTCAACACAGCTTTGCCAGTGGAAATGCAGATAGAACCACCAGCAGACCGCACGGTAGTGCTGGCTGAGGCGGCAGCGGTGGAAACTGCTGCTGATGCTAATCAGGGCTCTCAATTGACTGCTAATCAAGATGCGGCCCAGCTAACAGTTAGCCAACCCCAAGGCTTTGGGAGCGCAGCGGGTAGCGGATATAACGGCACTCAGGGCGGCGGACGCCGGTTTGGGCAGAATACGCAAGCTAGCTCAACCAGTGCCGCTTATGTTGGAAATGTCAGTGGCGGTATCCTGTCCGGCGATCAGCTGCAAGAAAATGGCGGGCAAGGGACGGGTAATGCATCCGGTCGTCCAGCCTGGGCTGGCAGCAACGGGCGCAGCCAGGGTGCTGGTGGGCGCGGCGGTAGACCATAATCTTCGTTCAATATTGTCCATGCTTTCTGCCCAGGGACGGGTGAGTTCTTACCCGTCCCTGGGATCCATAGTGTCCTTCTTTGATCGCGATGTCATTGCCAGCTGCCATTCTTTGATGGCGAAGCAAGTACATCATTTTACATGACCTACGGAATGCGAGCTGCTTTTGCTAATTCTTCAGATTGGAGTCTGGTTTGGGGCTGAATCGTTGTTCTTTATGGAGGAAGCCTTTTTTAACCACAGCTTCTCATTTTCAAACTTGTATTCGTATGCTACCCACTCACCCTCCGGCGCCGGCTCTGGCTGTGGTTCTGGCTCCGGCACTAGCTCTTCCAGGTGTTCTCTCATCACCCAATTCTCTTTGGTAGTCGGCGACGCAAATTTCCGCTCGATCTGCACCCAGCCATTTTCCTCCGGGCGGTCTGTGTACATCTCAACCTCTGCGCCGTTTGTGATCCTGCCCAGATCCACACCGCCGTGGCTGTTGTCTTTTACGGGGATATAGCCTTTTATTCCTTTTACGACCCTCATTTTCTTCGTAGCCATGTTTGGTTTCCCTATCCTTACCTGTATGTATGGATTGCCAGATTGATTACCTTAATTAACGTGAATACGGGATAAGGGGCGCCAACTGAGTAAACTTATGTTTGTCCGAACAAAAAGTGACACTCAGGAGGAGCCCCAATGGATAGTTTAGTTGAAATGTTCTGTCATGTCGATGATTTTTGCCAAGCATTCCTGCCAATCTGGCAAGCTCAGTTGTTAGCAAGTGGAGCGATCCAGCGCCAACGCCCACGATCACTATGTATGAGTGAGATCATGACCATCCTGATCGCTTTTCATCAATCCCACTATCGGGACTTCAAAGCTTACTACTGCCAGCATGTTTTACCGTATTGGCGGAGCGATTTTCCTGGACTGGTAAGTTACCAACGTTTCATCGATTACACTCCATCGGCTTTGGTTCCCTTGGCCGTGTACTTGCGCACCTGCTGTTTGGGCTCCTGTACAGGGATTTCCTTCATGGACTCGACCCCCTTGGTGGTGTGTCACAATGCCCGCATTCATAACCATAAGGTGTTTGCAGGGCTGGCAGCTCGCGGCCACAGTTCTACCGGTTGGTTCTTTGGCTTCAAGCTCCATCTGGTCTTCAATGATCGGGGCGAGTTGCTCGATGTGATGCTCTCCCCAGGAAATGTCGATGACCGTAAACCAGTCCCGTTTCTCGTCAAACAACTCTTCGGCAAGATCTTCGCCGACAAAGGCTATCTATCCCAGCCCTTGTTCGAATATCTCTACCGCACCTTCTCCATCCAATTGATCACCAGGCTCAAATCGAACATGAAGAACCGCTTGATGCTCTTGGAAGATCGCCTGATGCTGCGGAAACGAGCCATTGCAGAGTCGATCATCGATCAGCTCAAAAATATCTCTCAGGTGGAGCATTCCCGACATCGCAGTGTATTCAACTTTCTTGTTAATGTTCTGTGTGGCTTGATCGCTTATTGCCACAAACCTTCAAAACCGTCCCTGAGTCTGGAGCCCTTGGCTCTTCTCCCAGCCTAACCCGTATTCACGTTAATTATACTTATTTTAATTTTCGAGCCAGATCCCAGTTTTAATAGCCAATATCGCTAGATTTGTAGATGCGCGCTCAGCGTTTAGATCTTCTGGAACAAAACCGCGCCCCAGCCTGACCGGCATGCCCCCGTTTCATGAAATGGCGTTAATCCCATCGGATGCAGCTGAGGCAGGCGTGGACCACCCTAACAAGGTGTTTGCGGAGGCGGTACGCTGTATATCCTGACTGCCTGGCTAATCCCCTCAAATTCAGCGAAGCCACAATCTCGTATCTGCAACTGGCTGCCCAGGGCTTGACACGTATTTTCATCGATTAAGATCGGCTGCTTGACGGTTTTGGTGTAGGCTTCCAGGCGAGAGGCCAGGTTGACCGTGTCGCCGACGCATGTATAAGTAGCTCGGTGCATCGTTCCCGTATACCCGGCAACCACCATTCCGGTTGCAATGCCAATCCCGATGCGGATCTGGACTCGATCCAGGGCGGCTTGCTGCTGATTGAACATATCGATGAACTCGATCATCTCGAGGGCCGCAAGAACAGCCGGTTCGGCAGTGTTTTGCAAAGGAGTCGGGGCGCCAAAGAGAGCCATAATCCCATCTCCTAACATCTGGTTCACCATGCCGCCATGACTGTTGATGGCCTCAAACATCAGCGAGTAGTAGTTGTTCAATAACTCGATGGTGTCTGATGCTGGCAGCGAGGCAGTGATGGTGGTAAACGAACGGATATCGGAGAACAATACAGAAACCTGGATGGTCTGGCCTCCTAATGAAAAGCCTTTTTCCGCCAAGTCGTCAGCCACCTCGCTGGCGGCAAATTTACGGATCAATTCTTTCTGTCGATCACGTAAACGTTTTTTCTCCAGGCTGGCATTGATGCGCGCTTTCAGGAGGATCGGGTTGAGGGGTTTGGTCAGGTAATCTTCGGCCCCCTGCGTGATACAGCGCGCCACGCCGTCGATTTCATCCTGTGAGGAGGTGATAATTACCGGGATCTCACGTAAAGTAGTGTCACCGCGTATGGCATCTAATACCTGGTAGCCATTCATCACGGGCATTTCAATATCGAGTAAAACCAGGTCAAAGCGCTCAGAGCGCAGCAGCTCCAAACCCCGCCGCCCATCTTCTGCCATGGTCACCGTATGCCCCTGCTGCTCTAATCCACGCGCTAAGAGTAAGCGCATCACTTTATTGTCGTCGATCACCAGCAGTCTGCCTGGCTCAATCGGACTTCCTAAATCATTTGGCAAGTTAGAAGTTATAGACTTAGCATTCATTTTTTAACTCTAATAGAATGGGTGCAACTTGAACAAATTCCTGTTCGATGACTGCCAACTTTGACTCCGCGCCGTCAAGCGTGCCGCTCTTGGCGATCAGCTCCAACTCGCGCGCCGCCGAGGCCAGTTGATTCGCTCCAAAGTTGGCGCTGTTGGATTTGAGCGAGTGCGCTGCCCGCCGAACCAGCTCAATTTCGCCCGAGGCAAGCCCAATGCTCATCTGCTCGATCAATACGGGGGAATCAGTCAGGTAAGTGTCGATCAGTTCAACCAAAAAAGCTGGGTCTGTCATGGATTTTAAAATTTCCAATGCTTGTGGATCGATCACAGTTTCAGTCATGGATCATTTCTCCAGTTTGAAATTAGCCGCGGCACGTTCGAGAGCAGCAGCCAGCTCATTGATACGAATCGGTTTGCTGATGTAATCATCCATCCCGGCTCCCAGACACATCTCGCGATCCCCTTGCATGGCATTGGCGGTCATGGCGATGATCTGCGGGCGCTTTTCGCGCGGCCAGCGGGCGCAAATTTGGCGAGAAGCCTCCAGCCCGTCCATTTCGGGCATCTGCACATCCATCAAGATTACATCATAATGCTGACGCTCGACGGATTTGATCGCCTCCAGCCCGTTTGCTGCCAGGTCAGCCCGGTAGCCCATCTGCTCCAATAGATGCGCGGTCAGCTTTTGATTGAAAACATTGTCTTCTGCCATCAGGATCGCCAGTGGGCAGCGTTCAGCCAGGCGTAAATCAGGCTTTTGCGGTTGAATTTCAATACGAGGCGGCGGTTGAACGTCAGCTTTCCCGAATATGCCTACCATCATATCGAATAACTGCGATTGCTTGACGGGTTTGGTCAGGCAGGCTGCCCAATCACCCCGTTCAATTCCTGCCTCGCTAGCCCCAATGGATGATAGCATCACCAGCGGCAGGGTTTTGGCATCGCGCAGCTTGCGGATTTCCTGCCCCAGGGTAACTCCATCCATCTCGGGCATGTGCAGATCCAGCATTACCAGGTCAAAGGGATCCCCCCGCCGGATCCAGTCCAAAGCTTCAGTAGGAGAGCCGGTGGCGCGGGCAAGCATGCCCCAATCTTTGGTCTGCAAGATGAGGATGCGCTGATTGGTGGGGTTATCATCCACCACCAGCACATGCCGCCCGACCAGGTTGGGCTGCTCGCCCTGGAAGCGATCATGCACAGCCAAGTGGGCTTCTTCAGCCAGGATGGTGAAATGGAAGGTGGAACCCACACTCACCTGGCTTTCTACCCACATTGTGCCACCCATCATCTCCACCAGGCGCTTTGAGATTGCCAGCCCCAGGCCGGTGCCACCATACCGCCGGGAAGTGGAAGTATCTACTTGACTGAAAGATTGGAACAGGCGGTCGAGGCGATCTGGAGGAATGCCGATGCCGGTATCCCGCACGGCTATGTGCAAGGTGAGGGTTTGCACCTGTTCGATTTTCGCCTGGCTTGCCTTTAATTCTACGCTCAAGACGACCTCACCTTGTTCCGTGAACTTGATGGCGTTACTGAGCAAGTTGATCAACACCTGGCGCAGGCGCGTCACATCGCCGATAACGGCGGGGGGAACATTGGATTCGATTGCCACGGCCAGCTCGAGCTGTTTCTCGGCTGCGCGGGTGGAGAGCAAATCGACAGCGCTCTCCACGCACTCACGTAGATTAAAGCTGGTGGTTTCGAGCTCTAACTTGCCGGCTTCGATCTTGGAGAAGTCGAGAATATCATTGATGATGGTCAACAGTGCGTCGGCGCTGGAACGAATGATTTCAGCGAATTCGTTCTGCTGGTTATCGAGCTGGGTGTTGAGCAGCAGCCCGCTCATGCCGATGATGGCGTTCATGGGGGTGCGGATCTCGTGGCTCATGGTTGCCAGGAAGGCACTCTTGGCCTGTGTCGCAGCCTCAGCGACCTCCTTTGCCTGGCGCAATTCTTCTTGCGCATGCCGGCGCTCGGTGACATCCCGATCCAAGCCGATCGTAAAGTAACGATCTCCTACCTGGGTTGGAGCAGCATTATATTCTATGATATTATCTTTGCCGTCGGGACGAATCCACGAGAAGACGCCCGAAAAGACGCGTCCCGAGGTGATCGGTGCCCAGGTAAACTTTTCCACAGCATTGCCGAGGTCTAGCTGTATTGTGCGGGTGTCGTGAGTAGCCAACAGCTCTTCCTTGCTCCGGCCAGCCATCTGACAGTAACGATCGTTGCATTCCAACAAGATCCGTCTGTCCTCTCCAGGGATATCCTCATAGATGCTGATGCCGTCGAAGGCGTTCTCGAAAATCAGGTGCAGCTTTTCTTCGGACTCGCGCAGACTTCTGTTCCGACCGCCGGCGCTCAGTGATGTCTCGATCTAATCCGATTGTGAAGTAACGTTCCCCCACTTGGGTCGGGGCAGCATTGTACTCGATGATGTTTTCCTTGCCGTCGGGGCGGATCCAGGCGAAGATCCCTGAAAAGGCTTGTCCCGCTCTGACTGATTCCCAATCGTTTTCTTCGGGGGCATTTTCAATGGTACGCTGGATGGCGCGTGTATCTTGTAAAGTTAAAAGTTCTTCCTTTGTGTAACCCGCCATCTGGCAATAGCGCTCATTGCAATCCATCAAGATACGCCTATCCTCGCCAGGAAACTCTTCGTAGATACTGATACCGTCAAAGGCGTTCTCAAAGATTAAACGCAGCTTTTCTTCGGATTCGCGCAGTTCCGATTCCGCATGTTTACGATCGGTGATATCTCGGATAATTTCAATTGCCCCTATCCGGTTGCCTTTGATATCATTCAGGATGGAGGCCGTACCCAATAAATAGCGGGCGCCCCCCCTTAAGTGGGGCACATAGGTTTCACCCACCAGGATGGGTCCCTGTCGCTGGATGTGAGTATAATTTTGTTCCAACTCTTCCTGAGAGACAGCCACCAGATCGACCAGGATTGGCCTCCGTTCCCCATAGAAAGGCAGGGAATATTCAAAATTGCCTTTGCCCAAGATGTCTGCCGCCTTTACCCCCGTCATCTCTTCAATGGCGCGGTTCCAGGCGATCACTTTTCCATCACTGTCAACGACTAACGCAGCATCGGGCAAAAATTCGATGATATCGGCAGTACGGCGCTGGGATTCTTGAGCTTTCTCCAGAAGGCGGACATTCTGGATGGCGATGGCTGCCTGGAGGGCTAGACCTGAGAGGAAGTCCAGGTCAACGGTCGTAAAATCCCCAGTGGCCTTCCAGCGATAAAGTGTTAATACCCCCACGGATTGGCTGCCCACAACCAATGGCGCGACCATCATCGTCTCAGGTTGTTCTTCTTCTTCAGGTGTGCCCGAGACATGCACTGTGCGCGGGTCTTGGCCTGTGTCGGGGATGATTTCGGGGATGCCGCTCAGCATCACCGAACCGGTGATGCCCTCCCCAACGCGGATCAGTTCCGATTGAAATTGTTCAGCATACATCCCTAAGGCGATCGTGGTGCGGTATACCTGCCCGTCTGGCTCAACCAAACGCAGTACTGTCGTGCGGGCGCGGCAGACTGCATGAGCCCTGCGCGTGATGTTCTCCATAATTCCCGGTAAATCATGGAAAGCGGATATCTCGCGTCCGGCTTCGGAGAGGATCGCCAATTCAGCGGCGCGCTGGCGGGTTTCTTCTAATAAACGCTGGGTTTCTGCAAAAAGGCGCGCATTTTCCAAGGCTACTCCCAGCGACGAGGCTAACGTGGAGAGCAAGCGAACATCATTTTCCTTATAAGCACTGGATTGGTGGCTTTGAACGTCGATGACACCAATTGCCTTCTCTCCAACAACGATCGGCACACCCAGGTAAGACTGTGGCATCAGCTCATCATCGGGTGCATTCGGGGTTAGAACTGCGCCTCCACCCGTGATTTCTTCAAAGGTCTGTAAAAGCAGTGGCTGCTGGGAGTCGATGACCTGCGATGTCAGGCCTGACCCATAAGGGAAAGGAGGTGTCTCGACGTACATGCGATCGTAAGAGTATGGGAGTTTGATCAGGTTATTGGCTGGATCATACAAGGCGATATTCACGACTTCCGAGTGGAGGGAATCGCGTACCTGGTCTCCCACAGTTCGAATAATTGCATCCACTTTCATCTGCCTGGACATGGCCTGGCTCACGTTGTTAATGATGGTCAATTCATCCGCACGCTGTTTCGTTTCTTCCAGCAGGCGCTGCGTTTCTTCGAAAAGGCGAGCATTTTCGAGGGAAGTGCCTAAAGAGGTGGCAATGGTGGTCAGCAAGCGCAGCTCAGCTTCGCCGTAGGCATGCTCGTGCTCAAGGCTTTCCATTTGAATGCTGCCAAGGACACGGTCACCGCTGACAATGGGAACAGAAATACCAGATTTGCTGGCGCTCGTACCTGGAATTACCGATGAGATGGTATCTCCCTCGCTGGCGGTGTTCCAAACCACCGGCTGGCGCGTCTTGAGAATTTTCGCAAAGATGGTATTGGGTTGGAGGGTATCTGGCGCGACATGCAGCCGGTCACCATTTTCGAACAAATAAAGATTATGGACCAGGCTGGTTTTTTCCTCGAACCATCGAATGGAGAGGTCAGGTGTGTTGAAAACCTGGCGTAGCTCATCTCCAATCAGGTCCACAATGGACTGAAAGCCCAACTCGGCGGCAAGTCCCTGCTGGATGCTGTTGATGATGGCGAGCTCGTTAGTGCGCTGCTCAAGATTTTCTTTAGCCACCTGCAGCTGGTGTAAGATAGCGTTCTCGTTTGCCTCAATGGCAGATAGAACGGCTGCTTTAAGATCTGGTCGGTCCGTTTTTTCGGCTTCGGTGAGTACGCGGCGCCCAACCTCAAGGCTCAGAGCAAGGTTGCCTGATAACCGTAAAGACTGGGTGACTTCAGATAGCTTGGCTGCCAGGTCACCATCGTCTCTATATCCGGTAACTTGTTCTATTAGCACAGCCAGCGCGGAATCAAAAGCACCAGGTTCACCCAAGATTCGGCAGCTATCGGCGCGTTTAAGTAACATGACATTATGTGCAAGCTGCGGTACATCCAGTTCTGCTAACGCGCGGGTGTAATAGGCAATGGCTTGTTCGTGCGCTGCTTCCTGACGAGCCAGGTCAGCAGCTTGTTGTAGGGTTTGCCAGGTTAGGTTCGACAAGGTCATCAGGAAGCTCCTGTTGGCGAAAAAGCATGTATTTTAAATCAAGCAGGATCCGCAGAGCGATCAATGCTGATTGACCAATCCAATGGTGAACATAAATTATGAACTTCTATGGACTCAATATTCATTAATTATATCCTTTTCGGGCGGATCGTTCCGACTCAGACTTAAACGATAGTTAGACTGGGCAAGGCAAGTCTCTGATCAATGACTGGCTCTTATCACCTAAACTGAACGATAACCATAAATATGGTAAAATATAAATATGGAGATCTGATATGAAGACTACAATCGAGATTCCCGAAAAATTATTCCGGCAAGCCAAATCCCGTGCCGCGCTGGAAGGCTTATCGCTGCGCGAGTTATTCTTGCGCGGACTGCAATTGGCGCTGCAATCACAACCCGAGACTACAAGCAAGCAGCGCGTGGATTTTCCTTTGGTGCGGACTCGGTTGGGGGCTCCCCACCTGACAGACCAGCAGGTCGAAGAGGCGTTAATCACAGATGAGGATCTTTCTTAATGCCAGCCTTGTGTGATGTAAACGTGCTACTGGCTTTGTCTTATAACGGGCACATCCACCATCCCCAAGCTTTAGCGTGGTTGGATAAGCAGGCAGATTTCGGAGTTGGGTTATGCCGCCATACGCAGTTAGGACTGCTGCGTTTGTTATCCAATCCGACGGTTATGGGACCCGATGTGTGTAACTTGGGACAGGCTTGGAGCATTTACGATCTTATTTTGCAGGATGTGCGCTTCATTTTTTCAATCGAGCCAGAGGGGTTGGAGCCATTCTTACGGCAATATTCATCGGCCAGTCAAGTTTCGCCAAAGCTGTGGCAGGATGCTTACCTGGCAGCCTTTGCGCGGGCAGCGAAAATGAAGCTCGTGACGTTTGATCACGGCTTTGATAAATTTGAGAGCTTACAGCTTGAGCTTTTAGGGTAGTTTTTTCAATGAGGATTTTTTAACCCGGCACCACACCGCGCCCCAGCCTGACAGGCACGCCGCCGTTCACCCAGGCAAGGCTGGTATCCAGGTGCAAGCCAGTGTTTTGCAGCAGGCGCAGGTCGCTGCACAGGATGGCAACCTGCCAGGAGGGGCATTTTAGACGCAGGACTTTACCCAATTGGGCATACAGGTTGCGCAGGTCATGCGTGGGACTGACCCGCAGTCCGTAAGGGGGATTGGTAACGACCCAACCGGTGCCGGCTGGCTCAATGGCTGAGACCGCCCGGTGGGAGAATTCGATATCTTCACCCACACCAGCCCGCTCAGCATTCGCCCGAGAAATTTCGATGGCGCCGGCATCCCGGTCGGAGGCGAGGATTTTGGGGATGTCTGCGTGCAGGCGCAGCCGGCTTTCAGACAGCAGAGCTTCCCATTGGGGGCGGTTGAAGCTGGGCCAATTCATGAAAGCAAACCGGCGCTGCCCACCGGGAGGTATGCCTTTTGCTTGCAAGGCGGCTTCAATAGGGATGGTGCCAGAGCCGCAGAAGGGATCCAGCAGGGGAGAGGCTGCATTCCAACCGGAAGCCAGGAGCATGGCAGCCGCCAGGGTCTCCCGTAAAGGAGCCTTGGCGGTCTCCAGCCGGTAACCGCGGCGGTGGAGCAGCCCCCCAGACGAGTCGATGCTAAGCGCACACTCGTTATTCACCAGGCGGGCGATGATCAATTGGGTTTCGAGATTTTCATCGAATTTTAGTAAAGGTGAAGGCTTTCCCAGGCACTCTCCAATGGCTTTGGCAAGCTCGCGGGCCACGGCAGCCTGGTGGTACAGGCGAGATTGGTGGCAGGTCACGCGGATGGCAACCGGCTGGCCGGGGGAGATGAAGCGTTCCCAGGCCAGGACCCTGGCTTTCCTGAGCAGTTCAGAGAAGGCCGCGGCATGAAATTCGGCAAAACGCACCAGCACCCGGCTGGCGGTGCGCAGGTGGAGGTTGAGGCGATAGATGGCATCCAGATCCCCTTGGAATTCAATGCCGCCGCTGTCGTCCTCGGGCGAAGGGTTTACCGGTTTTTCGACTGCTCCGTTGGGAGATGGGCTGGCTAGCGTTGTCTTCTCAGCGCCGCCGAGCAGCAGGTCCAGCTCTTGGCGGGTATACGGTTCAAGACCTGGGGCGCAGACAGCAAAGAGTTTATCCATGCTTGAATGCTGGTGCCTAGTCGTTCGCCTTTTGAACGACGATTTCTTTTTGACGAACTTTACGCCGGAGATCTTTTTCTACATAAATAGGCTGGCGGGTAAAAGGATCCATCTCGGTATAATACATCAGGCTGGCATAAGTGGAAGGGGTGGGGGTGAAGATCTGCACCTGCTCCGGGTAAAGTTTGAGCTTTTGGCTGACGAAGCGTTTCAAATCCTGCATATCCTGCTCGGTGCAGCCAGGGTGGGCGGCAATCAGGTAATAGGTCAGGTACTGCTCTTTACCCGCCTGGCGGGAAAGTTGGTCGAACATGGTTTTGAAAGCAACCAAGGAGGCCTTACCGGGCTTGCCCATCTTCGACAAGACCGAGTCCTCCGTGTGCTCGGGGGCAACTTTGAGCTGTCCGGAGACGTGATATTTGACCACCTCTTCCAGGTATTGGCGTCCAGAGGCCTGGTCTTGGAGCAGCATGTCGTAGCGGATGCCAGAAGCTACGAAGGCTTTCTTGACGCCTTTGATGCGGCGCACGCGGCGCAGCAGCTCTATCTGGGGGCGGTGATCGATCTTCAAGACCGGGCAGGTCTCCGGATGTAAGCAGCGCTTTTTCGGGCAGCTGCCATAGGTTAATTTATGTTCGCATTCGAAGCCGTACATATTGGCGGTTGGACCGCCGATATCCTGGATATACCCTTTAAAATCTGGACAGCTGGCGATCTGTTCAACCTCAGTAATGATCGACCCCTGGCTGCGCCAGCGCACTGTGCGGCCTTCGTGCACGGCGATCGCGCAGAAGTTGCATTCCCCATAGCAGCCGCGGTGCGTGGAAACAGAAAACTTGATCGTTTCCAGGGCTTTAACCGGGCCGGTTTTCTCGTAGTAAGGGTGCTGCTGGCGCTCGAAGTCGATGGCATAGACCGCATCCAGCTCGGCTTGGTTCTGGTATGGGGCGGGCGGGTTCTGCACCAGGTAGCGAGCCGCGTGTTTTTGCAGCAGGCCTTTCGCATTGAGCGGATCATTGTTGCGGTAGAAGATATGGAACATGCTAATGAAAGCATTCTTATCCTGAGAAACTGCTTCGAAGGAAGGCAGCTCCAGGTAAGAGCCTTTCAGCGAGGCAGCCTCGCTCTCTGAGGCCAGGTAGCACAGCCCGCGGATTGAGCGGGGATCGCGGCCGGTTTTGAAGGCCTCTGCCAGCTCAAGGATCGTCTTTTCGGCCATGCCGTACACCAGGTAATCGGCTTTGGCATCCAGCAAGACGGAGCCGCGCAGGCGGTCTGACCAGTAATCATAATGGGTCACCCGCCGCAAGCTGGCCTCGATGCCGCCCAGGACGATCGGCCGGGTGTGCTTGAAAAAGCGCCGGATCAGGTTGGTATAGACGATGGTAGCGCGGTCTGGGCGGCGGTTGTTGATACCGCCGGGGGTATAATCATCGCTCTTGCGCCGCTTTTTCAGGGCGGTGTAGTTGGCGACCATCGAGTCGATGCTGCCTGCGCTGAACCCCCCAGAACAGGCGCGGCTCACCGAGTCGGGTGATATCGAGATCAGATTGGAGATCGGGCTGAGCAATGACTCCCACGTGGTAGCCGGCTTGCAGGAGCAGCTTGCCGATCACCGCAATACCGATGAAAGGGCTGTCGATGTAGCTGTCACCCGTGACCAGGATCACATCCAGCTGATCCCAGCCCAGGCTTTCCATTTCCTGAGGCGTGGTGGGAAGAAACATACTCGGATTCTATCATAGCAAAATAAGAACCCATCCGAAATTCTAGAGCAGGCTGCTCCTATTTTTCGGACAAAGAATAAAGAACAGGCTGGGGAAGGCACACCAGCCTGTTCTTTATTGAGAAGTAGAAAAGGATTAATTAGCGGGTGCTTCACCCAGGGTGACCGTCACCGTTTCGGGCTGTCCATTGCGCAGAACAGTCAGCTCGGCCTGGTCGCCAGGGGCGGCTTTCGAAAGAGCAGCTTTCAGCTCCGCCATATCATCGATCGTTTTTCCGTTGAACTCGATAATCACATCACCGCCAACCGATACGGTCTGGTCCTCGATAGTCACTGACTCGGTGCTGCCTTGTAAGCCGGCTTCATCAGCGGGGCTGCCCGATTGGACATCGACTACCAGAACACCCTTCTGGTCTTGATCCAGGTCCATCACAACGGCAATGGCTTCGTTCATATCCATCCCGCGGATGCCTAACCAGGGCTGGCCTGAGGAGTTCTCGGGTTGGGTTTGGCTGGGCTGCTGGACCGAGGCCTGCTCCGAGCTTGCCGGGCGGGCAGCCAGGGTCAAATCCAGGGTTTTTTCCTTGCCGTCGCGTAGGATGTCAAGCTTGATGGTCTGGCCAACGGTCGTACTTGCGAACAGGTAGCTGACGAGGTCGTCAAAACGCTTGACAGGCTGCCCGTCGACGGCTGTGATGACATCGCCGCCAACATTGAAATCTGTTCCATCAATCTGGGCCTGCTGCTCGCTGGCTTTCAACCCGGCTTTTTCAGCAGGACTTCCAGCGGTGACTGTTTCCACCAGAATACCTCGCTGATCGGAACTGAGACCCATTTCCTTTGCCATTTCTGAAGACAGGGTCACACCGCTGATCCCTAAATAGGGGTGCTGGTAAGAGCCGTTCTTCATCAGCTCGGGGATAATCTTCTGGACGATGTTGACCGGGATGGCAAAGCCAATCCCCGCGTTCGCGCCGGAGGACAGACTCAATTGCAGAGGTCACACCGGTCACCTGGCCAAGATCGTTCAGCAGTACGCCGCCGGAGTTGCCCGGGTTGATGGGGGCATCGGTCTGGATGACATCGGGAATGGTGTAGCTGCCGCCAGCGGCAGACTGCATGTCCACTGGCAGGGAGCGTCCCAAGGCGCTGATGATCCCGACGGTCATGGTACCTTCCAATCCATAGGGGTTGCCGATGGCGATGGCCATCTGCCCAACTTTGAGCTGGTCCGAATCGGCTAAGGTCACGGGCTTGAGCAGGTCGGCGGGGGCCTCCACTTTGATGACGGCCAGGTCGGAGTTAGCATCCTTGCCAACCACTGTGGCGGGATAAGACGAGCCATCAGAGAAATTGACCGTTATCTGAGAAGCGCCATCCACCACATGGTTGTTGGTGACCACATGACCCTCGGTATCCAAGATGAACCCCGAACCCAAGCCTTGTTGAACAGGGTTTTCAGACTGAGGATTTGAAGGGTCCTGACCAAAGGGGTTGGTGAAGCCTTCAGGAAGCTGCAGACTGTCCGCAGAGACCGGCACGACCACCTGGATGTTCACCACAGAAGGGTTGACCCGGGAGTAGATCTCTTCCAGCGTGCCTTGCTGGGCAGCCAGGCTTTCCTGTGAAACCAAGACTGACGCGGCTGGCAGTTGAGCTTGCACAGCAGGAGCGGCAGGCTGGGCCTGATTGGTGGTAGATTGATCGGCAGAAGGCAGCCCGAGCTGGGCAATGGGGAAGGGCGCTGCAGGCAGACAGCAGCAGCGTCAAGATGACAACAGAAATCAGGGGAATTTGTTTTGTTCTCATAAAGTTTACCTCCAAAAGTTTTAATCGATTCTTTATCGACTTGCTACCGATCATACTCTTGTATGGGTGGTGTGTCCTTATGAGAACATAACCTAAACCTTAAGGGGACTTTAAGGACCTGCCCATATCGAGAAGGAACGGTTTAGGGGTTGCAGTGCAAAGCACTGCACAGCCTCAGGCCGGTTGCAACCACTTTGCAAGCAGATACTTAGAGGGTGGGCTATTCCAGGGGGAGCGAGACTTTAAACTGGCTGCCCTGGCCGGGTGCGCTTTGGACGGTGATGGAGCCGTTGTGCGCCTGCACCAGGTCACGAGCGATCGGAAGACCCAGCCCCATGCCTTCAGAGAAGCGCTTCGCCGCCTTTCCGCGGTACAGTGGCTGAAAGATATTCTCCTGCTCTTCCAGAGAAATACCCGGTCCGGAATCTAGAACCGTAAATACCAGCGCCTGGCCTTCTCTTGACGCCGACACCCTGACTTTGCCGCCCGAAGGCGTGTAGCGGATGGCGTTGCTAAGCAGATTCCCCAAAGCCTGGGCGATACGGTCTGGATCGAACACGGCAGGCGGCAGATATGGGGGGATATCTTGTTCCCAGGTAAGCTTCTTCTCCTGCGCGGCTTCGTTCCAGGTGGTCAGGAGCGTAGGCAGCCATTCCGAAACCTGGACGCTCTGCCTGTGCAGGGTGAGGGCGCTGGAGCCCTGCTCCAGGTGGGCCAGGTCGTCAAGCAGGTGCTGGAGGAGGTCACTTCGCTTTCCATCCCTTGGAGGAGCTCTTTGCGTAAATCCGTTTGTTCATCGGCTCCGCTGCGCAAAGCCTGGAGCGCTGAAAGCATCGCACCCAGCGGGCGGCCCAGCTCGTGGACGGTATTGGCTAACAGCCGTTTGCGGGCTTCTTCGGAGCTCTTCAGCTTTTCCATCAGGGTATTGAAGGATCTGACGAGCATTTTTACTTCTTCGGGTCCTTCTTCACTTCAAGGGGCTGAGCGGCAGCTGACCGTTGGCTAAGCCATACACGGCCAGGCTGGTTTTCTTGAGAGGGCGTTCCAGGCTGCGGGCAAGCAGCCAGCCCAGCAGCAAGACCTCCCAAGATGCCTCCTGTGGCCACGATCAGGGCTATTCTGCCCAATTGGGCAGAGCGGGAATACAGGCTGGCTAACGGATTGGTGAGACGCACATAACCGATGAGATTACCGGAAGAGGTGACCACTGGGACGATCACATCATCAATTTGCGAGTTCTTATATTTCACCTCCACGGGCGTTTCCCGCGATAGCAGATTCTGCAGATCGGGCATCTCATACGCCTTGCCGATCAGCTGCGCGTCGTTGGGGTCGCTGGAAACGATCAGGTGTCCCGTCGGGTCAAGCAGCATCAGCTTGGCAGACAGCCTGGGACTGAGGCGCGCCACGAAAGCCTGGGCCTCGGCGGGGTCTTGCCAGATCTCAACTGTCGTAGCTGAGAGGTCAGCCACAAGGACTGCCTGGCGGATGAACTCATTGGCGATGGAAGCCAGGATGACCTGGGTCTGGAGGAGGTAGATAAGCAGCCAGGCTACTACCGGTACGATCACCAGGACGGGGATCAAAATGCTTGCCAGCAGCTGGGTGCGCAGGGTCTTGAACATCAAGCCTCCTCAGGGAGGTATTTATAGCCGCGCCCGCGCACGGTGATGATGCGCTGGGGGTGAGTGGGGTTGGCTTCGATCTTTTCTCGCAGCCAGCGGATGTGGACGTAGACCACCTGGGGCTGTCCTTCGAACTCAGCGCCCCACACCTGGGCCAAAAGATCATCGGTGGTGACCAGCTTTCCGGCCGCCCTCACCAGGGCATACAGCAGGTCGTACTCGCGCGGCGAAAGCTCGAGGGCCCGCCCAGCCAGCAGGGCAGTATGAGCAGACGGATCGATGATCAAGTCTCCTGCGGTGACGGCCCGGCTGGTTTCAGAGACAGATTCAATCACCTGAGTCCGGCGCAGAACGGCTTTGACATGGGCGAGCAAGACGTCGAAATCGAAGGGCTTGGTGACATAATCGTCCGCACCCATTTCCAGGCCCAAGACTTCGTCCAGCTCGCGCCGGCGGGCCGTCAGCAAAATCACCGGGATGCCCAGCTCGTCGCGCAGCTTGCGCAGGGCTTCCAGGCCATCCATGCCGGGCAAGCCGATATCGAGCAGGACCAGGTCGGGCCGGTTCTGGTGGACGATCTCCAGCGCGTCTTCGGCGGTAGCGGCGGTTTGTACGGAATAGCTGCTGCGCTCCAGGTTGAAGGCCAGGCTGCGCCGCATCAGGGCATCATCATCGACGAGGAGAAGTTTTTTTGCCATAGGATAACCATTCTGTAAACGAATCCACTAATCTGAGATGGGACCATCTCTGCGAATTTTCACGAATCGATGGTTTGTTTTAATGATTATAGTCCTGGAATCGATCTTGAGGGGCTGGTTGAACACGGCTCTTAAAGTAACCTTAAACACAAAAAATGAGTACACGGAAAATCTATGAAAAATTGAAAAAGCGGATCAAGCCAGAGAAACCGCCTTTTCCGCTCTTTATGCCTTTTCCGTGTATGCTTTGAAGAACTAACGATCGCGCCAGGCCAGGAGCTTTTCGACCCCAGCGAAGTTCCAGGGCTCACCGGTGCCGACGATGAGGTGCGTTATACCGGCGTCCACATAGTCTTGAAGCCTCTGCATGGGATCTTTATCCAGCAGGACGGCGGTGCGCTCGATCTCAGCCGGATCGCGGCCCAGCTCCTGGCAGTAGCTGGTGAGTAGATCATTCTTGCGCCGGGCATCAGCCGGCTCGGCGATGATGTTCCACAGCGTGGCGTACTTCGCCACCAGGCGCAGGGTGACTTTTTCGCCTCCACCGCCGATCAGGAGCGGCAGGGGCTGGCGCACGGGCGGCGGATTAAGCTTGCCCAGGCGCTCCAGTATGACCGGCAGGGAAGTCTGCAAAGCTTTCAGGCGGCTGATGGCAGTGCCAAATTCATAGCCGTATTCCAGGTAGTCATGCTCGAACCAGCCTGAGCCGATCCCCAGGATGAAACGGCCATTACTGATGTGATCGATGGTGCGAGCCATATCGGCTAGCAGGTTTGGATTGCGGTAGCTGTTGCAGGTGACCATGCTGCCCAGCTCGGTTTGGCTGGTTTGCGCTGCCAGGGCTGCCAGCAGAGTATAGGCCTCGAAATGCGCACCCTGCGGATCGCCGTACAGGGGATAGAAATGATCCCAAACCCACAAAGAATTGACCCCCATGCCATCGAGCCGGCGGGCGGCCTCGGCGATGGAAGCATAGGTGGTATGCTGTGGATGAAGCTGAACACCAACACGGAATTTAGCCATGAAGCACCTCCTGCGGGGATTATATCAAAGGGCATGGTATAATTCCGCCCGAAGTTTGAAGAGCCAGGTGCAATGCACTTGGCGCATAAAAAATCGGAGAATTAGGGATAAGGAAGTGCATTGCACCTTCGGAGGATTGGCATGGAATATAAAACGGTGACTGTCCCCGCTGGCGGGGCAAAGATCTCGATCCAGGCAGGCAAATTACAGGTCCCAGACAACCCGATCATCCCTTACGTAGAAGGGGATGGTACGGGTCGCGACATCTGGCGCGCCTCCGTGCGGGTGATGGACGCGGCGGTGGCAAAGGCCTACGGCGGCCAGCGCAAGATCCACTGGATGGAAGTGTACGCGGGCGAGAAGTCGTTTAAGCTGTTCAACAGCTGGCTCCCCGATGAGACTACCGCGGCATTTAAAGAGTTCCTAGTAGGTATTAAGGGCCCTTTAACCACCCCGATTGGTGGCGGCATCCGCTCGTTGAACGTGGCGCTGCGCCAGATCCTCGACCTGTATGTTTGCATGCGCCCGATCCGCTACTTCAACGGGGTGCCTTCCCCGATGAAGCACCCGGAATATGTGAATATGATCGTGTTCCGCGAGAACACGGAGGATATCTATACTGGCATCGAGTTTCCATACGGCACAGAAGATAACCGGAAGTTCATGGCGATGTTCAAGGAAGCCTTCCCGAAGGAATATGCCAAGGTGCGCTTTCCAAACACCGCCGGGATTGGGATCAAGCCGGTCTCGGTGGAGGGCACCGAACGGCTGGTGCGGGCGGCGATCCAATGGGCGCTCGAGAACAAGCGCAAGAATGTGAACCTGGTGCACAAAGGCAACATTATGAAATATACCGAGGGGGCCTTCAAAGATTGGGGCTACACCCTGGCCAAGCGCGAGTTTCGGGACCAGATCGTCACCGAGCGCGAGAGCTGGGTTTTGGGCAACAAGGAAGCCCAGCCCGGCCTGAGCGTGGAGGAGAATGCCAGGATGATCGACCCAGGCTTCGAGATGATGTCACCAGCGCAGCAAGCCGATATCACGCAGGAAGTGGAAGCGGCGCTCAAGCTGTGGGATTCGCACGGCAATGGCCAATGGAAGAAGAAGCTGCTGATCAAGGATTCGATTGCGGATGTCAGCCTGCAGTTCGTGCTCATCCGGCCGCGCGATTACGATGTGATCGCCACGCTGAACCTGAACGGCGATTATATCTCGGACGCCATCGCGGCGCAGGTGGGCGGGATCGGGATTGCGCCGGGGGCGAACATCAACTACGAGACCGGGCATGCCATCTTTGAAGCCACGCACGGCACGGCGCCCAAGTATGCCGACCTGGATAAGGTGAACCCGGGCTCGGTGATCCTGTCGGGCGAGATGATGTTCCGCTATATGGGCTGGACGGAAGCGGCGGATTTGATCCTCAAGGGGCTGGAGGGGGCGGTGGAGGCCAAGACGGTGACCTATGACTTTGCCCGCCTGATGGAAGGGGCGAGCGAGGTGAAGTGCTCGGAGTTCGGCGAGGCGATCGTCAAGCACATGGGGTAGGGGGCGAGGCCAGGATGGTTGGAGGGGTGTTTTAACGCGAGCCGCGGAGAGAGCGGAGATTCAAGATCAAAAGAAGCACACGGAAGGAGCTATGAAAAAAGGAAAAGGCGGATTTTTTGAGATGGGCGCCTGTGTCTTCCTGATCATACTAGAGGCGGAGAGAGTAAGGAAAAAAAGCAGATTGGGCAAGCTAAAGCATGCCCTACAAGAACATAGCTGCCGATGACTTGACGGTCCATCGGCAGCTTTGTGGGTCGTTCCAGTAGGATGGTTTGGAAGGGCAGGCTGTTTCCAAGCCAGCTTGGGGCTCTACCTGCGCAGCTTATTCGGCTGGGGCGGGTACTTCCAACTCTTCGGGTACCGAAGCAACTGTCTTCTCATCTTTAAGCAGTTTGTTGACTTCTTCGATATCCTTTTCGACAATCTCTGAGACGACAACTTCGCCCCCGAAGTGGTGTGCCTGCATGGTTTCTACCGCTTTCGTCCAATCGGCCTGCTCGACCAGGATGGCCACTGCGGACTCGGCTGCTGTCATCTTCTGCCCGAGCTCTTTCAAGAGCTTAGTCTTAACCCCCCGGTCGAACATCGCCAACCCTGCGCCTGCGGCTGCGCCAACGGCAATCCAGGCCGCCGGTCCGAACAGAACCGCTAAAAGGATGCCGATCGCACCACCTTTCACGAAACCCTTGCCGGCTCGGTCGTCATTCGATTGGTGGAGCTTAATCTTGCCCTTCTCGGTCTTTGTGATGGCGACTGCATCTTCGAGTTTTACAACTTTCTGCTTCGCAAGATCTCGAAGTACAGCCATGGCCTCCTTGGCTGTCTCGGCCTTTGGGTACTTAATGACCAGGAAGCTATTCTTTTCTGACATTTTGATCTCCTTTGTGCTTTAGATATGGTTGGTTGATTGGGATGAATCGCCATCTCACAGGGATGCCTGGAGCCAGCGATATCACCTTGCTAGGGTGGCCTGGGATCCCTGGCACACGACGGATATTATCACCAGACGCATCTTATGCAGGCTGTTGAGCTCCTTGACCAGGGTAGCCTGGAAAAAGGATTATAACACCCTAAGGTTAACGGTAATTAATAGGTTTGTCATCCCCAGGCTGATGACTGCTCTGTAAACAAAACGCGGAGGTTGGCCCCCAGGCTTCGACAAGTGTTGAGCCTTTTCATTGGTTAGGGGAGATTGCTTCCCTTCGCTTCGCCCTTCGTACTTCCTCGTACTCCCTCGTACTCCCTCGTGCCTCGGGATAAACTCGGGATAAACTCGGGGCAGGCTCTGGGCAGGCTCTCGCTAAAAGCTTGTCCTGAGTTTACGAAGGAGCGCCGGTCTCGCAATGACAGTGGGTATGGGAGATTGCTTCAGTCGCCTGCGATGAGTACATCGCGGCTCCTTCGCAATGACAGAAACGAGAACAGGGCGCTCCCTCGCAGCGACAAGGCGCAATGACAGGTTAAGCGCTTAGTTTCCAGTCCTTGGATACCTCATCGATGGCCAGCCGGATCTGCTCCCGGATGTAGTTTAGGAGCTGGTCCTGGCTGGCATGCCCGCGCTGCAGCATGCGCACCAGGCGGCTGCAGCCGCTGGAGTAGACCTCGACCAGATGGATGTATTCGTCTGCATCCCCGGCCTGCAGGGCGAGGGACAGGGTGCTGCGCAAGATCAGGCGGGTGGAGGCGATCTCCTCTTCCAGCCGGCGGGCGGCGAGCCCCTGCTCAGCCCCAGCACCCAGCGCCTGCGCTTCCAGGTCGGCAAGCACAGCCTGGCGGGTGGCCGGCCTGCCCTGGCTGGCCTCGAACCTGACCAAGCCATCCAGGATATTTTCGAGGATGGCGGCTTTTTCCTGGCTGCCGCTCTTCTCTTGCTCCATCTCTTTTTCGGTCTTGAGCATCCCGGCCAGGCGGGCGGCGGTGAGGGTGTAGGCGTCGCCCAGGCGGGCCATGGCAGAGGCGCTGGCGGCTTGCGCATGGCGTTCCAATAACCCCCGCCCCAACAGGCGCAGCCCGGCGAGGGCTTCATCGATGCCCTGGATGTTCTCGGCGAGCAGCTCCTGAACGAGCTGCGGAGGCTGGCTCTTGGCATACATGCCATGCTTGAGCCCGTCGCCGGGCTGGAAAAGAAACTGTTTGTGGGAGATCACCGGGGGCAAGCTAACAGCATGCCCTACATCGGGCGGAGAGGCGGGGGACAAGCTAACAGCTTGTCCTACATCGGGCGGAGAGGCAGGATGCACTGGGGGCAAGCTAACAGCATGCCCTACATCGGACGGAGAGGCAGGGTGCGCTGGGGGCAAGCTAACAGCATGCCCTACATCGAACGGAGAGGCAGGATGCGCTGGGGGCAAGCTAACAGCATGCCCTACATCACTTACATCCGGCGGCAGCTCGGGCAAGCGGGTTAGATGGTATTTGATTGTTTTCAGCTCCAGCCGACTATCCATGAAGGTGCGCATGCCAGCGAGGTTAGCGGAGGCATCCCACTGCAACCGGACAGCGGTGAGGCGCAGGACGGCGAGGGTGAGCTTTTCGGAGGGGATGGCGGCCAAGCGGCCGTAGCGCTTCAAGCTGTAGAGGAGCTCCTGCTGGGAAAAGGGGCGGTCTGCGCACCAGTCGGAGGCCCGGTCGCCGATCTCTTCTCGAGTGGGTTGGCGCAGCGGGGCGAAGATGTAGGCGGAGGGCGACATGGCCTCCAGGCGCCCGGCGGCGGAGAGGTAGCGCTGGAGGGCCTGCCAGACCTCATCCGGCAGGCGGGCAGGGTCGCCACCTTCACGCCAGCGCACATGGGCGCCCGCCTCGAGGACCTCGATCTGCGCCCACTGGAGCTTTTGGAGGCAGCGCAGGGGGACGCCCAGCCGCAGCCGGGCAAGGATGAAGGCGTAATCACGCTTGCCGACCGGGGACTTATCGCTCCACAGGGTCTGGAGGAGACGGCGGACCTCCCCAAGGCTGAGCAACTGCAGCCTGGAATATACCACAGGGCGGGGAGGGGTGAGGAAGGCGGCAGGGTTGAAGGCAGGAGGGCAGGCGGGGTCTGGGGCGTGGAGGCTGCACCAACGGTAGAAGCTGGAAACCTGCCCGACGGTCTTGTAGACGGTTACGGTAGAAAAGCCCTGCGCCCCCAGCCAGGCCAGGTGCGCCTCGAGGTCGGCCTGGGTCAGCTCCCAGGGCATTTTGCGGGTGCGACTGAGCAGGCGCTGCCAGGTGTGCCTGTCGTGCTTGACGGTGACCGGCTTGAAGCGGCGGAGGCGCTCGGCGAGCCAGGCGTCGAAGGCGGAGGCCCAGAGGAGGAGGCGGGGGGAGGCGCCCTGGAGGGCGGCGGGAGCAGACTCGCCGAAGAGGTAGGTGAGGAGCAGGGGAGGTTGGTTTGGCATGGTTATGACTCCTGAGGGGATGAGGGGGTAATTGGACCGCGAACCACACGAAAGACGCGAAAAACTCCGCTAATCCTTCACTGATCCCTCGTGCTCCCTTGTGCTCCCTTGTGCTCCCTCATGCCTCGGGATAAACTCGGGATAAACTCGGGACATGGCTCAGGACAAGTTCGGCGCATAAATGCGAGAGGCGAATGGGCAGAAACAAAACAATTTGTCGTTCTGACGAGTGAAACGAGGAAGAACCCCTGGAGCGCGGGATGGGAAGGAAGCTGGCAACGGATTGAACCCAAAATGGATTGGGCGATATAGACCATCGCTTGCGGATTAGGAAACGTCAACGAACGCCCGCCCGGTTTGGCGAGGTGAGGGCAACGAGGAAGCGATGTACTCAGTTGTACTCAACTGCCATCGCCAACCCCTGTGAGGCGGCTTAGCCTCATATGATCAAAGAGGGCCAAAATTGCTTTTCATTCTACACAGCTTGATGTATCATCATGCCAGGGAATTATTGAGGAGATCGTGTGCCATCCAACAAGAATGACATTGAAAAACGGTCATCGACCTTGGCGCGGATGGCGTGAAATAAGGATATCGCCGGATTTCTTGCCTTATGGATAAAGAGCTCAAATACCTGGTCCATTTCTTCACCGACAAAGAGCACCTCTTCAAGACGGTCACGATGGCGGATTTTAGCCGGATTGACGAGATCAGCAATAACATCGCCTCTCAAAAAGGCTGGTATTGGATACGATACTCGCAAAGTGACCGGCATGCTTATCTGGAGAGAAGGCGATTTGTGGAGAGGGAATTGTATGAGGGATACACTCAGCAATACGGGCGCCTGAAGGAAAAAGTTCCGGTATATTTCTATCTCTACCCAAACCTCACCAGGCAAAGAGCCCTGGAAAAGGGACGGCTAAGGATAAAACACGGTGAAACAGCGCCCCAAATCTTGATGGTGGAGATACGGGATATTGACGATATGCAGAATATAACCTTTACCTTGAACGATAGCTTCGCCGCCTACTGGAAGAAGGCCATAGAATTGGGGATAAAGTGCCGTGAAGAAGAGAACGGTCGCGTGGTTCTTCAAGACCATAATAAAGTATTTCCATTTTCGATGCTTGAACAGATCCATCAAAAATATAAGGCCCAGGAAATATCCTATGAAGTCCAGGTTTGGGATTATGAGCTGCTTGAGAGGCTGAGCTATTGCATCCTTGGAGAGGCATAAAAGCAAACCCGCCCAAATACCGGCTCCAGACTTACAGACTTACACCCTTAAAAGGGGGTGTAAGTCTGTAAGTCTAAGATTTTTTACGCCCTGCGGTAAAGCTGCTCGGTCTGGCTGCCCTGGGTGCGGATGAGCTTCCCGGTGGCTGCCAGGCGCTCGATGCGGCTGCGGATGCGGTTTATGCCGACATCGGTCAAAGCCTTTTTTACCGCAGCGGCGAGGTCTGATTTATTCATAATGGTCCCCATCAGGGCAAGGTTGATTTCGCGGTCGATAGCGGCGTTGCTCTGGTCATCCTCTGCCTCGGCACCAAAAAAGCGCGCCGATACCAGCTCATCGTTTTCATTACCCTCATACGTCCATTGGGCTGAAAATGGCAAAACCTCCTTGCGTCTCATCTTGGCCGGCTTGATGGTAACCAGATCGCTGTAGGCCTCCCGCACCACTTCAAACGACATGTCAAGCATGGCCTCGATGGATGAATGCCCGCGCAGGGACTCACCCGCCCGGCTGGAGAACCCGTTGGACTTGCGGGAATGGTGGATGGTATTCACGGCTGCACCCGCTCCTTCCGACAGGCGGCGCAAGGCTGACATGACCACGATCATCTCAGCGCTGTTCTCATCGGCCCCCCCGCTGATGACCCCCAGATTGTCAATGTAGATGTTATGCACCCCCCAATCCCTGGCCCGCTCGATCATCGCCTCGATCGAGCCGGGGTTGGTGGCATCCAGCCAGGGGTGGGGCATGGCGTAATAATAAAGTGGGATATTCGTGGGGATACCCCGCGACCTGCATAAAGCCGCGAAGCGCTCATGGGTGAGCAGGGCACCCTGGTCAAAATCCAGCCACATGGTGGGAACCGGATCAGTTTTCATCCCCGCCCCAGCGCCTTCCTTCCAGGGGGGCGGCGGGAGCCAATCCAGGCCCCCGGCAATGCATACCGCCTGGTCCATCAGCAGCATGCTCTTGAGGGTGCCGGCGAAGCCAAACCAGATATTCACACTTGGCATGGGCAGCAGCTTGCCCACCAGGTAGCGGGTGGGTTCCCGCTCCGCGAAGGCATCTTCCAGCGTGAAGATATTCCAGGTGTCCCAGCCTGTATCCTCGCTGAGCGCCCGCAACGCCTCGCCAAGCACCTGCAGATCGAGCGTTTCGCCCCTCAAATTCCGGTTCAAAGCCGAATTGAGCAGGACATGTCTTTTACGCTGGCGCTGGTAGGTCTTGAGGGTCTGGGCGTTGGCGGTGACGTTCAAGGTGTCGGCCCGGTTTAGAATTTCCAGCAGGTAAGCCACTCCCCCCGCCTCGTCCAGCTTTCCAGCCTGCTTGAGGTGCTCGGCAACCTGGTCCAGGCTGATGTAGGCCCCGGCCTCCACGCTGCGCTGCATGGCAGACCAGATCCATTGATGCTTGACCAGGTGAAAATCATCCGGGCTCAAGCGCACGCGCTCAAAGTAAACTCCATCCAGCAGGATGGCCCCCAAGAGAGCTTTCTCGATGTCGTGGCTGTAAAGCTTGACGGGCACCTCCTGCGCGGCAAAAGTGTCGCTCATGGAAGCCCCTGGCCGGTTGGGTGGGTGGTAGGCTGAGTTCGTGCGGGCATGCTCTCTTCCTTTCGGGCGGAGGGGATAACAAAAAATCCTCGCCGGGTTGGGACTGAGGATCATGAGGTGGGGATGCGGTTGTCTTATCGCCCAGGAACAGCGGGGCGTGGTTTGGCGCTACTTATAGATTATACATCCGGTTTTGATCTGTTACATATGTCCATTTTTAAACGGATGGGGATGAGGGAATCCGCTAATCTGCGCTAATCGGCGCATAAATGCGCGAGGCGAATGGGCACGAAAAAAACAAATATTAAGTGTCGTTCTGAAGCGGCGCTCCCTGCCGCTGAAGAACCCCTGCAGCACGGCTATTGGAGGGCAACTGTCAACGGGTTCGGGGAACGAATTAAGGAATCCGCGGATCATCACGAATGAACACGAAAACAACAAATATTAAGTGTCGTTCTGAAGCGGCGCTCTCTGCCGCTGAAGAATCCCTGGAGCGCGGGATGGGGCGGGCAGCTGGCAACGGATTGAACCCAAAACGGATTAAACGGATTTGGAGCCGTCCACGCATGCCCCGCCCGGTTTGTCGTGCTGAACAAAGGGAAGCGCCCTGGAGAGGCGACTAACCTTCAACAACAATAATTAGTAAATTCACCAATCATCAATTGCTTTTTATTTCCACCCAAAAAGGATCGTGTGCTACTCCTCTGCCGTGGATGTCATCCACTTTCTTCGCCGCTAATAAAAACTGAAATAGGAACGTGCAATTACAATCGTGCCCACCATCTTTTGAACTATAAATTTCAGGGCGAAAATCCCGGAGATCACTTGTACTAACGCATTTCCCCTTGAAATGATTGTATGCATCAAGTAAATCGCTGAAATTTACCCAAATTTTTGAATTTTTCCTGCAATATATTACCTGGGTTTTATTGTAATTACTGATTGTGGTAGTACCTTTTTTTAGGTTTGGGATTTCAGTCTTTGGCGGGAAAAGTTGCTTGAAGGCTAGGATAAATTCGTTTAAATTCATTTCGTTTCTCCTGATGTATTCTATCCTCATCCTTCTCTAATGATTTTTTTATTCCTCTAAATCACCCAAATCCTCTGACTTTTCAAACCGTTGCTCATCAAACCGGCGCACCATTTCGCCTACTATATACTCCTGGTCCTCCTGACTCAACCCCAAAGGTTCCTCCGGTTGATTCCCCGCCATTAACCAGTCGATTAGATCCCCTTGAAACTCTTCCGATTCTGGCTTTGCTTGAGCTATTCCATGAGTTTTTGCTGAAAAATCACGATGGATAGTATCCCATGCATCCCGATATTTTGACTTGTCTTCTAGAAGTGCTTTTTGTTGTTCGATTGTTAATGTAAAACGCCAACGAACCTTACCATTTACTTTTGCTTGTTTCAAATCCTTCTTCGGAACGATATAGAATCCATTATTATCTACAAAATACGCCACAAGAAAATCACAGGCTTGATATTCGCCATCTGTTAGCTGGTAAGTTAAACGGTCCCGAGGCCTACCTGTTGTGTAAAACCGCTGGCGCGCTTTGGCTTCAATCCGTATTCTTTCTCCAGTTTTTTGATTTAAGAGTAAGATATCATAGCCTGCCTCACCTAGATTATGGAACACTTCCCAATCAGTGTGATGTGCAAGAATAGAAAGGCGCAAAAGAACTTGTTTCTCACCAATCTCTCCGATCAATGCCTGGATATTTTGCGACAGTTTTATTTTTGGTAAATCATCCATATCGTTCATGGCCAATTTTTCAAAAGTGTTTTTCATCAGTTTGGATTACTGGTGTCTCTTTATATTGCTCCACGAAGTCCTCAAATCCATTCCTGATGTTCTCTCTAAAAGACTCTGCCACCTTCGATTTTCCAAATACCTGGAAAGACTGGCTGCGGTAATGGGCATTGAGCGTGAACATCAGACGCTGCAGATCAATATAATCCGCCACGGAGCCCTCGTTGAGCTCCAAGAATGGATAAAGCTTGCCATTCAGCATGTGCAAATCCTTGTCCCAACCATGCTTTTGAAAATATGGCAGGTATTGTTCGAAAATCCGTGTTGATGGGACAGGTGTAAACAACATGGGGATTATTGATCCCACGATTTCAGATACAAATAAAGTGGTTTTTACGACTCGATCGATTGTCTCCCCAGGAAGACCATACAGTACAAAACCATTGACCTCTAAATTGCGTACTTCAAAGCCGGCCTTTTTGCACATTTCAGCTGCCTTGACAAAGTGATCGAGCTTGACATGTTTTCGGTTTAACGTTTGTAAATAAGTCTCGTCGATACTTTCACATGGTAAATAAATCTTTTGTAGATGGGCAGCTTTCAGCGCATCCACTAATCGCTGGGATTGGGAGAGAGAACGAACATCCAATCCCTCGGGCGTGTAAATTCGGAAAAAGGGTTCTTTAGTCGAAGCAATCCTTTCCAACAACGGGATCAGGTTGTTTTCAAAATCCCACAACCAGAAATCAGCATTAAAAGAAAAATCACGGATACCGAACCGATCATACTTATCTAACATTTCCGCCCAAAGATCATCCACACTGCGAAAGTGAACGCGGTTCCGTCCAGCATTAATGGTTTTCTGTGCGCAATAAGCGCAGTCATATGGACATCCTCGGCTGGGGGTGATAATGGCGTAGGTAGGTGGATTATCATAGAGCGACAGATCGGTCCACAAATCATTGGCCTCAGCGATCTCACCCACAACCACAATATCAGGTTCGCAATACTTTGCTGCATGTTCAGGCGCCAAGGTGGGATAAATGCCGCCTAAGAGAATTAATGGCTTTTTTCCAAACCGGTTCCGCAACCTGGCAATTAAGTCCCGCACCGGTTCCCACCAGTAAGTCATAACCGCTGAGATCCAGATCTCATCTGGGGGATGGGAAATATCAAACTCCTTGCCATCTAACCATTCGTCAAATTCCCGCCAAGTCCTGCCAAAGTGATAAAGGTAAAGTTGGAGTGCGTTGGAATCACCCGGCTTCGTAATACGGTGAGGTTGGATCGGGCGAATAGGTTCAACTGTATCAACAAAGGATTCGCCAGGATTTATCCGATGTTGGTGAAAACGCTCCCCATCTTGCACTTCCATGAAGTCGAAAAATTCGAGTCGTTTATATTTGTGCTGTTTGAGTAATGAAGTTATGCGTAATATCCCATACGGCTGCGACCATTTCGACCAATATTGCGTATCATAAACAGGAGGGGATATGAGTAGAGCGGTTTTGGTTTCCGCAAAACCGGATAATTGGATTATTTCAAAATTATGAATGATTTGCTCCATTTTAATTCTCGGGAAAATTATAGGTGAATTTCACCCAGATTCGACTCAAAAGTAGTTTTCCATTCTTTCTCTCTCGAATTAGCAAATTTCCAATAAGACCAATAATGCAGGAAACCGAAAACCAAGCCAATAATTACACTCCAAAACCAACTTAGAGGGAGCAAACTTTTAATAGAGACTATCCATAAACATCCATCTAGTAGACCAATTATGATAACTTGCCAAAACACTGCACGATATTTCTCAAAGAAAAGTGGATATTTATCTGACGTCGGTAGTATTAGAAATTCATGTAATTTCTTGGAAGGTTCGTTATCTTTTTTATTTAAATCCATCTCTGCAAAATAACGTCTTACCCCGTTAATAGTTCGTGCATAAAGCAACATTTCCATCCGCATATTGATAATCGTTAAAGTAACAAAAAAACCAAGGATACCAACAACAATTAAAAGCACAGACACTAAATCGGGCAAACTATCAAGAGACGGGAGAGGAAGTTGTAAGGAGCCATAAACCGCAGCAAGAATGGTTAAGGGTAATCCTACCAATGTTATATACGTCTTAAACCATTCCGTTAATTGAATTTGTAAACCAAAATAAGCGGTGGCGATTTTGTCATATTCTTCAATCATAAAATCAGATGAATCTTTGTCCATTACTTTAACTCCTCCAGACTCTCCTGGATTTCCTTCAACTCCTCATCTGACAGCCCCCAAAGCTGAGACGAAAGGCGATCGATCTCGGACTCAATGGCTTGTACCTGAGTAGTGTCTCCATCAGCTGTAGCTGCATGCGCCTGTTGGGAAAGCTCAGCCAAACCAATATGAACCGGATTTGTTTGGTCAAATAAAGGAATATTTATTCTCTCAAGAATATGGGGGTCTGGGTGTAATACGATATAGCTTGATATTACAAATTGACTCGGTGAAGAGTTTAATGTGGCACAAATATAATGTGCCTCAATAAATTTATCGCATCCTATAAATATTACTGTATGATCAGGTACTATTGTTTTTATTTCATCATTATAAAAAGGGATCTCCTGTACCACTGCAGCGTACAAATTATTAGATACTTCCGGCCATACTACCTTAAATGGAGCGTATGTATAATCTGCCACATTCCGCAATGTATAAAAAGGAGAATTATCCGGATAATATTTTCGGTCAGGACGTATCTCAAGTATTTCTTTGAAATTTGCTAAATATGCAAATGTTTTGGGAAACTTCACTTTCAGTATGTTTTCTGGTATGCCCTCACGTTGCCTAACTCTATCTTGTACTACAAGTAGGTGAAGCGAATGATTTGCATGCCATTTTACAATATCGCGACCCCTAAGTAGAGGAAAAACTAAATCAGGTTCTATAAGAGCCTGAACATCATCTATCCTTCGCTTAATTCCTTCAGTTACATTGGATACAAATAACATTCCATCAGGCAGGTTCTTGTCTACCTCAAGCCAGTAAACACCATTTGCCCCACCAGTATTTGAACCCATTCGAGCTTTATATAATGATGAACCCATTATCCTATGTGCCGCTTTGAGTGCTTGACGTTTTCCGGTTATCCATGATGATGTGGAATCATTATCTACTGGCTGAGCATCTAAAAATACACGGGATGTTTTTTTCATGACTTCGCTAAGTGTATCATTATCACTTAATCCTTGTTGTTTTCTCGCTTTCTTCCACAATGTGTAAGGGACTGGATATTGTGTATGATTCCCCTTCTGCAATATCATTACAGCTGTTCGATTAGCTGCACCTTCAAAAGGTTTTATTTGGCTCAAATCATCCACGTGAATAACTGCAATACTTGTATCTCCTATTTGGAAACGACGAAAACCCTGACTGGCTCCTGTAGTCTTGAAAACGCTTTGAGTTATTATGAAACCAAGTCTCCCTTTAGCAATTAAATACTTATCCAGAGATACATAGGTAAATAATGTTGAAATATCCTTTTTCCCTTCCCTCATTCTATCTAATTGGCCTTTATGAAGAAAAAGATGGTAATACTTCCACATTTGTGTTTTAAAATTGAAAAACCAGCCACCTGGCTGAAAAAATAATATTGAAAAGTCGACCACCAGCCATCATTTCCGGTACCATAGCGGTACTGGAGGTAAGGAGATGAAAAAGGTGGAAGATTACGAACAAATCCGCAGGGCATTTTTTGTGGAAGGATTGAGCATCAGAGCGATCCACCGGAAGCTGCAGGTGGATCGGGAAACGATCCGCAAGGCGATCGTGGAACCGGTGCCCAAACCCTACCAACTGAACCAACCCCGAGCAGCCCCGGTATTAGGCGCATACAAGGAACGGATCAAGGCGTTGTTGGATGAAAGTGAGAAACAGCCTCGCAAGCAGCGCTATACGGCCAGGACGATTTACAAGATCATTCGGGAAGAAGGCTACCAGGGCTGTGAAGGTAGTGTGCACAACTATGTTTGCCAGCAGTGCAAGGAGCGCAAACGCCAAGAGGCGTATCTGCCGTTGGAGTTCGATGCCGGGCAGGATGCCCAGGTGGATTGGGGAGAAGCCATAGTGCGTATGGCAGGAGAAATGGTCAAGGTGCAATTTTTCAGCATGCGGCTGAACTATTCCAAAACCCGTTTCGTGATGGCTTTTCCATTCCAGAAACAGGAAGCCTGGTTTGAAGGACACATCCAAGGGTTCCATTTTTTCGGCGGCGTTCCTCGACGGATCACCTATGACAACCTGAAGACTGCGGTGTACCGGGTACTGGAAGGCAAGAAACGCCAGGAGCAGCAGGCCTTCAAAGCGTTTCGCAGCTACTACCTATGCGAGAGCTACTACTGCACACCCGCCCAGGCGCATGAGAAAGGGGGTGTGGAGAACGACATTGGATACGCCCAGCGCAACTTCTTCTCGCCCATCCCAGAGGTGGACAGCTTTGAAGAACTGAACGCCTACCTGCACCAGGCCTGTCTCCAGGATGCCCAGCGGCGTACCCGAGGCCAGAAAGAACTGGTCGCACAACTGTGGGAAGCTGAGAAGACTTTCCTGCTGCCCTTGCCTGCCAGAGATTTTCCAGCCTGTACCACCCGAGTGGTCAAGGCCAATGGCTATTTGCAGGTCGATTATGACACCAACCGCTACTCGGTGCCCTACGAGTATCGCGACAAGCAGTTGGTTCTGCGAGCCTTCCCATTCCGGATCGAGTTCCTCTATCTCGACGAGGTCATCGCCTCGCATGTACGCTGTTTCCAGAAAGAACAGGATATTCTGAACCTCTGGCACTATCTGCCTCTGCTGCAGCAACGACCCGGTGCTTTCGAACACACCAAGCCGCTGCGCCGTTGGCGCAAGCAGTGGCCCAAAAGCTATGAGCAGCTTCTAACCAGTCTGCGGGAGAGCCAACCAGAGGGGCGAGGGGTGCGCGAATTCCTGGAGATCCTCAAGCTGCACCAGGAACATCCCGAGAAACAGGTCGAACAGGCGATCGAGATGGCATTGGCCTTGGGAGCTGCCCACCTGGATGGCATCCAGCTCTGCTTGCGGCAATTGCTGCAGCCCAAAGAGCCATCCAGCCCCCTGGATCTGAGTTTTTACCCGGAGCTGGTGGGGGTGGGCAATCAACCTGTGGAGTTGGGTCAGTATGACCGGTTATTGGGAGCGAGGTGAGAGATGGAAGAGAATGGGTTACTCGATAGCTACCTGCGTCACCTGCGCCTACCCACCTTTCTCAAGAACTACCGCCAATTTTCAACAGACGCGGCGGGAAAGAACCTGGATCACACCCGTTATTTGCTGGCCCTGGCTGAACTGGAAGTCCACCAGCGAGAGCACAACATGATCCAACGCCGGGTCAAAGCGGCGCACTTCCCGGTACTCAAGGAACTGGCCGATTTTGACTTCTCCCTACTTCCCTCACTCAACAAAGCCGAGATCCTGGACCTGACCCGGGGTGAGTACCTCCAGAAGCGCAAATCGATCATTTTCGTCGGCAACCCGGGCCTGGGCAAGACCCACCTGGCCACCGGGATTGCCCTGGCAGCCTGTCGCCAAAAACGAAAAGTGCGCTTCTGGACCACCGCCAGCCTGGTCAATGAGCTCTTGCAGGCTCAGGATGATCATCGGCTGCACCGTTTTATCGGGCAAGCACTCAAAATGGATTTGGTGGTGTTGGACGAATTGGGCTTTATCCCTTTTTCGGCGAATGGCGCTCAGGTACTGTTTACTTTCTGCTCAGAGCTTTATGAACGCCTGTCTTTTATCCTCACTACCAATCTGAAGTTTGCGGATTGGGTGCAGGTCTTTGGGGATGAACGCTTGACGGCAGCCCTTCTGGATCGCTTGACACACCATGCTCACATTATTGAACTGGTGGGCGAGTCTTTCCGCTTCCGTCAGCGGATGCAGCAGGAGGTGCTGAAATGACCGCCTGTGGACAGCGTGGACAACTCTGGCGAGTTGCCCCCTCTGCCCACAGGTGCTGCGACTACGATGATATTCACTTATATTTAGTTTTCAAGGTGCAAGGTGGTCGGTTTTTCATTATTAAATTGGGCGATTTTTCCATGTTAAAATTAATTTGACCAAGGACAAAGTGGTCGACTTTCTTATATTAAAGTGGTTGGTTTTTCTTGATTAATTCACATGCTTGTGCAGTTAAGCAAAAAGGTTCCCATTGAGGCTGTTGGGCTGCATAAAAGATTATCGAGAAGAAATGCTAGATAGAGAATTACAAACTGAAATCATCCAATCGCTCTCGGAAAGGTTGAGAGCCTATTATATTTTTCCAGATGTGGCCGAAAGAGTTTGCGAGGGTCTCAAAGGGCATTTGGACGCTGGGGATTATAGTGACATCACTGAAGGTGAGTTTTTTGCGTATGCACTTACCACGCACATGCAAGAAATCTGTCATGATGAACATCTTTGGGTCAAGTGGCATTTAGAACCTTTGCCGAACGATGAAGAAACTTTGCGATTGAGTGAGGCATGGAGGCAAGAGCAACAACACCAAGCTAAAATTGACAATTATGGGTTTCATAAAATCGAAAGATTGACAGGAAATGTAGGATATTTAGAGATACGTTACCTACACCGCCCATCATGGGGTGGACATATTGCCGTAGCAGCAATGAACTTTCTAGCTAATACAGATGCACTGATCATCGATTTGCGCAAATTTACGGGTGGCTATCCGGGGATGGTTTCTTTGGTCAGTAGTTATTTGCTTGGAGAAGAACCTGCACATCTGAATAGCATTTATTGGCGAGATGATGATGCCACCCAACAATACTGGACTTTGCCATATGTTGGGGCCATGGTTGAATGATAAACCTCTCTACATTCTGATTAGCAAAAAAACATTTTCAGGTGGAGAAGGTTTTGCCTACGATATGCAGGCTCGTAAACGAGCAGTTATCATCGGCGAGCAAACAGATGGGGGAGCACATCCTGGGGCATCATATCGATTGCATCCGCATTTTGAAGTTTTCATTCCGATAGGTAATCCGATTCATCCAATTACAGGGAAAAACTGGGAAGGTGTTGGTATAGCTCCAGATACCCTTGTGTCAGCAGAATTTGCTTTGAAAGCAGCACATAAAATGGCATTGGAAGAGATCATAAAAAAACTTGGAAAGCCAAAATCAGGGCCATAGAGATTGTTGTTAGCTGAAGCACGAGTGGCATATAAAGAATTGGAAAATAAGCAATAGCGCAGCCCAACATCGGCTCCACCGGACAGCGGCTTGCGCCGCGGAGGGGATGCACTCGCTTTGCAAGAAATGGCGCGATAATATGAGTAGTCCTGCAATCACCGCCGCTGCCGGTGAGCCATTTCGTTAAAGAGGTTTTACGATGAAGTCAAACAACTATCTGATTGGTCTGTCGATCCTGTTCTTCGTTTTTGCAGCTGCCTTATCATTCATGTTTTGGGAAGACGTATCGTTGGCGGCCAAAATCGGTTTCTTTGTATTAGGGTTTGGTTCCGGTGTGACGGCCGGTCAATGGTTAGTCAGGCGGAGCGCATAAGCCTCAATATTCTCAACACCTTGTTGCTGGAGTAATTGGCCGTTTGTTGGTAGCCCCACAAGCGGATGGGGTCGCCCTTACTATACCATCGATCACGTGAGAGTATTTGGCGTTCTGCAAGTTGACTTCTAGAGGAGTAACACAGCATGGGCTGCTAGGCGGCTTATCCGTGGTCTGTTGGGCAGCCAAAGCTGTTGAAGGAAGGTTTTATGACGATAGCCCTGCTAGTTATTGATATGCAAGTAGGATTGTTTGAAGGAGATCCACAACGACACGATGCGGGTGGTGTTATCCGGCGGGTAAATGAGATCGCCAAGGCAGTACGCACTACCGGTGGTATCGTGATATTTATCCAGCATGAGGACGATGGCAGCCTTATGCCAGGATCTGAAGGCTGGGAAATCCTACCGTCTCTTGAACGTGTGGATACAGATTTATTGTTACGCAAACAGGCTTGCGAACTCGTTCTATGAAACAGAGTTGCCCGATGTCCTCGACCAGCATGGCGCGCAGGAGGTAATCATAACAGGCTGTGCAACTGATTTTTGTGTAGATACCACCATCCGTGCTGCTGCAAGCAGAAACTACGAAGTAGTGGTTGTAAAAGACGGGCACACAACCAAGGATAGGTCGCACTTGGATGCAAAATCGATTATCGTTCACCACAATTGGATGTGGGAAAACCTGATTCTTCCAAGAAATGAGGTAAAGGTTTTGCCAGCATCAAGCGTCATAGATTGGTTACAATCGGTATCTCGATCATAAGTAGGTCTGCCCAACACCGGCTCCCACGGACAGCGGCTGCGCAGCTGATTGTGGCCCGTTTCCTGAAGTGGCGCGATAATGCAAGCAAGTCTACCCACCCCTCTGCTGCCGCTGAGCCATTCCGTTAGGCGCTGATTTTTCGTCTCACCGGTAGAGTCATTGATCGCGCAGTTGGAAGTGATATACATTTTTTTCGCCTGACGAGCCCTGTACATCCAACGAACTGGGAGAAGTGAGGAGGGACGATACCTTGGGAATTCCTGTATTTGGCTTTCTTCGCCGGGCTGGTCTGGCTACTCGACCGGGATATCGATCCCTATCCGCCGCCTCTGGCACCCAGTCCACGACCTAGGCATGAAATCGCCGTCGTGATTGTGTTATGGGGTATGGCAATGGGGGTCAACGCCTTGCGGATGCTGGCGATCAATCCTTATTTGACCGCCGCAGCCGTCCATCCTACCGTGCGCGAGCTGATCTATCTCCCCTTGGTCTCGTTGTTTTTCCTAGCGATCCATCTGTACATTTCACTGAAAATGGATCGCTACAGCTTGCCCGACTTAGGACTGCGCTGGCAGAACCGCTTAACCAACATGATAAGATTCGCCCTTGTTTTTGGAGCAATTAGCGGGACGGTCGCTTTTTGGATAGGGCAGACGGTGTTAGGCGTCCAGGCCCCTCAGCTGGAGCTCTGCTCTTGCTGATTTATAACAATGCCTTCGTCGAAGAATTTACTATCGCGGTGTAATCCAAAACCGGCTGGAACGGGTGACCAATCAACGCCTGGCGATACTGATTGCAGCCTTGCTATTCGCTGCTACTCACATCCTGCTGGATATAGAGATGCGTGGGGTTGCAGGTGAGGGTGGCTGGTCAGGCGTGCTCTATGCCCTGCTGATGCAGACCCTGGGCGGATGCCTGTTGGGCCTGATTTTTATCAAAACCCGCACGCTCTGGCCAGGAGTTGTTTGCCATTACCTGATCAACTGGCTGCCGTCGATCTTGAGCCTGGTCACGGTTCCATAGGGGATTTCAGTGGTTTAATCCAAACTGACCTAAAGTTGTGGAGGGACAGGTTGTGGAGCTGGCCATAAAATTTGCTGATGAACAATAGTGAAGGACAGCATCATGTCACGTTAAGTACGAACGACAATGTTCACAGTCTTACAGTCCCTCCAAAGTCGACAGGGTTCGGTTCCAGTGCGAACGTCGGCGAATTACTGTTTTTAGCATTAGCGACTTGTTATTGCAATGATATATATCGAGAGGCTTCAAAGCGTGGACTAAAAGTTGAACACGTTGAAGTTGAAGTGAGAGGTGAGTTTGGAGCCGAAGGCGAGCCAGCCAAGAACGTGTCTTACCGAGCCAAAGTCACGGCACAGGCGAGCGAAGCGGAAATTCAAGAGTTGAAGACTTAAACAGACCCAGTCGCCGAAATTCAAAATACGCTTAGGCAAGAGACGCCCGTAATACTTAGAGGTATTGAAATTGTAACCAATTGAGCAATATGCAAATCAGGTTTTATTCCAAAATTGCCGCCCAACAAAGCGATCTCAGGACACGTAGTGTTCTTTCGGGAAAAATGATCGCTTTCGATTTTGACGTGGTGCACTGGACGCTGGGATTCTGCGCCAATCTCAAGCAGTTTTCTACGCCTCAACCTTTATCTGCTCGGGCGGGGGAAGCCCGTCCGCCCCAGCGCCAGTAACGCAAACCGGTGGGCGCACAGACCGCAGCTTTACAAAGGATAAGGGAAATATGCTAAAGCGTATTTTACTCATCTGGTTTGCAGCTAATTTTGCTCTCGCGGGACTATTTGCTTTACTCACTGGCGGTTGGTATCTCTGTTTGCCAACGTTTGTGAGAATGGCGGCTGAATTAGGTCTTGTTATGCTTCCTAATCTACTTTTTCCCATCCTGCTTGTGCGTTATGGATGGCCAGCGCCAGTAAGCGACCTTCGCCAGGCATTAGGGTGGGAATGGAAAGATTGGCGTCCAATCTTCATCGGCGTAATTGCTTTTGTTACTTATCTACTTTTGTCGGCTTTTTTGTCCAATATCTTAGGACCTAGCATTCCATACAATCTGCCCGGCGGAGAAGGTAGCGCAATTGGCGGTCTGGCAGGATTACTGGCTTTGTTTTTATTTATCGTCTTTGTTGACATAACTGTTGCTGGTGAAGAAACCATGTTTCGTGGATTGATACAAACCCAGACAAGTCAACACTATGGCATTTGGGCAGGAGTTCTGCTTACTATTGTTCTTTTTGGTTTACGACATTTGCCGGCTGATATATTCTATGCCCGCATCTGGAATGCTACCCCACGTATGTGGTTAGCCCGACAAGTTGATTTATACCTTGGTGCAATTTTGTTTAGTTTGGCTCGCTATTTTGGTCGAAGCACTTATGCATCGGCGACAATGCATTTTTTGATATTCATGCTTATCTTGATGCAAGGGTTTATCTGACCACCTGCTGCGCCCAACATCGGCTCCAGTCGGACAGCGGCTCCGCCGCTCCACGCAAGCGCGATTTGCTAGAATATGCAATAATTGGGAATAAGGTTCGCCCTCCCGCCGCTGCCGCTGAGCTATTCCGTTCGGCAGCAGTATCGTCTGTCTCAACAATCCGATTAAGGATGACCGAGATGAAAACCACGTTTGGATTTAATGTCCTAGTATTTGCACCGCTAGTATATGCACCGCTACTCATCACATTTCTTCTGTCTGCACTGTTCCTGCTACCAGGTGGCATACTGATAACCCTGATCAGCATCTTTGATCCGACGATATCCATTTTTGAAGGCGTGGGCTCTAACGCCTGGGTGTACATTCCTGTCGTAGCAGCCGTTGGTCATTTTCTGGCTGGAATGTGGTTTCATTCTCTCTACTTGTGCGGACGTTCACGTAAGACTGTATGGATAGCCATTTGGTCAGTATTCTCATTTGCCTTGTTTTTATCTGTTTGGTTCGGAATTACCATCCTGACGGGTATAGGGGCTTCAGACTACCCAATTAACAGATTCCTCCAATGGACGGCAAGCGTCGCAGCACTGCTCACGTTGGCATTCCAGCCAGGTGTGGGTTTATGGCTTTTTGTTTCATCCTGCATTTTGCGCAGTCTTGAGTCGACGTCTGCAGAGCGGAAAACCATATGACTGAATATCTGAACCTGAAAAGGGTTCTGGACAAAATTAAGCAGAGCACATTGTTCAAAACACATGAGGTCTCCATGGGACCTGTCTTTCGATTTTTTATCGGCGCCTTAGGAATTATTGGTGTTGTAACCGGATTATTTCTCTCAGTGAGAGAGTTCTGGTTCGCGTTTCAAGGTGAGTGGTTGAGATTGTTATCCGCTCTAATTCTTCTCATAATCATGGCCGGGGGGGTATCACTCTTGCGCAGTGCTATTCGAGGGCGGCTTTCTGTCCGTTCGTATCGAGTAAAAAAATAAAAGAAAGCAATCGATATCTTCAAGGTGAATCATGATCAAGTCTGAAACGGATTCAAAAACGGGACCCATAATTGCATCACTAATCGTCAATTTCCTGCTTTCCTGGACGATCTTGCCTCTTACTATTCCCCCCTTTCGCATTTACTCATTCAGCGAGTTGATGGAAACACTCCTCTGGCAAGGCATCGCGGTGATTGGATGGCCCTTTGCGTTCCTGGGAGGTGTCGCTAGTCTTATTCAACAAGAGAATGTGTCGAATCTGGTATCTCTTCTTATTGTTCTGATCTACCCAACTATGCTTTTACTGCTCATATTCGTTCTATTCTCAAAGCGCTCCAAGCGGTGGGTGCTCATCTTGCTACATATACTACTCACCTGCTCTTTTGCTGCTATTTGGTACCAAGTGATCAATGGATATAATTTCATGATTGGGTAATCATGGATGGATTCTACTGGCAATTGAAGGAGCAACTACAATGCCAGCGCGAGACAAACAGTCCCCCAACACAACGTGCACTGGACAGGTGGGATGCGTACGCTTCCAATGGGAGAATTCAACGCCTGGGCATTTTTCGGTACATTGAACCTCGTTTACCCGTTCACCAGCAAGTAACACTGACTGTTCTCTTGCCATTTCTTCCAGGCGTAAGCCGCCATTTATCTCGGCTGGTACCATTTTGGCGAAGATATTGTTACATCTACAGGATCTATGGTCGCTGTATAATGGACTCATATCACTTTCTTCAGCAAGTTATGCGACTTTTAGTAGGCCTGTGCGAACAGCAAGCTCGCCAAGGTCAATGAAAAAGTTCAGGTCTTTTGTGCCGCGCATGGACATGGCTGGTACACCAGACCTAAGCATTTCATGCCTTCTTTTTTGTGATCATAATGGTGCTAATTCCACCATCAACTCAAAGGGTAGAACAATGTCACGCAGCATTATTCTTTTGAATTAATTCCCTTCTAGACCGGTAATTTATTTTTCCCCTCGAATCATCCTGTATAATCCTGGCCATGGAGTGGACACAGTCCTGCAAAGGATGGGTGTGCACTTTTTTAATTTTCTTTCACAAGGAGAGTTTTCTGATGCACCCATTGATCCGTTCTGCAATCCGTTCGATCTATCTCCAAATACGTTCCTTCTCTTCCGACAAGCGTGCTGAACTGGACGAGAAAGCGATTTTAATTGCATTCTTCGTCATCGTAGTGGCCGGCGCGGTTGGCGTCTTGGGCTCGCGTATCGGCGGGCTGTTCAGCCGGTTGGCGAATATGTTTTAACCTGGAGCCGAGCTGTGCTTACTGACCGCCGCGGCGAAATGGATGAAGCCGCTTTTGTCTTTCCGATCCTGCTTTTGATCTCGCTGGCACTGATCAATCTGGCCATGCTGGGCTTTGCTTCGATAACTGCTGGAAACGCCGCCAATTACGGGGCACGCATGGGGTCGGTCGCACAATCCAACGCCTCCTCTGTAGCCTATCATATGGCTGCTTCCCGGACAGAAGCTGCCCCCTTTGGAAGTTACCAGGTCAGTGTCTCCGGCTCTGGTCAACCAGGCACGCGGGTGCTGGTCCGGGTCGCCTTTCAGGTTCCCAATTTCTTCGCCAGGTTAGCCGGTTTTTTCGGCGTCTCCATGGCACCCGAGTTCTCGGGCAGCTCGGAGGCAACCTTTCGCCAGGAGGGCTGGTAATGCGATCTTCCCAACCTTGCGGTATTTGCCAGGCTTCTCCAAGGGAGCAGGGCTCAAGCCTGGCCTGGACAGCCATTTTTTTGACAGCTGTGGTGCTCCCCCTGTTGATGCTGGTCGCCGAGGGCTCACGCTGGTTCATCATTCGCGGCCGGCTGCAGGCGGCAACCGACGCAGCCTGTGAAGATGCCGCCTGGTCGAGTGCCGATGTGCGCACTTTTCGCAGCACAGGGAAGATCACCTTCACCGCTCTCTCTCAGACACTGGAGGCTGCCCACAGCACCTTTCGCGGCACCTTAGGAGAACCAGACCGGATGGGCTACCAGGCCTCTCTCCAGATTGTCCCAGACCTAGGAGCTGCTGCCATGCACTGCTCTGGGTTGGCAGCCGTTCGCTCTTTCCTTCCAGGGAGCCGTCCAATGAATATCCTCGTCCATACTTCATCCGCTATCCGCTTTACGCGTTAGGGTTCGATGGAACTTGAGCTAAACCTTCCCAAGCATACCCGTTTACCTCTGCTGATCGCCCTGGCCAGCCTGATGCTGGCCGTCGTTCTGGGGATCATCGGGAAGGCCGTCACACCGGATGGAAACCAGGTTCTCACCTGGGTAGAATGGAAGGTGCTAAAAGACGAACGCGCTTACCGGCAGGAATATCGGCAGATTCGAGAAAAGGTAGATGCATTAAGCGGCCTGTTGGCTCAAGAACCTGATCCGGTGCGGGCTCAGCTCCTCTCCGAGGCGATCCTGGAACTGGATGGCCTGTCCGCCTTGGATTACCAACGGGACCTATTGAAAGAAGCTGCTTCCGCTGTGCGAGACTGGGCTGTTGGAGCGCTCGAGAGGGAAGCTGCTCAGGAAAAACTCAGCCGGGTGATCCTCAGCCTGGAGAGCCAGGAGGTGGATGATGGCCGTTGAGCAGAATCCTGGTCCCGGACAAATCTTCCAGGGGTTGATCGAGTTCTGAAAAAGTCCTTAGGCAGAAGGCTGAGGAGACCCTGCGGGCTCAGGTCAGGCTGCTATTCCAGGTTGCCAGCGCATTCGCCGGAAAGGATTTCGAAAGGGTGCGGAAGGAGGATCCCGAGGCGGTCAATTATTGGTCGCCTCAGCAGTGGCAGGCTTTTTACAACCAATACATCCTCCCGCAGAGTCATTCCATTGCCTGGGGGAGCGAGCCCGGTGCCAAGATCGCCAGCGGGACGAGCCGGAAGCTCGAGCAAGAAAATACCAGCCTGCGCCGCCAGCTGGAGGTGGCGCTCAAGGACCTCCAGATCAAGGAACGTGAAATAGAAAAACTCCATGCTCAGCTGGAGGCCTTGCAAGCGGCTTTCCAGACCCTAGGTGAGAACATCATTGTTAGCAACGCCAAAGAGGAGGCGCGCGGTTTCCCTATCCTTGAACCAGTCAGCCTCTCCTCACCCCAGGAACCGGTGAGTGACTCTGGAGCGGTGCAGCTGCTCCCGCAGGCGCTGCTACGAAAAATTAAGCCCCGCTATGTTTCCGAAGAGGGTGCCTCTCCAGTCGGGTATGCGCAGATCCTGGAGGATCTCAAGCAGTGGAAGCCGAGAGCCCGCCCGGCGCGCTTTCCGAAGCTTCTGGAAGCAGGGTTCAGCGAGGAGCGCTGGCAGCGGCAGAGCATGGCGCTATATATCTTAGCCTCATATGGCATCGGTGTACGGATGGAGTTGGATTGGCTGATCAGTCATGCCGTGGGGACCAAGGCGAACAGCGGTGCGCAGCGCTTGACGATCGATAAGCTGGCTGAGTTGGGTTTGGTAATTCGGCGCCGATTATATGAGAGCACCCCGCCCATGGGTTCGCAGCTGATCGTGCTGGTGCTTTCCCAGGATGGGCGGAAACTATGTGAACTGTTTGAATGGAAAGTGGTCGAGTTGGATTGGGAGCGCATCTTGCGCCTGCATTGCCAGGGAGATCCTGAGCAGGAGAAGGCCCAGGAGGCGCATACCCTGAATATCCTTTCCTTCATTCGCAACGCCCGTTATCGAGGCTACCAGGCGATGGCGGTACCGCTGGTTTCCGGTAAATCTTATCCCGATGCTTATGTCGAACGGGAAGAAGAATTTTCCTTTGTCGAAGTGGAACGCTCGGCGAAAGAAAAAACCGCCAAATGGCAGCACCAGGTGGAGCTGCAGGGACATGTGGCTCTGTGCACCCTCGATCAAAAATCACGCACGCGCCTGGTAAACGATTGCAAGCTGGATCGCAATATCCATCATGGACGTGCCACCGACATGCGCACCTTAATGGAATTAGCCTCTGTTCACAAGGAAAACATATCCGAAACGCCCTTATGGGCAGAGGAATGGTAGGTCCAGAATACGAACCCCCGTCAGGATGGCCTGCACCTGGGCATCGAGGCCCAGCGGGTGACCTGGCACCTTAACAACCAAATCGGATGAGAGCCTCTTGAAAGGCTCCCGCATGCAGGGATAGGGTGCAATATCCTTTTGCCCCTGCAGAACAGGGGCTTTTTGATGGAGGCAGTATGACAAAACTCTTTACCTTTACCGGCATCCCCGTAGCCGACATCCCGGCTCGGTTGGCCGAACCTTTTGACGATCCCAAAGCCTACCGGGGCGTTCCCGGTGCGGCGGACCTCACGGATATCAACACGGGGCACATGCTGGAGCGTCTCACCTTGATCTTTGGCCCAAAGGGTCCTGGGTGGAACTTCCTGTGGTCTTCGAACGATATGGAGATCGTCAACCCTTTGGAAAAGCGTGTGCTCGCCCGCTTGAAGTATGCTTTGTTCACGTATACCTTGTATGACGAGACGGGCACTGCGACAACCTATGAGATCCAGACTTCCGGAGCGAATGCCAACGAGATGGTCTATGCCGAGGAAGGGGCGCGTACCAGTGCGTTGGGAGCGGCGATCAAGGGTTTATGTTTTCAGCTCCCGGTCTACAAGGGACACCTTGACCATCATAACGCTGGCAAGCTGCCAGGCGGAAATGGGGTCAAACCGGGAGGCAATGGACATGCGTGCCTGGCGGCAGTGGCTGATAGCCAAAAACTGGCAGAGCTACCGTCCCAGGCTGACTCAGCCCTGCTTCTGCAGGAAGCCAGAGCGATACTGGAGGATATCGGTGGCTATGTCCTGAAAACGGGCACCCAATCGCAGGGTAAGCGGCTTGGTGAGATTGGCATGCGTACCCTGGGCTGGTTTGCTCTGACAATGAGGCCTGCGACGGTAGAACACGTTGCTGACCAAGAGGCGGCTTTGCTCTACCTGACGGCAAAGGTTTTACCAGTCAAGGATGACGAGGCCAGCCTGCAGCAGCAAGCCTATGAGCGGATCGCCCTCTTGCAGCCGGTCACCCCGGAAGGAAAGGCGGCCAAGCTCCTGGCTTCAGAAAGGCAGCTCGCCTGACCTCGCTTCGGCAGAAGTGAGGGGAAAGAATTATCTCTCATCCTGGTGTGTGCCTGGTAAGGAGAGAAGGCCATTGGCCTTCTCTCCAGATTTGGAAATAGGGGCTGGCTCTCTACACCACAGATTGGGTGACAGACCCTTTCATGGAGCGCCGTTGTAATGATCGGCTATCCGGAATAAGCTGAGCTTCCTGCCAGCCTGAATGGCAGATTTTCACGACCGTTCTTGAATTGCCCAAGCACCTTAACAACTGAATATAAACGGAGTTTTGCAGCTACTCGCTAAGAGTAGCAGTTCTTCATAAAACAATGAGCAATCGGTTCGGGTGGTATAGGCTTCACCCTCTACCACCACCCCGAACGGTTTTCAAGATCCTTCCTCGCTTCGCGAGGAGGTCAATCGATCATACGAAAGGAGGCAGCGGCCGATGCGTGTGCCGCTCGTGATTTTAACAAACCGATGAAAAATCATCCAAACTCAACATTCGGTGGAGAGCAGTTCGATCTCAACCGGGTAGAACTGGAAGGCAATGTGCAGCGCATCTGGGAGCGCAGCGGCTCGATCTATTTCCGCCTGGAAGTATCTACGCAATTGCGTATAGACAAGAATTCGCCGCCTTCCCAGTATGTGACTTGCCGCTTGCCATCCAATATGACCAACCAGCAGCCTTTCAGCCTTCTTCCCGGGGACAGGATCAAGGTGATGGGTTTCCTGGTCGATTCCCCATACATCGAGACACTCCAACAATTTTTGGCAAGCGCGAAAGCTAAGGATTTCTTAGCCTCTGCGCCCGATCAGGCAGCCTGGCAGGCGGTCCAGGTACCGCGGATTTCCACCCTGGTCGAAATCCTGGAAGTAACAGCCGTGCCGCGCGAACAGGCTGCTTGTAAAAACCATGCCGTTGTTCAGGGAGTCGTAGCGAAAGTCTGGGAGCGGGGTGGCAATCTCCTGGCTCGTCTGGCAATCTATGATGACCACACGTCCTTGTCGGACCAAAACGGCAACCACAACCGGCCGCGGCGTATTCCGCACTACACCACCATCTTGTTCCCGGAAGGAAAGGCGGGTAGCCGTGCTATCCAGGTTGGCGTTAAAACTCGATTACGAGTGGCTGGCAGCCTGCTGATCCGTCCGTACCGCGAATCGCTGCGGGAGGTTCTGCTGCGTTCCAGGAACCTGACTTTACTTCAGAACCTCCCCAACAGCGACAGGGTTGCAGATATTTCTGCGGTTCGCGAGGCTACCTATGTGGCAGCCCAATCAGCGATTGTCTTCGCCAGCATACTTTCAGAACCAAAGACCTCTTCGCCCGTTCCTGAACAATCTAAAATAGTTGCTCCTTGATCTACCTCATCCTGTCCTGGTTGGAACTGGCTGAGTTGTTCAGACTTGCCAGGCAGGTCCGATTCCTGCCAGGATGATTATTCTTCCTTTGACACCCGTATATCTCTGCATCCACGCGCAGCGGGAATTTCCACGCGACTGGTCTTCCCAATGCGCCGTGTGGAGTTGGGCGTCATTCGGGAGAATGCCAGATATCCTCTTCTTATCTTGTGTCCACACCCGTATGGCGGGAAATTTCCTTTCCTGCCTTTCGTGGGACGGTACACGCAGAGGCAGGAAAGTTCTGGATGGGCGCGCCCATATCCGGGCGCGCCTCTTTTTACAGTCATCCGCCCGTTGAATCTCTCCTGGAAGGCGGTTGTCTGCGTTGATACTGGATGGGGGGCTTGATCTCCCCTTTGGTTGGACTGCTGGATGGGCATCTAAGCAGGTGCTTATCCAGCAGTCCAACCAAAATCATCCCAAACGGAGGTAAGTATGATGAATCACGCCATCTATATCCTTGCCGGCTTTGTCCTGGCAACCGGTATCCTGGCATTCTGTTTTTTTTCTGGCTTAGGTTGCTTGTTCCTGCTTGTCTTTCTTCGGAGCAATGGGCAAGTGCTTGACTTGTACCGCATCACGCGGATGGATAAACGTCCAGAAGAGCTAGATAAAACCCGGATGACTGTAACCGGTACCACATCGCAGGCTGGGCAGTTTCTGCCACAGCCCAGCCTTGACCTCGACCCACAAACCAGCCAGGATGACGATCTGGCATTGTCCCTGGCTGCAGCAGTCGGCTAGGGCACTTCAACCTGAGGCGAGTAAACCCACTCGCCTCCTCTTTAAACTGCAAAATCTGTTTATCGGATTTTGCTACAAAAAAATTCAATCTATACGGAGGAACAAAATGAACAATAAAATCCAAAATTTTTCAATCCTGACGATCCTGTTGGGAAGCATTACAAACGGAAAGACGAAGGAGACTGGGAAACCTTACGCGGTGGTATCCGCCAGCCTGCCGATGGGAGAGGGGAAGCCGGCGATGCCGGTGAAAGTCGTCCTGTTGGGTGAGCTGGCCAAAGTGACTTCGGTTACAGAAGGAAACACCCTGACCTTCCTGGGTAGGCTGCTCTATGACCAAACGAAAGACAGCCAGGGCACCCTGGTGCTGCGTCCATACCAGATCCAGGAGCAGGTCGACCAACCGCGCAATTTCGTCAAGTTGACCTTACGAGCGGGGACTGAGCCAGAGCCGCGCTTATTCGGATGGCGGAACTTATTGGGCCAAGCTGCGCGCCGCCCTTGGGCAGGGTAAGGATTCCGAAGGGAATTGGAAGCCCTCTGCCTGGTTTACAGTCAAAGGTTTCACCCATGATGGGGATGAGTTCGATCCCTCAGGCTTTGAGTGCCCTTAGAAAAGGCAGCCTGTTCACCGTATCCGGTCGATTGGGCTATGAAAGGTCCCAGGATGGCCAAAAGGAGTATTACAGCCTGTATGCAAACAAAGTCGAATCTTTCTCGGAAGAAGCGGCAGAGGCTGAACCTTTGGCTGAGGCAAACCTTGATCAAGAGCCTATCTTCTAAAGCCATCCAAACGTCTTTCGATCCATTAAAAAGCCTCTGCTGAACAGGGGCTGTTCCAGAGGAGGAGCCATCCAAGGCTCCTCCTTCTATTACTTTCCATGCCTGTTCCGGTTCTTTCGGCCGTCTTTCAAGCCGGAAGAGGGGTTCGACTCCCTCACGGGCATTTGGAGGGGTCTGCAAAAGTGCAGCGCTGCAGGCCTGGCAACTTGACCTGATGAAGGTGGGGAAGATCGGCGTTCCCCGTTTTCCTCGTGCAGCTTACCTGCTGTCAGGCTGCACGAGGAAGACGGGGAGAAGTTCCGAAAACCCTCGCCGTTCCTGAGGCATACCCGCCTCAGACCATCCGAGCTCGGTGCTGACGAAAAGGAGGTTGTCATGGCAATCATACTGATCCTGGGAGTCCTGATCCTGATCGCTGGGGTTGTTTCGACTCTGGCATCTTTGCGCTATCTTCTCTCTGGGGATTATGAGGTCGATCAGAGAATTCGGAAAATTCTCCGGTCGTGAAGCAGTGCGGAGAGATCTTTTCAGATCCCTCCGCTCCTTCTGGGATATGCAGGGTTTTTCGAACCTAAACCCCTCGTCCCATGGGACGGATTTTGATTGGAATTGTAGTGGGCCATCTTCTTTTTGGGCTTTCGTCCAAAGGCCCACTACCTCCCATCTGCAGGATTGAACGATACCCTTCGGTTCGATCCTGCAAATGGGGGAACTCGACGGAGGAAAATCTTATTTTCGGTCTGGCAGAATTCTAATCTACCATGACCATTGATACGGAGGAACAATATGCATGCATTGAATTTATCTACTGAGCCTACCAAGGCTCGGGAGAACTATCTACCCCCCAGCGAACATCCGCTGCGCCGGGTAGCTGAATCCCCAGCGGGATGTAATTCGGTCGAGCTGCTGGCGGCCCAGATCGGAGGCGCTGCAAGCCATTGAGACTGCGCAGGCCCTTCTGGCTCATTTTGGCTCGCCGGCAGCGATCTCGATCCATTCACCAGAGGATTTGGTGGTTTTGACAGGAATTAACAGGCGTTCTGCGATCCGTTTGTTGGCCGCCCTAGAACTTGGCCGGAGGCTCATGCAGGCAGATAAGGTACAAGCTGCCTGCATCCATAACCCGGCAGATGTAGCCAGCCTGGTTCAATACGATCTGGAGCGGCTAGAACAAGAGGAGCTGTGGGTACTCCTGCTCAATACCCGCCATCGTTTGCTGGGTGTTGAGCACCTCTACCGGGGATCCGTCAACTGTTCCCAGGTGCGGGTGGGAGAGATTTTCCGATCGGCTATCCGCAGGAATGCCATTGCGATTGTGGTGGCGCACAACCACCCTGGAGCTGATCCTTCCCCGAGTCCAGAAGATCTCAGTGTGACCCGGGCGATTGCCGCGGCTGGTAAGCAATTGGATATCGATTTGCTGGATCATCTCATCTTTGGCGGCGGAAAATACGTTAGCCTCAAAGAACGCGGCTTGTTTTCTGGTTGAGGGAGGATCGAATGAATGATCAACTTGCTTTATGTGATGCTGCAGCCTGGAGCATTATCGGTCCTGGCTGTACGATCAGCGGGCTGTTTCATTACTTCCCTATGCCGGAAGTCTCCTGTCCTGTGCTGGACATCCGGGATTGTGATCCGACTTTGATCGTTTCAACCTGCCGGCGCTACCATTCCTCTCCGGATCTGGATGTCGATGTCGACGGGCTGGTTCCCGCTTTACTGGTCATCGGCGCCAGGCCCATCTCCCTTCCGAGCAAGGCTAAGGATCTCCTGTTGGGGAAACCGCTGGATCCGGATGGTACCCCTTCTTGGTCGGACTCGGATTTCTTAGGAGAGAATTCTCTCAATCCACAACGGGGGCAGTCATGAATATTTCTCTTCTATTTCGTAAGCACACCCCCTTGTCTGAGGATGGATTGCCCTGGTTGGATGCAGGGGAAGTCTATCCATTTCCAGCGAAACGCAACCCAACCGGAGCCGTCCGGATCAGCGCGATCTTGGTGCGCTCCCTTTTATCGATCTTAGAAGGGTATGTACTGGAAGCACGCTGTGATGGGGACTTCGTTGCCGCTTATGTTAAATCGCGCTCCACGCCAGGATCTGCCTGGTGCTTGTGGAGTGAGGGCGACCTCCTCATCCCGCATGGGTCAAACGACAAACTTACCTATCATGTCGGGATTTTGGCGATGATCCAGGCTTTGCGAAATCCAGCTCAAGCCTGCGATCTGCTGGAGGCATACCTGGTTCTTTTAGAAAGATTTAAAGGCCTCGGTATGGTCGAGGCCTTGCTCCCCGAGTTGGTGAGGGCAGCGGACGAGTTGTATTATTATTTGCGTTTTGGTGACGCACTGCCAGTAGAGGCAAATGATCGCCTGGCCGGAGTGCGTGTCATGCCACCGGAAGGCAGGATCAGTCTCTTGGAGACTTGGAGTTTTCTAGACTTACTGCCTCTAAACAACCCCTCTGAGCTGAAGCGTGTTCTCAAACTCGACTCGGCACCTGCCATCGCTGAGACTCTTGCTTCCCAATGACTGTCCAGTCAACCTCGGATATCTCTCAAGCCGGAACTCCGAAGGGATTTGTTGGACCTCAATTGGCTGCCTTAACCGAAGCCTGCCAGGTAGGCGAAAATGTCATCTTGGGGGGTCCCACTGGATCCGGGAAAACATTCTGCTTCCAGCAGGTTGCTCAGGTGCTTGGTCGTACGGTGATTGCCATCGAAGGAAAAGAAGGTTTGCTCGACCTGGATTTTCTCGGGGCGATTCTTCCTAAACAAGATGGTTCGCGGAGTTGGATCGATGGTCCATTATCGCGTGCCATTCGTCTGGCATGGGAAGAACACCTCCTGCTCTTCATCGATGAAATTAACCGCATCCCTCAGAAGCAGATCAACCTGTTGTTGACGGTGATGAATTGTAAACCAGGGATCTTCTGCCGGATGTTAGGGATGGATGTGGAGGATCGCCTTGATTTCTATGTCATGGAAATTCCGATGACTTCCGAGATCCTGGCTTGTCCAGCGGAAAACCTGCAGATTGTGGTCGCCGGAAATTTTGGTCGCAACTATTCTGTCTACACCCTCGACCCGGCTCTACGCAGGCGCTTCGAAACCGTGATCGAATTTGATTATCTGGAACCACGGCAGGAAGCTGATCTGCTGATTGAGCGGATCCCGCCCTGTCGCCGAAGGTGGTCGAAGCGCTGGTGAATATGGCTCAAGAAACCAGGCGCATGCTGGCCAATGGGGAGCTGCCCGGTTGTATTGATACGGGTTCTCTGCTCCATTGGGCCGACAAAGTGCTGCCGTCACACCTCTGTGACTATTCCAGCGATCATGCAGGACGCGCGCTTGACCTGGGCTGACCTGGTTTGCGGCCGCGACCATGTGGGCAGGATCAACGAGGGGAATTTCAAAGCTCTCGAAGATTACCTGAAAAGCCTGGGTATCTTATAAGATGGAGGCGATATGATTAAGCTTGATCCACGTAAAACCTGGTGGTGGGAGCAGCAAACGCAGACACGCCTGACAAAGTGGGCGATCGCCTTACTTCAAGGGCGGCGATACTCGGTTCGCTTGCTGGACAAAGGCTCCAGTTTCATCCTGTTCGAAGAGCGGATTATCCAGATCAATGCTCAGATGTTTCCCAAACAAACCCCAACTGAACAATTCTGCGCGACACAAGGGTTGATCGCTCATGAGGTCGGGCATGCTTTTTTCACGCAAGCTTGGCCGGGTGGGGAGAAAGACAACCGCCTGCGTGAGATGACCAATTTCCTGGAAGATGAGCGTGCCGAGAGGGCGATCCGTATCTATTATCCTGGGATTTCCGAAACGATCCATTATCTGGGGAACCTCATGCTGGAACGAATTGGTCCTGTGCGGAACAAACCTGCGGAACAAGCCTATCTCGCTTGTTTGGCCTGGCGTTGGGCTTATGGGCGGATCTCTGAATTGCAGATGCTGGAGCGCATGGAAATCGGAAGAGAAGGCGGTAGATTGTGGACAAAAGTCCGGCCTTGGGTCGAGAAAGCTTGGGAAGAGAATGACACAGGCTGTGTCATTCGCCTCTCCCATCAGATTCTGGAGGAACTCGGGATCGAAGACAATAATCCTCCTATGCAGCCGGAAGGCCTAGGGAATGACGATCTGCCCTACACAAATAGCGAGGCAGTCCAACCTTTTCCAAAAGGTCCGTGTTCAGCGACCCAACCTGGCAAAGGGAAAGGGTTGGATGGCAGTGAGACCTTCCAGGCCGATTCGATCACCACCCCAGCAGCTTATAGCGCTTTAGAGCTCCAGGCAATCCCTTTCGCAAACCAATTGGTGGAGGAACTGCGCTTGCCAGCTCAGGAGGTTGATTTAGAACTCGACGAATGGGGAGGCCGGTATTCCTTCCGTCAAGAGATGAGAACCCCAGAGACTCCGCATCTGGTTCGTAGAGCTGCGGGCCACTCATCTCAAGATTTGGCCATTCACATCCTGGTGGATCGATCTGGCTCGATGGCGGGAATCAATGAAGACATCCGACTTTCACTGATGACCTTGTACTTAGCCTGCATGGAACTGGGCATTCCCCTGGGAATATCCTACTTTGGCGCTGACCAGGAGAAGGACCAGACGCTTCTGGTTTCTCAACCGCTTGCCTGCGCGGGCGAAAAGGCCAAGGCGCTGATTGCAGGATACGAGGGCAAGACCTCGAATGAGTTTTTAGCCTGGGGGCTGCGTGAGGCTGAATCCAGCCTATCAGTCTGCCGTGAGCACACCAAAGTTATTCTCGTGGCCCATGATGGAGAACCCGTCTATCATGGCGCGCTTGGGAATGATTGGGAGTTGAGCCAGGCAGCGATTCGCAGGTTAATGAAAGCCGGCTACCTGGTGATTGGTATCTTCCTTTACCCGGCGGGTGGCGCAGACCACGCGCACACCGGTTTCCAAAAATTGAAAAAACTATTTCCCAACCTGATCGATTGTGATCAGCAGCAATTTGCTCGAAAGTTGGGTAATTTTTTACGAAGCCTGGGGCTTAAGCCCGGCACTCTGTAGAAATTACCCATTCCCCGATAAAGCCCTGGAAACCCCCAGGGCTTTTTTAATTTAATTTACTTGATTTTTCGTAAATTGGCCTTAGAATATTTATGAAAACAGGAGGACGAGTCAGTTTCTTCAGCTGTGTTTGTAAATAGCTGATCAACATCTTACCTTACCGAAATTTCTCCGCTTGCAGTCGTTTCGCATCGCCCCAGGGAGAGGTATTGCAGGGATTATTTATGCACATAGCCGTTTGGGTTTGAGCATAATTCCGTCCCACCAATGAGGATTTTTTCGTTTAAGATTTATAATCAATAAAGAATTTCTAGATTCTGAAAGATGGGTAATAAAAAGTAAGCTATCTCCAGAAAATCGGTGGATCATCATTTCGACCGCTTGTGACAATTTCAGAATGCGATGTTAGATCATATAACCTACACTGCCTTTCTTCAACCTCATCGTCGCAGCAATCTCCTCACTCGACCACGTCTCAATCGTTTATTATCCCAACTTTTACAATCCAGGCTAACCCTGATCATCGCTCCTGCCGGGTATGGGAAAACTTCCCTGTTAATTGATTTCGCACAGGAAAGTGGTTTACCGATTTGCTGGTATACCATCGATCAGAGCGACTTTGAATTGATCCGATTTCTTGAGAATTTGGTTTCAGCGATTGCCTATCGCTACCCAGGTTTTGGGGGAATGGCCTTGCCCTTTATCCAAGATGTGTTTCTTCCCGAAGTTGGCATGGATCGGGTGGTTACGGTGCTGGTCAATGAGATCGTCGAAAAAATTAAGCATCCCTGTTATCTATTTCTAGACGATTTCCATTTGGTTGATGAAAATAAAGAGATTTCGCGACTTTCTTAACCGGTTGATTCAGAGAATGGGGGAAAACTGCCACCTCATCTTATCCTCGCGTAAGCCTCCACTTCTCACTCATCTGGATTCGATGCTTGCTCATTCGCAAGCTGGGTTTTTGGGAATGGAGGAGCTGGCCTTCCAACCGGTTGAAATCCAGCAGCTGGCTTTACAAAATTACGGCGTAATATTGAATTTAGGAGAAGCGCAGCAGATCGCCCAAGAGACAGATGGATGGATTACAGGCTTTATTCTGTCCTCAGGCTTTCCAGCCAATCAGGGTTGGGAGCACCGCTCTAAGTCAAAATCGTCAAATTCAAGGTTATACCCGTATCTGACGAAGCATATCCTGGATCCACTCCCCCTGGAACAGCGAAAATTTTTATTACGGACCTCGGTTTTTATTAATTTTGATGCCGGTTTGTGTGAGACCGTATTTGCCCGGACAGTTTATCCTGAGAAAATGGATTGGGACGAACTGGTTGACTCGATTGTTCAGAATAATCTCTTTGTATTAACCTTCCAGCAGGATGGAGAGAATTTTCGTTATACCCATTTCTTCCGGGATTTCCTACGATTTCGCTTGGAAGTGGAGCTTCCGGGTGAAAAAGCAGTTCTACTCAACCGTTTGGCAGAAGTAAATATGGAAAGCGGTCGATACGAAGAGGCTTATCAAGATTTGACCCAACTTGGGGATGACCAAGCGATCATGCGTCTAGTCGAAAAAGCCGGTCCTCATTTGCTCCTGGAAGGCCAGCATCATATCCTGATCAGTTGGATTGACCGCATCTCAGCCTCAATCCTGGAATCGAATCCCCATTTGCTCTCCTTGAAAGGAGCTGCCAAAATCCTCGGAAAGGAAGGGGAGCAGGCGCTGCCACTCTTGAACCGAGCGGAAAGTTACTTTCGCTCTTCCATGGATCGATTAGGCTTGGCTCAAGCGCTCGTACGCCGCTGCATGGCTTACCAGTTCATGGGTAATCATCAGGCAGCCTTAAGCGATGCCGAGGAAGCTTTGGTTATCCTGAAAGATTTTCCCAGCGACCAGTTTTCGCGTGCGGAGGTCTTGGGTATCAAGGGCGTCGCTTTATATGATCTGGGCAAGTCAGATGAGGCCTTGGAAAACCTATCCCTGGCAGAAGATATTTTCCGATCTTTGGGTGATGAAGGCCGCCTGGCCAGCATTTTACTCGACATTGGGATGGTATATCGAGGCAGGGGAGAAATTCAAGCTTCAGAGGATATGTATCTTCAAGCGATGACATATTTACAGGGAGCGAAAGATAAGACTCGCCTGGCAAATGTCTACAATAACCTGGGAAGGTTCCTTCTACAGCAGGGAAATTATCCGGAAGCAGCCGGTAAGCTCAATCAAGCGATGGAGATTGCCAGACAGATTGGTTACTCCCGGATGGAGGCATTCGTCCTGTTTAGCTTCGGGGAATTATATGCGGAGCTGGATGCATTTGAAGCCTCCCGGCAGATGTATGCGCTGTCCAGGCAAATTGCCCGCCAGATAAAGCATCTTCACTTGATCTTTTCCATCGATCTGGCAGAATTCGACTTGGCCAGGAAAATGAAGAGTCCTACTCGAGCGGTCCATTTGCTTCACAATGCCGAGCAATATGTTTTGGGCAGCATTTCAACCCAAGATATGAGTTCCTACCAATACGTATCTGGGATCTTTGCTTTGGCAGATGGGCGTTATGATGCTGCTCTAGAAGTCTCTTGATCGGGCTCTGATTGGTTTTCAGATGGCAAAGCGCAAATTAGATGTCAGTCGAACGCTCTTCTACCAGGCAGTCACTTATTTTCGGCTAAACTTATCGGTTCGTTCTCTGGAGCTTCTCGAACAAGCTTTGTTAGAGTTTGATCCTGAGGTCGGGAGTCGCGCATTGGTTGTGGCCGGTTGGGAGGCAATGGATTTTCTCGAGTATGCGCAAACAAGTCAATCCGTCGAGCGGCCGGTTGCTCTGCTTTTGGATCAGATTCGAGAATTTAGACACGCTTTACCGATTAACCGGCGGATGGTTCGAGTGCGAGCAAGGGCTTTACCCACGCTAAGAGCCTCAAATTCAGATCTGGGGTTTTGGGGAACCCGAAGTAAAGATGCGCTCTCGCACCATAAAAATGTCGGATTGGCAGTCACCCCAGCAGGTTGAGATGCTCATTTACTTAATCCTTCAACCGGATGGGGCTACCCGGACAATGCTGGAGGATGATTTCTGGCCTGACCAAGTCAAAACAAACATCCGCTTTAAGAATGCCATCTACCGCCTCAAGCGTATTCTGGGCAAAGATATGATTCATTTTGACGGGAAACGCTATGTTTTTGACCGCAACCTGGACTATGAGTGTGATTTGGAGGAGTTCTCCTCCAGGTGTGCCCATGCTGAAACGAATGACTCTGAAGCAAGCCGTTTTGAAAATTACCAGCGCATGGCTGAGTTATACCAGCGCGGCGCTTTTTTTCAGGCTCCAGCAGGGACTTGGGTTAATGAGATCCGCGAAAATTTTCAGCAAAAGTTTCTAAAAGCTGCATTCTACCTTGCTCATGCTCATTTCGAACTTCACGAATACTCAACAGCTCTCGATTACTGCTCCCGGATTCTCAAAGAAGATGAGTGCCAGGAAGAAACTCATCAACTAGCCATGCTAGCTTATGCAGGCTTGGGAAAGCGCAAGGAGATCGAGAAACAGTACCGCTGGTGTTTCAAAGCTTTTGATGCTCACTGGCAAATCAAACCCTCGGAAACAACTCGTCTGCTTTATGAGCGGTTAATCCGTTAGTCCGCCCTGGCTCCTCGCCAACCGATCCTTCTCATAATCTATAATACGCATCAAGGTGTCTTTCAAAGAGAACCTGGGCCGGTAGCCGATCAGGTGGTTGATCTTCTCCAGGCTGGGCACGCGCCGCTGCATGTCTTCAAAGCCGCGGGCGTAGGCAATCTCGTAGGGTACGAGCTGAATGGATGCGTTTGAACCGGTAAGTTCCAGAATACGCTCGGCGAGCTGGTAGATGCTGACCTCTTCTGAGCTTCCAACGTTGTAGATCTGGCCGACCGCCGCGGGGTGTTGGGAAAGCTTTTGAACGGCTCCGGCGACATCCAGCACATCGGTAAAGCAGCGGGTTTGCTGTCCATCGCCGTAAACCTGCAAGGGCTGGCCGGTGAGGGCTTGCTGCACCAACCTGGGTACGACCATGCCATAACGACCGGTTTGACGGGGACCGATGGTGTTGAAGAAGCGCATGATGACTACAGGGAGGTCAAATTGGTGGTAGTAGGCTAACCCCAAAAATTCATCCACAGCCTTCGTCGTGGCGTAAGCCCAGCGGCTCTGGTGTGTGGAGCCCATTAAACGGTCGTCTTCTTCGCAAAACGGGACTTTAACCCCTTTGCCGTAGATTTCGGAAGAGGAGGCGATCAGCACTTTACAGCCGTAGCGATGGGCTGTTTTGAGGACGATCTCGCTGCCCATGATGTTGGTTTCGATGGTGCGCACGGGGTCTTCGACGATGAGCCGGACTCCAACCGTGGCGGCGAGATGGATGACAATCTCCGCCTCACTGGTCAGGCGGTCAAGGACGAGGGCATTCATGATCGTCTCCCGCACGAATTTATAGTGCGGGTGATGTTGAAAGGATGCAATGTTCTCGAGGCTGCCGGTGGACAGGTCATCGATGGTAACGACCTGGTGACCAGCCTCAAGCAGCAGGTTCGTCAGGTGGCTGCCGATGAAGCCGGCTCCGCCTGTGATGAGATAGCGTGTCATGATGACATCCTGCAATTTACTGGATTTCTGCAGTAGGAGCTCTGCAGATTATTCATAATTATATGTCATATTTTCGAACGATTCGAATGATAGATAGGTGCGTTAATTTCGACGGTTTCACCTTGCACCACCTTTCAAAAATGCAAGGTTCGGGTATAATTAAAAGCATCTCATCTTTTTGTTTTTTTCTTCTTTTTTCATCATTCATTATGCAACCGATCTGGAGGAATTATGTGTTCACGCCGGAATAGAGAATTCCTGGTCTTATTTTTGATTCTATGTTTGTTAGCATCCTCTTTCCCAATGGGAAGGGCGAGGGCAAATGGGGCGCCGGTGATCACGCCAGGGGTGAACCCGGGGGCGGTCATCGAGGACGAAGCGTTGTTCTTGAGCTTCAGCAACGGGCCGGGGCCGGAGATGCTGCTGGGGACAGGCTGGGCTGCCAGACGGGCAGCGCGCCCAGGTTGATTTTTCGGGCGGGGCGGCTTGCGATGGGAGCCTGGGCACCGGAGCCTGGCTGCCATCAAACCACGTGACCCTGGACTACAGCTATGCCCTCGGCATGCTGGTCCTGGAAGTGGCAGCCAGCAGCCGCTACTGCCTGGAGTACGTGGTGGGACAGCCGAGTCCACTGGATTATTTGCAGCTGGACGTAGTGAATGGGGCAGCGGATGGAGTGGTAAGCTTCAACAATGTGCGCCTGAACGGGATCCTGCTGGGCAATTACTCAGGGGTCGGGGAGAACAGCTGGAACTTCACCGGGCTGGATTACAGCCTGGGCTTCCGGCTGGAGGGCGACCTGGTGCTGACGGGGTCGCAGCCGGATGGAGATGTGAACCATGTTGGCTTCAAGCTTGGGTATCTCCAGGCAGATATTGAAGGACCGTCTGACTGGCGACGTTCTAGCCGACCCAAACCCAGTCTATCATCAATGGAATGGTGGTGCTCAGCGCGCGGGTGGATGATCAGGCCACCGGAGGATCGGCCATTGCGAGCGGCTGAATACAGTCTTGACGATGGCATAAGCTGGCAGGCGATGACGGCGAGCGATGGAGCCTTCGACCAGACTGTTGAAGCTGTTACAGCAGCATTTACCGCTAACTCGATCCAGTTGAAGAAGGTATGCGTGCGCGGGACCGATGCCAGGGGAAATATCGGAGAGATGACCTGCACGGAAATTTCGGTGGTGTACCAGTTCGAGGGTTTCTTCCGCCCGGTGCAGATGGGGGTGATCAACTGCGCCAAGGCGGGGCGGACGATTCCGCTCAAATGGCAGCTGAAGGACGCTGCTGGGGTGCTGGTAACCGACCGAAGGAGCTTCGAAGGGCTGTATTCTTACCCGGTGGACTGCAAGACATGGATCGGGGATCCAAGCCAGGCTGTGCAGGAATTTACGACGAACAGCAAAGGTTTGATGCTCACCGAAGATGGAAGCTGGCAGTATAACTGGAAGACGCCGAAGGAATATGCGGGCACCTGCCGGATTATGTTTGTGCGGCTGGCAGGGGGTACGCAGTCCCCAACACTGCAGCTCAAGTTCCGGTTAACAGCAGATCTTATCCGGTAATCACGGGGGATTTTTCTGAAGAGGCTGCCGCTCTGACGCAATCTTGATGTTGAGGTTGCTGTGGTATGATTCTCCCCGTACATCCGAGAAAAATCGTTCTGTAAGAACACAGTCCTTATGCCTCGGACGCCGGGAGAGTGTTGATGATTCGTCCCTTTACTATTCGTATAGCCATTAATACTATAATTATCGTAGGCCTACCGGTGCTGATCTTTGCAGGATGGGGAAAGCTGCTGTACGCTCAGGCGGGATTGGGTACGAGGGCCGGGCCAGGTGCGAGTGTGCGGCAGCAAGGTGAGGTCGAAATTATCCAACCGATTACAGGTACCCTAATATCTCCTGCCGGAACGAGCGAGCTTCTCACTTTTCCAGGTGTGTATACGGGGGATCTGCGGGAATCTCCCGCCGCCCAGGATCCTGCAGTCATCCTGCCAGCTCCGCTGCGCTTGGCGCCGGGGGAACAGCGGAAAGAATACGCTCCGCAGCTGGCAGAGTGGCTCGATCCTCTGGTTCAAGAGTTCACACCAGAGGCGTTGATGCCACAGCCGACCCGCTTGTTTGCGGGGATGAGCTTATCTTCTGGAGGGAACGGCTGGCCGCCAGACCCGAATGGTGATGTGGGACCAGACCATTATATGCAGGCGGTGAATACCTCCCTGGCGATCTATGATAAGGATACAGGGGCAGAGCTGTGGCGCCGCACTTATAACCAATTCTTTCAGCTTTCTGGCGATCCGGCTATCCAGGCGACCCCTTGCTACAATCAGAATTATGGAGACCCCATCGTCCTGTACGATCCTTATGTCGGGCGCTGGCTGGTGAGCGATTTCGCCTTTTCAAGTTTGAACACACCGCCGTTTTACGAGTGCTTGGCGGTTTCGCGCAGCTCGGATCCACTCACCGGAGGATGGTATTTCTATGCTTTACGGGCTGATACGGGGAGCTTCTTTGGATACCTCAACGACTATCCCAAGCTGGGGGTGTGGTGGGATGGCTGGTATATGTCAGCGAATATGTTTCAAGAGGTCAACCCGGGGACGGGCTTTGGGGTGAGGCTGTGGGCTTTGGACCGCCAGGCGATGATCCAGGGCTTGCCTTTGAAAGAGATCCACTTCGACCTGTGCTGGGGAGGGACCTGTGAGACGCTGCTGCCGGCGAACTTGCGTGGGGATTTGCCTCCGGTAGGGGCACCGGAGTATTTCTTGGGGATGGGAAATCAAGCCCTACAGCTATGGAAGATGGACATCGATTGGAATATTCCAGCAAATTCGACTTTAACCGGCCCCTTTAGTATTCCTGTGGAATCTTTTGCAGTTTCATCCAGTGTACCGCAGCCCAGCTCTACTTATGCACTGGACAGCCTGGGACCGCGCCTGATGCATCCCCTCCAATACCAGAACTTGAACGGACAGGAATCGCTTTGGACGAACCATACGGTATCAAATGCCGGGGTAGCGGGTATTCGCTGGTACGAGATCGGAAATATAAGCGGAAATCCCAGCCTGGTGCAACAGGGGACTTACCAGCCGGATAACCTGTCCCGCTGGATGGGCTCACTGGCGGTCGACTATGAGGGTAATATGGCTCTGGGGTACAGCGTCTCGAGCGCTTCTATGTTTCCCGGCATCCGGTATACTGGCCGCATGAATGGTGAGCTGACCGGCACACTGACGCAGGGCGAAAATATTCTGGTGCAAGGACAGGGCAGCCAGACGAACACGTATCGCTGGGGGGATTATTCATCCATGGCGATCGACCCACAAGATGGCTGCACTTTTTGGTATACAACCGAATACTACCTGACTTCGGGCAGCAGCTGGCAGACGCTCATCGGGACTTTTCAGTTCCCTACCTGTGGAAAGCCAAAGGGCACCTTGAAAGGCGTAGTTTACAACGGCGTCACGCAGCAGGCAGTGGGAGGCATCAGGGTTTCGGCGCAGTCACCGACCATGACGGTGACGACAGAAACGGATGCGCTGGGGACCTATACGATTACCCTTTCGGCCGGTGAATACCTGGTCAGCGCAGGACCGAGCCTGCCAGGATACCCCACCAGCCAGACATTTTCTGCAATTAGGGTATATGCGGAAAACCTGACGCAGCAGGATTTTTATCTTGACCCAGTGGTGGCGTTTGCTGGGAGTTTGACCCAAATCCATGGGGGGGCGGGTTGGATCGATGGTTATGCTCTGCCGGGGGATGAAAACTTGCAGCTCTTGAGATCGGTGCAAAACACGGGTGCGGTGACGGCTACGCAGGTGACTGCTCAGCTCAGCAGCTTGACGCCTGGGGTGCAGATCATTTCAGGCCAGGCCAGCTATCCTGACATCCCAGCTAGCTCGATCGTCAAGAGCGTGACGCCGTATATCTTTTCATTGGACAAAACCATTGCCTGCGGGAGCGATCTACGCTTTGAGCAAGTACTTTTGAGCGGAGCGGTATCTTATACTGATATATTTACCGTGACTACTGGTATTCCCATCTCTCGTCAGGCAGCCTTATGGATGGATGTTGAGGGGTCTACCGCGGGATGGAACGGTGATACTCCTTGGGGGTTCACAACCCTCCTTTCTCACAGCCCGAGTTACTCCTGGACCGACAGTCCAGGGGGCAATTATATCAATAACCAGAACACGGCTCTCAGGACCCCAATCTTGGACCTAAGCGCCGTCAAGGAGACCAGGCTGAGCGGCTGGATTTTTTATGATCTGGAATCGGGTTGGGATTACCTGTATATTGAGTATTCACTAAATGGAGGCTTGACTTGGGTTCAGAAGCCAATCGTTTCTTTTACTGGGAAAAACGTGGCCTGGCAGCGATTTGTCCTCAATACCCCATACTTGGATCAACAGTCCGCAGCGCAAATCCGCTTCAGGTTGCTCACCGACGGCTCTGTCACGAATGATGGGGTATACCTGGATGATCTGACTTTGGATTATGAACCCAGGGCGTGTTATCGATACGTTTTCCCCCAGATGTACCACTAAACGGAGCGATCTGAAAGCACCGTGAGCGAAGCGATTCAATCAGAAAAATGATACAATAAGAACGATCTGATGATTGCATAAAATATTATTGCTGTCGTTTCTTGCGAAATTCTTCTTTTTGAAACCATCAACCTTTCTTCTTTATATTTCCTAAATCGCCTGGAACACGTTCGCGCGTATACCGGGCAAAAATCTTTCAGGAGGTCGGGATGGGTTTTCATTTTTCGAAAGACTTTTTATGGGGCGCGGCATCAGCGTCTTACCAGGTGGAGGGGGCTGCAGATGAGGATGGCAAGGGCTTATCAGTATGGGATGTGTTTTGCCAGAAGCCGGGGGCGATATGGGGGGGACACACTGGGGATGTTGCTTGCGATCATTATCACCGTTATGCAGAAGATATCGCTTTGATGAAAGAAATTGGAATCCAGGCATACCGCCTCTCCATTTCTTGGCCTCGCCTGATCCCCGCTGGAACAGGACCGCTGAACCCGCAAGGGATAGCTTTTTATGATCGCCTCATCGACACCCTGCTGGCAGCCGGGATCAAACCATTTGTCACCTTATTCCATTGGGATTACCCTTACGATTTATTCTGTCGAGGGGGCTGGCTCAATCCATACAGCTCAGATTGGTTTGCAGATTATGTGACTGTAGTGGTGAAGGCATTTTCGGACCGGGTGAAAAATTGGTTTACTTTAAATGAGCCCACAGTCTTTGTCGAGCTGGGTCACCATGTGGGCAATCATGCGCCAGGGATGAAGTACTCGATGAAAGAAACTCTCCAGATTGCTCATAACACTCTCTTAGCCCATGGGAAAAGCGTGATGGCGATCCGGGCAGGCGCCCAGGGACCCAACCAGGTGGGACTTGCACCGTCGGGCAGTGTCATGCTGCCAGCCAGTGATTCGTTGGCGGATGTAGCAGCTGCCAGGCTGGCGACTTTTTCTGTCCATTCGGGAGATAACCTCTGGAACAATACCTGGTTCTCTGACCCGATTTTTTTCAAGTGCTACCCAGAAGATGGTTTAAAGGTGTATGGTTCTAATGTACCTATCATGGGTCCCAATGACATGGAGATCATCGGGCAGCCGATCGATTTCTATGCCTTCAACAACTACACTGCTTACACCATCCGAGCGGGAGAACAAGGGGAACCACAATTTGTCCCCAATCCGCCCGGAAAACCGATGACATCAATGACCTGGCCCGTGACGCCGGATGGTTTATATTGGGGGGCTAAATTCTTCTGGGAGCGATACCAAAAACCGATCTTTATTACCGAAAATGGGATGGCTAATATGGATTGGATCAGCTTGGATGGGCGGGTGCATGACCCGCAGCGGATCGATTACACCGAACGTTATCTAACAGCCCTTCAGCGAGCAGCTGATGAAGGTGTTCCCGTCAAGGGGTATTTCCACTGGTCGCTGATGGATAATTTCGAATGGGCGGAGGGTTACAAGCAGCGTTTCGGATTGATCTACGTCGATTATCCGACTCAAAAGCGGGTGTTGAAAGATTCAGCCTATTGGTATCAAGGCGTCATTAAAGGATAAATACAGGAGGTATTACATGGCACTTTCGATCGAGTGGCGCAGGCGGATTGACAATTTCCAGAAAACATTGAACGATTTAATCTACCGACCGTTGGGTCAGGTAGCATTTCGGGGTTTCACGACCCTTGAACAGCTCTCGGAGAAAGAGGCACAGCGTAGATCTTTTCAGCCCATGCCGGCAGGTACAGCCTGGGGGGCGAAATGGGAGTATGCCTGGTTCCTGGGCGAGGTAAGGCTGCCAGAAGAGGCTTCTGATGAGCGCATAGTCCTGCGCCTGGAACTCGGCGGTGAAGCGCTTGTGTGGGTGAACGGCAAGCTGATCGGTTCACGCGATTACGCTCATACCGACCTGACTCTTGCCCACCAGGGTGTAGCAGGGGCGCGTTATGCAATCCTGGCGGAAGCTTACGGAGGCCATGGAAAGATCACCGTGGGCGGGGAGCCCGTTCCATTTGGTGTGAAAACGGTCCCAGAGCCGGGGGCGACTAGAACTCAGGTGGGTGTATCTACTTATGGAGTCTGGGAGGAACTCATCTACCAGCTCAGCATCGACCTGGCGGTTTTACTCGAACTCCGCGACAGCCTGGATCCGTTGGTTTTGCGGGTAGCTGAGATCGACCGGGGAATAATGGATTTGACGTTGATCACCGACCTGGAACTGCCCCAGATGAAATGCTGCCCACGGTTAAGGCAGGTAGAGAAAGGCTGCGCCCACTACTAGAATGCGTCAATGGATCGACGATGCCGGTGATGTACGCCATCGGTCATGCGCACCTGGATGTCGCCTGGCTGTGGCCCTTGCAGGAGACCGAACGAAAGATGGCCCGCACGATCTCGAACCAACTGACCTTGATGGATGAATATCCGGAGTTCGTGTTCTTTCAGAGCCAGCCGCATCTCTTCACCATGCTCAAGCGGCTGCATCCTGAGGTTTATGCCCGCCTCAAAGAGCAGGTCGCCTCAGGCCGGATATTCGCTGAAGGAGGCTCTTGGGTAGAGCCGGACACAAACTTAAGTGGGGGTGAAAGCCTGATCAGGCAGTTCTTGTACGGTAAACAATTTTTCAAGGAAGAATTTGGGGTTGATTTGGTGCTCTTTTGGGAACCAGATGTTTTTGGGTACTCTGGTGCTTTGCCGCAGATCTTGAAGGGGTGTGGGATCAAGTATTTTGCTACGGCCAAGCTCACCTGGGTATACAATGGAGCTGATCCATTCCCGTATAACCTATTCGTATGGGAAGGGATCGATGGCTCGCAGGTGATTGCGCATGTATTCCATGGATACGGGAATTATCCTTCACCAAGCAGTTTGATCCAGAATTGGAATGAACGCTTGCAGAAGATGGACACCTTTGGTCAACTCTTGGGCTTCGGTTTTGGCGATGGGGGCGGCGGCGCCACGCGCGATCATCTCGAATTATTGCGCCGCGAACATGACCTGGAGGGGGTGCCGCGCATTAAGTTTGCCTCCCCGGTCGAATTTTTTGAAGATGCTGAAGCGCGTGGGCTGCCGAAGGCTCATTATGTTGGTGAGCTGTACTATGCCTGCCATCGAGGTACGTATACTTCGCAGGCTCGCACGAAACGCAACAACCGGAAAAGCGAGCTCATCTTGCGAGAAGCTGAACTTTGGGGAGCAGCAGCCCAGATACTGCATTCAAGAATCTTTCCAGCCGATGATATTCGTGAAGCCTGGCAAACGGTGCTTTTGAACCAGTTTCACGATGTACTGCCAGGCTCTTCCATCGCCCGAGTATATGAAGAAGCTGAAAAAAGCTACCAGCAGGTACAGGAGATAGCAAATCAAACCATCGCCTCAGCTACGGCGACTTTCTTGACGCCTGGAAGTGAAATTACCGTCTTCAACTCCCTGGCCTGGCCTCGGTCGGCGATTGTACACCTTGCCAGAGGGGGTTGCAGAAGCCTACACATCATCTGGAGAGATGTTAGCCAACCAGACTCTTGAAGGAAAGGTGATCGTGGAAACCAAGGTACCAGCTTGTGGATGGACAACCTTGAGTACCAAGCCCATTCCGGGAACCGGCTCATTTGCTTCAAGGGGGGTCAAAACCATCCCATTGGGTGGAGAACGGTATGCCATGGCGAGAGTCGATGAGGGCACGGGGGTGAGGCAGATCAGGCCTCAATTAGAAAATGAATTTCTCCGCATCGAATTCAATGATAGTGGTGAGATTGCCAGCCTGTTTGATAAATCCAATAACCGCGAACTCACCGCCGGGATCGGCAATGTCTTCAAGATGTATAAAGATGTGCCAACCTGGTTCGATGCCTGGGATATTGACAGCATGTACAAAGATACTCCGGTTGAGCTGCAGCGAGAAGCGAAAATCGAAGTTCTTTCATCAGGTCCCTTATTGGCAGGATTGCGCGTAACCCGGATGTTACACGAATCCAGTATGACTCAAGAGATCACACTCAGGAGAGGCAGCCGCCGGATCGACTTTAACACCACGATCAACTGGCAAGAACGGCATAAGCTCTTGAAGGTGGCTTTCCCCGTTGATATTCACGCGAGTGAAGCGATCCATGAAATCCAATTTGGGCATATCCGCCGTCCCAACCATGCTTCTCGACCGCATGATGCGGATCGCTTCGAGGTATCCAACCATAAATGGACGGCTTTAGTGGAGGAGAATCGCGGTGCGGCTGTTTTGAACGAAAGCAAATTTGGAGTCAATGTAACCGGTAATTCAATCAACCTGACACTGCTCAAGTCCGCAATGGCTCCGGATATGCACGCCGATCTTGGTATTCAAAAATTCACTTATTCGTTATACACTTGGAATGGCAGCCTGGCAGACAGCCCACTGATCCAAGAGGCCTACGATCTCAACATTCCTGTCATGACATTCCCCGGAAAAGGTGGGGAGGCTTCCTTGTTCTCCATCAGCGCTCCGAATATCGTCTTGGAAACTGTCAAACTTGCTGAAGATGGCTCGGGAGATGTGATTCTCCGGTTGTATGAGGCGAAGCGCATGGCTACCAGGTGCGTCCTGACGACGACCTTACCCGTGGAAGGGGCATCCCTGGCGAATATGCTAGAAGAAGGCGAAGCGGATTTGATGATTGAAAATGGTCATTTGGGCTTGGATTTCAGAGCCTTTGAAATCAAGACTATCCGGTTGAAAGTTACCCAAAGAACTGAGAAACAAGCTCAACCCAGGTAAGTATTTATCGTAGCGGATGAAAGAATGAATCAACGAAAATATCGTAACCCAATCATTCCCGGTTTTTATCCGGACCCAAGTATCTGTCGCGTTGGGGAAGACTATTACCTGGTGAACAGCTCATTTGAGTATTTTCCAGGCGTGCCAATCTTTCACAGCAGGGACCTGATCCATTGGCGGCAGATCGGGCACTGCTTAACGCGACCCAGCCAGCTTCCCTTGGAAAATGCCTGGAGCTCAGGTGGAATCTACGCGCCAACAATTCGGTACCATAAGGGTAGATTCTATATGGTCACTACAAATGTCAGCTATGGTGGGCATTTCTATGTCTCCACCACTGACCCGGCTGGTGAATGGTCCGATCCGATCTGGGTCAAAGATCATGGCTGGATTGATCCCTCCTTATTTTTTGATGAAGATGGAAGCGTCCTTTTCACCAGCCAGGGTCCGAACGGAATTATCCAAAGCGAGATTGAGATAGAGACAGGGAAGATCCTCACAGAACCAAGGGTGATCTGGACTGGCTCGTGCGGAAAATCACCTGAAGGCCCGCATCTCTACAAAATCTTCGGGAGGTATTACCTGATGGTTGCTGAGGGAGGAACAGAGTATGGACACCTGGAAGCGATCGGGCGCAGCGACAATCCTTGGGGACCCTTTGATAAATGCCCGCATGACCCGATTCTGACCCACCGCAGCTTTGAAAGCCCGATCCAGGCTACCGGTCATGCTGATATTGTGCAGGATCAGGAGGAAAATTGGTGGTTGGTCTTCCTGGCTGTCCGCCCCAATGGATATCCGCCATGTTATCATCTGGGCCGGGAAACATTTCTTGCCCCGGTGATATGGACCGAAGATGGCTGGCCAGTGGTAGGGATGGATGGTCGGGTGGCTTTGGAGATGGAAGCGGAGTGCCTGCCTGAATACGCTTGGAAGGAAAATCCGGGTCGTGATAATTTCGACCAGCCTTCGCTTCGCCTAGATTGGAATTACCTTCGGAATCCTGAAATTGAAAATTACTCCCTAACCGAGCGCCCGGGTTGGATGCGTCTGCGAGGCTCCCTTATCACCCTGGATCAAGTCGGCTCACCGACATTTATCGGCTGCAGGCAGCGAGAATTTTCGGTAAAGGCAGCCACCCTGGTCGATTTCCAACCTGAGCATGATGGGGAAGAAGCTGGCTTGACAGTCTATATGAATGAGCGCCATCATTATGAGATCGGTGTCACCAGGGAGAAAGGGGAGCGGATCCTTTTCGTTCGAAGGCGAATTGGCAGCTTACAAACCATTGTGGCAAGCCTGACCGCACCAGCCGGGTTGGTAAAATTATCGGTCGAGGCAGACCGGGATTGGTACCATTTTGGTTTTGCTGCGGAGGGCCAGCCCAATCAAGTGATCGCGAAAGGCGAAACACGCTACCTCTCTACTGAAGTCGCTGGCATGTTTACAGGGGTATACCTGGGATTGTATGCAACCGGGAACCGAGTCTACAGCCATGCCCCGGCAGATTTTGATTGGTTTGAGATGGAGTTCTTCCCAGATGCAAAGGAGAAAGTATGGTGGAGTTAGATTTTTCGGTCATGGCTGCCAGCCTGGAGGCTGGGTATTCGCTGCGCCCCCTGCTCGATGAATTTGAAAGGTATGCGCATGTGAAGGTCAATTTTAGTGTTTTCACATGGGATACTGGCTGGTCGGATGTGATGAAAATTGCGTTATACGGACATGGCCCCGATGTGTCTGAGTTAGGTACTACCTGGATTGGCAGTATTGCCTCAATGAACTCCCTAAGAAACTTCACTGGCAGCGAGATTCGAATGCTTGGTGGGGAGGGTGCTTTTCTAAAAGACAGTTGGGCAACCGGTTTGGTGGGTATGGAGCAGCAGGTCTGGTCGATTCCCTGGTTGGTGGATACCCGGGCGATGTATTTTCGTAAGGATTGGCTCCAGCGCGCAGGATTTATTGACGAAAGAAAAGCTTTTAAGACAGCTCAATCGCTTGCTGCAACCCTTGAAAGCCTTCAAAAAATGGGTGTGGCTACTCCATGGTCAGGCACGGTGGCACGCACACCGAATGTCTTGCATGAGGCTGCTTCCTGGATTTGGGGAGCTGGAGGAGATTTCATCACAAAGGATGGCAAGCAGGTACTCTTCAACCAACCTGAAGCGATGGAAGGATTAAAGGCGTATTTTGATTTACGCAAGTATCTTTCCTCTGCTCACTTTCAATTGGGAGATTCAATGGCATATTTTCAAGGAGGGCAGGCTGCCTGTGTGATTGTCGGGCCGCATGCCATGATTCAGGTTGAATCTGAAGAAACCAAGGAACGCTGGGGAATCGCTCAGGTACCTGGCGTTCCCTTCCTGGGCGGTAGTAACCTGGTGGTCTGGAAACACACCCGTCAACCTGAAGCGGCACTTGAGCTGATCCGTTTCTTAACCAGCCAGCCCGCAAATTTCCCAGCTTCTCCTCACGGCACCATGCTTCCCGCCAGGCATACACAATTGGAAACGCTTGCGAGTGAGGGTGATGTTTTCATGCAGGGATTTGTTGATGCCTCAAAGGCAGGCCGTACCTATCTTTCTACTCGACTTTGGGGTTTGATCGAAGAAAATCTGGTCAGCGCCTTTTCACAAACCTGGGCGCAGCTGCTAGAAGACCCATTTTTGGAGGTAGAGCAAGCCTTGCACCGTAATCTCGATCCTCTGGCCAGGAGGCTGAATTTCTCCTTATCGAACTAGGATGATTGATAAGTATGCGCAGTCTTGATGCCTTGTTGATACGATACCTTTTCGGAAACGCTGGATGACATCCTTTTCTAACTCCAAGGTTCAGAAACCCAACCTGGTTATTGTTAACCCAGACCAATGGCGGGGAGATGTGCTGGGGCATCTTGGTAATCCAGGGGCGGTTACTCCGAACCTGGATCGATTGGTGAAAACTGAGGCGGTGTCTTTCAAGAATGCGTTTTGCCAGAATACGGTTTGCACGCCCAGCCGCTGTTCCTTCATGACGGGATGGTATCCACACACCCGTGGCCACCGGACCATGCACTACATGCTCCAACCGGATGAGCCCAATCTGCTTCAGATTCTTAAAGAAGCGGGTTATTCCATCTGGTGGGGTGGTAAAAATGATCTTTTTCCGGGACAAAGCAGCCTGGAAAAATATTGCGGAATCAGGCATCCTAATCCAGATCGTAGCTCCTACCCAGTCCGGATGGATTTACATGCCCAAAGTGATTGGCGAGGCGTGCCGGAAGAAGATGGTTTCTTTTCATTCTATTATGGAAAAATAGAGAAGCAATCTGAGGATGACCTGTATGCATACGACTCAGATTGGCATCATGTCTTGGGGGCAGTGTCTTATATTAAGGATGCACCGAAAGACCACCCTTTCTGTATTTATCTTCCCCTAGGTTTTCCACACCCACCTTATGCCGTGGAAGATCCCTGGTACAGTCAGATAGATCGAGGAAAAGTACCGAAGCGAACTCCCACGATCCAAGATTGGTCCAAAAAGCCAAGTATTTTGAAAGGAATTTTTGATCACCAGCATCTTTGGACCTGGCCTGAAGCACGGTGGCAAGAGCTACGCGCCACTTACTATGGGATGTGCAGCCGCGTCGATTACCAACTTGGGATAATTTTGAGTGCCTTGAGAGAAGCGGGCCAATATGATCATACAGCGGTGTTCTTCTTCTCCGATCACGGCGATTTTACCGGAGATTATGGCCTGGTTGAAAAGACACAAAACACCTTTGAGGACTGCCTATCGCATGTACCCATGGTGATAAAACCCCCTGGAGATTTTCCTACTCAACCTGGCATTCGTGAAGCGTTGGTGGAATTAGTTGATTTTCCAGCGACTGTGTACGATCTGGTGGGAAATCGACCCTGGATACACCCATTTTGGTCGATCATTGTGCCCTTTGATGGCTGGGAACCAACTCGAACATCGCGAGGCTGTCTTTTGCGAGGGCGGGCGAGTGCACGGCGAAAAGGAAGCCATGGAGCCGATGCCTGAACAAGATCCAGAACAATGGTTGTATTACCCACGCGTCCACCTCCAGCACAGTGAAGGACCTGAGCATACCAAAGCCGTGATGTGTAGAACTCAAGATTACAAATACGTTTACCGGTTATATGAACTGGATGAATTATATGATCTAAAAAAGGACCCGGCTGAAATTTATAACCGGATCGATGATCCAACCTTTGCCTCGGTCAAAGTCTTGTTACAAGAATGCCTGATCCGCTTTTTCATGGAGACTGGGGATGTCGTCCCCCATCAACTCGATCAGAGGTAAGTATAATCACAGAAAGGTAGAGTAAAGAATAATCAAAAAATGAAAGCAAAGATCCCCGCTCATTTCAAGATCAAAGCCAACCCAAATCCCGATCCGAAGGCAGTCATTGCTGTTGGAGAAGCGCGTTTTACAATTCTAACTTCGCGCTTGATACGCATGGAATACAGCCCGAAAGCAGCCTTTGATGATCGCCCTACCCAGGTGGTATGGTTCCGTGAACAACCCGTGCCCGATTTCCAGCTCAATCAATCAGCTGGCAGGGTGGAAATCACGACAGAGCATCTTTGCCTGACCTACCAATCTGAAGGTGGTTTTAATTCCAATAACTTAACGATCCGATTGCTGCCCGATGGTCAGGTTTGGCATTATGGTGATGTCGATGTCAGGAACCTGAAAGGTACAGGGAGGACCCTGGATGAGGTGGATGGATCTATTCCTCTCGAACCAGGGTTAATCTCACGCTCCGGTTGGAAAGTAATCGATGATACCGCCAGCTTGATTTTCAATGATGAAGGCTGGTTAGAACCGCGCCGATCTTCCAGCGGCTATCAGGATCTATACTTTTTAGGATATGGATCGGCTTACCAGGAAGGGCTGAGTGACTTTTGCCGGATTGCCGGACATACTCCTTTAATTCCACGTTGGGTGCTGGGCAATTGGTGGAGCCGGTTCTGGGAATTCACTCAAGAAGAATTGGGGAATTTGATGAAGGACTTCAAAGAGCATGAAGTTCCATTAAGCGTATGCATCATCGACATGGACTGGCATATCACTGACCCGGCTATTCCCCACGGGGGCTGGACTGGATATACCTGGAACGAGGAGTTATTTCCTGATCATCGAAACTTCCTGCGCTTCTTACATTCCATGGGATTGAGGAGTGCCCTCAATCTGCACCCAGCTCTCGGTGTGCTGCCTCATGAAGCCATGTACCCACAAATGGCGGATGCAATGGGCATCGATCCAGACACAAAAGAACCTGTGAAATTCGATATTGAGAATCCGCAATTTCTGAGCCCTTATTTTGATTATCTGCACCATCCTTATGAAGCGGATGGGATCGATTTTTGGTGGATGGACTGGCAGCAAGGGAATCCTACCAGCCTGGGGATCAACTTGCTGTGGTGGATCAACCACCTGCACTTCCTGGATCTTGGGAGAGACAGTAAAAAACGACCCTTCATTTTTTCTCGCTGGGGTGGATTAGGAAACCATCGCTATCCGATCGGTTTTTCGGGTGATTCGGTGATTACCTGGAACTCATTAGCCTTCCAACCTTATATGACGGCTACAGCAGCGAATGTAGGGTTTGGTTGGTGGAGCCACGATATCGGTGGACACATGAATGGAATCCAGGATGCAGAGCTCCATACGCGCTGGGTGCAGCTGGGGGTGTTCAGCCCAATTTCTCGCTTGCACAGCACGAAAAATCCTTTCCTGGAACGCCGGCCCTGGGGATACGATGCAGAGACATTCCGGATCATAAAATCAGCGATGCAGCTCAGGCATGCGTTGATCCCCTATTTATACAGCATGGCCTGGAAAAACGCTTCGCAAGATACTGCTCTTGTGCGGCCGATGTATTACCTTTATCCTGACAAAGAGCAAGCCTATCACTGTCCAAACCAATACCTGTTCGGCAGCGAGCTGATCGCTGCACCTTATATCACACCCCGTGATCCAGATACCTGCCTAAGCCGCCAGGTGGTATGGCTGCCAGAGGGTGATTGGTTCAATTTCTTTGATGGTCAATACTTCCCTGGGGACGCCTGGTATGCTCTGCATGGCAACCTGGATGAGATCCCTGTGTTCGCTAAGGCAGGCGCGATTGTACCTCTAGGTCCCATGCTCGGGTGGGGAGGAATTGAGAATCCTGCCTCCCTTATTATCCATGTTTTCCCAGGTGCCGATAACCGGTTTGAGCTCTATGAGGATGATGGTGTCAGCCAACATTATCTTGAAAAGCAATATTGCCTCACACCGATAACCCAGAAATGGTCTGAGCAAAGCCAGGAATTGTCGATTGGCCCTGCCATCGGAGACAGAGGACAGGTTCCCGAACGAAGAGAATACACGCTGGTTTTTCATGCGGTGGTTGAGCCAGATGAAATTTCGGTGATGATCGATCAAACCAGCATCCCTGTTCAAGGAGTTTATGAACCAGGTCAAAATTCATTTATCCTGCAGGGGCTAAGCCTGTCACCGGGTGAAGCTTTGGTGGTGAGTTTGCGTTCTCAGCCTGAGACTCTTGAAATTCGCGATAGACACCTGGAGCAAACCTTGCTCAAGATGGTTTCTGCTTTCCGGATGGGAAACGACGCCAAGCATGCTTTCCAGCAAAATATGCCTGGATTTGAGGAAATGGCAGCCTACTCGATTGTAATGAGCCGCTCGCAAATGCGCGCCATTCTGGAAGTAATCGCTGGCGCAGGTGTGGAGCGCGTTGCTAATATTGGGGAGGAACCTTTTTATATCTTTTGGAACAACCAAGAAAGAGAAAATATTCGTTTCCTGGCTTCCTACGAATGGCAAAAAGTGTTTCCGCCCCAATTCATATCTTCCGAGAGCTCCGTTTTACCGCATTTTAAAGTGATACGTTCTGACCCTGAGGCAGACAAAAATTTACCTCGCTGGATGCAGAAGCGTGGTGATCCTCCAGCGCTTTGGCAAATCAGCTATGGCGATTTGCTTAAGGTCATCTATACTCGTACCCATCCGAATGACCCGTATCCCCGGCCAAAAGAAGGAATTTTCTAAGGAAGAAGTTGTATGGATAAAGTCCGGTTTTCTGTCATTAACATCAATCACAACCATATCTATGGCCAGGTGAACACCATGCTGGGAGGAGGTGCTGAACTGATCTCATTCTATGCACCTGAGCCCGAATTGGTGGAAGCGTTTATGCAGGTTTTTCCACAGGCAGCCCCCAAACCTTCAGCGGAAGAGATTCTTGAAGACGAATCCATTCACATGGTGCTGACCTCGGGGATTAACTCCGAACGAGCCCCTCTGGGGATCCGCGTGATGCAGCATGGCAAGGATTTCATGACGGATAAACCGGGCTTTACCACTTTGGAGCAGCTCGAGACTGCGCGCCGGGTGCAAAAAGAGACAGGCAGGATTTACTCAATCTGTTTCAGCGAACGTTTTGAAAACCAGGCCTCCGTAATGGTCGGAAACCTGATTGCAAAGGGAGCGATCGGAAAGGTTATTCAAACGATAGGCTTGGGTCCTCACCGGGCCAATCCGATTATTCGTCCTGCATGGTTCTTTGAGAAAGTGAAATACGGGGGTATCCTGTGCGATATTGCTTCCCACCAGGTGGATCAATTCTTATTTTATACGGGGTCAAAGCAAGCAGAAGTCGTCACTTCTCAGGTTGGCAACTTTCACCATCCGGATTACCCGGAATTAGAAGACTTCGGGGATATGGTTTTACGAAGTGAGCAAGCGACGGGATATATTCGGGTGGATTGGTTCACCCCGGATGGTTTACCAACCTGGGGGGATGGGCGGTTGTTTGTTTTGGGCACGGATGGATATATCGAAGCGCGCAAGTACATCGACCTGGGGGGAAGACCCGGCGGAAGTCATGTTTTCCTGGTTAACCAGGAAGGTGTGCAATACATCGATTGCTCCCAAGTCGAGCTTCCTTATGGGAGGCAACTGGTTGAAGATGTGCTTAATCGCACAGAAACTGCAATGTCTCAGGAACATTGTTTCCTGGTTTCCGAACTTGCACTAAAGGCTGAGGCAAACGCGAATCATATTCCTTGAAGGAGGAAGGCTAAAGATGCGTTCAGAATTTTTTGTATCCCAATTGCGCTGTGAATATCTGATCGAACCATTGGGGATCGATGTTATTGAACCTCGTTTGAGCTGGCTGATCCAATCAGAGAGACGTGGGGCTAAGCAGACTGCATATCAGATCTGGGCGGAAGAAAAAGAAACAGGAATGCTGCTGTGGGACAGCAGGAAAGTGATTTCTGACCAAACCACACACATTGCTTATTCTGGGAGAACGCTCAAATCTCGGCAACGGGTCGCATGGAAAGTGCGCGCTTGGGATGAATTTGGCAACCCATCTGAATGGAGTGAAACGGCCTGGTGGGAGATGGGATTGCTCAACGACTCCGATTGGATCGCTGACTGGATCGAGGCTCCTCTTGTGGGAGGTCCCAGAACAACCAGTCCTTGCCCCTATATGCGGAAAGTTTTCAATCTTTCTGGAAAGGGCGAACCTTGTGCAGCTGAAAGGCCGAGTGATGCAGCCGAAGCAGATAACTCTCGATCGAGTCGTTTGTCAGACCGAGCCGTGAAAAAGGCGCGCCTGTATATCACCGCCCTGGGCTTGTATGAGGCTCATCTCAATGGAAAGGTTGTCGGGGACGATATTTTAAATCCTGGTTGGACAGATTATCATCAAAGAGTCCGCTATCGGGTTTACGATGTCACCGATTTGCTCCTGCCCGAAGAGAATGTGCTGGGGGTTATTTTAGGCGACGGCTGGTACTGCGGAAATATCGCCTGGCAAGGCAGGCAGAATTATGGCGATCGACCACGGCTATTAGCCCAACTGCAGGTGGAATTCAGCGACGGCAACCAGATTTGCATGAAGACCGATGAAACGTGGAAAACTTCTTTTGGACCACTATTGGAAAGTGATTTGCTAATGGGAGAAAGTTACGATGCACGCCTGGATTTTGGAGATTGGGCTCGACCTGGGTTTTCTGATGGCGGATGGCAGAAAGTCCAGGTTTTTCCCGATCCTGGATTAAGACGTGTAGGGATCAACGGACCGATGGTCAAACGTATCCAGGAGCTGAATCCGGTAGCAGAGCCGGCCGAGATTCAAGGATGGCCCATATCGAAGTGGATTTATGATTTTGGTCAGAATATGGTTGGGCATGTGCGAATGAAGGTAAGTGGCCTGAGAGGGACAACCATCACACTGCGCTTTGGAGAAGTCCTGAATCCCGATGGTACGCTGTATACAGCGAATTTACGAACGGCGCGGCAAACCGATTATTTTACGCTGAAGGGTGATGGAGAAGAAATTTTCGAGCCGCGCTTTACTTTTCACGGTTTCCGTTATGTGGAAGTGAGTGGTTACCCCGGAAAACCCGAACGAGATCTTTTAACTGGCGTGGTGGTGCATTCAGCAATACCCATTACTGGGAGTTTCGAATGCTCCGATCCACTGGTGAACCAGCTCCAGCATAATATCTTGTGGGGTCAAAAAGGGAATTTTGTGGATGTGCCTACAGACTGCCCGCAGCGGGACGAGCGCCTGGGATGGACGGGAGATGCGCAAGCTTTCATCAGGACGGCGACATTCAACATGGATGTGGCGGGATTCTATACCAAGTGGCAGCAAGACTTAGCTGATGCTCAAAACGAGCTCGGGGCAATTCCTCCCTTCGCCCCGAATGGCAAAGGTGGTATGAGTGACGGGGGACCTGCCTGGGCGGATGCCGTGGTGATCTGCCCCTGGACAATTTACCTGACCTACGGAGATAAACGATTATTGGAGACCCACTACGAAAGTCTGGAACGTTTTGTCGGCTTTTTAAGGAGATCCAGCCGGAATTTTATCCGCGCGAGCTTTGATCTTCCGCCCTCTGAGGCGGATGAATGGCTGTGGGAAGGTTTTGGGGATTGGCTTGCGCAGGATGGCAGTGGAAAGGTTTACGGAGGCACGCCCAAGGATCTGATCGGGACAGCCTTTTTTGCTTACAGCACCTGTTTATTAAGCCAAATTGCGTCAGTTTTAGGCAAGGATGTCGACGCAAATAAGTATGCAGAAGTATATCGAGCTGTCCGAGAAGCGTTTATCCGACGCTATATCACCGAGGATGGATTAGTCATCGGACAAACTCAAACTGCCTATGTATTGGCTTTACATTTTGACTTACTGCCGGCGGAAATGCGGCCGAAAGCTGTCCAAGCCCTCGTCAAAGATATCCAAAGCCGGAAGATGCACTTATCCACAGGTTTTGTGGGTACGCCATACTTGATGCATGTCCTTACACGTGAAGGTCACCTGGATATCGCCTATGAATTGCTGAGGCAAAAAACCTGGCCTTCCTGGTTATATCCGGTAACCCAAGGGGCAACGACGATTTGGGAGCGTTGGGATGGGTGGACACATGATAAAGGCTTTCAGGATCCTGGGATGAATTCATTTAATCATTATGCCTATGGGGCAATCGGAGATTGGTTATATGCTGTTGTGGCGGGGATCGAAGCCGATTTCGAACATCCTGGCTTTAAACATATCTTGCTGCACCCTCGACCGGGAGGTGGGCTGACCCACTCGATGGCAACCTATGACTCAATCAATGGACGGATCGAGAGCAGCTGGAAAATCGAGGATAACCGGTTGGAATGGGAAATCACCGTACCGCCCAATACCACTGCCACGGCACATATTCCTTCACCGGCTGGCTCTAAGATCCTGGAAGGAGCCAAGCCTCTTGAAATGGTAGTTGGAATCACTGAAGCCCGCCTGGAGGCGAATGAACTGGTCTGTGAATTAGAACCGGGTACATACCAATTCTTGATTGAACCTTTTACGATCACAAATTAATTTGAAAGGAACCGATATGAGCTACTTACCAGCAGAATCACGATATGACAAAATGATCTATAACCGTTGTGGAAGGAGCGGCCTAAAACTGCCTGCGGTATCCCTCGGCTTATGGCACAACTTTGGCGGTGTCGATGTCTATGAAAATGGGCGTATGATGGTTTTGAGAGCCTTCGATATGGGGATTACGCACTTTGACCTGGCCAATAATTATGGGCCTCCACCTGGCTCTGCAGAAGAGACATTTGGGAAAATACTCGATCAAGACCTGGAACCCTACCGGGATGAGCTAGTGATCTCGTCCAAGGCTGGTTATGACATGTGGCCAGGACCGTATGGTGAGTGGGGATCGCGCAAGTACCTGATTGCCAGCCTGGACCAGAGTTTAAGGCGTATGGGTCTGGAGTATGTCGATATCTTTTACTCCCACCGCCCCGATCCGGATACCCCCTTAGAAGAAACCATGGGTGCGTTGGACTATGCGGTGAGGAGCGGAAGGGCATTGTACGTAGGCATATCGTCATACTCTGCAGACCAAACGAAGAAAGCCGTGGAGATTTTACAGAGCCTGGGGACGCCTTGTTTGATTCACCAGCCTTATTACAACATGTTCGGACGCTGGATCGAGGATGGGCTGATGGATGTCTTGGAAGATGAAGGTGTGGGATGCATCGCTTTTTCTCCCCTGGCTCAAGGTTTGCTTACGGAACGGTATCTTAAAGGCATCCCAGATGGTTCACGAGCCTCAAAAATACATGGATTTCTTAGGCCGAAAGATATCACAAGGAGAAAATTGGAAATTGTCGAAGGCCTCAATCGCCTGGCAAAAGAGAGAGGCCAGACCCTCGCCCAAATGGCGGTAGCCTGGGTGCTGAGGTTAAAGGGCATGACTTCCGCATTAATTGGAGCCAGTAAAGTGAGCCAGGTCGAAGAATGCGTGGCAGCCCTGGATAACATCTCCTTTTCCGATGAAGAATTGGCTGCCATTGACGAACTGCTCGGTTCAGAAGTGGAGAAGAGGGCTAAAAAGAAGAAATAAGGCTTTTCATATGGAAAATAAATTGACTGAGAAGGTTCTGCTAGATACCGATATCGGCAGCGACATCGATGATGCCGTGTGTTTAGCCTATCTTCTGGCAAATCCTGCCTGTGAGCTGTTGGGGATCACCACGGTCACTGGGGAAGCAATGAAGCGTGCCCAAATGGCAAGTGTCTTATGCACGCTGGCTGGAAAAGAGATACCCATTTATCCTGGCGCAGAAGAACCTTTGCTGATCAAGCAAAAACAGCCCTTTGCTCCTCAGGCGGAGGCATTGGAAAAATGGCCTCATCACACCAGTTTCCCCTCGGGACAAGCGGTGTCTTTCTTAAGGGATGTGATCCGGTCGAACCCTGGTTCAGTCACCTTGTTGACCATTGGACCGCTGACGAATATCGCTTTGCTGTTTCGCATCGATCCGGAAATTCCGCGACTGCTGAAGCGCCTGGTCATGATGTGCGGTGTGTTTACCAATCGGTTGGCAGGCGTGGGACCACTGGAATGGAATGCGATCGGAGATCCCCATGCGACAGCCATAGTATATCAGAGCCCAGTTTCAGTGCACCGTTCGATTGGCCTTGATGTTACCTGCCATGTGCAGATGCCGGCTGAGGATGTACGCCGGCGTTTTATGTATGGGCTATTGCGACCTGTCTTAGATTTTGCGGAGGTGTGGTTCCGCAGCGTCGATACGATTACATTCCATGATCCGCTGGCTGCCACGACGCTGTTTGACGAGCAGATCTGTTCTTTTGAGATGGGCCGGATTGAGGTTGAGCTTCTCAGCCAATCGATGTTGGGAATGACTCAATGGAGCCCTGATGAGAAGGGACCCCATGGAGCTGCTTTAGCGGTTGACAGCGGGCGGTTTTTTAAGCATTACTTTTCCTATTTTGAATAGTGATTCGGAGCGCTTATGCCGAGAGAGACCATGACTCCTAAAGAACGTTGGTCAGCAGTATTGAAACGGAAGATGCCTGACCGGATCCCCATGGATTATTGGGGTACGCCAGAAATCACGCTGGCTCTGCAAGAACATCTGGGCTGTTCCACAACCGAGGAGATGCTTCAGAAACTGCACGTTGATTTTGTTATCGGTGTGAGTCCTCTTTACACAGGTCCTGAGTTATCTCCGGGGATGGATATTTTTGGCTGCCTCGGGCAGGCTGTCAATTATGGGACAGGAGAATATTGGGAGACTGTCGAGCATCCGCTGGCTAAATACGAGTCAGCAAGCGAAATCGAGGAAAATTATTCCTGGCCGAAGCCCGATTGGTGGGATTATTCAAGCATCGCTGAACAAATCAAAGGAAATGAAGGATATCCGGTATCGGGTGGCGGCAGTGAACCGTTTTTGACCTATAAAAATCTACGCGGCCAGGAACAGGCGATGGTTGATCTCGTGGAATACCCGGAAATCGTCCATTACTGCCTGGATAAATTGTTCGAGCTGTCTTACCAGAACACGCTGCGGATCCTGGAAGCCATTCCGGGAAAGGTGACGTATTGTTATATCGCGGAGGACCTGGGCGGGCAAAGCCAACTCCTATTTTCTCCAAAGCACATTCGGGAATATTTGTTTCCGGGGATGAAGCGAATGATCGACCTGGCGCATCAGGCAGGCGCGTATGTGTTTCATCACGATGATGGAAATATTACCGGGATCCTGCCAGAATTGATTGACCTGGGGATTGATATTCTCAATCCAATTCAATGGCGGGCAGCCGGGATGGATCGGAGGATGCTCAAAAAACAGTATGGGTCCAGGTTGATTTTTCACGGAGGGATGGATAACCAATACACGCTGCCATTTGGATCGGTTGCTGATGTGCGGAAAGAGGTTGTTGAGAACCTCCAAACCCTGGGTGAAGAGGGTGGATATATCCTGGCACCCTGCCACAATATCCAGCCTAACACACCGGTTGAAAATATCATAGCGATGTATGCTGCTGGATTTGAAGAAGGATTCTTATAACAGGAGCTGAGATGAACAGAGAAGATGCACAGCAGATCCGCCTAGGATTGGCAAAGGATCCTCACCGACCTTTATATCACTTTTTACCGCCCTGGCATTGGATGAATGATCCCAATGGATTAATTGAGTGGAATGGGCACTATCATTTGTTTTACCAGCACAACCCCGATTCACATGCCTGGGGGAATATCCACTGGGGTCATGCTGTTAGCCAGGATCTATTTCACTGGGTTGATTACCCGATTGCCCTTGCGCCAACCCTGGGAGATTGGGATGAGTCTGGCTGCTGGTCAGGATGCGCCATCAACTTTCATCAAATCCCCGCTTTAATATATACAGCACGTAAAGGTGAAGAAGAGCTCGTCTGTATTGCAACGAGCCAGGATGATGATCTAACTACCTGGCAGAAGCATCCTCGGAACCCAGTATATGTAACACCTCCGAAAAACCAGGTTTTATCAGGTTTCCGAGATCCATTTGTGTGGCGGAATGGGCTGGGATGGTACATGATCATTGGCTCGGGATATCCTGGGAAAGGTGGGGTGATTTTTCTGTACAATTCGAGCGACTTAATGCGTTGGGAGCTGGTGGGGCCGCTCTTTGAAAGCGATAATCTTGAGTACGGCGATATGTGGGAATGCCCGAACCTGTTCCGCATTGGAGAAAAATACCTTTTACTCCTCTCGGTCATGGAGAAAAGGAAGGCAATTTACTTCACCGGTGATTTGCAAAATGGAAAATTTTTCCCCAAAAACCAGGGTGTGTTCGATGCCGGCGGGGCTTATTACGCACCTTTAGGTTTTTTTGATGGTAAAGGCAGAGTGATCGTCTTTGGGTGGTCTTGGGAGGAACGCAGCGAAGAAGCGCAACGCATGGCTGGCTGGGCTGGGGTGCAAGCTCTTCCAAGGCAGCTTTCGATTACTGAAGATGGGGTTTTAAATATTGAGCCGGTGGAGGAGGTTGAGTCCATTCGACGTGAAGCCTACGAAGTTGGGCAAGTAAGTGTTGAACCTGGTGAAGAGGTCTTTTTACCTTTCTCAGGTGACTGCCTTGAGCTGGAGCTTTCTGCTAGAGTCAGGCAGGGCAAGCTAGGCGTGCGAGTATTATGTGCTCCAGATGGAAGTGAATATGTGGAGATTGGGTATGATCCTCAAAAAGGGTGCGTTTATTTTGATCGAGGCAGATCGTCAACTTCGCCTTCCGCTTCAAAAGATTGCAGCGTAGAAAAAATTTGTCTTGAGTATGGTGATCTTATCAATCTGCGCATCTTCATCGATCGATCGATCGTTGAAGCTTTCGTGAATAAAAAGTGGTGTTTGACCAGTCGCGTTTATCCTGAGAACCGGGATAGTGTGAAAGTCAGCCTGTTTTGCACGGAGGAAAAAACGGTTTTCGAAGCGATAAGAGGCTGGCAAATGGAACGCGTCTGGCCAGAATGAGTAGAGACGCTCACCTATTTGGGTCTCTTCACGGATAACTTAATGGCTACGATTAAATTATTTGGCAATTTGAGGCAAATGGCTGGAAAACCGACTATGTCTGTGGATGGCCAGACTGTTTTCGAATTATTGGAAAACTTACGCCCGCAATATATTTCAATAGTTGATGCGATCCTAGAAGAGGCAAAGCTCACGCTTTATTATAAAATAATGGTCAATGGCATCGATATCTCCCTCTCACAAGGATTGGATACGCCTGTTAATGCCAATGATGTTGTTGCAATCTTCCCACCGATTGCAGGTGGGAAGGTGTAGAAAGGAGAACTTGCGATGGCTTTATTCCACTGTAACTTCTTTTCGTCTGTGCTGGGACTCTCTTGCTCAATGGATGCAATCATCCCTGAGCCTGCCCAGTCGCCTGATGGAAAAATCCTGGATGGGAAGCAAAAAATCCCTGTTCTTTATCTTCTACATGGATATTCGGACGACCATACCATCTGGCAGCGGCGAACCTCCATCGAACGATATGTCAGAGACCTCAACCTGGCAGTGATCATGCCGGCAGTGGATCGAAGTTTTTACACGGATATGGCCCGCGGCAAGAATTATTGGACTTTTGTCAGCGAGGAGCTTCCTGCCCTGGTGCGAGCCTTTTTTCCAATCTCTGCCGCCAGAAAAGATACTTTTGTGGCGGGACTCTCAATGGGTGGGTACGGGGCTTTGAAGCTGGCCTTGACTTACCCGGACCGATACGCGGCTGCAGCAAGCTTATCGGGAGCTCTCGATATTTCCCAGATTATCCAAGCCCCAGGACGGGATTGGCGTAATGAGATGAAATCTATTTTTGGGGATCTTAAGAAGGTTGTGGGGGGCTCGAATGATCTTTTTGCATTAGCCACAAATGTGGCAAATTCGAAACGGAAAAGAATTCCATTATTTGTATGCTGCGGGACAGAAGATTTCCTTTGCGAATCCAATCGTAGGTTCAAAGAACATGCAAACACTCTTGGCTTGAACCTTACCTATGAAGAAGAGCCTGGTATTCATGAGTGGGGATACTGGGATCAAAAAATTCAGCGTGTGTTAGAATGGTTACCAATAAAGAAATCGAAATAAAAATCTAAATTTTTCCCTCAGGAGGCGCTTATGGAGTGGTATTGGTGGTTGCCCATTCTTGTTATTGTCATCCTCATTGTCTGGTGGGCTTTACTTAGAAATGCGAAAGCCACGGAAATCCCAAAGCACGAGGATGAGCACCTTAACGATCATAACGGAAATACTGCATCGGAACTGCCCGTTCAAATCTCTGTTGAAGAAAAGGCCGTTTCGATCGATGAAACTCGGGTAGACGACCTGGAATTAATCGAAGGGATTGGCCCGAAAATCGCTTCGGTATTAAGAGAAGCCGGAATCTCAACCTTCGCTCAGTTAGCGAGAGAAGAGCCAGGCAACCTAAAAATGATTCTTGAAAAAGCTGGGATGCGCTTAGCTGATCCGGCTTCGTGGCCTGGGCAAGCAAAACTGGCTGCAGAAGAGGATCGGGAAGGATTAAAAGCACTGCAGGACCGGCTCAAAGGCGGAAGAGAAAAAGCATAGGTTCATGCTTTGCAGTGTTCTCCTTTAACGATTAATACTGAACAACCTGCATAGTGAACGATCTTGCGCGATACGCTGCCCATCAGCCACCCGCTGATGGCGCTAAGCCCGCGCGAACCGGCGACAATTAAGTCTACTGGATTCTCGACGTGGTATTTCAAGATTTCTGTAGCAGCATCGCCTCGGTTCACGACCGAAGAGACGTTCAAGTATTTCTCTTTGCATTTCACGAGGGCTTGGGCGAGAAGAGTCTCGCAGCGCACTTCTTCTTCCTTCTGAGCAAGTTCTAATTCTTCACGAAAATTGGGCCGAATCATGATCCCTTCTGCCCCGGCTGCCCAAGTTGCTGTCATAATTTCTTGTTCCGTTGCCGGTGGAGGTAATACGTGCATTAAGATAATCTGCGCTTCAACAGGAATTGGAAATTGTATCAGGTATGCAAGGGCATTTTGGCTGCAAGGAGAGCCGTCCAGAACTAAGAGTATCCGGTTCAATCCATGATGGGGAGCGCGGGTAACCAGGACAGGCCAATTGGCGTGCTCAACCACTTGTTGGGCCACTCCACCGAGCAGAATACCAAAAGTGGCCCTTAAACCTTTCGCCCCCAACATGATCAAATCTGGTTTGTTTGCATCCGAAAATTTTACGATTTCGTGGGCAGGATGACCATGTAAAAGGGTACTTTTTATCTCTAAGCTTGAAGACATGAGCTGTTCGCAGGCTTTTTCAAGGACCTGAACTTGCGTAAAATGATGGTGAGAATCTGGTGCATCAGCTACCGCAATGGTTGTAATCGTCGATCCGATCGGCAGAGGCAAACTTTTTAACAAGTCAAGGGCTGCCTGGGCATGTTCTGAGCCATCGACTGCAAGAATGATGTTCATTTCGAAGCCTCCTCCTGTTTGGAACCAGAGAAATCTATACTTCAAGCGAATGCAATCACTACCTATTTATAAGATACTAAATTTTGCTTCTGGAATCAAGAGGCAATGTTATGAAATTTGAGCCGTGAAGCTATAAAAAATACAGCAAATCTTATTGCTTCTTGGGAGAAGGAACTAAAGTTAAAACATTCTTGGCTTCTTTTTGGACTGTCTCCTGGTTGAAAATCATTGGATGATATTCGCTTTTGAACCAGGCCTGGATATTATCATCATAATGTGGGCTGGAGGGCTGACCAGATTGACCGGGTGTTAAAAGACCCAGGCAGAGATTCAGGTTGCTGAGATCGGCGATGAAGCGGAAAGGAGGACCTACAATACTCGTTTTCGTAAGATCTACACGGCTGGAGCCGGTAGCCCATATCGTATCAAAGTCTCCGCCGAGGGGATATGGGCCGCGATTGAAAAGCTTGTCAAGTGGTTTTACCGCTCCCAGTGGATGCGAAAATACCAGGGAGTGCAGTTTTCCCCAGCGCCAATCGTCAATTCCAGGCCCAAGGGTTTGCTTGAGGTAATCAACGGTTTCGCGCAGAAAAATTCGGAGAACATCTTCACGGTTTTCGTGGTTCCCGAGATCAAACCAGGGAGAATCTGCAGTTTCAAGAATATGCTCAAGCCATTCCCGGGATCTTTCCCCCATGATGCTTCCTTCTGCAAGAACTGGGGTGATGCCCTTTCCAGCATAATATTTTGCCAGTTCACCAAGCTTGTTTTTGAGTAAATTTTGAATTAATCGTTGGCACATGACCTGATAGATTGATGCCTCAGGCGAATCAGGGGCGAGATCCCCATTCCAGGAGCGCATGCGGGTGATTACAATCTGCAATTCAGGATCTTTTATTTCGAGTTTTCCTAAAAGTACAGCGAACTTCCGAGCAGAGATCGAATTTTGATCAAAATGCATTTTCTGGATATCAGCGATGGATAGCTTGTCTTTTTCTTTGATAAGCTCCGTGATCCGCTGCGCCCGGTCACCTTTACAATAATCATAACTGAGATGGTATGGGTAATTTTGCCCAACCACACGGTTATTGGCTGTCACGATGAAGCCCTGAGGAGGATTGAAAAGATGAGGAAGCTCATCGAATGGGATGTATCCATCCCATTCGTACTCACCAGTCCAACCAGGAACTGGAAGGCGTCCATCGCCTTTGGAACGAATGGGTACCTTGCCTGGGAGTTTATAAGCGATATTGCCTTTGGTATCGGCGAAGACCATATTCTGGGCTGGTGAGTCCCATGTGCGAATCGCTTCCAGAAATTGACTACAATCCTGTGCTTTATTCATTTTGAGAATTGCGTCAAACATATTCGATGGCTCAAGCGAGACCCATTGCAATGCTAAGGGCTGTTCCCCAGAAAAATCCGGTGCAAGTTGGTTAATGATTGGACCATGATGGGTAATCACAACTTCTTCTGTAACGGGTTGACGGCCTTTGATTGAAATTTCCTCTTTGATCACCTGGGCATCTAGCCACTCACCTTTGAATTCATATCGAACGCCTCCATCCTCCATGCGCTGGAGACGTTCCATGTAAAGGTCTTGCACATCTGGGAATCCGTTGGTAAAGCCCCAGGCGATGTTTTGGTTGTGCCCGGCGATAATTCCTGGGATGCCAGGGAATGTGACCCCAGAGATATGCAAGTCCTCAGCTTGTAAATGATTTTCATACCATATCGAAGGTATCGATAAACCCAGGTGCATATCATTCGCCAATAGCGGCATGCCCGTCGTTGTGTGGCTGCCAGAAATGACCCAATTATTACTGCCGACACCGCTGGGGGCAGATGGGCCAGTGAATTTTCGAGCTGACTCCGCCCTCTTGATGGCTTCATTCCCAATCTTTGAGTAATCAATATCGGGAGGAATAATGACTGGAGCACCAGACTCGTCGAGCATATCAAGCTCTGTGGCAATTTCTGATCCGGCATGAGCTAATATCTGAGCGCGAATGATTTCTGCTTCCCAATTGACGGATAAACTCCATGACATCATTTTTGACCAGCTGACCGAATCGGAAACGTTCCACGGTTCTGGGCGAAACCGCAGTAAGGTGAACTCAACCGGAAGGTTTCCCTGCCCGATGCGGGCATTGATGCCATCTGCATAAGCTTTTAGAATTTCCTGGGTCGAAGGATTTAACAAGGAATACTCTTTTTCAGCTACACGGCGCATGCCGATAATCCGCATCCAGCGATCAAGCGGTAATGAGACTTCACCCAAGATCTCAGACAGGCGGCCGGCTACCAGGCGGCGGTTGAATTCCATCTGCCACAACCGGTCCTGGGCATGGACATAGCCTTGCGCAAACATCAAATCCTGAATAGTCTCAGCAAAAATATGCGGTATTCCCCATCGGTCTCGCACCACTTCTACCGGAGCTTGTATGCCTTTCAAGTTGAGGAAGCCGGATTTTTTGGGCAAAGGGCGGCGAAGCAGCAAATAATAGCCTGTTCCAACGACTCCTGCGATGGCTCCGAACGTTAATCCTATTAAACCTAAAGTTTTTTTCATGGCGTGCTCCTTGGTTAAATATAACTAGAGTTATCTCATTTGATGAAGCGCGGTATAATTTTACAATGAGTTATTCTATCTTTAGAAAAGGATTATTGTCAATCAGGAGGTGCTGGTAACGATCATCTGGGAATAGTTAGCGCATGGCCTTCTATTCGAAGGTGACGAGGCTGAGGGTTCCTCACTGCGAAGTGAGGTTAACCAGCTAGTTAACCAGGCTGCCAACCTGTAAGCTGGGAAGATCGAATGATCAGCGGAAGCCCTCCGGGTGTTCCACCACCCGATTACTTTTCCCACAATCTAAACCCAGGATGAAAGCCTTTCAGGCAACTGAAAGGACAAAGTTCTTGGGAGTGGCCCATCAAAAGATTAATTGCATATCACTTTCGACCATCTTCGAATCAGTTTAAAATTTAACTTACCCGGAGGTGGTATGAAATCACACTTAGTTTTTATGGAGGTATTTTATGTGTGGTATTGTTGGGTATATCGGACCGCAGAATGCGACTCCGATCATTTTGAGCGGTTTGAAACGGCTTGAATATAGGGGGTATGATTCTGCCGGATTAGCAGTCTTAGAAAATGGCGTTATCGAAGTGCGCCGAGATGTCGGAAAATTATCCCGATTGGTAGATGTCGTTTCGCAAATGCCAGTTAAAGGTAACCTGGGGATTGGCCACACACGTTGGGCGACGCATGGAGAACCCAGCGCCAGGAATGCTCACCCACATATGGGAATGACAGGTGAAGTGGTGGTCGTTCACAATGGAATTGTCGAAAACTATTTAGAACTGCGCGCGGAATTGACTGCCGAAGGCGCTGTATTTTCTTCGGATACAGATACCGAGGTGATCGTCCACCTGGTGGAAAGACTGCAATCCGGAGGAAATAGTCTATTAGAAGCTTCAAGAGCAGCTTTCAAACACATTAAGGGAGCACATGGGATCGTTTTATTCTCCTCCCGAGAGCCGGATAAAATCATTGCGGCGCGGATTGGAAATGCTGGGGGTGTGGTGATTGGAATTGGTCAAAATGAAATGTTTATTGCTTCAGATTTGCCGGCAATCCTTGAGCACACCCGTAAAGTTGTCTTCCTGGAATCTCGGCAGCTGGCGATGATAACCCAAAAGGGTTTAGAAATTCAGACTCTGGAAGGGAAACCAGTATCTTATAAAATCCAAACGGTGGCCTGGGATCCAATTTCCGCAGAAAAGGGGGAATTCCGGCATTTCATGCACAAGGAAATCCATGAACAAGTGCGATCTCTGACCGATACGATTGCTGGCAGGGTTGATTTTGATGGGGGGCGGATCATGATTCCGGAGCTGGAGTTGACTAAAGCGCAAGCCCAGAAAATTTCTAAAATATTTATTACAGCCTGTGGCACAGCTTATCACGCAGGGTTGGTTGGTAAAGTGCAGATTGAGAAAATAGCTCGCATCCCAGTGGAAGTAGATATTGCTTCTGAGTTCCGGTATCGCGATCCGATTGTTGACGAAAATACGGTTGTGATTGCCATCAGCCAATCGGGTGAAACAGCTGATACTTTGGCGGCGATGGAAGAGGCAAAGCAGAAGGGAGCGATCTTGTGGGCGATCGTAAATGCGATTGGATCCCAAGCTATGCGCATAGCCAACGGGGCAATATCGATGCAGACAGGACCTGAGATCGGTGTAGCTTCGACCAAAGCCTTCACTGCTCCACTGGTCGATCTGTATATGTTAGCAGTTTACCTGGCTGATTTGCGTGGAGAGTTGAGTGAGAAGGAGCGCCGAAAATATGTAGCAGACCTGGCGCGCGTACCAGACCTGGTTGGACGCTGCCTTGACCGTGAAGAAGAAGTCTTGAATGTGGGCAAGACCCTGGTCCGGACCAACCACTGTTTGTATTTGGGGAGGGGGATCAATATGCCAATTGCGTATGAAGGTGCATTAAAGCTCAAGGAAATTTCGTATATCCATGCAGAGGGCTATCCTGCTGGGGAGATGAAGCATGGACCGATTGCATTAGTGGATAAGGATATGCCAGTGATCGCGATTGCACCGCACGATCCATGGTATGAAAAGATGGTGAGTCAGATCGAGCAAGCCAAGGCACGTGGTGGACAGGTCCTGGCTGTAGGGACGGAGGGCGATAGCATGCTTCCCACCCTAACGGATCAGATTCTATGGGTACCAGAAACCCCCTGGCTTTTAAGCCCGGTTGTTACGGTTATTCCATTACAACTGCTGGCATATCACATTGCTGCTTTGAGAGGCCTGGACGTAGACCAGCCCAGAAACCTGGCGAAATCTGTGACCGTGGAATAAGGTTTTTCAATGTGTTTTAGCGGCCTGGAAATCGCTGAGCCGATTGTATTTTCGCATGATATCCAACACGCGATCGGTCGGAATGGCATAAGCGGTGTGATTGTTAATTCCGGTCATGGTTTCTGCGGCGACCAGGGCGTTCAGGATTGATTCTTCAGTCGCCTGGATGACAGCGGCAAAAAGGGCATCCATTTTCTCGTTGGGGTACATCCCAACCGAACGGATTCCAATGGGATTGGCTTTACCGATCGGGGCAGTTGAAAAAGCAACAAAAATATCACCCGACCAGTTATCTCCATTCCCGCCAACGCGGGCAATACCAAGAGGAACGCGTTTACACAGGCGTTTTAACTGGTGAGGCAGCAATGGGCAATCGGTGGCTATAATGGCAATGATTGAGCTGTTTTTCATCGATTCTACTTCTGGGTATTTTCCTGGGAGTAGATCAGTGATCTCAGCGCCAATGGGCACGCCAGCGATGCGTAAATTTTGGCGAGTTCCATGGTTGGCTTGCACCAAAACGCCTACGGTAAATTCACCGTGTTCCGCATCTAAAACTCGCGAGGCTGTCCCGATTCCGCCTTTGAATTGGTGGCAGATCATACCAGTGCCTCCGCCAACATTCCCTTCTGACACAGGTCCAGAAGTAGCCTTATCCAAGGAAGCCCAGGCATGTTCCTCTTTCACATGAAAACCAAAGGCATCGTTGAGAAAACCGTCATAGGTTTCTGTGACAACAGATAGACCCAAAGTGCGATAATTATTCTGATGCATCCATTTGGAAACCGCATCTTTGACCATGTTCACACTAAAGGTATTGGTTATCATGAGCGGACCGACCAACAATCCTGATTCTTCCAGCCAGGTGGTGCCCGTAATCTCCCCGCAGCCATTAAGGGTATCCCAAGCTCCAAACAAAGGCTCCACACTGTCATAACAAGTAAGTATCCCAGTTACGCCAGTACGAATCGGACCCTTGCCTACCTCCAGCATTCCCTCGCCTGAAATCAGGGTTGTGTGACCGACTTTCACTCCCTTGACATCTGTAATGGCATTAAATGCACCCGGGGTACCCTCCAAGGGAATGCCGAGTTCTCTTACTCGAGGTTTAGACATAAAATTTTCTAAATTGTTTAGTCAATTAAAGGGTTTTGTTTTTGTTTATGCTGGCCACTTGCGCTTAAGACAATCGAATCATTCGTTTGCCTACATTCAATAGGCTATTCTACCAGGATGTCATCTGGGATTACGTCCTTTAGATTACATTATCAGGACTTCATCCCTAGGATTTCATCTTGGGTTATGATACCACGCCTTTTACCATTGAGGGAGGCCATATCTAATGGGGAATTCCCACGCCAAGCTTTCAGACCGTAAAAGCTGTTCATCGCCAGGGTAAGCAGGATAGAGCCAGCCCTTAAGGTGGGAACGTGACGGACAAGCCTTTTTAATACATTGGGGAAAGCGAAGGTACGTTTCCATAAACGGCGATGTGCATCGAGTAATTGACCGGGCTGCATTCCTTCAGGCTGAAAAGCAACGTTATACCCATTATAGAATTCCCAACCGTGCTCTTCGATGATCCGATTTTCCTCAGCAAGCCGATCATACAAGGCTGTTCCCTTGTATGGAGTTAAAATACTCAGAAAGGGGACGTCGACACCTATCTCCATAAGCCTATCAGACATTTCGACGATGCTCTGGGTTGAATCTCCATCGAAACCAGCGATGAAGCCTGCCATCACAGCAATGCCATGTTGGTGGAGAGCTTCGATATTTAAGCGGTAATTTTTGATTTTATTTTGAAGTTTATTCGCTTCTTTGAGGGATTCTTCGCCGAAACTTTCGATGCCCAAAAAGACACCGATGCAGCCAGAGGCATGCATTAACTCAAGCAATTCACGATCCTTGGCAATGTCCATACTGGCTTGGGTAAGCCACCATTTATTCAAGGGGATCATGGATTTTAACAAATCTTTAGCATACCCTCTGTCCACCGTCAAGTTATCATCCCAAAACCAGGCCACCTTTTGCTGCCACCAATAGGGAAAGGCATCGTATTCGATATCTTTGATGACAGCTTCAATTGGGCGAGTGCGATATCCCGGGTTAATCACTGGCACGGAACAAAATGAACAAGTAAAAGGACAACCGCGGGTGGCCTGGATGACGCGTGGGATGACAAAAGACGTCTCAAGCAAATCATACCTTGGGGTTGGTATTTTACTCAACTCACTGGGTTTCCCGATGTAACATCGCTGCAGCACGCCTCTCTCAGCATCGGAGAGGAGAATTTCCCAGACTGACTCCGCTTCTCCGATGACCACTGCATCACAGTAGGCCAGGGCTTCTTCTGGAGAAAAAGTAACATGGGGACCTCCCATGACAACGGTTTTTCCTTGTTTTTTGAATTGACGGGCAATGCGATAAGCCTCAGGAGCAAATCCGCTAAAAAATGAAATGGCGACAAGGTTCGCGCTGGTTTCATCAGGAATAGCCTGAACTTGTTGGTGGATTACACGCACATCATGGTTATGAGGGGTAAGCGCGGCCAGGTGGATGCCTGTGATAGGTGGGACGAAATTCATCTCATGACCCAGCCGATACCGGGGTGTATAAACGATAATGATATCAATTTTCATCTGCGGCTCCAATCAATCGGTTCGTTTTGTTGATTGTATATATCAACTTCGCCGACAACCACAGTTTAAGAAGCACTCAGAACGCACTCAGGTGCGAGAAATTATCAAAATTACAAAGAAACAGGCTGCACCGACCTTTGGAGCAGCCTGTTTCTTTATTTGTACGCCGCTTCCCTTATAACTCTAGCTCGAACCGACCCTCTAATCCAGTCTGGCTGTTTGGTCCTACCCAGACTTGATACCCACCCGGCTCCAAGATCGATAAGTCATCTAACCCAGTGAAGGTCAGATCGGATAGATTGAGACGGAAGGTAACTTTTTTCGTTTCTCCAGATTTTAACATTACCCTCTGGAAACCTTTTAATTCTTTCACTGGACGGGAAATTGAGGCGACCTCATCGCGGATATAAAGTTGAGCAACTTCACTTCCTGCGCGCTGCCCGGTGTTCGTGATCTCGGCGCTGATCTCAAAGGGTCCACTCAAAGCCGGCGCAGATATAGATAAGTTGGCATAATGAAAAGTCGTGTAACTTAAGCCATAACCAAATGGGAATAGGGGACCGTGAGGCAGATCAACATAGCGGTAAGAGAAATTTTGATATCCAATCGGGCGCCCTGAATTTCTATGGTTGTAATAAATCGGAACTTGCCCGGTAGCCCGCGGCATGGTGATTGGAAGCCTGCCAGAGGGGTTGACGCTCCCGAAGAGCATATCTGCCAGTGCGTACCCGCCTTCGATGCCCGGATGCCAGGCGTATAAAACGGCTTTAGATATATGGATCTCTTCAGGAATTGCCAAAGGTCTTCCGGCCAATACGATTAAGATTATCGGAACCCCCTGCTGAAACAGCGCTGAAAGAAATGATTTTTGCCCAGGTGGAAGACCTAGATCAGACACGTTCGAATTTTCACCAGACCGGCTGGGATGCTCGCCAAGGATCACAATAGCTACATCGGCGAGGGAAACCTTTCGAATGGCTTCATCATTTGAATTTGCAAAAAGAAAGTCGATTCCTTTGGGTGAAATTTCTTTGATGGCTTGGGCGATGGAGATGGCTTCGTCAGATCGACCATCTGGAGTCCAGGTGCCGAATAACGCTCCCTTACTATGGGCGTGTGGACCAAGGACAGCGACGCGTCGGAAACGGTTGTCCAATGGCAATATGCCCGCTTCATTTTTTAATAAGACAACCGATTGACCAGCAAGAAGGCGGGCAACTTGACGATTCTCCTTGGATAATATGGCGGTGGTAGCCCGGCGTGGGTCAGTGTAAGGGTGATCGAATAAACCGCAAAGGAATTTTATCCGTAAAATGCGTCGGATGGCTTCATCGAGAACCTCAGGTGATAAACGACCTTGTTCGATGACACTTCCTAAGCTTTCCAGATAAGAACCGGAAACCATATCCATATCCACTCCAGCAAAGAGCGCCAGAGCAGATGCTTCTGCGCGATTATTGGCAATGCCATGGTTAACCAATTCTTCTATTGAAGCCCAATCACTTACCACGAAACCTTTGAAACCCCACTCCAAGCGTAGAACATCAGTGAGCAGATGACGATGTGCTGAAAGAGGGACGCCATTGAGATCGTGAAAAGCAGCCATCAGAGTGCCTACACCGGCATTGACGGCGGCATGAAAGGAAGGCAGATAGATATCTCGGAGGGTGCGCATTGAAATTTCCGCACTCTCATAATCCCGTCCACCTTCAGCGCCACCGTAGCCAACATAATGTTTGGCACAAGCGACAATTTTATGAGGGGCAGACATATCTGTCCCCTGGTAACCGTGCACAGCAGCAGCAGCCATGGCAGAGGCAAGGTAGGGATCTTCACCTGAACCTTCTGCAACACGCCCCCAGCGGGAATCCCGGGCGATATCGACCATGGGAGCAAAAGTCCATTTGATGCCATCTGCAGAGGCTTCACTGGCTGCGACAGCTGCAGCCAGCTCTACAAGCTCGGGATTCCACGAAGCTGCCATTCCGAGAGGAATCGGAAATACTGTGCGATAACCATGGATGACATCCCTCCCAAATAGGATTGGAATACCCAGGCGCGATTCCTTTACTGCGATTTGCTGAATGGCATTACAGGCCTCAGCACTGGCTGAAGGAGAACTTCCAAAACCTGTAAAAGCGCTTGCGGCGTTTAGTATTGATCCAACCTGACCTTGACGGACAGCTTCTTTTTCAGGTTCTCCGAAGGTATGCGGCTGATTTGTCTGACCTATCTTCTCATCAAGGGTCATCTGTGAGAGAAGCTGGTTAATTTTTTCTTCGATTGTAGGGTGTAATATATTTTGATTCGACATGGGTTATTTTTCCGATCAATTTCCCGATTCCAAATAATCCTGCCTGGTTTTTTCAAAGCGCGCCAGGCTGTCAACAAGCCCACCGGGACGATTGCGCGCCAACCACAAATTTTGATACTCGATCATGATCTCTCGCAAGTCAAGATCCAGATCTGCTGGCGATTGGTCACCAATTCCTAGTGCCAGCATACCGCGACGGCAGGCATGGCGCAACTCACGAGCTGTCTGCTCGAATTCCCTCACGAGCAGGGCTGCGTCAGGAGCTTCTGAATTGGTAAGGGTGAGCGGTTTTGCTGCCTGATCGATGACCTCAAGAACATGGTTCAAACCTTTTGGATCGAAACGATCCACGTATTTACTGATTTCTGAGAACCGCATCTGCAAGATGTGAAAGAGAGCAGATGAATTTCCTGGGACGAAGCCTACCGATTGATAGACATTCCCGAGATCATATGCAACCTGGCCTAATGAAAACGAGTGGTCTAGGAAAGCGTGCAGGCTCAGTGCATGTGCAATATCCATTGTTTGGTTCGCCTGGTAGTTCCAGGCATATGCTGCGCCAGCTGCAAATCCCAGGTAGCTGACCGGGAGAACCTGCCAGTGACCGTTATCACCCCAATCTGTATTGAGAAAACCGATGGCACCATATCTCAGACCATTCTGAGCTGCTGTGCGTAAGTTTCCAAGTGCATTGTGAGTGCGACCGGCGATACTGTTCCAAGAAGATGTCCCCGGACAAACATAAAACGGGATTCCTGCAGAAGAAAATTTTTCACAATGCTCTGCAGCAGGACTGCTGGCTTCATACCCCCATTCTAATGCAATTGAATCTCGAGGGAGCTCTGCAACAAGGTGAGGATATTGAGTAATGATATCGCCCCAAAATTGCATGGTGTGATTGTGAGATTTCACCAGCTCGTAAATTTTAAGCAAGAAATCCAGATAAACGTGACCTTTGCCCCGCGTTTCGCAATCATCTTTACTTCGTCCCAAACCTAAATCAAAGGTTTCATCACACCCCACATTGAAAAGATGGCTGGAAAAATTTGGTAGAAGCTCATCATATAAACCTTTAATCAATGCCAGACTGCCTGGATCGCCAGGACACAAGCTGAATGAGCCGCGCCCCCACCAGCTCGGATCTTCAACCCCTGCTAATTCCCCCAGGGGATAATATTCAGGGTGAGAGAACCAACGATGCATGTGTCCGAAGGAATTCTGGTTGGGCACGAGGTCAATAAAGCGCTCTTTGCAGTACGCATCGAGCTGAAAGATATCTTCGCTAGTAAATGGAGAAGCTTTCGCCCAAACATCAGGATGGCGGCGATAAGCGAAGGTGTGTTCGGTATAGAGCTGGAGCTGATTAATTTTCCAAGAAGATAATTTATCAGCCAATGACAGGAGTGTATCAAGCGTATATACTTTATCTCGACTGATATCCAGCATGACACCCCGCGCTGGGAAATCAGGCCAATCGCTGACCATCATGCAGGGAAGGGAAGCAGAGTGAGTACAAGTTAATAATTGTTGTAAAGTACAAGCCCCATAGAAGATTCCGGCTTCATCAGAACTTTCAATCACTACTCTCTGCGGACTTATCTGCAACTGATAGCCCTGTGGAGGAAGGGTAGAATCTGGTAATAGCCGCAAAATGATATCAATTTGATCTTCACTGGCATGACAACCAGCAATGATCTCAACATGTATTCCTTGACCATTCAGTTTTTTCTGAATATTTCTTCCACTCAGAAAAAGTTTTAGAGGGTCGGGGGAATCGATCGCGATGAAGTGGTGATCAGAAAAAGCAAAGTTTCCAGGCAGAGATACCAAATTCCGAGGGTAGGGAAGTAACGTAAAGGTTTCCATAGAGCAACCTTCCATTCAAAATGGATTATTAGGATGGCATATAGTTATGGATTATTGTTTTGCTAACAACAAACCATTGCAAGTTAATTATAAGCGGCAAAGATGTTTCTGGGAAAGAGTTCTAGAATTAAAGGGTGAAAATTTGAAAAAGATCTTGTATGATGCGCATAGCCACTGAACAGATCGGATGATTTTTTATTTGGGGGAGGGAAAAACTTTACGCAACCATAACAGCATCACGTCCACCTGATTTTGCTTTATACAATGCTTTCTCAGCCGCTCGAAGTAATTCAGCTGCTGTATCTCCATGGTGTGGGAAGGAGGCTAATCCAAAAGAGGCAGTGGTGCCGACGGGAAGTAAGTCGTAGGTTTTTATGTGAAGGTCGCGGATGTCTTGTCGCAGCCTATCGGCCCGATTCAAAGCAGCATTATCAGGCATTCCAAGCAGAATCATGGTAAATTCATCCCCACCCGAGCGACAAGCTACATCTTCAGAGCGGATATGGCGCTTTAAGTATCCGCTTAATTTCTTTAGAATTTCATCCCCGACATCATATCCATGGCGGTCATTTACATTTTTCATGCGATCCACGTCCATGGTATAAACCCAAAGTGGAGTTTGGTGGCGTTGTGCATAATGAATCTCGCGCTCAAGAGTTTCCTCCATGTACCAACGGTTAAAAAGCTGTGTAAGTGGATCTCTCAGCGTCTGAGGGCGTAAGCGTTCTTTGAGTTTGATATTTATGAAGGTCGAGGCTAGCCTTTCAGCCACTGTGCCGGCCAATTGTTCCCAGTGTTCTGAATTTAACCAACGATTATCCTGAAGTAGGGGAGATACTTTTGGTAAGTGTTGGTGTAAAACGCCGATGGTCCGGTCTTGGGCGTTAATTGGGGCGCAGATATAGGGATCGTGCTCACGAATATTTAAGGCTAAAGTCAAATGATATTGACATTTATTCGTGCCAGTATCCTGGTAGGAGCATATCTGGTTCACTGCCAATGATTGACAATATTCTTTCCTCAGCAAAACTGGATCTGCATGGATATCACCCCAGGTAGAGGCTTTTTCAAGGACTTGTTTATTTTCATTAATCAAGAATAACTCACCAGGTTGGTCCATGAAGAGGCGGAGTAAATATTGTCCCAACTGCCCCTCAACGTCTTCCACGTTTTGACATTTTTGGAGCATATAGCCCATTCGATTTAACAAATCAGATTCCAGGTTTCTTCGTTTGAGCTCCAAAATCCAGGCTTGAATTTGACCGAGCAAGGTGGTAATTTCTTGCCTTAGACTTTGATTTTCGTTTTGTATCTCTTGACATTCTGGTGGTATGATCGTGGTCATATTATTTTTGTCAGATAACAATGAATGAGATTATTTCTATATATAGGGATGCAAGAATCGTGCAAGGGTAGTATTCAGGACCACCAAATTATGAAAATTGATTTTCATGTTCATGCCTCAGAGAGATCCGCCTGTGGACAGGCAGGTGAAGTAGAGCAGGTGAAAGCAGCTGTAGCGGCTGGTCTGGATGCCATTGTATTTACTGATCATGGAAAATTAGTCCCAGCCATGAGACTGAACCAATTAAATCAACAGTTTGCACCGTTTCGTGTTTTTGGTGGTATCGAAATTTCTTTGGAGGAGGATTTTCTCGTGATCGGTTTACAGGATCGCGAGCTGGAAACAGCACAGTGGACATATCCAGAGCTGCATGCTTATACCCGGCAATATGGAGGTTATTTGATCCTTGCACACCCTTATCGATATCATCCAGAAATTTATGTTGACATCGAGCAATTTCGACCAGATGGTATCGAAATCTATTCGGTTAATACTCCGACTTCCTGGCAGACGCGTATTCGAGAGCTGTCGCTAAAACATCAGATTCACTTGTTTAGTAATTCGGATGCGCATAAAACGAGTTCATTTGGCTTATTTTATAATGAGATACCAGGCTATCCTGACTCAGATTTGGAATTGGTACAAACCCTGATGCGAGGAACAATCAATACCAGTCCAAAATAAAAGGCTTTATCTAATAAAGAAGCGCACGATCAGATTAATCAGCCTGTTTGGCAGAAAGCAGCCAAAGAACGATTAACTCTTTATTCTAAATAGACTTTTACGTTAATACTTGTGACTACCTTTGCTGGGAGTGGAATGATATTTCCTTCTATCGGTTGATCATCCACAAGTAAGGTCACTCTTCGCCCAGGTCCTTTTTGCTCGACAGTAAGGTCATAGACAACGCCACGAAATATTCGTCGGGCTGTATAGCCTGGCCAATCAGACGGGATCGCAGGATCAATCTGAAGACCTTTGAAAGTAGGGCGTATTCCAAGGATCCATTGAGTACCCGCCACATAAGCCCATGAGGCGGTACCCGTTAGCCATGAATTTCGCCCCATTCCATATTGTGGATGTTCGGGTGCGGATATATTCTGGCAATAGACATAAGGCTCTGCCATATATACATTGGCGTCAACACGCACTAAGGGGAGGATTTGTCGATAATACTGATAAGCCCGATCCACCCAACCAAGCTGTGCAGCCGCAACGATAGCCCAAGTATTTGCATGACAAAATATACTGCCATTTTCTTTAGCTCCAGGTGGATAAGTAGAGGTGCCGCGCACACGTTGGTCAGATTGGGAATAGGGTGGTTTCATTAACCGGAGGCCAAAAGGAGTATTGAGCTGTTCGTGTGCTGATTTCATCGCCTGCCGGCAGCGTTCTGAGTTGCCGATTTCACCGATAACCGACCAGGTTTGTGTCAGCAGGTTGATCTGATGTACACTTTCTGATTTTATGCCAACTGGCAAGCCTTCGTTATCATACGCACGCGCATACCATTCCCCATCCCAGGCCTCCCGTTCAATGATTTCAGCTATCGTAGAATGCCAGGTCCCAAAGCGCTCTGCTTCGTCAATTTTTCCCAGGAATTGGCATAAATCAACCATATCCAGCATAACCCGACAGAACTGCATCCCACACCAGACGGATTCGGCTTTACCCGATCCGTGGTCCAGGTTCATTGTGTCATCCCAATCTGAAAATCCGAGGCGAGGCAGTCCATGTGGACCTCGATGGGAGAGAGTGAAATTGATTGCCTTTTGCATATGTTCCCAGACAGTGTCTTGCTCACCATCTTGATAAGGAATCATTTCGTCCAAAAATGCCAAATCGCCTGTTTCCCGAAGATAGGCAACGACAGCGATTACCAGCCAAAGATGATCATCTGAAAACCATTGCGGCCAATCTGGAAATTCAGCGGCTAACCCCGGACCTCCCTCTCCAGTTAAGGGGAAGAATAAATGCCAGGTATGTCCATCCTGGAATTGGAGCCTCCATAAACTCGTAAGCACACGTCGGGCATGAGCAGGAAGGCTGTGGACAGTCCCCAGTGTGTCCTGAGCGGAATCGCGCGTCCCCATACCACGCCCCAGCCCAGTATCATAACCCGAGATGAAGCGCGACCAATAAAGATTGGTACGACACTGAAGCGCATTCCAAAAATTGAGCATATGATTCATCTCAATGTCAGGTGTCAGCACTGAAAAGTGATTAAAAAAATCCAGCCATTCCTCTTTAACTGCTGAAATGCTTTGTCAACATTGCCCGGTTGTGAGAAATGCTCGACAAGAGGTTGGATGGCTGTATAAGGAGTGGGGCTGTCCATGACACCCAGGAGGTATATGATTTCTTTTTCTTCACCAGGTGCCAGTATCAGGTCATGGCAGAGGGAGGCGATATTATTGCCGCGAGGCGCTTCTGTGTAGCGAGGTTGTCCGATCTCCACGACTACCGGGGATGAAAGATCTCGATAACGACCGATAAAAGCATCCCGATCTGAGTCAAACCCTACAGGCTCTTGATCGCTTGCGAAGAAAGTGAACGTCTGACGGAATTGGGTATTGGTGATTAGCACGCCGTTTTCATGGCAGGTATGCAAGATATGCATGCCCCAATCCAAATTGGTTTGGTCAATTCCAGCATCCCAATAGCTCAATTCTGTGTAGCTGAAAGTGCGGATCTGCCTGATGCGATCGCTTGAATTCCGTACAGATAAACGCCAGATCTCACAAGGGATGGCTTCCTGGGAGGTAGCTGGAGGCACGAAATAAAGAATACTGGCGTCGATGCCTTTGTAAGAAGAGGTGATATGCGTATAGCCACTACCGTGCCGGCACTCATAGTAATCCAGATGTCGTAAAACAATTGGTTGCCATGTTGGACTCCAAAATTCGCCAGATTCCTGATCTCTCAGGTATACATATCGGCCAGGCTGGTCAGCAGGTATCGAATTGTAACGATAACGGGTAATCCTACGGCTGCGAGGATCGCGATCAAACGAATACCCACCACCCGTGTTGGAAATGATCCCTCCATACTGCCCCTGTCCGAGATAGTTAATCCAGGGAGTAGGAGTATCTGGACGTGTGATAACAAATTCACGATTGCTTTCATCATAATAACCATACGGATTTGGAGCCAGTGGGGAGGTGGGCATAGAGTTTCCTGTTTTTTTACTTTATTTTACCTACGAGTTCGTCAGTTAGCTGGATCCAGGCTGAAATTAACCGATCATCAAATGGATCACTCTCGCTATCTTCGATACGATTGTTTTGATCGAGCCAGGCTACTGTCCTTTTTAACCCTTCTACAAAAGGAACCGTATACGCAAAACCAAGATCTTGCTTTGCTGCTGAGTTATCATAAACATTGCTGTATTGGAAGTTATAATAGGTAATCGCTGCTGCTTCAGGCGCCAACCGGAAAAGTAAATCCGCGGGAATATGGATTAACTTCGGCTCCGGTGCACTCAATACGTGAGCCACTGTATTATGATATTGGTTCCATGTCATCCATTCTTCTCCAGTTGCGTGGTAAGCGTTTCCAAATGCTTTTGGGTTACCACAAGCAGCCAGGTGTGCACGTGCGCAATCGTCTACATGACACATGACCCAAAGTGAGTTGCCATCCCCAGAAACAATTACCGGTTTCCCTTTTCGTATGCGGTCGATATAGGTCGTTTTCCATCCGAATGTATGAATGATTGTCCCACCCTCTCCGTATGTAGCGGCAGGGCGGATCACTGTGGTTTTAAATTCACCTTGTTCGTGTGCCCTCATAAAGATATCTTCACACAATACTTTGTTTTTCCCATATTCTGTCAGCGCTAGACGGGGTTCGCTTTCTTTATAAGGCATATTCAAGCCAGGTTTTCCATATACATCGACGGTTGAACAGAAGACATATTGTTGAATGCGTCCTTTGAAGGCGCGGACGGCACTTTCAGCTTCTTCAGGGCGGAAACAGACCATGTCGATGACAAAGTCGAACTTGCCGGCTTCTATCATTTGGTGCTCAAATTCGGAAAATCGGGTGCGGTCACCAACGATTACTTTTGCGCCTTGGGGGATGCGAGCCTCTCGCTGCCCGCGATTGAAAAGCGTGACATCTTCTCCTCTTTCAATGAGAAACCGTGTCATAGGGGTGCTGATAAGACCTGTACCGCCAATAATTAAATATTTCATAATCCTAGCCTCCTGGTATCGTTTTATTAAGTAATTATCCTGCCCACAATCGGAGATGTCAAGGCAATGATTTGTAATCCGTTCACTGGATAGGTATTGCCATTTTATTTACATTATTAATTAATTCTTAATACGATAGTTTGATTTCGACGAAACCTTCGCTATCTGTCGTTAATTGTCCAAGAGCGAGTGGGAAAGGTAAATAATGACCTGCTGGATAATCGAGGCTCGGGTTTTCCGGTTCTCGGATCAGTGAGAAGGAGTTCTTGGAATGTTGATACTTCCAAGTGATCCTCGGTAAATGTTTCAATGGTAATTCGGTCTTCGATTCCCCATAACCAGCGCTGGGATAGAAGCATGTTCGTATATTGATTTCCCCAACCCTGCGTTTCCATTATCCAAGGATCAAGGATGAGAGGAATGGCTAATTTCTCACCCAAGTACCCTTTATACTGAAAATAAATGCTGTCATTCGTTATTCGAAACTCTTTTTCAGATATTTGATCTTCTTTCTGGATGGTGATTGTATCCGGTCCAACTTCGGTTACCGCGTACTTTCCCCATTTGTTATTGACACCTGAGAATGCACCTGGGATAACCGATGGATCAGCAGATATGCCCAGATCAAGCTTCCATGACATTGGATCACTCAGACCAACAGCAAGTTGATAAGATGGACCAATAATTTGATGATATTCGCCCGCCTGGAAAGAAAAAGCATATGAAATATACCCACCTTGCAGATCGATGACAACCGCCAGGTTATCAGAAGCTAAGAGACATTCCAACTCATTATCCCAGTCTAAATTATGAGAACAGTCAGATATGGCGTGTCGATTTGCACTCCAATTTGAAATCGCAAGGACGTGACCAATTTGCCCAATATAAACACGCTTTAAATCGCTTTCCAATTGGGTGCCCGGTTCTGTCAGGGATGATAAAAGCTGTTCAGCAACGGTTCTTATCTTGTTTTCCGGGGCATTCCTTATTTCCGCTTCAATGTCATCCATCAAAGGATCTCTTTTTTCCGTTGCTAAATTAACCTGTGTTTCGATCAAGGATCGATCATTGACAGGTTCTAGCCAGGGATGATTTTTGATATAGGAAAGCATTTGGATTGCAGTGCTGTAATTCCCCCAAGCAGAATATTTGAAATCGCCTCCAAGAAAAAGCGTTTTTTTAGGATTTTGAGTGGTAGCTAATAACGCTCTACGAACTGCGATTGACGGGATTTCACCAGATAAATCATTGACGAATGAATTCTCTGTTGTATCATCCAGTGTACTCAAATCAGATGGCAGCTTCCTACCTTGATCAACCACAATCACCTTTCCTTGATCGATCAATGCCTGGAGGCGTTTTTCTATGCCCATATAATCGAAGATCGACCAGGTTTTTGTATTGCTGATGTCGAATAGGAACACTGGAATACCTGTTATCTCGATGGACTCAACCAGGGAAACCAAACCATGTCTTGAGCTAAATGGACCGGTATGAGCGCCATCCCAGGAACGAAGTGCTTGAGCTGGGGTATTGTCTTTAAAGGAATCCCAAAATGAAAGCAGCACTTTCCCTCGAGAAGGTGGGGAAGTGCTTAATCGGATTGGGTTCAAATGGTCAATTTCCGATAAGGAATTGTCAACAGAAAATAGCTCAACTTCCGTCTTGGCTGATAAGCCACTGATCGCGGATTTATCGATATTAATGATTATGGCACCTAGGTCAGGGTCACGAATAATGGAGATCTTGGGAGAATCAACTTGTTCATCTTTTTGATTTTTTAAGATAATATGCCCATCTGAAGGAATCATTAATAAATAATTCCAGTTGACCTGCGGCACAATCTCAAATGGCAATTGGGAATTGCCTTCCCAGCCGTTATTAAACAGCAAAAGTAAAAATGGATCTTGATCAATTGTTTGATCTAAAAAATCGATACGAATTTGGAGATTGTTATTTTGCAGGCGGGAATAAAACGCGATAATATCATTATTAGGGGTAATTGTATCGGAAGGATCAATGGCGCGTAAATCGGAATAATTCCACGTATTTGTTTCTTGCCTCGCTTGAGGTGCCTGGTTGGAGCAGCTAATTGTAAAAAGCAGGAAGAAACAGATTGGGAACAAATTCTTCATCTTTAAGGCTTTCTATTTGACGGCTCAACTTCACGATAAATATACCATTTACCCTTGCGGTCATCGATGTCTTTTGGGGAGCGATCATAAAAAATGTCAAAATATCGGTTCTGATCAGTTTTTATCCTAAAATAGAATATACCGACACCCCAAGAGCCTCGCTTGGTTGCAACTGCTGCATGTTGAGGCTGCATATTCCGCGCCATCCGACCGTGCCGGTTGTAATCGTGCCACTCACTGATCATTTCAAGAACAGGAAATACCACACCCCTCCAGATAAATTTCTCTGGACACACAGGTTTCTTTTCTATCACTGGTGTAGACAGGAAAATCACCTCGATAGGCTCATTAATGAAGTGGACGGGCTGAAAATCCATTTTGAGTTAATTCAGGCTGTCGTTAATCCTATGTCGCGAAGGACGTCATAACCTTGTTCCATTTCGCTCCGGAATTGTTGGGTGTAAAGCCGGTAATACTTTCCTTTTAAACGCATTAATTCCGAATGGGTCCCCATTTCAACAATATTACCATCCTCAATTACTAGAATACGATCGGCCCGCCTGATTGTGGATAAGCGATGAGCAATTACGACTGATGTTCTGCCTTGCATAAGATTGTCCATACCTTTTTGGATGAGCGCTTCTGTCAGCGTATCAACCGAGCTCGTCGCTTCATCCATAATAAACAGTTCAGGTTTGGCTAACACGGCGCGCGCCAAGCTAATCAGCTGCTTTTGCCCGACAGATAGTAAATTTCCTCCTTCCCCGACTTCCTCTTGATAACCCTTACCAAAACGGACAATAAAATCGTGAGCTCCCGCTATCCGTGCTGCTTCCTCAATTTCTACATCCGTTGCGTTGAGGCGACCGTAACGAATATTCTCTTGGATAGTACCTGAGAATAGATGAGGGGTCTGTAGAACGATACCGATTCTAGATTGGATAGCGTGTAAGGATAATTCAGTGTAGTCACGCCCACCGATATAAATACTGCCCTGTTTGGGTTCAAAGAAGCGACAAAGTAGATTAACAAGCGTGGTTTTACCACCTCCTGTTGGTCCTACCAGAGCTATTTTCTCACCTCGAGAGATCTTCAGGTTCATGTCTTTGATTACAGGTTTTTCATCTTCGTAATAGAAGCTGACATGATCAAATTCTATATCTCCACGAATTGTTCCAGGATCAACGGCACCTGTTCGATCGTGGATTTCTGGAATTGTGTCCTCTAGAGAGAAAATTCGTTCCCCAGAGGCAATGGCATTCTGTAACTCGGCGTACAGACGCGCTGAAATCTTGGATAGGCCACATCATAAAAGTAACGTAAGAAATAAAAGCCTGGATTGATCCTATCGTCATTCCACCAGTTTGGGTTTGTAAACCCCCAAAATAGATGACCAAACCCAGAGCAAATGCAGAAATGATCTGAACGGTCGGTAAAAATAGAGCCGATAACCAGGCTGCCCTGAAACCTGCATTGTACATTTGAGTCGATAAGCCTTTAAATTCCTGGATATTCTGCTCTTCGCGACCGAGGGCTTTAATAACTCTAACGCCTGTAATATTTTCGTTAAAAGCTCCAGTAATCTTTGAATTCACTTTCCGAACAGTCCGGTATTCTAAGAGGATCTTTTTTCGGAATTTAACTGCGATAACCATCAAAATTGGTACAATCGAAAGGACGATTAAAGCTAACCTCCAGTTGATTAATAACATAAAAAACGCGGCTGTGGCAATATTCATCACTGACCAGGTAGTATCCAGCAGACCCCATGTAATTAGATCTGCAACTTTTTCTGAGTTTGATGTGACTCTGGACATGATCCAACCAACCGGAGTCTGGTTAAAATAAGCCAAAGACAGGTCCTGTAAGTGGTCAAACATCTTTTTTCGGAGCTCATAACGAATTTGTTCTCCAAGCAGGGAGGCTGTATAGATAAATCCAAATACAAACAGTGCTTGAACCAGGATCAACAATCCGTAGGTGATGCAAATTTCAATTAGCTTTTGGAGGTCGCCTGCAATGATGCCTTCATCAATTATTCTTTTACTTAAAAAAGTAAAATAAGCATCGATGACCGATGTGAAACCAATGGTGATAATAAATACGATCCCCAACCTTCGGTGTGGTTTTAGCAGGCTTAAGATTCGGAGGATTGTTTTCGAATTTATTTGTCCGCTATATTCTTCTTCTTCGTAGTTATCTGCCACAAGGGACTCCCAAGAGAGATGTTTTAAAATTCAGCGACTTCTTTTTCTAATTCCGTATCGATACGAGTTTGGATTTCATAAATTTGCTTATAAATTCCATCTTGCTTGATCAATTCCGCATGCGTTCCTTTTTGAGCTACACCACCTTTGTTTAATACAAGGATCAAGTCTGCTCTCATTACGCTTTGAATTCGATGTGCAATGATGAAAGTAGTTCTTTCTTTCATTAAGCATTGCAAAGCCTCTCGAATAGCAGATTCTGTCTCTGTATCGACAGACGATGTTGAATCATCTAAAATCAATATTCGGGGATTCTTCAGAATTGTGCGAGCGATTGCCACACGCTGTTTTTGACCTCCAGATAAAGTCACACCTTTTTCTCCCACCAAGGTGTCGTACCCTTCTGGGAAGGACATAATTGCATCATGAATCACGGCGGCACGCGCAGCCGTTTCAACTTCCTCTTGTGAAACATCCCTGCCGACTCCATATGTAATATTTTCCCGAATTGTTCTTGAAAAAAGAAATGGTTCTTGCTCAACGATGCCAACCTGTTTACGCAAGTACCGGCGGGAATATTGATTTAACTCGATTTCGTCGATCAGAATTTTGCCTTCTGTGTAATCATAAAAACGAGGTAGAAGATTGACCAGGCTGGATTTTCCGGATCCGGTTGGTCCCAATAGTGCAACAGCTTGCCCAGATTTGCATTCAAAGCTGATATCGTTCAAAGTTGGGATACCGGCTTCATAATGGAAACCTACATTCTCAAACATTATGTTTCCACTTAGATTCTTGTCAGAATAGAAGATCCCATCGTCTATAGGTTCACGGTCTTGTTTGACGATGGCCATCACCCGACCATAGGAAACTAAACCAGTCGATGTCTGAACGATCAACCTGCCTAAGTTTCGCATTGGCCAAATTAACCATACAACAACACCTGTATATGCAATAAAAGTACCCACTGTAATCGTTCCATTGATTGCCATGATCCCAGCAACCAAATATCCGACTAACAATTGGAAGCTGCATAAAATATCTGAAAGAGGCCAAAATAGAGAATGCATTTTAAGAAGCTTCTTGCCCCTTAAGAACTTCTCCCAATTATCTTTTTCGAATTTCTCTCGTTCATAATTTTGTCTTGCGAAAGCTTTGACAACTCTGACGCCAGTCAAATTTTCTTGTAAGGTTGTCGACAGTGTGGCCTCTTGCTCTTGATAAGCCTCGTATGCTTTGGTCACTTTCTTGAAGAAATATAACGATATCAACACGATGAATGGCACACTGATAATGGATACGAAGGCTAATTTCGTGTTTAATTTCAATATTGTGAAAAAGTTGATGGAGAACAACAAGACTATACGTCCTACCCCGATTGCTTGATCTGCGAAAAACCTTCGTAGTGCATCTACATCTGAGGTTGATCGTTGAATTAACTCTCCCGTTTGAGTTTGTGAATGATACGCGAAAGTCAAACGTTGGATATGATCGAAAAGATAATTCCTCAATCTTCGAGCAATACCTTCCGCTGTTTTAGCCGCAAGTCGTCCGCTGGTAAAAGTCGAGCTACCTTCAAGAGCTGCTAAACCCAGGAATCCTAATGCGACCAGGAACAGTGCGCCATTTAGTGTTTCTACCTGCGCTGGATATTGGCCTTTACCTATCACGTCATCTATTAGATAGCGTAATAGTAAAAAAGTCAGTGTTTTTGATATTGCCGCGATGCTAAGAAAACAGATGGCAAGGAAATATGTGAACCGATACCCGCGTAACAACCGCCATAGGCCTAGCAGGCGATTATTTGACAGGGCAGTGCGCATATCAAAATCTTGATAAGAATCACTCATATTAAGAAGACATCCTAGTATAGAATCTACTGCAAAACCTTAGGAAAGAAATTAACCTCTCAAATATACAACAAGTCGATCAAAAAAGGAATGGAAATTCTAGAAGGAAAATTTTTATGAAAGGATGTAACCAAAATGAGATAAATCCTCACAAATTAGTAAGAATTTTTGAAAACTACTTGACATAATGTGGTCATTTCGTATATATTAATTTTAAAAGAGTGAAGCGATTATGTTGTTATTAATTATGCAACAAAGTGGAATTTTATTATATCCATCAAAGGAGGTATTTACCAAGCACCAGCCTTGAGCTAAACTTACATCAAATATATTTTAATATTCTTCAAATTCAAAAAAGGAGTCAAACAATGAAAAAAACATTTCGGGTAATTCTAATGATTATGCTCCTTCTGGCGTTGGTATCGCCATTAACAGTTAAAGCTGTAAAAGCCTATAGTGGAATACCGACATTCTCAATTGTCAGTGTGGAGAAAAATACCAGTGTGACGATCAAAACAAACAACTTCCCTGCAGGTGACACTTATACTGTCACAATGGGACCCATGGGAAGCCAAGGCATTGGTGGTGTTGTTGTCGGCACAACGAACTCGGGGAGTGGTGGATCTTTTACGGTAACCTACTCCATTCCTTCTTCGCTTTCGGGGTCATATCGTATAGCCATACGCCTTCAAAGCCCAACCACTGGGTATTTTGCTTATAACTGGTTCTATAACGATACGACCGGCACTACTGCAAATACCCCAGTTCCAGGGTATTCAGGGTATCCATATTTCTCGATCTCTTCAGTCGTTAGGGATACCTCAGTCACCATCAATGCTAGTAATTTTCCAGCGAGCCAAACTTTCAAGGTACTCATGGGACCCTACGGGACTCTCGGAGTGGGCGGCACCCAGGTGGCTACTCAGAATACCGATGGAGGTGGAGCTTTTACAGCCACCTACTCCATACCGGCAAGTTTAGCAGGATCTTACCAGATCGCAATCCGCCTGGAAAGTACTACTTCAGGGTATTTCGCATACAACTGGTTCTACAATAATACAACAGGTACTTCCGGAACTCCTGCGCCGACACCGACACCGGGACCGACTGCCATCCCTGGTTATTCAGGTTTTCCTTATTTCAATATCTCGGCTGTTTCCAGAGATGTATCGGTGACAATCCAAGCGAATAATTTTCCTCCGAATGATTCGTTTACAGTATTGATGGGACCATTTGGTACTGCCGGAGTAGGTGGTTATACAGTAGCTACTCAGAATACCGGTGCGGGAGGGGCTTTTACAGCCTCCTATTCCATACCGGCAGCTTTAGCAGGATCCAACCAGATCGCAATCCGCCTGCAGAGTCCAACTTCAGGGTTTTACGCATACAACTGGTTCTTTAACAATACAACACCCTAAAACCCAAAAATATTTTTCGTAGTGTTCCAGAAACCCTTTTGGCTTGAACAAAGGGTTTCTGGAAATTTTTTTCTATGTTGCAGTCCTGCGGACTGTGAGAATTGTGATATCGTCTGAATAAGGTAGATCGCCGATAAAATCCTGAACTGCTTGGTCTATTGCCTGGAGTTGTTGTTGTGCCGTTTTACATTCGCCAGATAAGATAAAATCACGCAACCTCTGCTCTCCGAACATTTCCCCATCCGGAGAGAAGGCTTCAGTGACACCATCGGTATAAAAAATCAAGCAGTCATCTTGATATAAATCGGTGTTCAAGTCTGCTATGTGAATACCTTCCAACACACCAAGAGCCATTCCGGTTGTTTGTAAAATTTCTAGCTGCTTGTCTTGCCGAATCAGCAAGGGTAAATTATGCCCCGCGTTAGCAAATATAACACGCCCTGTTTCCAGAGAGAGCACTGCATATGCGACTGTAATAAATAAGCCATGCTTTGTATCAGTCACCAATAAATCATTAACAATTTCCAGAACAGACGACGGACTTATTTCTTCCCGGGCAGTGGCTCGGATCAGCGTGCGAACTAAGGTCATAAAAAGCGCAGCCGGCATCCCTTTATCAGCCACGTCGGCAATGACTAGTCCTAATCGATTCCCGGGCAAGTCAAAGACATCATAAAAATCACCTCCAACCTCACGGGCTGGTTTCCAAAGCACATCGAGATCCCAACCTGGATGTTGAGGTAAGTGATCAGGTAAAAATGTTTGTTGAATTTCACGTGCGAGTTGTAACTCCCGTTCCATCCGCTCACGTTCGACTACTTCACTCTGCAGTTTTTCATTTTGAATTGCCAAAGCAGCTTGTTGAGTTATACCGATTGTGATCTCTTGGCGCCTGGACCGGCTTTGAGCAGAAATGAATTTATCTACATTTTCCCTCTCTTGCGTGATCATAACCCCTAGGAATTGACCTTTTACCGTGAGAGGATATGCATAAAGCAAACTAGACTGGATATTCAAATAGTCATTTGCAGCCGAACTAGATTGACTATTGAGATTCTCTCCGTTTGGTTCATCTTGGTGCAAAATATTATCTTTAACAATGGACGTATTAGCCGAAGCAATATTTTGCCATGTTGTGGGATGTTCGGTTGCCTCGTTATAAACATGGAATATTAACGCATTTTGTATTCTCACAGTGTGAAGAAGTGGAAATTCGTCAGATGACCACTCTTTCCCCATGGTTATTAATTCCGTACGAGAGATACCATAAGATTGCGAAAGTCGAAATACAGTTTGTTCTTCATCCCAGGTGAAAATTACTGCACGCTTTACACCAACTAAAATGGGGGTAATACGAACAATCGTTTCAAGCGTTTCCTCCAGCTCATTCAGACTGACAACAGCCTGGGCTACCTGGAGAAGGGCTATTGAGACATAAGCTTCTTCTTTCTGAGATTTTAAGAGTTGGATATTTTCAACTGCTAATGCGGCTTGATGAGCAATCCCTTGAATGATCGTGAATTTTTCGTCCAATTGCTTCTGGTGATCTTCATTTTCCTCCAGTTGGTATGATTCTGAAAAATCGATCAAGAATGCTCCCTGGATTTCGCCACGCACAGTCATGGGAATTAGAGCTGCTTTATTCTTGTTGATCAGAAAATCTTCGAGAGGCTTTAATCCACTTGTTTCTTCGAAATCATTTGGAGTGAGCCAAACCGGAGCCTTGGTTTGAATTAATTGAAGCAAAGAGGGAGAGCTCTGTGCAAAAATAACTTGATTCTTGATCTCGTCATCCCCTGTAGAATCGAAACCGTTATAGGCAAATGGTAGAAATGCTTCCACTGAGCTTTCCCAAAGGAAAATAAAACAGGCATTTACTCCAATTAGCATGGGAGTTATGCGAGCCATTGTCTCAAGCAGCTCGTCCAATGAATTAAGAGATTGGGTTGCCTCGGCAACCTGTAGGAGGACGGTTGAAATCCATGCTTGATCATGGGCTGCTTCATATAGGCGTGTGTTCTCGATTGCCACTGCTGCATAACTGGCAAAGGTTGCAGTCATGGTTTTGGATTCATTGCCATATCTTCCTGAAGTATGGTGACCCAAGGATAGAATCCCTAGCTTATGTTCAGCGATCCTCAGAGGAGCTGCGATAGATGAATAGTCTTCTGGAAAATCGAGGATTGATCCAATTGGTTCGTAAGGTGATGAGGATGTTCTTATCAATGGAAAACCCATTGTTAGTGCATTCTGTAACCATTCGCTGGAAAGGTTTGTTTCGCTGCAAATTTGAATGACTTCTTCTGGTGTAAAAAATTCCTTTTCGTCATGATGATTTACCGGCTGCCATGAGATATGGACTGCCGCTAATGATAATTCGACCAGGCTTGTATTGTCCTCATTTTGAGCCCCGTTCAAGAGCCAGATGACAGCGAAATCGCAGGGCAGTGTGTGTTCTAATTCTGTTAAAATGCGATCTAATACATGCTCCAAATCTGTATCTGCGGTTAACAGACCCGCTACTTCCCGCATACTTTCAGCAGCTTTACGACGCCATTGTTCAGAACGATATAGAGTTGCATTTCGAATTGCCGTTGCTACATGATCAGCCAATGTTTCTAGTAGATAAATATCATCATGACAGAATCCATTTGTATGGACATGGATGACATCGAGAATACCAAGTACTTCACCTCCCCCAATAATTGGAATGATCAGTTCTGAGCGTATTGGTGGGATGATATTCCGCAGTGGATGGTCAATTAATGCATCCTCATAAACTTTGATTGATTGTGTTTCCCCAGTTTGGGCTACTTTAGCGATTGCTTGTTGGGGATCTTCTAGATCAATGCATATCGACTCTTGCTCTATGGGTGGAACGTTTTCGCCTCTGCCGGTTTGTAAAATAATTTTCTTTCTACCCGGATGAACCGTAAAGATGAAAGCATATGGAAAATTCAAATTCTTATGGATGTATTCAACGACTTTTGCCAAAACTTCATCCAAGTTAAGGAATGAAGAGATCAAACTACTGATGTCAATAATGGATGCTAATTGTTTGGATTTACGCTGTAATTCACTGTAGTGGATAGCGAGCGCAGATTGGCTGAGCACTCCCTCTAAAAGATGTATTTCGGACCGTGAAAAAGGATCGCCATTTGATCGGTCTAGCTCAATAAAACCAAGAATCGAACCGTTACACTTTAAGGGTGAGATGATCTGGGTTGTCTTTCCCTTTTGGGGCTTATAGAGTGGTTTCCGATGTAAAAAAACCTGTTGAACAAGAGGCCATTTATCTTCGGGTATACCTTCAAAACCTACCCTGACCTCTTGATTTTTGTTTCCATCACCGTCTTCTAATAACCAACAATTCACTACACATGAAAACCAATCTTCGATCATTGAGACGATCGAAAAGCATTGTGCTTCCATGGTTGGCTGCTCAAGCAGAGATTCACCGAAAGCGATTACCTGCTCCCAATTCCTTTTTTTGTGAGATGTTTCGGGTGGTTTCATGATGACTTTGACCTCCGTTTGACCATTACCAACACATTACATGGCCGTTTTGAGAAGCCCTCATTGGTCAATGGATCATTTTCTGGAATACAATAGAATTTAACCTCGTCCATCAGCTGATGGATGAAATATAATCCTAAGCCACCAGTTTTTCGATCCATCAAGTTTGAATTTAGATCAGGGGCTTCAATACTATTTGGATCGAAAGGTCGACCGAAATCAATGAGACGAATGACTAATTCCGGATCGTTGAATTCACATGAACACTCAATATCTCCAACATTTCCCCCTCCATAAGCATGTTCAATGATGTTTGTGAACGCTTCATCCACCGCTAGTTGGATTTTGTAATTTTCGGCCTCGGTAAATCCAGCTTTTCTGACAACCTTCTGCACAAATCCGAGAATCTTTTTTAAATTCTTGAAATTTGCCTGCTACGATGATACTATTCTTGGAAGGACTTCGAGAATATTCGCTCATTCAAGAGGTTATAACAAAGGGGCGAGGGAAAGTTGGTGTAATCCCTTGTCCCTTTCATGGGCATTAAAACTGTTAGAAATTTCCAACAGCCTCGGTTACGTTGTCAAAGAACTTAAAAAGTGGAACAAAGCCGGCTAGCTCAAGAGTCTCAAATATCCGTTTAGGTACACTGACCAGAAGGACTTCACCTTTATTTTGTTGTTTACAGGTCTTTTGAATATCGATCATCACCCTCAAACCGGCACTGGAAACATATTCGACATCACTCATTTCTAAGATGATGTGGTATTTTCCGGTCTGTGGCATTTCACTCAATGCCTCGCCTAGCTTTGGAGCTGTAAAGCTGTCAACGCGCCCGGTAATTTTTACCAGGTCACAATCTTTATATTGTGTCTTAATGATTTCCATACGGAATTCCTCCGTTTGTGTTAGGGTCGTATTTCAAAAATTATATCATGCATATCCAATTCACTTTTATGAAACAAAAATCCACTCCAAAAGTGCACGGTTGAGATTTTATGGATAAAAAGAGATCACCCCGGATTTTCGTGGGTGATCTCTTCGGTGAAAATGGATGGTTTAGGTTAGTGAGTAGTGTCCAACCAGTTGGATATCCCTGGAAGATCTGCCGATCAATATTTCAAATTCACCGGCTTCTGCTACCCATTTTCCAAGATATGGATTGTAGAACGAGAAATCTCGATCGGACAAGGTAAATTCTATGGTCTTTGTTTCATCCGGTTTCAACTCCACCTTTGAAAATCCCTTCAATTCTTTTACAGGGCGAGGTAATGAGGCTTCTTTGTCAGATACATACAGTTGGACAATTTCCTTACCTGCTCTTGTGCCAATATTCTTAACCTGGATTGAAACTTTGACTGCTTCTCCTACTTTTCCTTCTGATGGGCACACTAAATTTGAATAATCAAATTTGGTGTAAGACAATCCAAATCCAAATGGAAACAAGGGCTCGACGAGTTTGAAATCGTAATAGCGATATCCTATGAAAATACCTTCTCCATAAAAGACCTGCTTTGTCCCGGGATAATTACCGTAAGTCGGGTTGTCCTTGTAGCGTTTTGGGAAAGAAATGGTCAATTTACCGGAGGGATTGACATCGCCAGAGATAATATTGGCGATTGCATTTCCACCTTCAAGTCCTGGATAGTAGGCTTCGACGACAGCGGGAACATGTTCTATCCACGGCATCTCAATCGGAGATCCACAATTTAAAACAACGATCGTGTTCGGATTGACGCGTGAAACTGCTTCTATGAGCTCATTCTGCCTGCCGGGAAGGCACATGTGTGGCCGGTCCCCACCCTCTGTTTCAAAATTCTCAGGCATTCCAGCGAAGATTATGGCATAATCTGCTTTACCAGCCGTTTCAATCGCCTTACTGAAGCGCAAATCCTGTTCTGGAGGAGGCGTAAAGGCAAATGTTACTCGAAGATGGCCAAAATTCTGGTAAGCCAAGCGCACAAATTCTATACGTATGTCATGGGCTTTGTCTGCTTCGAAATTGAGCGCTATCGTTTTGGTTAAAATTTCGGCGTCACCAGCAGAACCCTCTGTAGAGTTTTCGAGTATGAGCCGATTATCAATGTACAGCCGGCTTATCCCGGTATTTGAGAGACCCAAGGTGTGTAATCCAGTTTTATCGGGATTGATCTTACCTATCCACCGTACGGTAAACTCATTCCCAAGGTCCTGAGATGGGCCTTTCCAAAACCACCAGAAGTCGATCCGATTATCGATACGTTCCAGTACAGGATTTCCAGAAAAATCCAGGTTATTAAAATATTGGCCCAATAAGCCTGTTTCTTTCCCTTTAGCGAGCTGGATCTTATTTCCCTTCAGAGTCGGAAGCTCTACAAAGTTATCACAGCCTTGTTCGTAATGAAGAATGGCTTTTCCCTCAAACTTTTGGATTAAACCCTCCAGTGGGCTGATCCGATAGGGAGGTTCTAGTGAAGAGCTTCCTCCTCCGCTGACAGGGAACTCGGCAGCATTTGGCCCAAGAACAGCGATATCCTTTCCCTTGATGGAATCAAGTGGAAGGATATCGCCGTCATTTTTCAACAGGGTAATTGCTTCTTCCGCCAGCATTCTTGCCAAATTCTGATGTTCCTTTGTGTTGATGGAGCCTGCTGGAAGTGATGATGTCTCATCCATTTTTCCAGATTTAATAATCATCCGTAATATCCGACGAACTGCTTGATCGATATCTACTTCATCGATCTGCCAGGTGTTCACCGCGTCTATCAGCAAATTCCCATAATATTTTGCTGGGCCAGGCATTTCGATATCCAGGCCACCTTCAACCGACTCCACAATGGTATGGTTGGCACCCCAATCCGAGACAACGACTCCTTCGTACCCCCATTCTCCTTTCAATATTTCAGACAGCAGAAAGTAATTTTCGCTTGCGTAGATTCCATTGATGCGGTTATAAGAGCACATCACCGTCCAGGGATTAGCTTCTTTGACTATGGTCTCAAACTGCGATAGGTAAATTTCTCGGAGCGTACGTTCGTCAACTTCAGTGCTGCCTCGAAAGCGCTCAATTTCCTGGTTATTGCAGGCAAAGTGTTTCAAGGAAGTTCCGATCTGCTTGCTCTGAATGCCTTTTACATATGCGGTACCAATTTTACCTGCCAGGAAAGGATCTTCGGAATATGATTCGAAGTTTCGACCAGCTAGAGGAGTCCGTACGATATTAACGCAAGGCCCTAATAAGATATCGCAGCCCAAGGCGCGCGTCTCTTCAGCAAGTGCTTCACCAACTCGCTTGATCAATTCTGGGTTCCAGCTGGATGCCATGGAAACCCCGGTGGGGAAGGATGTTGCGGGTCCGACCAGCCGGCCTGCTTCAGGCTGGCTGGCTCGCACTCCATGGGGTCCGTCGGTCATCGTGAGTGATGGGATGCCTAATCGTTCAATGGGAAAGGTATGCCATGCATCTATACCGGAAAGTAAGAGGGCTTTTTCTCTCAGGGTCAGCTGCACCAACAATTCTTCAACGCGCTGGTCGGTCAAATTCTGTGTCTTTTTGTTCATGTGAGAATCTCCGTATCAGGCCTTGAACTTTTTAAACTGGGGCAAGAAAGGCTGATTTTGTTGCAGCATTTCGTTCACCATCGTTTTGATCTCTGCCAGCGATAAGACTGCAGAGGTCAAAGGATCAAAAGCACAAGCCTGAAATACCAGGTGGGGGTCACCGGTTAATGCGGCTTCAACAGCCATCTCTTCAATCATTGAGCTGGTGTGAACCAGGGTGACTAGCTGAGGAGGAAGTGGACCGACATGAACTGAGCGAAAACCATTCTTATCGACATAAACAGGGACTTCGACGCATGCGCTTTGTGGAAGGTTGGTAATCAAGTTGGTATTCGGAACATTTCCGTTGAAACCAAAGATTTCTCCACCTTTTAGTGCATTGATGATATAAGCTGCGTATTCGTGACCGCGTTCCAGGCTTATGGGGGTTTCTTTATCAAACCACTGCTTTGCTTCTTCTTTCCAGGTGTTTTCTGCCTCTTGGTATTCCTTTAAGATATAGGCATATTCTCCCGGATTCCAGCCTGTTCCATGCGTGCAGTATTTTTCGATTAAATCAGGGCGTTTACGGAACCAGGCATTATATTCGGAATTATGTCCGCTTGACTCGGTAGGGTAGTAATCCAGGTGCAAGAACATCTCGTTCCGCACTTGCTCTTCGTTGTATATATCTCGGTTTTTGGTTACGGCTTTGTGGATTAAAGGATAGGCATCTTTTCCATTCCATTCGTATTTCAAGTAAAAAGCCTGGTGATTAATCCCAGCACACGTATAGCTAATTTCTTCCATTGGTGCGCCGATCCAGCCGGCAAGCATCTCCGCAGTCCCTTGTACACTGTGGCACAGCCCGGTAAGTTGAATAAAAGACTCTCGCTGCATTGCCCGGCAGAGCATCGCCATAGGATTCGTATAGTTCAATAGAATGGCTTTCGGGCAATAGCGCTCCATATCTTTTACGATACTGATCATCACAGGTATTGTACGTAGAGCTCGGAAGATTCCAGAAGGTCCTCGTGTATCTCCTACATTGGTATCTACGCCATATTTCTTGGGAATCTCAATATCGTAACGCCAAACTTCGGTCTCTCCAACCAGGATAGTACAAAGCACCACATCTGCGCCTTTTAGGGCTTCTGCGCGATCCATGGTAGCCTCGACTTTCGCTGGATAATGACCCATATCGACAATCTTTTGCACAGACGCCCGGGCAAACTCAAGGCGTTCGGCATTAATATCCATCAAACATAAAGTAGAGTCCTTAAGCATTGGGAAGGTAAGGACATCTCGAACAAGACCGCGCGTGAAGCCCAAACTTCCAGCTCCGATAAAAGTGATTTTTGTCATAGGTTCTCCTCTAGAAGTGTAAGATTTTTTTTGACCGTTTAATTTCTCTCGAAAATATCGCGATATCCTTTATCTAATTCATCATCATTTAAATGCGCATACCGTTGCGTGACTGCAATGTTCCTGTGGCGGGCTAATTCTTGAGCTAATTTGAGATTCCCCGAACCTTTCAGGACAGTTGTGACAAAATAATGTCGAAAAGAGTGGGGTGTTATTACGCCTGCTTCTTTTTCACCAAGAGCTTCCACAACCCGCAGAGTCACTATGTTTCTACCAGTAGCTGTCGTGATCGGCCTGATCATTTTACCAGCCCCTTTATCGTGCCGTGCAAAGAGGGGCAGGGAGGCAAGGGGGTGTCTGGAAGCGCCATCTAGTGCAGTACGTTCATTAAGATAATCTTTGAGAGCTTGTAGAGAGCGAGTGGAGAAACGGACAACAGCCTGGCGATCGCCTTTACCGATAATCACGGCTCGACCTTCATTCCAATCGATATCACCCCTACGAAGCTGGCAGGCCTCGTGAACTCGCAAACCGGTATCTGCCAATGAAAATAGAAAAGCTCGATCGCGTAAATTACGCAAGTGTTCGGGTTCATCAAGGGTTGGCATTGTATTTATGCTAGATGCGTATAGCAGAACTTGTTCGATCTTGTCTGATGGAAATTGAGGTAACCGCTGTCCTGGCCTGCGAGCGCGCTGGCGAACAAGCAGCTGGACGCGTGGAAGATTAGGTGAGGCAATGTTTTCAGCTGCCAAATATTGATAAAAACCGGATGCGGCAGTCAGGTATAGTCTTTCAGTGGCGGGAGAATACCTCTTTAAGTCAGATGCAAACCAGCTGACAGCATCCTCTGTAAGCTGATCTACCAGAGTATTTTCTGGATCGCTACCATGTTTCTTTAATACCTGTAAAAACAACCGTAAACCGTTTTGATAAGTTCTGGATGTATTTACGCTGCGTGATAATGACACTGCATCAAGATAGTTATCAACAGCCTGTCCAACAGTCATGGAATGCGAACCTCTTTGATGCATATTACAATTATAGCCGAAAGGCAGATGATTTATCAAGCAAAGAATATCGTATATGCAAATATACTTGCAAAGATTATTTATATGACAAATTCGTTGAGAGCGCAGCTAACATGATTTCGATACGATTTTTGAGAAATTATTAAATTCTCCATTGCAAGCCATTATCCAAGACAAGATTAGAAGGAACATGAAGAAGAGTATGGTTTCTATAGTCATTGATCAATCACAGGCTATCTTGGACTGGGGTCCAAGATATACGTGTTTTGAGGATCTGAGCTTTGTAATTATCGCCAGAATTCGATTTTTCTTTATGCTTATTATAATGATACTTATCAAAAGCATAAAGCGTCGAATTGTTGAATTGGGAAAATTTGCTCCCCTTCTGGTTCGTATAAGCAATTATAGAACCAATGAAAACCTGATGGATATTTAAGTTTGTTATTGGGATCTGCTTTAACCTATAACCTAATCTGATCTTGTTTCAATCTTCTCCCAAGTTCCCCGATATATCCATATATTGAATTATACTAAATGTGCAAATATTGTATATATATTGCACAAAATATTCATAAAGGAATACACCCTATTTTAGGATTTTTGTCACTATGGTATTTTCTTTATGCGGAGTATTCTTGACCGGTATACCGCCTTTTACTTTTCACAAATGCCATTAAGGCTGAAATGGAAGTGATTCATATGTCAAATGAAGACCCTCGCGTTATAAAACTAAGAGAGATCCGTGAAAAGGCACGCCTTGGCGGAGGTATCGATCGGATCAATGCTCAGCACGCAAAAGGAAAATTAACCGCCCGAGAACGGCTGGAAATTCTGCTGGACCCTTATACTTTTAATGAATTAGAGCCTTTTGTCATCCAGCAAGCAGATGAAACAGGACTTACTACTGAAAAATTCCTAGGAGATGGTGTTGTTACTGGTTATGGGCAAATCGATGGACGGAATGTTTACCTTTATGCTCAAGATTTCACAGTTTTTGGGGGCACTCTAAGCGAAATGCAAAGCCGGAAGATTTGCCGGGTAATGGATTTAGCTTTACGTAACGGCGTTCCGGTGATCGCCTTAATTGATTCTGGAGGGGCAAGAATCCAGGAAGGTGTTAGAAGCTTGGGTGGTTACGCAGAAATATTTCGGCGGAATGCCCTCTATTCGGGGGTAATCCCTCAAATATGTGCCATGTTGGGACCGTGTGCTGGTGGAGCTGCTTACTCTCCTGCCTTGACAGATTTTGTCATTATGACTGAAAAACAATCTTTCATGTTCCTAACCGGACCCGATGTCATTAAATCTGTGACCGGTGAGATCGTAGATGCTGAGAGCTTGGGCGGTGCCGAAGTTCATATGACCATCAGTGGATTGGCCCATCTTTCAGCTTCGACTGAAGAAGACACCCTCTTTTTGGTACGTAAGATTCTCAGCTACTTACCCTCCAATAATGTTGAAAACCCTCCGTATGTGCCTCCTACAGATGACCCTCTGCGAATGGATGAAGAATTGAATTCGTACATTCCTTTAGATTCGACAACCCCTTACTCAATGCACAAAGTGATCTCTCATATTGTTGATCAAGATTCTTTCTTGGAGATCCACCCACTCTTTGCTTGCAATGCAATCACCGGTTTGGCGCGCATTGGTGGGCACAGCGTTGGAATTGTCGGTCAAGAACCCAGCGTTATGGCAGGTGTCATAGATATCGATGCGTCAGATAAAATGGCGCGATTTGTTAGAGTGTGTGATTCTTTCAATATCCCCATCGTTACTTTAGTCGATTCGCCTGGCTTTTTACCTGGAATAGATCAGGAACATCGAGGAACAATTCGACATGGTGCGAAATTACTTTATGCTTATTCTGAAGCTACTGTGCCGAAAATTACAGTCGTCACTCGTAAAGCATATGGGGGTGCGTATGTTGTAATGGGTAGTAAATATCTTGGAGCTGATGTCACTTATGCTTGGCCCAGCGCTGAGATTGCTGTGATGGGTGCTGAAGGGGCTGTTAATATTTTATATCGCAAACAAATCGCCTCCTCTCCTGAGCCGGCTGAGGAAAAGCAACGCCTGGTTGCAGATTACCGCGAGCGTTTCAACACACCATATTATTCTGCTCAGGCAGGTTATGTTGACGATGTAATCGAGCCGAGAGAGACCAGGCCAAAAATCATTGCATCATTAGCTGCATTACGCGACAAATATTCGTCGGCTCCACCGCGTAAACATGGAAATATCCCTCTCTAAGAACCGGATTTCATATGGCTGCAAATAATCTTATCGCACTTCAAATTACGGTCATCGGCATGAGTCTTGTTTTCGCATCCATCATCCTTTTATGGATTATGATGGCGATACTTGTGCGTTTGACCGCCGAAAAAGAAGAAATCGTTACAGAAGTGATTAAAGACAACAAACAGATTGAGACGGATAAGAAAAAGAAAGCGGCAATTGCGGCTGTGGTCGTTGCACTGGCCCGAGAAGCCGAAACCGAATTGCATGAATTTCCTTTACCTCCCACAGCGATAGTCAGCGCCTGGCAAGCTGTTAATCGATCAGATATTTTGAAAAAGAGAGGCCGGGTCCGGTGAAATTAAAAGTAAAAGTCGACGATCGTTATTATGATGTAGAGATTGATGATCTGAAATCTCGCCCAATTCTTGTCTCAGTAGACGGTGAAGCATTCGAAGTATGGCCTGAATCCAAAACGGCTTATTCAACCGTTCAAATTCAAAGAACAATCAAAGAAAAAGAGGAAAAACCATCCCTCCCCTCCTTATCTGCTGATCAGAAAATAAAAATCCTTGACGAAGAAAGTCGCTCAGACACAACCACCCCGGAGCCCGTCAATCTAAAAGCCGTTCGGGCTCCGATTCCAGGTGTCATCACCGCGATTACTGTACAGCCTGGCACTGAAGTGTTAGTGGGTCAAGAATTATGCAAGTTAGAAGCTATGAAAATGAATAACAGCATACGGGCTTCCAAGGCAGGTCGAATCGCTTCGGTACACATTTCCATTGGACAAACCGTGAAGCATAATGAACTCTTGATGGAATACGCATAAGGATAGAGGTTCTTTGCATGGATTTTTCTACACTTTTACAAGAGTTAATGAAGGGGTTCCGAAATTTTGAGATTGGTAACTTCATTATGATCTTGGTCGGATGTACCTTGATCTACCTTGCCGTTGTAAAAGAATACGAACCTGTTTTACTCCTCCCCATCGGTTTTGGATGTATCCTGGCGAACATCCCCTTGACGGGTATGTCAGACGGTCAGGGATTATTCGGCCTTCTATACAAAGCGGGCATTAGCACTGAATTATTTCCGCTGTTGATTTTTATTGGTGTGGGTGCGATGATCGATTTTAGCCCCCTTCTTTCACAGCCCAAATTGGTTTTATTAGGGGCGGCAGGTCAATTTGGTATTTTCGGCACTTTAATTCTTGCGACATTGATTGGATTTCCTCTAAACGAAGCTGCTTCCATTGGTGTCATTGGTGCCATTGATGGTCCCACATCCATTTTCGTTGCGACCAAGCTAGCTCCAAACCTTTTAGCTCCAATTGCCGTTGCTGCGTATTCATATATGAGCCTGGTGCCGATCATTCAGCCTCCATTGATGAAATTGCTCACGACGAAATCGGAACGTCGTATTCGGATGGAGTATTCGCCCAGACCTGTATCTAAAAAAGCGAGGATCATCTTCCCCATTGCGGTTACTTTACTGGTAGGCCTAATCGTACCAGAAGCGACTCCTTTAATTAGTATGTTAATGCTTGGTAACCTGCTGAGAGAAAGTGGTGTTGTAGAGCGCTTGAATAAATCCGCTCAAAATGAGATTGCGAATGTGTCGACTTTATTCTTGGGGATAACCATTGGATCAACAATGAGCGCCCAGAGTTTTCTAAATAGTGAAACGATGATGATCTTGATTTTGGGTTTGCTTGCTTTTGCGCTCGATACTGTTGCCGGTTTAATATTTGGCAAGCTAATGTGCTTGATCTCAGGTAGGAAAATTAATCCGCTCATTGGTGCAGCAGGCATCAGTGCCTTCCCAATGGCTGGCCGTTTAGTAGCGAAAGTTGCTCAGGATGAAGATTTTGAGAATTTTCTACTGATGCATGCCATGGGTGCAAATACCGCAGGTCAATTAGGCAGTGTCATGGCCGGCGGAGTCCTGTTAGCTTTGATGGCAGGTGTTCTGTAGGTCTTCCTAGAAAATATCATTAACCCAATAACTTCATTGAGATGAGCTCAATGGGATGTAACGGCTCGATGCCCGAACTGTCTTGAATCTGCGCGTGACAAGATACCCCGGACGCGCTGAACAAATAAGCTGGATCCGCTTGTTTCGCGTTTCGGATGGAAGGGAGCAGTGTTAATTCTGCAACGTGCATTGAAAATTCATAGTGCTCACTTTCATAACCGAAAGCACCAGCCATGCCGCAACATCCATCATCAATGATTTGAACTGAGTAACCAGCAGCTTTTAATAGTTTTTCACTGGCTGCAACACCATTTGGAAATCCATCCGCTGCGGGAGGCTGGGCTTTTTGATAACAATGCCCGTGATATAAAATTTTTTCAGGTGAGGTACCTTTTTTATACGAAAGTTTTTCACTCCGAACTCTCCCGTTTCGATCTGGACGGACCAGAAATTCCTCGATGGTAAATGTCCTCTCTGCAATTCGCCTTACTTGTTCATCATCTGGAAAGAAATCCCGGTATTCATCGCGCAAGGTATAAATTTCTGAGGGTTCTATACCCACGATCGGTATCTTCCCTTCAGGATCAAGAGTCTGAATATCCTTCAGCAAATTCAAACCATATTTTTTAGCCGCCTCCAAGAAACTTTTAGAAATCAAGGTCCGGCCTGCCCCGCGGGTTGGCAGGATTTGGATCTTGCATCCCAGGGCTGCCAGAACTTCTAGTGCCTTTATGCCAATATGCGGCTGAAAATATTCCGTGAAAGCGTCAGAAAGAAACAATATCTCTTCTTCTATGGGAACTGCACAATACTTTGGATAGCGATTTTTCCATTGACTTTCAAGTGATTGACGTTCCATTTTAGGAAATTGCCTCTGAGAAGATAACCCCATGAACCTTTCGCCCAAGTTTTTTATGACCTTTGTTGATAAGAAATAGTTGACCACAGGAGCAAAAGAATGTCCAATTTTGGCCAGAGTACCAATATACCCAAACAAGTAATCGCGAAGGAAGCGCTTATATTTTAGATGTTGATAGTAATGGTTGAAGAACTCGTATTTTAATTTTGCTACATCAACCCCAGATGGACACTCTGATTTGCATCCTTTACACGCCAGGCATAAATCGAGGGCTTCTTTTACAGCCTGATACCCCTCCCCCTCCGAGGGAAATTGCCCAGAAATTAATGCGCGGAGTAGATTGGAACGACCGCGGGTACTGTACATTTCTTCCTGGCTAGCTTGGAAGGAAGGGCACATCACGCCTTCAGATTTCCTACATACCCCTGCCCCATTACATTGTTCGATAGCCTGAACTAAACCCTTTTCACCTTGGATCTGCTTGTCTTCTGAAAAATGGAAAACAGGCGACCAACTTTTAGGTGCATACATTTCTCCATAACGAAGGTTTTGGTCCATCTTAGGTGGGTGAACAATCTTGCCAGGGTTAAGTAAACCTTTGGGATCAACAGCTGTTTTCAATTCTTCAAATGCCTGGACAATTTTCTTTCCATATGTTTTCTCTAACCATTCTCCACGCGCGATACCATCTCCATGTTCAGCGCTAACGGCTCCTCCAAGGCGCTGGGTTAATTCGACAGTTTGTTCGGCGATTGCTCTAAGGTTCTTGACCCCTTGGGATGTTTTTAGGCTTAAAATCGGCCTGATATGCAGGCAGCCAGCTGAGGCATGTGCATAAAACTCTGCTTTGGTGCCATACCCGTCGAGGATTTTGACGATTTCTCGCACAAATTCTGCCAGACGGTTGACCGGTACAGCCGTATCCTCGATAAACGCGACAGGCTTTTGATCGCCAAGGCGCGACATGAGAATACCCAGACCCACCTTACGAACATCCCAAACCTTCTTTTGGATTTCTGAGGTTTCAGCAATCCACATGTTCTGGTCTACTTTGCGTAATTTTTCTAGGATCGTTCCCATTTCATCGCCAGAAAATTCCACGACAAGATACGCCTCTGGATCCTGGCCGCGTACTTTTAGGTGATCAACAAACGTTGTCAATGGAGCATACGCTGGGACAGAACGAGCTAAATCGATCAGGCTCTGGGGGATTAACTCGACTGCAGAAGGTTCATGCGAAAGAATTTCTTGGACAGCTTCACAAGCTTCGATAATACTTTGAAAGCCAATCACGCCCAAAGCTGTACAGTGCGGCTTTTTGACTAATCTTAATTTAGCTCTATAGACGATTGCAAGCGTACCCTCAGAACCAGCGATGATAGGGGCGAGATTGATGTTATTTTTCTGAATAGGCGGATACGGCAATGGATTTGGATGGTGTTGGAACCATGTTGCGTTGTTTTCCCATTGGGGAGGTTGGGTAGACGACCAGGGGAGAAGGTAATTTAAGCTGTAACCAGAAGCGCGCCGCCAAGTTTCAGGCCATCGTTTGTGGATTTCATCTGAATAATGGTCTCGGATGTAAAGAGCTTTCCTATAAAATCTGGATTCGTAAGAATTTTCTTCTGATGCAATATTTAGGGCAGATGGGATACTTAATTCGGAGAATGTGGCAGTACTTCCATCAGCCAGGATAACATCCAACGAAAGGATATGGTCTGCAGTCATACCGTATAAAATTGAATGTGCTCCTGCGGCATTATTTGCGATGCATCCACCAATCGTTGCTCTTTCGGCTGAGGCAGGGTCAGGCCCAAACTGCAGCCGGAATGGCGATATTGCCCGATTGAGTTTATTTAATATTAATCCGGGTTCAACAACTGCGGTTTGTTCATCTTTATTAATTTCAACAATTTTATTGAGATGACGAGAACAGTCGATTATGAGAGCTTTTCCAATCGCCTGCCCTGCCAGGCTTGATCCCGAGCCGCGTGCTAGCATAGGTACATTATATTGGTTTGCAGTTTCAACCAGGTTAATCAGATCATCTGATGAAGTTGGGAAAGCTACACCCAAGGGTTCTATGCGATAAATAGATGCGTCTGTGCTGTAAAGAATCTTGGTGGTTCGATCATGACGGATTTCGCCCGAAAAGTTTCGTTGAGATTTCAATTCATTGATAAATTCGGACTGGAGCTCAGTGGTTTCCTGCATTTTAACCTCGGCGTTAATTTACCCAATTATGCCATAAAGTATCAATAATATTTTCTAGGGTCTTTAGGAATTGCCGTGGTGGACAGATCCACGGTAACTTCCAATGAGCCATTTTCTATATTGCTTTTGACATTATCCTGTTGTATGATTACCTCAAATTAGCTATATGAAAAACGATCCAGTCTTCGAAAAAGGAACAGAAGCGGTTCTGGCTGAGCAGTTACGCGAAAGCCAGGTGATGCTGAAGATTAGCCAAATGTTGGCTAGCAGCATTGATTTTCCAATTGTCCTAAGACAAATAGCGGATGCCGCCTTAACCTCGATTGAACAAGCTGAACAAGCGGTCATTCATTTATTGGATGAAAAAAGTAATTTGTTAGAACCGGTTGCGATTGCAAAACCAGGGATATCTCCCAGTAAACCCATTCGATTTCAACCCGGTAAAGGAATTGCTGGAAAGGCAATTCTTGAAGCTCAGACCATCAATGTGAGGGATATCCTCGATGACCCTAATTTCCTTCCCAGCGATGATCATGCCGAGAATTTTCGTTCTTTATTGGTATCGCCAATTCGATTTGGAGAAAAATGCATCGGTACAATCAGTGTGTTTAGTACATCCCCGGATCAATTTAATACTGGATCAGAGCGCATTCTTTCAGTCTTAGGAACCCAGGCAGCAATTGCGATCGAAAGAGCCCAACTGCTTAAACAAGAATTCGAGCAGAGGCAGCTTGCTGAAGCACTTCGTGAAGTGGGGGTTTCTTTAGGTGCATCCTTTAATTTTGATGATGTCTTGAATCGTTTGTTAGCCCAAGTTAAACGGGTTGTTCCGTACGATACAGCCTGTATCATGCTCCTCGAAGATGGATTTACGCAGATAGCACAAATGCAAGGGTTCGATAAATACGGGGAGGATATTTCTTCTGCCATTGCCGATCAATCGATCGAGATCAGTAGCGATCCATATTTACGTCAAATTTATGAAACTGGCACACCGAGCATTGTTTCTTATACCCAAGATGGTTTAAAGGTGAATTGGTTATTCTCTTTTATGCGATCATGGGCAGGAGCTCCAATCTTGGCGCAGGGGAATGTCATCGGATTCTTTTCGCTTTCTCACACTCAGGAAGGATTTTACCAACCCATACATGCAGAACGATTAGCTTCTTTTTCTGGTCAAGCTTCATTAACGTTACAAAATGCCAGGCTTTTTGAAATCACCCAGCAGCGCCTCAAAGAAGTTAATATCCTTTACCAAATCAGTCGTGGGATCTCTGAATCGATTGACGTCGACGATATGCTCCATCAAGTTCTAAATTTATTGCATGACTATTTTAAATTTTATTGTGTAAGGGTTTTTCTATATGATACAGAAAACCGAAACCTGGTCGTTGAACAGAGTGCTGGTCCAGTGATATTCGATCCTCAAAAGAAGGTTATTTGTAAAAAAGGAGAAGGCATCGTAGGTTATGTAGCTGAGACAAATCACCCCTTTATCTCAAATAATGTGCGGGAAACTTTATTTTTCATACCAGATCCAGAATTGCCACTGACAAAAGCTGAGCTGGCAGTGCCTTTGCATTCCAGAGAAAAAATTCTTGGGATCTTGGATGTTCACCATTCGTCATCATCAACGTTTTCAGATCAAGATCTACAATTGATGCTGACTATTGCGGACCAACTTTCTATTGCAATTGAAAAAGCCTTCTTATATGCTAATCTACAAACGACCCTTCAACAAGAGCAAAACGCGCGCGCTCGCCTGGTATTATCCGAAAAATTGGCTGCGCTAGGTCGCATTATCGCATCAGTGGCGCATGAATTGAATAACCCATTGCAGGCGATCCAAAACGCGTTATATTTAGTTAATTTAGAGGAAACCCTATCTTTGCAAGCACGCGAAGACATTCAAGTAGCCTTAAATGAATCCAATCGTATGGCAGGATTAATTGCTCGTTTACGTGAAACTTATCGCCCGTCAACGAGCGAAGAATTTCATCCAGCTTCAGTGAATAATTTAATTTTAGATGTGGAGAAGTTGGTCAGCACCCATTTACGAAGAAATAACGTAAGATTAGAGTTTGATCCGTCTGTTGAAGTTCCGGATTGCCAAATGATTCAAGATCAAATTAAACAGGTAATTTTGAATATATGCTTAAACGCTGTGGAATCGATGCCTAATGGGGGTGTGTTAAAAATTTGTACTTATAATGATGCAGATAATGAACGAATTTTAATTGAGTTATCTGACAATGGCGCTGGAATTAACCCTGAAGTGTTGCCGTATATCTTCGACCCATTTGTTACGACAAAAGATGGCGGAACCGGACTGGGTCTTGCGATAACCTACGATATTGTTCGCCGGCATTCTGGCCATATCGATGTTGAAAGTACACCCGGAAAGGGAACTACTTTTCGAGTTTACCTTCCTGTTGAACAGCAGTATTTATGAAGCTGGTTAGTGCCTTATGACCCATCTCGGTAATGTCTTAATCATAGATGATGAAGCTGGCCTGAGAAATACATTAACCCAAATCTTACAAAAGATCGGTTGTAATGCCATTGGGGCGCAAAATGGGAGCGAAGCTCTGAGTTTATTGTCAAACTCACCTTTCGATATGGTTTTTCTTGACTTGTGGTTACCTGTTATGGATGGGCTGCAAATCCTTTCCGAAATTAGGAAAATTGATCCCAAATTGCCTGTCATCTTATTAACAGCGCATGGTTCGATGGATTCTGCCCTGAAGGCGATGCGTCTTGGCGCAACAGATTACCTTATCAAGCCAGTGAATCCCGATCAGCTAATTTCACTGACGAAATCTGTTTTAAAGACACAAGAAATCGAAAGGCGCCGTAAGGAAATTCAATCTCAAATTGGTCTTCTTCAGGATGAGTTAAAAGCCTTGGATGGAGAGATTGATTTGGATGCACAGCCTACCCTACTCTCTTCCCAGCTTGAGAAACGCTATATTGTTCGTGGGTTGCTGAATGTTGACACTCAAGCCCGGAGAATCACCTTTGGAGAAGGGGAAATTGACCTTCCACCAGCTACTTTTGATTATTTTCTAGTTCTTGCCCGGCATGCTCCTGAAGTTGTTTCGTATCAAACGTTGGCTGCAGAAGCACAAGGTTACCATACCAGCAGTACAGAAGCTCGCGAATTATCACGCTGGCATATTCATGTGATCCGCCAAGCCTTTGAGGCGGATCCCTCCTCACCGCGCCGTATCCTGAATGTTCGGGGACAGGGTTACAGGCTCTTATTGGACTAATTGCGTCCGATTCCCAATTATCCCTAATTGTTTCCTCTATAATCCAATTATTTTTTAGCTGGAAATCAGCTTTAATGTAATAATGGAAAATAGAGAACCAACAAACTCATATGCTGCTCGTATCTTGATCGTAGATGATCACCCCAATACTGCTGCTATGCTGGCGAGAGTTCTGGGAAAGTTTGATGTACCAGTGGAAGTTCTTACCGCTTGCAGTACAGAAGAAGCCTTGGAACTGACGAACGGGAAATTAGTAGATGTATTAATCACCGATTTCATGATGTCGGGGATGAACGGTTTGGATTTAATTGAGAAATTAAAAGGTGAAAACCAACCCATTCACACCATCTTGATCACTGCCTATGACACACCTGGGCTTCGAATTTCTGCCAAGCAGTTGAAAGTCAATGACTATCTGGTAAAGCCGGTTCAACCCGAAAAAATTCGCGAGATTGTGGGACGCGTGCTGGTTGAAATCAGGCCGCAACCAACCGTGATGGCATCCAGCTCATCTTTACAACGCTCATTTCGGATCCTGGTGGCTGATGATAATCCAGATAATGTTCGATTATTGTCGGTCCGTTTACGTAGTGAAGGCTACGAATATCTCACAGCCATGGACGGACAAGAGACACTGGATCGGATTCGCTCAGATAATCCTGACCTTGTACTTCTGGATGTGAATATGCCCAAAAAGGATGGTTTTGAGGTCCTTTTGGAAATGCGCGCAGACCCAAAAATCAGCCATATTCCGGTGATTGTTGTCACTGCTGCCAGAATTGCTGCTAAAGATGTTCGTGAAGGCTTAACTTTAGGCGCCGATGATTATGTCACAAAGCCTGTTGATTGGAGAGAGCTTTCTGCGCGCATACGAACAAAGTTGCGCGTTAAACAGGCTGAAGATGAATTACGGAACCGGACCAGAGAATTAGGTGTTCTGCCCGAATTGAGTAAGGATTTAGGTGAGAGGCTGGATGTTGAGGAGCTAACCAGGACGATCTTGACGCGTTCCATCAGTGCCCTTTCAGCCATGAATGGATACCTGGTGATTTTCCATCCAGATGGTTCCATTACCCAGCAAATGCACAAGATATTTGATATCTCTCCTTGGACGTGGGAAGAGCTGCGTAATCGATTTACCTCAGAAGGTATTATTCCGCAGCTCATCAATCAACGCGAAGGTACGATACTTGATGATGTTAATGCAAGTGAAAATTGGGTAAGAATTCCAAATGATACAACACGATCTGCTATTTTAATTCCATTATTAGGACGGCGTGAGGTCCTAGGGGTATTGTCACTGACTCATGAACAGTCAGGATTCTTTAAGCCTGATCATATGAAACTCCTCCAGGCAATTTCAAGCCAGGCTGCTATCGCTGTTGAAAATGCCCAATTATTTGCGATTGAGAGAAAACGTGTCAATGAGCTGGTAGCCTTGAACCAGCTAACTCATCAGATCAGCCGATTTACACACTTGAATGAGCTTTTCGATCAAATTCCAGGGATTGTACGCAATCATCTTGGCTACCCTACTGTCGCCCTCTGGCTGAAGTATGACGGAAGCATAAAACTTCATAAAATGGCTGGAGAAGAAAATGCTCCCAGGCAATCATTGATGGAAATTGCTCCTTTCCAGGCAGGCACCACTGGCCAGGCCGCTCATATTTCAGGTGCAATTGATGAAAGGACGGGAGATCGATTTGGTACTGGAAAACCTCCCATTATTTCTTCCATTGCAGTTCCTTTAGTCTGGCAAGGTAACGTGAATGGTGTGATATCAATTCACAGCCAGCGTTCAAATGCATTTCAGGAATCTGATCGGGTGATGTTGGAGACCTTGTCATCTCAGATCGGAATCGTTGTTGAACGTATCGGTCTATTTGAGTCGGTTGAACAAGAACAGAAGAGAACGACTGCCGTCCTGCGTACAGCCGCTGATGCAATCTTGGTTTTGAATAGCTCAGGTGAACTGCAGTTGATTAATCCTGCCGGTGAGCACCTTTTCACAGATGTTAGGACAAAAATTGGATTCCCATTGCCAAGCAATAAAGGATACGACGGATTAACAGAGCTGGTGGACAAAGCGCGAGCGACCGGTACACTTGAAAAAGGTGAGATTCTATGGCCAGATCAACGAACATTTTCCATTTTGATTGCGCCTATTGAAGAAGGAGGACAGGTGGCAGTCCTACATGATGTCAGCCATTTTATGGCGATCAATCGACTAAAGAATGAGTTTATTGCGACTGCCACTCATGATCTTAAAAACCCAATCTTTGCTGTCCTGGGTTACAGCGATCTGCTCACAAAAGTGGGGACTCTCAATGAAATGCAGACCGATTTCATCCGCCGTATCAAAAGTTCCGCACTTCAAATGCAAGATTTGGTATTGAACCTTTTGGAGATAGCACGTATTGAAATGGAGACCGATCTAAAGAAAGGCAGAGTAGATTTGAAAACCTTGCTGTCTGAGATTGGTGATGAATTTCAAAACCAGGCTCAACTCAAAGATCATACGCTCCTCACAGAATTACCAGAAGAGCCGATTTTTGTATTGGGGGATCGGATGCGTTTGCAACAAGTGGTTCGAAATTTGCTTGGAAATGCGATCAAATATACGCCGAACGGCGGGAAAATCAAATTAAAGGGATGGGTTGTAAATGGGAAGGTCAAGGTGGAGATTCGGGATAATGGTTTCGGCATCCCCGAGGACGCCCTACCGCACATTTTTGAAAAATTCTACCGTGTCTATTCTGAAGCTACGCAGGATATTGAAGGCAATGGGCTTGGTCTTGCAATTGTGAAGTCGATCATTGAGCAGCATGGAGGACAAATCGATGTGGAAAGCGTAGTCGGGCAAGGAAGTTGTTTTTCGTTTATTCTTAAGGTCGAACCAGGTTTACTCCCAAACTAGACGGTTAATTTTATTTCGAGCAAATAGGAGAATAGTTCATGCCTGATAATTCAGCCGATAAAACCAACAATCCACGAGAACCATCTGAAGGAACGCAAGAGACCAGAAGAAGTGTATTCCGTACCTTAAAAATTTCGATGATCAGTTTCGGAATCCTGGTAGGATTGGTATTTCCTCCCTTTGCAAGGATTATTCTTGATACTCCGCGGGCATTCACCCTCTTATTTTTTCTCGTATGCATTTTCGCTGGATTCTTAGTTGGCTTAGTCAATTACTTAATGTTCAGAAGAATTGTTTCCAACGAGATTGATCGCATTGTAAAAGAAATGAATAGGGTTATGGGGATACTTCAAAAGCCGAATATCCAGGAAAACATGCAAATTACTCAACTTCAAGTTACAAGTTCAGATTCCATTGGGAAAATACAATCCACATTTAATCAACTGGTTAATGCTGTTCTTCATCGCACTCGAGCTCTTGAAGCCTCTGCACAGGTTAGCCAGCGTTTATCAGCGATAATGGATCCACAAAATTTATTGGGTGCAGTTGTCGATGAGGTTCAGAAATCCTTTCATTTTTATCATGCTCAAATTTATCTATTTGACGACAAGCACGAGAAATTAACCCTAAAGGGTAGTTCAGGGATTGCTGGTAGGATGATGCTGGACCAAGGCCTTACGATCGATAGAGGTAAGGGATTAGTTGGTCTTGCTGCAGATTCAAACAAAATAGTATTAGTTTCTGATACAACTTTAGATCCAAACTGGCTTCCAAACCCATTTTTGCCAGATACGAAATCAGAGGCTGCGTTTCCGATAATGGTTTCTGATCAGATTCTGGGAGTATTTGATGTTCAACAAGATGTCGAAAATGGGATTTCTATTAACGATGTAGAGCTACTTCAATTGATCGTTAACCAAGCAGCATCAACGCAAGTTGCAAGTCGATTAGAGAATTTACGCCTCACGGACCAAACCCAGAAAGCCTTGGCTGAAACAGATGTTTTATTGAGTATTACAGCTGAATTAAATGCTGCTCAAGAATTCCAGGATGTTTTGACGGCAGTTACAGGAAAAACGATATTAAAAGATGCCGACCAATCTTTAATGATGTGTCTCTTCGATCGAACTTTGAAACCTGGACAAGTGCCAGATTGGATCTTCCCTGTAGCATATAAGGTTGATTTACCTGTAGAAATTGCTGATCATTACCCTCTAAGTGCATTCGAAGTCAACCCGAACACAATATTTACGAGTCAAATCGTCATGATAAAGGATGTGGCGACGGATCACCGATTAGATCGAATAACCAGGAAGTTATTTCAAGATGTTTTTCATTCGAATTGTTCGATTATTGTTCCGCTCGTCCTTGCTGACCAATCCTTAGGCTTTGTGATGGGAAATTTTGATAAAACTGTCAATTTTTCAGAGACCGAAATCCAACGTCTCAGTGCAATTGCTGGGCAGGTAGCACTTACTGTTCAGGGCTTACAACTCCTAAAACAAACCCAAGCGAGAGTGAAACGTGAGCAGCTGCTCCGAGAAGTTACCGAACAAATAAATAGTGCGACGAGCACAGATGTGGTCCTTTTTCGTGCTGCCCAGGAGCTCGGACGTGTGCTGAAGCAGCAAGTTTTTGTTTACTTGGGAAACGATACCTATCGTGATTAGGTGGCAGGTAGAGAATTGTTCCTTGAAATGTGTCCTTATGATTAACTGAGGGAGTTGCTGGAATGCCAAAGCGTGATGAATTAAGAAATCGAATAGAAGATATGTTCTCTGCAGAGGATCCGGACCCTCATGAAAAGGCAGATCTCGAGAATAAGCCAGACTCTCAGGCGGATTTAACCATTCTTTCTCCTTCAACTGAAGTTGATTGGAAAAAAAACCTGGAGGTGAACCCGCAAAACTTGTTAGGTAAAAGAGTTCTGGAATTGAACTGTTTGAATGATATTGGACACCGGATTGATGAAAAACCTCCTTTGTCAGAATTTTTAAATTGGGTAGCCCTTCGGATCCCATCTGCAATGCAGTATCCTGAAATCTGTATTTCTGCAATCACATTTAATAACCAAATCTATGGATCTCCAGAAACGTTAAATCTAAAGAGCAAGATTGTTGGCGGCATTCGGATTAACGGTGAGTTGCTTGGTTACGTGCATATTGGGTACAAAGAGCCGCGCTCTTTTCTGGATGACGAAAGTGCTTTTATTGGGGGGGTGGTAGGCCGGGTTACCAGTTATATTGAAAACCTCCAATTTACAGAGCAGATTCAGCAACGGTCAAAAGAGCTGACTATTCTGAATGATTTAGCGCGCTCCTTATCGGCACTGGTCGATGAAAACCAAATCGCAGAAGAAATTTACAAACACGTGTGTCAGCTGGTGAATGTTGATGATTTTTTCATCGCTTACTTTGATCCATTAAGCCTGATTGTCTCATTTCCCTTAACATATATCTACGGAGAACGAATCACCGTGGATAGCCGTATTTTAGGGGAAGGATTGACAGACTACATCATTCGGCATCGATCACCTTTATTAATCGGCGACAATATTCTTGATGTGATGAAGGAGATCGGAGTCAAATTTATCCCCGTTGGAGATGATACCCCTTCTCTTTCATGGCTTGGCGTCCCGATCATTTATGGTGATGAGGTTTTAGGGGTGATCAATGTGCAGACGGTTAACATCCCTAATTTGTACACAGAACATGATCGGGAATTATTAGTTTCGGTCGCTAATCAAGCTGCTGTGATGATAAAAAATGCCAGGGCATTTCTTCAAATCCAAAAAGCCTTGTCAGCTCGCCGAAAGGCTGAGCTGACTATTCAAAAACGTGCAGCGGAATTGGAGACAGTTGCCAAATTAAGTATGATTGTGTCTAGCATTTTAGATCCGCAAAAGCTGCTAAAAGTATTTGTGGATCAAGCGAAACGGGAATTTGTTCTTTATCACGTTCATATCTACCTGCTTGATGAAACGCAACAGGTCTTAATCCTTTCAGCTGGTTCTGGTGATATTGGCCAGAAAATGGTGGCAGAAAAATGGCAAATACCCATCGATCGTGAACAATCGCTCGTTGCCAAAGCAGCCAGAGAAAGACAAGGCGTGATTGTCAATGACATAAGATCGGAACCTGATTTTTTGCCCAATGTTTATCTGCCGAACACGAAATCGGAAATGGCTGTTCCATTGCTTGTGGGTGAAAATATTTCAGGAGTGCTGGATGTACAGTCTGATGAAATAAACCACTTCTCCGAAGAGGATTTGAGTATTCAAACTACATTAGCTGCGCAGGTGGCAATTGCCCTACAAAATTCCATGCTTTATGCAAATGCTCAGAAGGCTCTAGCAGAACGCGAGAACCTATTAACAACATCTGACAACCTATACGCTGGTGCTGCTCAGATTATTCGCGCTCGTAGAAAAGAAGAAGTGTTTCAATCCATGATCGAATTTACAGATATGAAATTATTTGATCGAGCAGGATTAACTTTCTTTGATCAACCTTGGATCAAAGAACCTCCAGAGTTAGGGGTGGTTGTTGCAACTTGGGAAAAGAGTGGTTGCGAACCACTGATGCTGCCTGGATCGTCTTATTCTTTGCGTAATTTTCCATTATCTGGGTCAGTCGATGAAGAAAAACCAATCTATATTCCCGATGTGGAATCGGATGTCCGGTTAGATGTAAAAGCACGTTCATTCGGTAATTCAATCGGGAAAACACTTGCCTTATTTCCACTGGTAAGTGGTGGGGAATGGTATGGATGGGTATTCTTGGCTAGCCATCAAATGTTGGCGCTCTCTGAAAATGCACTCCATCAGATTGAGAGTCTTGTCTCTTTGGGAGCTGCGGTGATTCATTCGCAGCGCCTTCAAGAGGGAATGGAAAACCGTCTGCACGAATTGACTGAGCTCCAACGAACAATAAGTCGTGAGGCATGGTCATCATATCTCTCCCGTCATGAGCAGGAGACATCGGGATATATTTTTGATAATTTAAGGACCAGGTCTATTTCATTGGAAGATTTCGTCGTGAAGAACACTCTTGACTCATCCCATGATACGGAGGCAGGATATTCAATTAAGCAAACCCCTCTGGAGATCGGTGGTGAAACAGTTGGCTTTCTGGGTGTTAGAGAAGACCCAAATAGAATTTTAAAGGAAGAGGACCATGCCTTGTTGGAAGCGGTGGCTGAGCAGGTATCTCAAGCTCTAGAACGTACACGTCTCATTGAACAAACCCAAAAGAGCGCGGTGGAGCTTCAAACTGTTGCCCGTGTAAGTTCTGCTTCTTCTTCGATTTTGGACCCGCTTCAACTCCTGCAATCTGTGGTCGACCTGGCAAAAAACAGCTTCAACCTATACCATGCTCATGTGTATCTTTTGGATGAGAGTGGAGAAAAGTTGGATCTTAGCGTTGGGGCTGGAGAAAGAGGCAGAAAAATGGTTGCTGAGGGCTGGTCCATTCTAATCGAAAAAGAATCGATTGTAGCCAGGGCTGCCAGATTACGCCAAGGTCAAATTGTCAATGATGTTCGCCAGGTAGATGAATTCCTTCCAAACCCCATTCTTCCTGAAACGCTTTCAGAATTAGCGGTTCCGATGATAGTCGGTAACCGGTTATTAGGTGTTTTTGATGCTCAATCAGATCGTTTAAACTTTTTTACTGAAGATGATTTAAGAACTTATTCTACCTTGGCGTCTCAGACCTCAATTGCTCTTCAGAATGCTCAACTATTTGCAGAGCAGGCGGTCACAGTAGAACGTTTACGAGAGCTTGATCATTTGAAATCCTCTTTCATGGCAAATATGAGTCACGAATTACGTACCCCGCTCAATTCAATTTTGGGTTTCACCCAGGTTATCCTAGAAGGTATCGATGGTCCGCTTACCGAATTTATGGAAGCAGATCTACAGCTGATCGAGAAGAATGGCAAACATCTGTTGAACCTCATCAACGAGGTTTTGGATATGGCAAAAATCGAATCTGGGCGTCTGAGCCTCACATTCGAAGCAATTAACTTAAGAGAGCTGTTAGTTGATGTTCTTGAGACGACAACGCCTCAGGCAGATATAAAGGGGATATTCTTAGAAATGGATGCCGATTCCGCAGATGATCTGGTTGTGAGCGCCGACCAAATTCGGATCAGGCAGGTAATGTTGAATCTTGTCGGAAATGCCATCAAATTCACAGAAACTGGGGGGATAACCGTACAGACAAAGAGAACTGGGGATTGGGTTCGAATGCAATTCCGGGATACTGGAATTGGAGTCCCAACCGACAAATTAGAGACGATCTTCGAAGCCTTCAGCCAGGTGGACACTTCTACAACGCGAAAAGCAGGAGGAACAGGATTAGGGTTGCCTATCAGCCGCCGCCTGGTTGAGATGCATGGAGGTCGTTTATGGGCAGAAAGCAAAGGTGTTGCTGGGGAAGGATCGATTTTCCATCTGGACCTTCCAGTTCACCCTCCGATGAAATAATGCCAGGTTCAATGTCGTTGAATGGTAAAATGTATTCGCTGGAGCAGATATGGCAAAACCAAAATACATGAAATGCGCTGAATGTGGGCACGAACAAGAGTACCAACCTCTCATACCCACAATCTGCAATCAGTGTAAATCAGCATGGGTGGATGCTTTGTATGATTATCCTCTTTTCAAGAGAGAATTGTTGCGTGGTTTACCAGGTAGGATCTTCAATTTATGGCGCTATCACGAGGTTTTACCCATTAATTCACCTGAAGGCTTGGAATTAGATTTTGTTGCGGGAGGAACTCCATTGAGAGTTCCCCGAAGGTATCAGAAGTTACCTGACCGGAATTACCAGTTGTTCATTAAGGATGAGCGTTATGGAACAACGAACTCATTCAAGGATCGCCAGGCAGTTGTTTCGGTAGCTGCGATGCTTGAGGCCGGCATTCATGAGGCAGTAATCGCCTCGACTGGAAACGCTGCAGTTGCCTTCGCTGCGGCTTGTGCCCGGGCAGGTATCAAATTATGGGTATTTATGACCAGCCTGGTGCCTCCAGAGAAATTGCGTGAAGTTGCTTTATATGGCGCAGAAGTAGTAAAAGTCAGTGGTACTTATGATCAGGCCAAACAAATTGCGGCAGAATTTGCGAAGCGTCGAGATTTAATTTTGGATCGCGGGGCGCGCAGTCTGCCGGCTCGCGAATCGATGAAAACGATCGCCTATGAAATTGTTGAACAGTTGGGGTGGAAGTCTCCGGATTGGTATATTCAAGCCGTGAGCGGTGGACTGGGACCTTTAGGTGTTTTTCGCGGGTTCCAGGAGCTTTTTGAAATGGGCTTGATCGATCGCATTCCTAAAATCGGGATTATTCAAGCTGCTGGATGTTCTCCGATGGTGCAGGCTTTCAAAACTGGTAGTCGTGTAGCCCAACCTGTGTATCCTATGACCCGAATTGCCATTCTCTCAACCGGCGACCCAGGTCAAACATATTCATACTTGTGGGATATCCTGCATAAATATGGGGGCACGATGGAAAGTGTTGAAGATGCAGAAGCCTGGGCAACCATGCGGGATTTGGCAAAAACTGAAGGATTGGCAGTAGAACCTGCCGCGGCTGTGGCTTTTTCGGGACTCGAAAAGATGGTTTCACAGGGGCAGATTCAGGAAAATGAGTTGGTTGTTGTTAATTGTACTGGGCATACTTTCCCGGTTGAAAAGCATGTATTAGGGGATGAGTGGGGTGTCGATATTAAGATAGATTCAACAAAAGCACCTATGCAAGAAGGGTTGCATGCGGCGTTGGAATACCTGGATGAGAGAACCCGAACCGTATTGATTATTGATGATAATCCGGATGACGCACAATTGATCCGTCGTTTCTTAGAAGCGAAAAAATCTTACCGGGTTTTTCATGCAAAGGATGGTTGGGATGGGTTAGCTCAAGCGCGTCAAAGGCTGCCAGGCCTCGTTGTTCTTGATCTGACAATGCCGGAAATTGATGGTTTTAGCGTTCTTGAAGAATTGAAGTATGATAAGCGTACAGCAAATATCCCTGTTATTGTTGTTAGTGCGAAAGATATTACAAAAGAAGATCGAGAGCGATTGAACGGTTATATCACCGCAATTTACCAAAAAGGTTCTCTGCCGCCCCGAGAGTTTGTGGAACAAGTTGTTGAAGTAATGGAACAGAAAAATCTAAATAAAGGAGCTTCCTGATGGCCTATTCCATCCTTTATATTGAGGATAATCCTGATAATAAAGCTTTGGTTCAAAGAGCATTGGAATCGAAGGGGTATCGCTTCATTTGGGCTGAAAACGGGTTGCAAGGCCTGGACATCGCTCGTAAAGAACCGCCGGATGTTATTTTACTGGATATCAATTTGCCTGATATCGACGGGTATGAAGTAGCCAGGCGCCTCAGAAGTGAAAATACAAATTCATTGCTATATGTTCCAATAATTGCGATTACAGCCAATGCACTAAGAGGTGATGCAGAGAAGGCTCTTGCCGCTGGATGTGATGTGTATATGTCAAAACCCATTAACATTCGGGAATTATGGGCCAGAATTGAGGCTTTCCTTCCTGCCAAAGCGGACAGGGAGTAATTTTAAGAAATACTCAAATGTCTTATATTAATTTTCTCGAATGTTCTTCATGCGGTAAACATTTCGGTGCCGAGACCATTCAAACATTCTGTCCTGAATGCCAGGCGCCGTTAATGGCACGTTATGATCTTGAAAAAGCTCGTAGAGAGCTCGATCGTGATCGTTTCCGGCAGCGTTTACCAGGGATGTGGCGTTGGCGGGAGGTATTACCTGTTTTTGATGAACAAAACATGATCTCCTTAGGTGAAGGAGATGCACCGTTGCTTCTCTTACATCGGCTGGCTGAAGAACTACACCTTCCCAATTTATATGTAAAAGATGAAAGTCTTAACCCTACTGGTTCTTTCAAGGCGCGTGGGCTTTCGGCAGCGGTTTCTAGAGCAAAAGAATTGGGAGTTAAAAAGATCATCATACCAACTGCGGGTAATGCTGGAGGAGCCTTAGCCGCTTATGCAGCCCGTGGAGGGCTGGAAGCCTATATCTTTATGCCAAAAGATACGCCTCTGGCCAATATCGAAGAAAGTCGAATTGCAGGGGCTACCGTCATCCTGATTAACGGATTAATTAGCGAAGCGGCTGGTATGGCGGGTGAAAAAGCTCGATCGGAAGGTTGGTTTGATGTGTCCACCTTCAAAGAGCCATATCGTTGTGAAGGTAAGAAGATCATGGGATACGAGCTTGCTGAAGCTTTTAATTGGGAGCTGCCTGATGTGATCATCTATCCGACGGGGGGGGGCACGGGATTAGTAGGGATGTGGAAAGCTTTCAAAGAAATGGATGAACTTGGCTGGTTGGAGAGTAAAAAACGTCCCCGGATGGTTGCTGTTCAAGCTGAGGGATGTGCTCCTGTGATTAAGGCTTTCTTATCAGGCTCCCTTTTCTGTGATTTCTGGATCGGTGCACAAACAATCGCATCTGGTCTGAGGGTCCCGAAGAGTTTTGCGGATCAAATTATCTTGCACGATTTACGTGAAAGCAATGGAACAGCTGTCGCTGTTAGCGATGTTGAGATCATTGAAGCTCAAAAGAGATTAGCCTCTCGTGAGGGTATTTTTGCGGCGCCTGAAGGTGCGGCAACGTTGGCATGCTTGATGAAATTAACCCAATCTGGATGGATTCATCCTGATGAGAAAATTGTATTATTCAACACCGGAACAGGTCTCAAATACTTGAGACAATCCGATCAAGAGCAAACCTAAAGACAAATCTTTTCATTGAAAATAAATCAATATAGGAGATCTCACTGCGTATGAAGATCAGTAAATTAGCTCGATCCATAGCTGAATCGCCTACTTTTGCTTTGAATGAAGAAGCTCGGATTTTAAAAGAAAGGGGCGAATCGGTCATCAACATGGGGATTGGTGAGCCGAAGAATAAAACACCTATAGCAGCAATTCTAAGCTCTGCGTCGAAATTGACAGAAGGAAATATAAAGTATACCCCGCCAGATGGGTTGCCTTCTCTGAAAAAAGCGATCATTCGGTACACTGAAGAAAATTACGATCGTATCGTCTCTCCCGAAAATGTGATCATTTCAGCTGGAGCTAAACAATCTCTGTATAACATTCTTTACAGCATCCTGGATCCACAAGACGAAGTCATTGTTCTTGCTCCTTACTGGGTAAGTTATCCTGAGATGATCAAGATGGTTTATGGAATTCCGGTTATTGTTACTCCAGAAGATGGCACCTTTCAACCGCGCATGTTAGATATTGAAAAAGCATTTAGCTCTAATACAAAGGCGATCATCGTTAATAGTCCGAATAATCCATCAGGACAGGTCTTTTCGGATGAATTTATCTCTGATGTGGTGGATTTTTGTGAAAGCCGGAGTATTTATCTAATCATGGATGATATTTATCATAAGTTGATCTTTGACCAACGAAAATGGGTGCCGGCATATCAATATAGCAAGAAAGATATCGAATCGACCTCGATTATCGTGGTTAACGGGGTTGCCAAATTATATGGCATGACCGGTTTCCGGATTGGTTGGGCGATTGCTAATCGTAAATTGGTCTCTGTGATGAATAATGTCCAGGCGCAAACAACCTCTTGTACTTCTCCTGTTACGCAAGCAGCTGCGGAAGGTGCATTGACAGGAATGCAAAATATTGTTGAGAACCTGAGATTGATGTTTCAGAACAATCGTGATGTCATTGTGCAAGAATTAAGAGCTTTCAACGGAATCCACGTGACTAAACCAGCTGGTACATTTTATTGTTTGCCTGATTTTCGGGCTTATTCACAAAACTCAGTCGAGCTGTCAAGATTTCTATTACAAAAGGCCCTCGTTGTATCGGTCCCCGGAAAAGAATTTGGGATGGAAGGCCATATTCGTCTGAGCTTTGCAGGATCAATGAAAGATATTCGTGAAGGTATCGAACGGATCAAATGGGCACTAGATCCCACTTCTCCCAGCGAAATATACATTGGCGATAGAAAGGTCATTCGGGACTGGCTATGAACAACTTGCTTAACATACGGACTCCTGCACAAACACAGGCAGAGGCGATCAAGAGTGATTATGGGCTTGAGAATCACGGTTTGATCAACTTACACAAAACTTACTGGAATTTACCCGCAGAAGCGTTATATGAAGAGATCGCCTTTAGAGGTGAAGCTCATATTTCACAATATGGTCCCATTGTAGTCAATACAGGAAAACATACTGCTCGTGCTGCTAACGATAAGTATATCGTTCGAGAATCAACAACAGAAGCAAATGTTTGGTGGGGTCAATACAATCGACCCTATGAGAGAGCGCAATTCGATGAGTTATATGGTCGGTTGCAAGGTTTTCTGCAAGGAAGAGATGTATTTGTCCAAGATTGCTTCGGGGGTTCTGATCCTGAGAATCGTTTACCTGTTCGGATCATCACGGAGAATGCCTGGCACAGCTTATTTGCCAGGAATATGTTTGTTAAACCCTCTACGAAAGAAGAGTATCGCCGGCACGTTCCCGAATTTACCGTGATTTGCGTGCCCTCTTTTCATGCTTACCCGCAGATTGACCAAACGAATGCCGAGACTTTCATTGTGTTAAATTTTGACCAGCGTTTGTGTGTGATTGGGAATACAAGTTATGGAGGGGAAATAAAAAAATCTGTTTTTACCCTTCTAAATTATCTTCTTCCTATGAAGGGCATTTTGTCAATGCATTGTTCAGCAAATATTGGCAAGGATAATGACTCTGCTCTATTCTTTGGCTTGTCAGGGACCGGCAAAACGACCCTTTCAGCAGATCCGAATCGCAGCCTGATTGGTGATGATGAACATGGCTGGAGTGATGAAGGGGTCTTTAACTTTGAGGATGGGTGTTATGCGAAAGTAATTGGTTTATCACCCACGGCAGAACCAGAAATTTATGCTTGTACCAAACGTTTTGGTACGATCCTTGAAAACGTCGTGTATGATTCTATTACACGCGAAATTGATCTGAATGATGATTCATTGACTGAAAACACACGTGCCTCCTATCCCCTAGATTTCATTGATAATGCTGTCCCTTCCAAAATGGGAGGCCATCCTAAAAATATCATTTTCCTCACCTGTGATGCATCTGGTGTCATGCCTCCCATTGCGCGCCTCACTCCTGATCAAGCCATCTATCACTTCATCTCTGGCTACACTGCCAAGGTTGGTGGGACGGAGATCGGGTTAAGAGATGAGCCTGAGATCACCTTCAGCGCTTGTTTTGGCGCTCCTTTTATGGTTCTTCCTCCCTCTTTCTATTCCGATCTCCTAAAGCGAAAGATTTTACGTTATGGGGTGAACTGCTGGCTGGTGAATACTGGTTGGGTTGGAGGACCATATGGTATTGGTAAAAGGATCAGTATTCATCATACTAGGAATTTGCTCAATGCCGTGCTTTCGGGTGATCTTAATCAGGTTGCGTACTACACAGATCCTGTTTTTAATTTCCAGGTGCCAAAGAGCTGCCCTAATATACCCGAGTCAGTCCTTTACCCGGCTTCCTCATGGGGAAGCCAAGAGGACTATATGGTTAAGTATCGTGCTTTGGCGTCCAGATTTATCGATAATTTCAAAAAATTCCAGGATTATTGTGCTCCAGAAGTGTTAGCATCTGGACCGCATATTTCCTAAAGAGCCCAAGCAAGCATAACGCCAAATATTGCCAGAATAATTCCTAGATGTAAAAAGAAATTGGTATCTGTAATCCAGCCCAGTTCGAGAAATTGGAAAACAAAGTTCAAAATAATCAGGCCAATCCCTAAGATTGGAAGTAAACCTTTACGATGAGCAAAATAATTCGAAAGAACGTCCAATAATTGGTTTAGTTTCGTAAACATAGGCGATGGCCTATCCTTTGGCTAAAAATGGTTTATATTGAGCTAGCAATCTCCCAGGAATTCGTCCCTCAAGGATAACACCGCCGATTTCATGTTCTTCCCGTTCAACTAGGCCTTGCTCGTGGAAAAGAGCGATTAATCCACCCTTTTGGTAAGGAATTCTGACCTGGATCGCTGCGTAGGTCTCGAATAAGTACTGGTTGATTTTTCTCAGCAGCTCTTGAATCCCTTCACCTTTTAGGGCTGATATGGCTACTGCATTCGGAAAATCTTCCAACGCCAGGCGTGCCCGCTCAGGTTCTTTTAACCGATCAATTTTATTAACAGCGGTAAGGATCGGAATTTCACTTGCTCCAATTTCCTTTAAAACCTGGTAAACAGCTTTAGATTGTGCGTGCACTTCTGAATGGGAGATGTCAATTACATGAAGCAAGAGATCAGCCTCAGCAATTTCCTCCAGGGTTGCCCGAAACGCAGCAACAAGCGTTGTGGGTAATTTTTGTATGAAACCGACTGTGTCGGTGAAAAGTCCAACATGCCCACCCGGTAATTCAACTCTTCGAGTTGTGGGGTCTAGTGTCGCAAAGAGTTGATTTGCAACGTAAATGTCAGACTTGGCTAATTGATTTAGTAATGTGGATTTCCCGGCATTGGTATATCCGACAAGGGCAATCACTGGGATGCGAGAATTTTTCCGACGAGATCGATATTGCTGGCGATGCGTGCGTACTTTCTCGATCTGTTCTTTGATATGACTGATTCTTTTTCTGATCTCTCGCCGGTCGACCTCAAGCTGGGTTTCTCCGGGTCCTCGCAATCCTACTCCGCCGACAGAGCCAGTTCTTCCACCGCCACCTCCTGCCTGGCGAGCAAGGTGAGTCCAATAGCGTGTCAACCTTGGTAGTCGATATTCATATTGAGCCAGCTCTACCTGGAGTACTCCTTCGTTTGTGTTTGCGTGTTGAGCGAAGATATCCAATATTAACGCAGTGCGGTCAATTATTCGCACCTTTTCGCCAAAAATATTTTCTAATTCCCTTTGGTGACGAGGAGATAATTCCTCATCGAACAAGACCACATCAACTTGTAATTCCTCAACAAGAGCCTGAATTTCTTCGATCTTTCCTGTTCCGATAAAGGTTTGGACGTTGGGCTGATCCAATTTTTGAGTAATTTGACCAACCACTTCCAATCCTGCTGTATCTGCTAATAGACCAAGCTCTGATAAGGATTCGTCGATAGTGAGTAAATGTTCTTGGTTGCGAATTTCTACACCAACCATGAAAGTTCTCTCACGAGGAATTCGAGTAGATTCGGGTATTTTCTGTGGCATATTACAAAGCTTTTAGTTTGCCTCAATTAAATTTTTAAAGAGTTTGGCAGTTTTATCATCTGGTGGAGTTTTTCGGAGTGGCAGCATGATATGAAACGTAGATCCCGGATAGCTTTTCTCGTCATAACCGATCGACTCAACCCAGATCGCACCCCCGTGCGCATCAATTATTCCTTTGGTGATTGGAAGTCCTAGTCCCGGACCTCCTCCTTTAAATTTAGTTTTTCCACTGGAGTGCAGTGAAACATTTCCTAATCGGCCGAATTTCTCGAATATTCGACTGTGATCTTCCGGATCGATTCCTATTCCGGTATCAGAAACTGTAATTTCTATGAAGCCAGGTAATAGTCTACCGTCGACGCTTACTTTTCCTCCATCTGGAGTGTATTTAATCCCATTCATGATCACATTGCGAAAAGCTTGGAACAACCTTTCACCATCTGCAAAGATCATTTCATCACAGCCTGGAAATCGGTTAATACTCAAGCTGATATTACGTTGTTGGATGGATTCCGATAATTCCCTTTGAATTGAATCTAATAGGCGATTAATCCAGAGAGGCTGAAAATTTAGTGAAAGTAAATTGTTATCGATCATGGAGACATCGATCATGTCATCCACGATTTCTCTGAGTCGGCGAGTTCCTGCATGCACACCTTTAAGATATAAATCTGCTAAGTCTTTCTTTGAACTTTCTTGAGGAAGCGTGTCTTTAAGCATCGAAACATACCCTTCGATCAGCGTGAGTGGTGTTTTTAACTCATGGGCAGCCACGGAGATAAAATCAGACTTACTTTTCTCAAGCTTTTCTAATGTCGCCCGCGTCTTTTCTAGCTCAGAAGTGATGTGTTGGACATGTAAGCGGGTTTCTTCTGTAGAGGCGAATTCCATCCCGTGCGAAAATATGGGTAATAAAGCAGTAAATATTTCAATGGTTTCTTCTTTAGTCAGGTTTCTCTCAGCAACATTAAAAGTAACCAACTGTATTTGGCTGAGCACGGGCATAAGGCTGCCTTCAGGATTTTCAAGTTCCGTCTCTGTGCGTGTATTTACCCAGTCTGATAGAATTGAGTCAAGTATATACGGATCGCGGAGATCGACTGCCTGCATCAACAGATCAAAGAAACGAGAAATTTCCTCAAGTAAATCTTCCTTGACCTGTTCTGCCGTGGCTAGCTGGTTGGCAACTTCCGATATCCAATTGTTGCGAATTTTTAGGAGAGACTTGCTGGTAATCATCAAGGCTTAAGTTTACGACAGGTTTCTATTTTTGCCAACTATTTTTCGATTGCTGTATCATTTTGTTCAAGTAAGTAAGCTCTCAGGGTTTCACCGATAGCTTTCAAGCTTTGTGTTGAAACTTTATCTAAAGTATCTTGGGTGGTGTGCCAATAAGGATAATCGATATCAATGATGTCTATAGCTGGAATCCCAATTTCTATGAAAGGGATATGATCATCGAGTATGCGATGTTTTGGAACAGGAATAAATTGATTGTATCCTAAATTGTTAGCCACTTCCCAAATCATTTCTGTTAAATTTTGATCGGAGTTTTTTTCTTGGTAGATGTTAAGATCTGCGTCACCAATCATATCGATGATAATTACTTCGTCCGGTTTATTGATAAGGGTTTGTACAAAGACTCTTGATCCCATAATATAATCATAACCAGGTATTTTGCCATTGTCCTCAGCATCAAAGAACACAAGCCAGATTGATTTATCCAGGTTCTTAGGTAAAATTCGAGCCAATTCGAGTAAAACTGCCACGCCAGAAGCTCCATCATTGGCGCCAGGAACTGGTTGGTTCCTTAATGACGGGTCCGGATCTTGATCCGCAAGTAAACGCGAATCGTAATGCGCACCGACAATCACCCATTGGTCCCCATTTTCTCTCTTTCCAATAATGTTGTAAATATCCTTTCCTTCCAAACTTTGTTCTGGTGCTTCAACATCCCATCCAGAACGTTCTAACTCGGTTGAAATAAAGCTTCTTACCGCTTGATGCGCCTGGCTTCCTGTTGTACGTGGACCAAGCGATAATTGGTACTCGATATCCTTGTAGGCTCTCTCAGGATCAAATTGGGCTGGTGTTTTGGGTGAACATTGGGTGAGGAAAAGTGAAAGCATCAGGATGGTGGTAATTTTTACGTTGTTTATGTTTTGTATTTTGCCGGGGTCTATGACTATACGCATTAATATCGCCTTTTGGCTCGCTTTAATTTATTTCTACTCTCAAATAATTGGTTTCAGGAAATTAACGAGATCCGCCGTCGCCCGTATCGCTAATAAGCGCGCCCGCTCCCGCCTGCCTCCCCTGCCCTTTTGGGAGGGTTCTTCTATTTTGGGTAGTAATCCCATATTCGCTTTCATGGGTTGAAAATCACGTGGGCTCGCATGGGTCACATAATGGCATAAAGCTCCAATCATCGTTGTCCTGGGCAATTCCCATAACGGTTTCCCTTCAAAATATCGCACTGCATTAATCCCTGCAAGCAGACCTGTCGCTATGTTACCGGCATATCCCTCTACCCCTGTGATTTGCCCTGCAAAGAATATATTGTCGCTCTTGATTGATTGTAGATTGGGTTTCAGAAGACCGGGGGAGTAAAGATAAGTATTCCGGTGCATTTGACCAAAATGCATAAATTCACAATGATTAAGACCTGGGATCATCCGAAAGATCCGTTCTTGTTCTGATATAAGCAGGTTGGTTTGGAAACCAACCAGATTGTAAAGATCGCCCGCCAGATTATCTTGGCGCAGTTGAAGTACGGCATACGGTCGCCTTCCAGTTCTTGGGTCTCTCAAACCAATTGGGCGCATTGGGCCAAATGCCAAGGAGTCGATCCCTCGCCTTGCGATAATCTCCACAGGCAAGCAAGCCTCAAAATATCCTTGATATCCAGCCTGGACACCAGCTTCTAATTCGCTTTCAAACCCCCGTAAAGATATTCTCTCTGCTGTTGCCAAAGCCTCGACGAATTGTGTATATTCTTCTCGGGTGAATGGGCAATTGATATAATCTCCTTGGGCGTCTTGGATGGGATCAAAGCGGGATGCTCGGAATGCGACATCCATATCAATCGAATCGCGATGGACGATTGGAGCAATTGCATCATAGAAGAATAAAAGTTCCTGCCCCGTAAAATCCTGAAGCCGCTTTGAAAGTGAAGGTGAAGTCAACGGACCTGACGCGATAATGCTTAATCTATCAGGGATTTCCTCGACCTCTTCGCGGACCACTTTGATATTCGGCATATTTTCGAGGGATTCAGTTACGATTTTTGCAAAGATGCCTCTGTCTACCGCTAATGAATTCCCAGCGGGTAATGCGGCTTGGTCTGCACAGCGAATAAGGAAGGAATCCAGCGCCCTCAGCTCGTCCTTAATTAAACCAGAAGCACGATCGGGGAGCTTAGACCCCAAAGAATTCGAACATACTAACTCACCCAAATCCCCCGTGATGTGAGCACCGGTCTGCACTTTAGGTCGCATTTCATACAAGCAAACTTTTTTTCCACGAGAAGCTGCTTGGTATGCAGCCTCGGAGCCAGCCAATCCCCCACCTACAATGATGATATCTGGAATGGACTGTTTCATTGTTTTGAATTTTACCAAGTAATTCCCTTTTTTAGGTTTGAGAATGAGTGTTATGGCTATGCGAATTCTCGATACTGCTTATTGGCCTTGGGCTGATCTACAAATCAAAATCTGAACCTGATAGCTTCTGACAGCATCTATACGGATAATGAACCATAAAACTGAGACTTTCGAGAGAACATAATGCGTGAAGTAGCTATCATCGGGATCGGGCAAACCCCAGTTGACGAACACTGGGAAAAATCTTTACGAGAACTGGCAGGAGAAGCGGTGCTTGCAGCTATGTCAGATGCAGGTCGTGATCGTGCCGAGGGTTTGTTTGTTGGAAATATGCTTTCCGGGATAACGAGCAAGCAAGAGAATTTAGGGGCATTAATTGCAGATTGGGTAGGGTTGCTCGGGATCGAAGCAGTCAAAGTTGAAGCAGCCTGTGGATCCGGTGCGGCAGCCGTGCGAGCAGCGATCATGGCTGTCAGCTCAAATGAGATGGATTGTGCGATTGCAGTAGGCGTTGAAAAAATGACCGAAGGCATCCCAATTGAAACAACATCGGCCCTGGCAAGTGCCGCAGACGCAGATTTCGAAGCAGCCCAAGGTCTTTCGTTTGTTGCCATCAATGCCCTGGTCATGCGCCGGTATCTGCATGTCTACAAATGGAAACATACAGATTTCGCAAATTTCTCTATCAACGCTCATGCGAATGCCATGCACAATTCATTCGCCCGGCTTCACGAAACCATCACAGTCGATGAATACAATAAAGCTCGCATGATTGCTGCGCCAATTAATCTACTCGATGCATCCCCAACCGGCGATGGAGCTGCGGCGATCGTCATCGTCCCCATGGAACATCTAAGGGTTTCAAGTCAGCCCATAATATCAATCGCGGGTTCAGCAAGTGCCACAGACACGCTGGCTGTTCATTCGCGGAAAGATCCACTTTGGCTTTCTGCAGCTGAGAAATCTGCAAAGAAAGCTTATTCACAAGCACAGATAAACCCAGAAGATGTCGATGTTTTCGAGCTTCACGATGCATTTTCAATCATGTCGGCTCTATCCCTCGAAGCTTGCGGATTTGCAGACCGCGGCCAGGGTCCTCGGCTGGCAATTGAGAATGAAATAAGTCCCACCGGAAGAATACCGATAACAACCTTGGGGGGGTTAAAAGCACGTGGTCACCCTGTTGGAGCGACGGGAGTCTACCAGATTGTCGAAGTTGCAATTCAGCTAAGAGGAAAAGCAGGCGAAACTCAGGTTCCCGATGCTCGCATCGGTATGGCTCAAAATATCGGTGGAAGTGGGGCCACCATTATTACACACATCCTAAAATCAAAGCAGTGATTCACCAATTGGTATTTTGCATCCTGGCTTATTCGTTTATGCTATAATTTCCTTCTAATTTAATGGTAAGCCAGGATGTGTAATGCATGAACTTTCCATCACCGAAAATATCCTAGAGATTGCCCTCCGTCACGCCAGGCAGGCGAACGCCAGAAAAATTAACACAATTTATCTTGCGATTGGCGATTTAGCATCAATTGTCGACGATTCTGTCCAATTTTATTGGGACATCGTCGCGAAAGATACCATCGCTGAAGGAGCCGTGCTAAATTTCAAACGTATCCCCACCACGCTTCAATGCCAGGCGTGTTCTCTACATTTCATCCCCAGTGAGGATGACTTTTCTTGCCCGGACTGCGAAAGTCACAATATCAAAGTGGTTTCCGGAAATGAATTTTATTTAGATGCAATTGATGTCGAGTAAATTTATGACCCAAAAAATATCCATAGTCGAAAACATATTAAATGCTAACGATCAGCTAGCTTCCCAAAACCGGGCATTATTAAATCAAGACCGAGTGTTCTCGATCAATTTAATGGCATCACCTGGCGCAGGAAAAACTTCTCTGGTGGAGAAAACTGTTTTTGGACTGAAGTCAGACTTCAAAATCGCAGTCATCGATGGAGATATAGCCACCAGCCTTGATGCAGAAAGAGCAGCCGAAGCAGGTGCAACAGCTCTGCAAATAAACACCGGCGGTGAATGCCACTTAGATGCGATTATGCTGCACAATGCTCTCCTCAACCTGAACCTGAGCGATTTTGATTTTCTCATTGTGGAGAACGTAGGTAACCTCGTGTGTCCTGCCAGTTTTCAGCTCGGAACCCACAAAAGTATTCTCGTCGCATCGACCCCCGAAGGTGACGATAAACCGTACAAATATCCAGGAATTTACAAGGGCGTCGATGCGCTTGTGATCAACAAGATCGACCTTCTGCCATATGTAACCTTCAAAATGGATTACTTTCGAGAAGGTGTTGAAATTTTAAATCCCGGCCTGGTGACTTTTCCTCTTTCTTGTCGTACAGGTGAGGGACTGGATCAATGGTACGAGTGGATCAGAAACCGGGTAGCGGACACCAGGTTCTAAAAAAATAAACCGAATGACAGATCTAATCGGTCAACGAATTCATATTACAGGCATCGTCCAGGGTGTTGGTTTCCGTCCTTTTGTTTATAATCTTGCCGAAAATCTTGGACTGAAAGGGTGGGTTAAAAATACCTCAGCCGGAGTAGTAATCGAAATCGAGGGCGAATCGAAATTAATAAACTCCTTTCTAGTTTCATTAAAAAACGACATCCCCGTGTTGGCCAGGATTGATACGCTCAAGACTCAACCAAAACCATTAGAGGGTTTCACCTCGTTTCAAATTATCGCCTCTGAAACGATCACATCGGCCTTTCAACCCATTTCACCTGATATTAGCATCTGTTCAGATTGCCTGGAAGAATTATTGGACCCGAAAGATCGTCGCTATCGTTACCCCTTTATTAACTGCACCAACTGTGGCCCGCGCTTCACAATCATCGAAGATATCCCTTACGACCGCCCAAACACAACCATGGCCGCCTTTCCGATGTGCCCAGACTGCGAAGTGGAATACCACGATCCACGCAACCGCCGTTTTCACGCCCAGCCGGTTGCATGTGCCAAATGTGGGCCCCGAGTTTGGTTGGAAAGTAAAAAGATCCAAATAAATCAGGCAGCAGATCCCATCCTGGAAACTCAGCGACTTCTTTCAGAAGGATCTATCGTTGCCATAAAAGGATTGGGTGGTTTCCACCTGGCTTGTGATGCGGCCAATCCGAACGCGATCGAGACCCTCCGGACCAGGAAGCTGCGAGTGGATAAACCCTTCGCTCTAATGTTTCCGGACCTGGCAACAGTCGCCAAATTCTGTTTCGTCAATGAAATTGAAGCTAACGTACTTGCCTCTCCCCAATGCCCAATTGTTATATTAAAACGCCGTCCTGATTGCACCTTGCCGGTCAACCTGGCACCCGGGCAAGATACCCTCGGAGTGATGCTGCCTTATACCCCATTACATCACCTCCTATTTACTCAATCACAAGATTTCGAGATCAAGCAAGCGTTGGTGATGACCAGCGGAAATATGAGCGAAGAACCCATCGCTATCGATAACCAGGAGGCCTTGGTCCGCTTGGAGACTTTAGCAGATGCATTCATGCTGCACAACCGTCCAATCAAAACTCGCTGCGACGATTCAGTCATGCGAGTTACCCGAGATACGCCCAATAAAATATTCCCCATCCGCAGGTCGAGGGGTTATGCACCGCTGCCCATCCAAATAGCCTGGGATTCCCCTCCACTTTTAGCTGTCGGAACCGAGCTGAAAAACACTTACTGCCTGGCAAGAGGATCTTATGCATTCATAAGTCATCACATCGGAGATATGGAAAATTTTGAGACTCTCCAATCCTTCGAGAATGGGATTGTCCAATACGAGAGCCTCTTCCGGATAAAACCCGATTTGATTGCCTGCGATCTTCACCCTGATTATTTAGCAACGAGATATGCTCACGAACGCGCCTCGCGAGATCAAATCCCATTAATCCAAGTACAGCACCATCACGCCCACATAACCGCGTGCATGGCAGACAACAGGATACCTTCAGATCAAAAGGTGATTGGCGTAGCATTTGATGGAACTGGTTACGGCGAAGACGGTGCAATTTGGGGCGGGGAATTTATGCTTGCCAGCTACAACAACTATCAAAGGCTTGGACATTTACGATACCTCCCGCTCCCTGGCGGCGATACGGCGATTCACCACCCTGCGCGCATCGCTCTCGCTTACCTTTGGGCTTCTGGTTTCGAATGGACACCAGCTCTGCCGCCTGTTCAAGCCTTAGAAGCTCAAGAAAAAAAAGTTCTGCGTTATCAATTGGAAAACAACATAAACGCAATCCAAACCTCAAGTATTGGGCGTCTGTTCGATGCTGTCGCTGCCCTACTTGGAGTAAGAGCAAAAGTCAACTATGAGGCGCAGGCTGCGATCGAGCTGGAAGCCTTGGCCGATCCGGACGAATCAGGAATTTATCCATTCGATATTTCCTGCTCGGCTGAAAACATAGTCACGATTGATCCTGCCCCGTTGATATATTCGATCATGCAAGACTATCTCACTGGTCAACCGCTTTCGCAGATATCAGCCCGTTTTCATAATACGATCGCTGAAGTCGTCGGAAAGATTGTTGTGTCTATGCGCAGTACGTGTCAAGTGAATACTGTTGCACTAAGCGGTGGTGTGTGGCAGAATCTGTTTCTGCTTCATCAAACAATCAAAACTCTAAGTTATAATGGTTTCGAGGTATTGACTCATCAACAAGTTCCTCCAAATGACGGAGGGGTTTCCTTGGGCCAAGTTGTGACTGCTTATCATCGTTTTATCGGTGAATTTAATTTCGGAGGATAATATGTGCTTGGGAGTTCCAGGTAAAATTATTGAAATTTACGAAGGAAATGGATTACGCATGGGAAAGATCGATTTCGAAGGTGTCTCCCGTGAAGTTTGCCTTGAGTATGTGCCCGAGGCAAAACTAGGTGATTACGCCATTATCCATGTCGGTTTTGCCCTAAATTTACTGAGTGAATCTGAAGCCCTCGAGACACTCGCCATGCTCAGGCAGATCTCAACTTTTGATCCTGCACCCGATGATAACCGATGAATTATTTCAGAAATTATCGGGATGCCGATCTGGTACACAAAACCTCAGCTGAAATCGCCAGGACTCTCACAAAGCCTTGGGTTATCATGGAAATATGCGGAGGCCAGACCCACGCCATCATGCGGTATGGGTTAGACCAGATCATTCCGGCGCAGGTCGAGTTGGTGCATGGCCCAGGTTGCCCTGTGTGTGTTACATCGCTAGAACTCCTGGATAAAGCCCTGGCAATTGCTGCTACTCCAGGAGTGATCTTCACTTCGTATGGAGATATGCTGCGTGTTCCCGGCTCAACAGGTGATTTATTCTCTATAAGAGCATCCGGCGGTGATGTGCGAGTGGTCTATTCCCCACTCGATGCAGTGAAGATCGCCCAAGCCAATCCAGACAGGCAAGTTGTGTTTTTTGCCATTGGCTTCGAAACGACCGCACCCGCAAATGCCATGTCGGTGCTGCAAGCACGTGGTTTGGGGCTATCTAACTTCTCGATCCTTACTTCCCATGTACGCGTCCCACCCGCAATGACCGCAATCTTATCCTCCCCAGAAAACCGAGTTCAAGCTTTCCTGGCAGCCGGACACGTATGCGCTGTAATGGGTTATTGGGAATATATCCCACTTTCACAATCTTTCAAGACTCCTATCGTGGTAACCGGCTTTGAACCCGTTGATATTCTGAATGGAATCCTACTCGCAGTACGACAGCTGGAGAGAGAGAAATTTAATGTGGAAAATGCTTATCCACGTGCTGTTACAAAAGAAGGGAATATCCCAGCCCAAAAAGTCATCAATCAGGTCTTTGTCGAATGCGATCGTAATTGGCGCGGGATAGGGACCATTCCCAAGAGCGGGTGGAAGCTGCGTCCAGAATTTTCACGGTTTGATGCTGAGGAATGCTTTTCGATTTCCGGTATTCAGACAAGGGAATCACCGCTTTGTATTGCGGGCCAGATCCTTCAGGGAATAAAAAAACCTTACCAATGCAGTGCTTTTGCCAAGCAGTGTTCTCCAGAAAATCCTCTAGGAGCGACGATGGTATCAGCTGAAGGGGCTTGTGCTGCATATTATCAATATCGAGATCGGGAGGCTGCATCATGACAGATGGAGCCATTAACTTTCAGGGGGCAAGCTGCCCACTACCGTTGACTCACAATGATCAGATCGTCATGGGACACGGGAGTGGTGGAAAAATGACACACGATTTGATACGTGATATTTTCCTGAAATCCTTTTCGGAGACGACTCCGAACCTTGGTGATGACGGGGCAATTCTATCCATTTCGCCATCTGATATCCCATCGCTTCAAATTATTGTCAGCACAGATTCTCACGTTATCACACCTCTTTTCTTTCCGGGAGGTGACATTGGCCGCCTCTCCATTTGCGGAACCGTAAACGATGTGGCAATGATGGGTGCAGCCCCGTTATTCTTAACTGCCGGATTTATTCTCGAAGAAGGCCTGGAGATCAAGGTTTTACGAGAAATTGTCAAATCCATGCAGATTGCCGCTGAAGAAGCCGGCATCAAGATTGTTGCCGGCGATACCAAGGTCGTTCAAAAAGGCAAAGCGGATGGAATATATATCAATACGACTGGAGTAGGCATTCGTTCTGCAGGAGCGGTAATCACCGGAGCGGGTGCACAGCCCGGGGATAAAATCATTCTCTCTGGATCGATCGGTGATCATGGAATAGCCGTATTATCAGCTCGTGGAGAATTAGGTTTTTCGACTGACTTAAAAAGTGACGTAGCTCCATTGAATCATTTGGTCGAGAAGATGCTTGCTGTAAGCAATGAAATCCATGTCTTCAGAGACCCTACGCGCGGTGGCTTAGCTACTACGCTCAATGAAATTGCCCAACAATCGCATGTTCGCCTGACAATTGATGAAACAACGATCCCAATTCGTCCGGCAGTCCAATCTGCATGTGAAATGCTTGGTTTTGACCCGTTATATGTCGCCAATGAAGGTAAATTAATTGCCTTTGTCTCTCCCAATGACACAAGCCTCGTTCTTGATGCGATGCACGCCCAAGATTATGGTCAAGAAGCAGCAGTTATTGGTGAAGTGACTGAAAAAGCGACCCCTAGGGTTTTATTACGGACATCGATTGGTACCCACCGGGTGGTTGGCATCTTATCTGGTGAAATGCTTCCGCGTATCTGTTAATCCACTGGCTAATTATCGTGTTTGATCACTTCGGCTTTCTTTCCCCCGTTTACGACCGTCTAATCCGTCCAAAAGACCCTGGCTATTTACTTACCATGCTCGATCTTTCCAAAAATGGAAGGCTGCTGGATGCAGGTGGAGGTACAGGACGTATTGGGAACACCATCAAACCTTATATTTCCCAGGTTGTTGTTGCAGATATTTCGCTTGGAATGCTGAAACGGGCTCAGCTTAAAGACGGATTACTACCAGTTTGCACACCTTCCGAAAAGCTTCCTTTCCCAGATGATACATTCGATAGAATTATTATGGTAGATGCATTGCATCATGTTGAAAATGCCTTGGCCACCACTGCAGAACTCTGGAGAGTCACGAAACCAGGAGGGAAAATCATAATCGAAGAGCCAGATATCCGCACCATAGCTGTAAAAATTGTTGCTTTCGTAGAAAAAGCCGCTTTAATGCGCAGCCATTTTATTTCCCCCACAAGAATTGCTGCAATGTTTAGCTTTTCGAACGCTGAACCATCCATCAAAACCGAAGGCTATACCGCTTGGGTATTGGTGGAAAAACGGATCTAATACATACGTTTCTGCAATACGCCGTTAATATCAATTACCTGGTTCCCTGCCGTAGGCATCATGGCATCATTGAGTTTGCGAATAAATGCTCGTAAATTTTGGATAACCTGCTGATAGGGTAATCCCCCGAGCGTGCATCGTTTCTTCAATCCTGCATAATCGCGATCGATTTCTGCGAATAAATTCTCAACATCGCTCTTTAAGCTCCGGTATTCGGGGAACTTCGCGACCACCTCAAGCCACATCTGCTTAAACTCATCCAGTTTTCGCTCATATTCAAGTATTTTTCCATGCTCCTGTTCGGCTTTTTCAACAACCTGCTGAAGCTGGATCGCTAATCCGTGGTACTGTTCAGAAATATCACTGAGCCTGCCCACCAATTGGATTGCTTGGATGCGCTCCCACTTTAAAGCGCTCCATAAATTATCAAGAGTTTGGAATTGTTTGCGTTCACTGTTTAGGTTTTGGGTGGTGGGTGGCCATCCCAGCTCTTCTGGGATAACCTCGCTGCCACGTTCCATCCACTTTATCGCCAGCTGCCGATTCTTCTCTGCTTTCTGATATCTCTCCACGACAGGTCCCGCAATATCTTCTAAGGCACGTCCAGCAGAGACAATCTTTTGCCAAAGCTCATTCTTAGCCCACAAATTTCGCCCAATTACCAACAAGCGCTCGTCCCCAGGCCTTGACAGAGAAGGGGCATCACCTTGCTCCGCCTTTTTTAGAATTTCTCTCACTTCCGTAATCGTTAAATCTTCCAAACTGTTAAAATTACCCAAAACCTGATATTTTCCTTCGAGCTCTTTAAGACGGTCACTATTTTCTTCTGCCAATAACATCAGCCATCTGTCAAAAGCGACCTCGGTTTTATCAAACCAATCTCTAATTTTACGCGCCTTGACCTCAATGAGCCCATTCTGTGCCAAATCCAAGTCGATAGAAAGCTGTTCCAGGCTATCCTGAATTTTCCGAGGATTGTTGCCGCAGATTTTCTTCAAGAATGGGCTAGAAGCAATGACAGGGATCGTTTTTGACATAACAGTCTTTGCTGTAGCCACTCTATTACTCATCTCGCCTTGTAGGTGCTGAAGTTCTTTCATGCGAGCGGAAATTTTATCCAGGTGAGGCCTGAGCTCCGTATGAAGACCATACAAAGAACGAGAGCCCTTCACGAGTGCATCCAGCTCGTCCTCTTGGATTTTCTTTGATGGATCACGAGGCAAGACCGTAGACTGCAAACGTTTGAGCTCCTCAAACTTGGTGCGGAACTCCTCCAAATCTAATAATGAATCCCAATTTGCCTTATCAAAAGATTTCACCTGCTCCAAAATATGTCCGGCATTTCGCACCCAATCATAGCCCTGCTGGATTTCAAAGGATGACCACAGCTGAAGCAGATCAAAATAATTCGCTTGAATTCCCAGGCAGCGACTCTCCAATTCCGCCAGTCCAGTCAGTAAGCGCTTCACGCGTTGGGTTGTACGGCGCAAGTCATCAACAGAAATAACCCCATTCTCCGAATTGATAATTTCCAGCTGCTGTCCAAGACTTCTCAATCTCTGCCTGACTTGTTTTCCATTGGATAGGTGATAACTCTCTTCCTTGAAGATCCTCAAATAGCTTAACAAGCTCTTTATACTTGGCATTTATCACTTCCAATGAAGTGGTGATAAACGTAAGATCCATTTGCCAATTCTTGAGTTTCTCGTATAGGCCGCTCACTTCTGGTCTGGCAGATTTCAACACCCTGTGTACCTGGGTGATTGAATCCTTCTGGTTGCGCTCCGGCAGAGGCTTATCCCCAGGTGCAAGATACGTTACTGGCAGCTGAGTCTGCAAGGTCGTTTCCCACTCCTTGAGATTTCGCCCACATAAAAGAAACTTTTCACCAGTCAACCTCGAGCTTAATTCATAATAAATATGCATTGCTTCCTGCAAATTTTCGATCACAGCTCTGCTTTGTGTCGAAAGCTCATCGCCCAGGTTGATAATTTTTTCGCTGGCTCTTACGACTTCTTCGTATACCCCTTGCATATTTTCAAGGTCTTGCCACAGAGCTCCAACCTCTCTGTTGATCTCAATCCATCGAAGTGGTAAAGCCCAAAATTTCCAGAAGGGAACTAATTTTAAATCATTAGCTTTTTGATGAAGATCTCCATATTTTTGGTAGGATTCTGCAATAAACCTCTCAAGCTCCACTAACTGGGCATTAAATTTCTCTGATAATTCGCCAATCGGTTCTGGATCGGATGGGGAAAAACCTTGTGACAAACGGATTAGGTGAAGATTTTCTCTTTGGAATTTTCGAATCGAAGCTCGAATATCAGTGATTTCGGAAATTGTTTTTTTGGAAATCGACTGAAGGTAAAGAAACAATCCGAATAAAAATATTGCGACAAGAAATGGTATAACGCCAAGCACCAATTGGAACATTGGATTTTCCATAACAAATCTAAGGATATTTATCGAAACCAACCAAAGGTAAAAATGTTTTTAGACCATTCGCAATGAGGTAGGCTTCAGAGAAATTAACGATCATAAAATTCTGTTCGCAGGAATCATAGGTAGAGATCGATACAGAATCCGAGATTGCATTGCCGTCTTTGTCAAAAACACCGATCCACAATGTCTGCGTCGATGCAACGGGGTGATCTGAGAGCTTGAATTCATACCCACCTTGGCCCAGGTTTATTGCTCCCCCCGTCAGAGCAAGTAATTCAACAGCCTCACCATTCAAAGTTCCGGTAAGTTTTACAAGCAGGTTAGAAATAGAATTACCTTCATGGTCAAAAACCTGCCCTCCTACTCCCATCCAATTGCAGCCGGCTTCCGGGTGAATAAAATTTTCAACCCATGTTGGAGAACCGGATTGCAGCAGATATCGAGTATAAATATAGGGTGTTGGTAAAATTTCCGGTATCCCGGTTGGATTATCCTGAGGGGAAGCCGGATTGCTTGTGGGCTGAGGAGTAGCTTGCGTATTTCCATCAACAGGAGGAGGCACTGTCACTTCACCAGGGACTTCCGGTAGGCTTTTTGTTACTTCTGCCAGTTGGGTTAAAACGGGGCCTGGAGTAAGCACAGGGGTCTTGGAATTCCTTTCGCTGGTTTCAGAAGGTATATAATCAGGTAATGTACATCCAGATAATCCCAACAAGAACATTACTAGAAAAATTCGCTTAATCATAAGTACACTCCGGTTAATATTATATGATAGGTTGAAGGAAGTGGTTGAATCTGTTGTAGAATCGGCAATAAATCGATTGCAATAACTTTGCCAGAAATGGGATGACCACATGGACACAAAACAAAAAATCCTGCTTGTCGATGATGAATCAGCCATTATTGATAACCTGGCTCCCTTTATGGAGCGCTCAGGGTTTATTGTAATAACCGCCCAAAACGGGGTAGAAGCCTTGCAGAAGATCTCCAAAGAAAAGCCCGACTTACTCGTCATGGATGTTCTCATGCCCAAAATGGACGGAAGAGAAACGCTTCGGCAGCTCCGCAGGTCCAACAATTGGATCCCTATCTTGCTCCTCACACAAGTTGGCGAATCGTCTGAACGAGCTATGGCGCTCGAAGAAGGGGCTGATGACTATTTAAACAAACCCTTCGATCCCCATGAATTGGTCGCCCGAATTCGCGCCATCCTCCGACGTGCAAAACCTGGACAGCCTCCAATTTCCATGGCTTGGAAGCTGCTGAGTGGTGCATTGATTCTCGATCGACGAGCCAGACGGATTTTTTTGAATGAATTGGAGGTAATTCTCACCCCGAAAGCATTGCTATTATTGGAATATCTCATGACGCATCCTGACGAATTGGTCACGCGTGACCGCCTTCTTGATGTGGTATGGGGTTGGGATTATCCTGTGGGAACGCGGGCGGTAGATACCCGAATTGCTGAATTGCGCAGAGCATTAAAAGACGAGCCTGCTAATCCAAGATACATTGAAACTGTTCCCGGGCAAGGTTATCGTTTCATTGGCGAATTAGAGGTATCGCAATGAAATGGTACTGGGCATCAACACTTGCGCCGATGTTAGCCGGCTTAGTCATTGGCCTCTTTCTGAATTTATCTTCTTTTTATAACCCAATAATCTATGTGCGGGCCGACCTCGGAACAGTTTTCTTCTTTTTGGGGTTCTCCCTGACTGTTCTGTCCGCGATTTTCATGGCATTTTGGACGAACAACGAAAAATGCCGTCGTGCAAAGCTTGAATTGGTTATCTCCACATCGGAAGATCGCCGAAGATTTCTTCAACGGTTGGATCATGAGTTAAAGAATCCGCTGACAGCAATCTTGGCTGGCCTGGCGAACTTAAAAGACAATGTGTCAAATAAAGAGCAAAGCACGGTGGTTAGTGTTGAACTTCAAGCAAAACGCCTCAGCCGATTGGTTTCCGACCTTCGAAAGTTGAGCGACCTTGAGACTCGTACCCTTGAATTAAGCACTGTAAACCTGACTGAGCTGCTAGAAGAACTTTTCAATTCCTTTACTGACCTTCCTGAAGCTTCAGAGAGAAAGATGACGCTTACGATACCGCAGGCTCCCTGGCCTCTTCCCGAAATATCAGCCGATCGTGATTTGCTCTTGCTTGCTATCCATAATTTACTTGCAAATGCAGTGAAGTTTACCCGCCCTGGAGACACAATTGAATTACGCGCTGAATGAAGAGGACCAATTTGTTGTGATTGAGGTTGCAGATACAGGCCCAGGTATTCCAGATGCTGAAGCGCCTCATGTTTGGGAGGAGCTATATCGAGGGGTTGCAGCCCGAGGAGTGCCAGGCAGCGGATTAGGTCTGGCGCTCGTAAAAGCCATCATCTCCCGCCATAACGGTCAGGTAACCCTGCGCAGCCGTCCTGGAAAAGGAACCGTGTTCACGATCAAGTTGGTCCATACGTTCCCCGGTAAAATCAAATAAATGTTACGATACGGATACTGATTATTACAGTGATGTTTCAATTGGAACAATTCTTATCGTTTAAACGTTGTAAACTTGATCTATGAATAGTTCATGGGAGACCATAATGAGGTCCAAACTTATCCTTTGCTTTTTTTTAGTATTTTTACTTTTTACCTCAGCTTGTCAAAATATTGAGATTGGCATAGAAACTACTCCGACGCCATCCATCACGCCGGCTTTACAGCCATCGATTACGCCAACGGCCATGTCAACAAGAACCCCACCCATAAATTCTGCCACTCCCACAGCCGAGGCTGTCAATTATTCCCAGGCCACCTATGGTTTTTCTTTTTCATATCCGCCAGGCTGGGAGATCCAACAGGAAAAGAACTCAATAACTTTACAACGCGATTCAATCGATCTAGTCATGGGATTCAAGAAAGAGAACGAAGACGCGTCAATCCTACCGTATCGCCAGCCACCCAGCATACTCTCGCAGCAAGGCAGCGTCAATTTTCTGACACAGACAATCTCACGAGATGCAATCCTATCAAGTGATCGTCCGACTGCAATCTATTACAACAATGGGGCTGAAATAAAAAGTGGGACCATCCTCTTCACTTTCTATTTAACTCCAACTCAGCAAAGCACAACCATTGGAATTGATCCTAGACTTCAAGAGGAAGCAGACCAGATCATTGCTTCCTTCGTAGCCACTTTTGATCTGACAGACTCTTCTTGTACTGATAAAGCTACATTTATTCAAGATATTACTGTTTTAGACAATACGCGTGTTTCACCAGGAGAAAATTTCTCTAAAACTTGGATGCTCTCAAATTCGGGTACATGCACTTGGACACCTAAGTACGCATTAGTTTTCGTTGATGGCGATCAAATGTCTGGAAAGAGCCCTCAGCTCTTCACATCTGAAGTGGTTCCTGGTCAAACAATCGATCTATCAATTGCTCTTACAGCTCCAGCATCGAATGGGACTTATCGCGGGAATTGGATGCTCCGAAACGAAAACGGAGATCGCTTTGGCCTTGGGATTGATGGGGATAAGCCTTTTTGGGTCCAGATTACTGTGGGCGAGACCAGCCCAGATATCCTGCAAACATTAGGTGATCCTTCATTTAAAGATACACTCGCGGGCACAAATAATTGGTATTTACTTGACACTGCGAACACAAGATTTTCCGCTGGTGAAAAATCCATCATTCTAACTACTTCCTCCCCAGGGCAGAATGACGAATGGGGAATATCAAATGTTCCTCCCATAAAAGACTTTTATCTAGAGTTTCTTTTCGAGACAACCGAACCGTGCTCAGGTCTGGATAGATACGGAATGATATTTCGAGCTCCAGATCCTAACCAGGGATATGTATTTGGATTTTCGTGCGATGGCAGGTATAAACTGTATAAATGGGATGGTAAGAGCTATCAGGCAATCCAAGAATGGAAAAATTCTCCTCATATCAAATCTGGCGCTGGCCAAACGAACCGATTAGGTGTTTATGCAGTCGGCAACAACCTGAAACTCTACGCGAATGGTCAATTTTTATCAGAATATACCGACGATTCTTTTAGTGAAGGACGTTTTGGGGTATTTATTGGAGCAGACGAAACCGAAAATTTTCAAGTTAATCTAGATGAAGTTGCTTATTGGAAAATTGGAAATTAGCGAATTACATTATCATGAAGAATAACCAGAACAAGAGTCTTCTTTTTATCACGATCCTTTGCACTGTGCTTAGTCAAATATCCTGCGGCACAATGCAGATCATCATCCAAGACAAACCGCCCCAATCCATTGATGTCCCCATCCCATCATCCACTCCCACGAAGGCGAAACTCGTAGAACCAATTAAAACTTCGGCTAATCAGCCCTCTTCAGAACCCCCAACGCCATCTACGGCATGGTTTTCGCCCTCGATTTCCTTTTATATTGAACCAGATCCACAAAAATCTCAGAGGGTTTTCCCAGCAGGTATAAGACAAATATTCGCTATTTGGGATTATGCAAATATGCATGAGGGGCTGGTTTTTCGAAAAGAATGGTATAAAGACGAAGAACTTATTCTAGCGCAAGAAGAAGAATGGGATTTTAGCAGGTACGGCTCAAATGGGACGATCTCTGACGTAACAATCCATGATTTTGTAAAAGGATTAGATCCTGGTTTATTTAGCTTACGTTTGTACATTAATGGACAAGAACAAACCCTCGCGACCTTGAAAGATCAAGCTTCTTTTAGAGTTGTCAATGAAGAACCCACTTCTCCGGTTATCGCTCCAGATGGCGTGAAAATCGCAATGGTTACCGAACCCCGCTCACTTGTCATCCAACAAGAAAATGGTCAAATGAATCGAGTTTTTATCGGTCAGGAGATCGCAAGATTAGCTTGGTTCCCAGATAGCAATAATATCATCCTCAGCAACCGCGATCGATCAAAACAGGATCTAAGCGGAACAGCGGAAGGTGTCCGCGAAGAGTTGTGGATTATTGACACAGTAAGTGGGTTGCGTAATCGGATTGCCACTCCAGAGGAAAATTTACACATGCCATTGGTTTCCCCAGATGGTCATAATATTGCAGCAATCTCTGGAAGTGGGCGCATGAATGCCTGCGAAGCCGATTTATCCGCAGTTCTGATTGAGCTTGATAGCAACCTCAACCGGGTTGCAATTCACAATCTGTTTGAATTTGTGGGGCTTCCAAAATTGGAATTTCGACCGATCCCGATCAATCACCCATCTGTTCCACTACCCGGGAATTGGTTGCAGGGAAATCGATTAAGCCTGGCCTTGAAATACCCCTGTTCTACGGGTGCATCAGATGGTATTTATGTATTTAATCTTGATACATGGCAGGTCGAACAACTTCGGTAAAAAAAATGCCGCTGGAGAAATTTCCAGCGGCCCAATAATTTTCCTGGAATTAGCTAATAATCCTCGTCATCAATCCAGAGTTCGTCGTCCTCTTCCTCAACGTCAACATCTTCCCACTCCTCTAATTCTTCTTCTTCTTCCTCCCATTCATCTTCAACTTCGGCGTCGTCTGCACGAGAATATGTCATGCAGCCCACGTCGGGGTCGATCTCCACTGCAGCAGCTCCACAATATCCATCATCTAGAAAAACACAATCTACATAATGACAACGAATTCGGGGCATTTTTTCCTCCTCAACAATTAGGAATTTTTGAAGCTAAAATCCTTTATTCATCAAAATCAGCCAGATGGTTCACTCCAGTAATCCAGGCACTTACTTCTGCTCCAATCGGCAGTGATTTTACCTCAGAAGGCACAATCAGAAAAGCATTTGATTGAACTAATGACCTTAAATTTCCGGAACCCTGATGACCGGTCAGTTTAGCATACAATCCATCTTCTTTTTGAAATACAATCCCCCTCAAGTAACTCTCTCTTCCATCCGACTGTATTTCTTCTGCTAAGATTACTTTCTGAGCTGGCCGTGATGATTTTTTCAAACCGCTCATCTTCTCTAAAGCAGGTCGCACAAAAACCTCAAAGCCTACAAACGCCGATACTGGATTTCCAGGTAACCCGATAAATGGGATACCTCGATATTTACCAAACGCCAAAGGTTTACCTGGACGCATATTAACCCGCCAAAATGATATGGAACCATGCTCTTCGATGACCCCCCTGACAAGGTCAAAGGCGCCCACACTAACGCCTGCAGAAGAGACAATTAGATCTACCTGCTGTAATAATGCACTTTCCAAACGTTGGTAAATATCATCTCGATTATCTTTGGCGATCCCCAGGTCCAGATATTCTCCACCGTTCTCAACAATTTGAGAAGCCAACATCACCGAATTTGCATCATAAATTTTCCCGGAATCGAGTTCTGATCCAATCCTGACAAGCTCATCTCCGGTTGATAAGATGGCTACTCTAGGTAATCGATAAACAGGTACCTCCTCAAAGCCCAGCATGCCCAAGAAACCCACCTCTTGTGGCCGTAGAAGGGTACCTTCTTTCAAAACCACTTCACCTGTGTGTACATCTTGGCCTCGAGCTCTTAGATAATCACCAGGCTTTACTGGTTTATTGATTTGGACAGGCCAAGGAAATTCACCGCTATGTTGCTTTTCATTCAAATTAGTGTCTTCGATCGGTACGACCGCATCGCATCCTGAAGGGATGACGGCCCCCGTCATGATCCGCATGGCTTCCCCTTTGGCAATTCCCTTTTGAGCAATGGAACCTGCCGGGATGTCTGCAATTACAGATAGTTCAATCGGATGGGCTTCGCCAGCATTCTTGACGTCTTCAGAGATCACCGCAAAACCATCCATGCTGGAATTTGTGAATAATGGTAAATCAAAGGGTGCGCGCAGTTCTTCAGCGAGAACCCTGTTACGGCTCTGCAGCAATGGCACAATCTCAGGTGTCACTGTCGAGAATTCCTTTAATAGTTTTTTCAATGCACTTGCGACACTCAGCACTTAAACTCCCTTTTGTGCTAACCAGGCCTTACACGGATAGCTTCTAATACATTGGGTAAAGTCTCAATTCTTGTCAATACTCTCATTAGCTGGTCAATTTCGCGAACTTCTAATACCAAATCTAAAACGGCCACGTTCAATTTTTTCTTTTGGGTCACATCGACTTGAACCTGGTTCATATTTATTCCTTCATTCGATATCAGGTTAGTAATATCCCGGATCAAACCATCTCGGTCATAGGCTTTTACGCAAACAGAGACCGGATAGGTCCGCTTGGGCTCACCCCAAGAAACCCTGACTAATCTTTCACGTTCTCGCAAGCGTAGAATATTTGGACAATCTCTGCGATGAACGGTTGCCCCTCTTCCCCGAGTGATATAACCAATAATATCGTCTCCGGGTACAGGATTACAGCATTTGGCGATAGTGGTTAATAATCCTTTTAGACCCACAACCGCGATGGTATCATGGCTCTGGATCTCCGTATCCACACCTGTCCGTGTGCCGAATTTTAACCCTTCGTCGTCCTCCTCTTCAACCATCAGCTGGCTGTCCAGGCGAGTCATTGTAATATCGCCTGTTCCTATGCCGATCAACATATCCTCAACAGACCGATTCTCTAATGACCGAGCAAGTTGCTCCTGGTTAACTTCTACAATTCCCAGGCGGTGTAATTCCCGATCTAATAACTGCCTGCCCTGGTTGATATTTTGCTCACGCGCTTGTTTTACAAACCAATTGCGGATTTTTGCTTTTGCACGCTGTGTCCGTATGACACCTTGATTGGGGTTCAGCCAATCACGGCTTGGTCCGCCTCTTTTCGCCGTTAAGATCTCAACCTGCTCACCAGTTTTAAGCTGATAATCCAACGAAACCAGCTTACCGTTTACCTTTGCACCTCTGCAGCGATGTCCAATATCTGTGTGAACGTGGTAAGCGAAATCCAAAGGCGTGGAACCCGCTGGTAAGTCGATGATATCTCCTTTGGGAGTGAAGACATAAACACGATCTTCGAAAACATCTGATTTAAGCCCAGCAACAAACTCTCCAGCATCCTTGATATCCTGCCGCCACTCCATCAGGGACCGGAACCATAAAATTCGGCGCTCAAAAGCATCGTCCCTGGCAACCCCTTCCTTATATCTCCAATGCGCTGCAATTCCTAACTCGGCATTTTGGTCCATCTCTGGAGTTCGGATTTGTACTTCCAGGGTTTTTCCATCATCATAGACAACCGCGGTATGCAAGCTTTGGTAAAAATTGTCTTTAGGCACAGAAATATAATCATCAAATTGACCCGGAATTGGTCTCCAGTGGGTATGGATCACCCCGAGCATGGCATAACAAGCCTGCACATCAGGAACAAGAATTCGCACCCCCCTCACGTCATGGATCATGTCAAACTGGACACCTTTACGGACCATTTTCTTGTAAATCGAATAAATGTGCTTCGGTCGCCCAGATATTTCAGCCTTGATGCCAACCTCAATGGATAGCGCCTGTAATTTTTTGGTGATTTCTTCCATCTCCCGTTCACGATTAGTTCTCCGCTCAGCAAGATGGGTGGCGATTTCTTTATACTTTTCAGGTTCGATATAACGGAAAGCCAGGTCTTCAAGCTCCCATTTCATTTGCCAGATTCCAAGCCGATTTGCCAATGGAGCAAAAATATCCATGGTCTCCTGTGCGATGCGCTTACGTTTACTTTCTGGCATATAACCAAGCGTCCGCATATTATGAAGCCGGTCCGCGAGCTTAATCAAAACGACGCGCACATCATCGCCCATGGCAATAAATGTTTTTCTTAAAGTTTCCGAAATCAGATCATGCTTCCGGCTGCGAGCCATTTGTTCCGCGGCCAACTCTGGGTCAGGTATCCCACGGCGTTCCGCAATCTGGCGCTGCTCTGCTTCGCGAATAACATCTTCTGGGTGCTGATCTCCCCGCGAGACTTCTTGGAAGTTGAGTTAATTTTGTCACCCCATCAACCAGGTTAGCAATTTCATCGCTAAAATCGCGACGTAAATCATGCAAAGTAACCTCTGTATCTTCTACCGTATCGTGCAGAAGACCAGCGGCAATCACCTCAGGGGGGACGTGCATCTCAGCTAAAATGACCGCAACCGCAATACAGTGGTTGATATAAGGCTCATCAGACGCGCGCTTTTGTTCTCGATGAGCGTGTTCGGCAATCCGGTATGCCCTTAGAACAAGCTCTCGATCTGTTTGGCTGTAATTTTCAGAAATGATTTGGGTTAAGTCTTCGATTCCCATAGGAGTCACGCGACTTCCATCTTTAGGCGCATAGTATAACCACGCCTCTGCGAAGCGACAAGGGTTTTCCTAAACCAGAATTAAGCTCTCATTTTGTATAGATATGCATTACCTTTTTTACCAACAATCTCGATTGCTCCCATTTCTCGCAAACTATACGCCATTTTGCTTGCCAGGTATCCTGGTCGGTGGATTGCCCCAGCCAGATCTTTTACACTAAACGGATCATTCAATCCTTTCGGAATCAGCTTCTTATAGTCATCCATTTCTGTGAACAAGGTTGACCCCACCACTTCAATTAATCGCCGGTCACCGACACTCCACCCCTTTCGCCTCCAGCTGCCAGCCCCATCGTTCAAGAGCACTTGTTCTTCCCGGATGAATAAGGCTTCAAACGAAAAAAGGTCATAACCAATGAGCTGGGTTATGCGCACGAGCTCATTGAAAATATCGAAAAGTGATCCCTTTATTGGTGATTTTCTTCGACCAAGAACAGCTTCCGTGTTTATGTCTATGCGCAGTATATGTTTCTCTACAGTCAGCGGATATACAATTCGTACTGGATGTGCAGTCAATAATTTCAAAACCTTCTTTTTAATTGCGTACAGATGCTTTGTCTGAAATTCAATACACATTCCGCCGCGTACCAAATCGACAATGCTTCCATCCACCTCCATCTCGAGGCTGTCTCCAGGTTTAAAATACCATTTCTTTAAACTGGCATGTAAGGATGATTCTTTTAGGACACCAATTCCTTCTCTCATCGCTTGAAATTATATTACATAGTAAAATGATCGAGGTTAAGCTCAAAATGAGATTTTCTTTTTACAGGTTGTTGTTTTTTGTAAAGGAGCGATACGATGTGCGGACGATTTACTTTATCAGTCGATCCAGGCGAGTTACAAGACATGTTACCCGATTTCGTTAATCAATCGACGTTTAAACCTCGGTATAACATTGCCCCTACTCAACCAATTGCGGTGATTCCAAATTCAAATTTACCTCAATTGGATTATTTCCTTTGGGGTCTAATCCCTTCATGGGCAAAAGATCATGAAATTGGCAGCCGGCTGATCAATGCCCGCTCTGAAACCCTGGCAGAAAAACCATCCTTCCGATCTGCTTTTCGCAGACGTCGCTGCCTGATCCCGGCAAATGGATTCTTTGAGTGGAAGGCAGTTCCGGGTGAAAAATCAAAAATCCCTATGCTCATTCACTTAAAAAACGGAAAATGTTTCGCATTTGCAGGGATATGGGAAATTTGGTCATCGCCAGATGGCTCCGAGATACGGTCCTGTACAATCATTACCACCCAGCCAAACGAGCTCATGCAATCCATCCACAGCCGCATGCCTGTTATCCTCCCCTCAGCAGCCTATAAAGATTGGCTTGATCCCGAAGAGCGTGCACCAGAATCATTAATAAAATGGCTCTCACCATATCCGGCTGATGAAATGGAAGCATACCCTGTCTCTCGTTTGGTTAATAGCCCGCAAAATGATGTTCCAGAGTGTGTTCAACCTTTGAAGGCCTGATATCCATCATTACAAAAACAAGATGCCCATATCTCCTTCGTCACTTCTAACTTACACGCTCGCCAACCATCTCGCTGGCACAGATATGGCGCGCATCATGGCTGCTGGATTAAATGCAGTCGATCCATACCTGGCAGTAACGCATTTTTTACACCGAGAAAAGGATGTCCTGTTTGCAGGAACCCAAACCATCGATTTGAGTAAATTCAATCGTATTTTCATTATCGGTGTTGGAAAAGCGGCTGTCCCGATGACCTCTGCGATCGAGGAAATTATTGGGGATTTAGTCACCGAGGGAGTGGTGGTTACGAAAACAGGGCATACGAAGGCAGCCCACTCTCTTTCACCGAAGCTTGCCATTGTGGAAGCGGGTCATCCATTGCCCGATCAGCAAAGTGTCGCCGGTGCACAGCAAGCCCTCGACCTTCTGAGTAAAGCCAGGTCGGACGATTTAATTTTTTGCAGCATTTCTGGTGGAGGCTCAGCCTTGATGACATCTCCTCAACCAGGCATTACCCTAGAAGAGATGCAAAGCCTGACTTCTCACCTTTTAGCCTGCGGAGCAACCATTGACGAAATTAACACGATCCGTAAACATATCGATCAAGTCAAAGGTGGAGGCTTGCTTATGCAAGCGGGCTCATCGCAGTGGATTTCTTTGATCCTATCCGATGTGATCGGTGACCCTATTGATCGCATTGCTTCCGGTCCCACTGCCCCCGATCCTTCCACTTATGCAGATGCATATAAAATAATTGAAAGATACCAGCTTCTAGATCAAGCGCCTGCTTCAATAATTACCCACCTCAACCGAGGTCTTCATAAACACATTTCTGAAACACTCAAACCTGGCAATCCCATATTTAACCAGGTGAATAATTTGATCGTAGGAAACAATACGATTGCAGCAGCAGCTTCCTTGCACGAAGCTGAGCAATCTGGATTTAATTCACTGCTCCTCTCCACATCGATTCAAGGAGAAGCCAGCCAGGTGGGCTTACTTTTCGGAGCAATAGCCCAGCAGGTTGCTCGTACAAACCAGCCTGTTCCGAGACCAGCTTGCATAATTTCTGGAGGAGAAACTACAGTTACCTTGCGCGGGAAAGGTCACGGTGGCAGAAACCAGGAAGTAGCACTCGGAGCGGTCCTGCCGTTCGCCGGGTTGGAAAACATCTTTCTAATTACACTGGCCACAGATGGAGGGGACGGCCCAACAGATGCTGCTGGGGCAGTCGTCTCAGGAGAGACACTTGGGAGAGCCTTTCGCCTTGGGTTTAATCCGCGTGAATTTCTGAATCGCAATGATTCTTATCATTTCTTCAACTCTTTAAATGACTTGTTAAAACCAGGCTCAACTTTGACAAATGTAGGAGATCTGACGTATCTATTTGCTTTATGAAAGAAGATTGAATCGAGGGAGGAAAGTGGCTTACATTACAGGCAAGTTTTTCTCAGTGAATAAGCCCCTGCACAGGCTTATTGATCTTGACGAATCTCAAGATACCCTGATTACCAAACCCTTTAGATAAGCCCCCTCAGGGAAATTCAATGCCACCGGATGGTCTGAGCTTTGACTGAACCGTTCCAGAATTTGGGCTTGCACGCCAGCATCCAGTGCCGCCCCCGCGACGATTTTTTGAAACAAATCCTCACTCACGCCGCCTGAACAAGAAAATGTAACCAGCAAGCCACCCGGGCGTAGCAGCTTGAAACCCAAGAGATTGATATCTTTATAGCCTCTGGCTGCTTTTTCTACTTGTGAAGCGGTTGGAGCGAATTTTGGTGGATCGAGAATAATCATATCAAAATTGGCGTTTCGATCCCTCAATTCCCGTAAAACTTTAAATACATCCCCTTCTAACCAGGAGATGTTCTCGGTACAGGATGGCTGATTCAAAGATAAATTTTCTCTCGCCTCAATTAAAGCCTGTGCCGATGAGTCGACAGACATCACCGACCTGGCTCCACCGGCGCTTGCGTTGATACTAAACCCACCTGTGTAACAGAAACAATCTAAGACATCCTTCCCCTCAGCCAGGTCCCGTACTCTCCGGCGGTTGATCCGTTGATCAAGATAAAAACCTGTCTTGTGCCCCGTGCGAATATCGACAGAGAAATGTAAGCTATTCTCAGTGATCAAGACACGCTCAGCTGGTTCGCTGCCGCGTGCTTTTCCGATCTTTTCTGGCAGGCCTTCCAATCGCCGTACATCGACATCAGATCTTTCATAAATTTGAGAAATTCCAGTTAATGCCTCCAGATGATCCAACAAGGTTTCGCGCCAGTATTCTGCCCCAGCTGCAAGGATCTGGACCACCAGCACATTCGCGTATCGATCGACAATCAACCCGGGTAGCCCATCAGATTCGCCGTGGACAAGCCTCAATGCGCTGTTTTGCTCCAAATCAGGAAAAAGTTGTTCTCTGCTTTGGATCGAACGCTCTAAAATCCGGAAGAGGAAATCTGGTGTTACCTCTTCTGACGGTTCCCAGGTCCAAATCCTGGCAGTAATTTTAGAATCAGGATTAAAAGCCGCCCTGGCCAAGAATTCACCTTGGCTGCCCAGAATCGTCAGTGTCTCTCCCGGCTGAATAGATCCACGCATCGTCTGCACCGCTCCTGAAAAAATCCACGGATGCCGGCGAAGCACTGATCTTTCTCTTCCCGGTTTTAAAACAAGCTCAGCCAAAGGTCTACGACGGAATTAAACCGTTCTCCCTACCAGCTTTCCCAATCACATCCATTGCCAACTCGATATCTTCAGGCTCGTGCGACGCAGTCACTGTGGCACGCAAACGGGCGAGTCCCACCGGAACAGCCGGAGAAACAACCGGCAGTACAAAAAATCCAGCTTTCTGGCAATGCTGCGTCATTTTATAAGCCACTTCATCTTGACCGCACAGCACAGGCACAATGGCTGTCTCCGTCAGCAAGGTATCAAATCCACGCTCCTTTATGCCCTTAATGAACTGCTGGCTATTTGCCCCAAGCTTCTCAATCCGCCAGGGCTCATCCAAGATGACTTTGAATGCCTCGTTTGCTGCCGCAGCTTGAGCGGGCGGCAATGCTGCCGAGAAAATATACCCTCTACTCGCATGGCGTAGGAACTCAATCACATCCTTTTTGCCAGCCACATACCCACCTACCGAAGGGATCGTTTTACTCAGCGTTCCCATCTTGATATCGATGCTGCCTTCCAATCCATAATACTCTTCAATTCCCCTACCGGTTTTTCCTAACACGCCAACAGAATGAGCTTCATCGACCATTAACCAGGCATTATATTGTTTGCATAACTTAACCACGGTGGGCAAATCGATAATATCACCATCCATGCTAAATACAGCATCTGCGATTACGAGTTTTGCTGCATCTTCAGGAATTTGTTTTAAACGAATTTCCAGGGATTCCATATCATTATGCCGGAACCTCAAAAATTTTGCCCCAGACATCATACACCCGTCAACGATACTGGCATGGTTTAATTTGTCTGATATGACATAATCTTCCCGACCGAGCAGAGTTGAGACAACGGACAGGTTAGTTACATAGCCGGAAGTAAAAGTGACAGAAGCCTCAGCCCTTTTAAAATTCGCAATCGTCTCTTCAAGCTCTCGATGGATGACAAGCGAACCTGCTAAAGAACGAACACCATGCGTGCCTGTCCCAAAACGGTCAATCGCATTTTTCGCCGCTGCGTTGATCCGCGGATGGCCGACTAAGCCGAGATAACTGTAGGAAGCATACATCCCCATGACACGTCCATTCACTAATACCTTCGCTCCACCCAAAATCTCACTGATCGGCTGGTTGTAATAATAAAGATCACCTTTCTTTGTGGTTGCGACTCTGGCTGTCATAGCTTCCACACGCCTCATAATTGCATCTGCTTTCTGCTGATCCATAATAACTCCTGAAAAACATAGAATAGCTGCGTTAGAAAGGTTTATCCACCAGCAGCCAATTTTTTCAATCCGTTTTCATCCAAGATCTGAATGTTCAATTCTCGCGCCTTGTCGTACTTCGAGCCGGGATTCTCCCCAAGCACAAGGTAACTGGTCGTCTTACTCACTGAGTCAATCACCTTTCCACCCATTTTTTCTATAAATTCTTTTACACCCTCGCGCGTAAAACCCGGTAGTGTACCGGTAACAACAAACGAAAGACCTTCAAAAGGCTGGTTTTCTTCAGTCTTTGGCTCCTCTATGATAGCGCGTGGCCAAACACCTGCAGTAAATAATTTTTGGAGGACTTCTCGGTTGCGTTCTTTACCAAACCAATCCACAATCGCCTGAGCGATATTCGGACCAATCCCTTCGATTTGCTGCAGCTCATCAAAAGTCGCCTTCGATAACAGATCTAAATCGTTGTAATGATGCGCTAAATCCCCAGCCATTACTTCGCCCACACCCCGGATTCCAAGCGCATTGATCAGGCGTGCCAGAGGTTGATTTCTCGACGCGTCGATAGAAGCGATCAAATTATCTGCTTTCTTATCAGCGAACCCCTCCAACTCTAACAGCTGATCCTTCTTAATCCGAAACAAGTCAGCCATGTCCGTAACCAACCTGGCTTCTACAAGCTGCTCAACAATTTTTATCCCTAACCCCGCAATATCCATTGCTCCACGCGAAACAAAATGCTCTAAATGACGGATCAGCTGTGCAGGACATGAGACATTGACACAATACCAGGCAACCTCGCCTTCTAAATGTTCTACGGGCTGATCGCAAACCGGGCATGTTTCTGGGGGAACAAAAGGCCACTCTTTCCCAGTGCGAGCTTGTTCGATGGGGCCGATCACGTATGGGATGACGTCTCCTGCACGCTTGACCGCCACTCGATCACCCACCCGGATATCCTTTTCTGCAATATAGTCAAAATTATGTAAGGTGGCTTGTTTAACAACCACCCCACCGATCTCGACGGGCTCTAATACTGCGTAAGGAGTCAGTACGCCAGTCCGACCGACATTCACGCGGACATCTAATAATTGGGTGGTTACTTCGCGGGCAGGGAATTTTAATGCTAACGCGCCTCGGGGATCTTTACCCACAAATCCAAGGCTATCCGCCAAGCTCAAATCATTGATCTTGATCACCGAACCATCTGCCTCGAAAGGCAATTGATCCCTTCTTTGTCTTAGTTCTTCACAAGCCGCAATTGCAGCATCCAGGTCAGAGCAAAACGTCGACTCCAGAATAGGGAAACCGAATGTATCCAGGTACCTCAACCGCTCAGATTGAGTCTTTGGAAGATCAATATCGGCGGCTATGATCGCATAAACCAATAATGTCAAGGGACGCGATGCAGTCAGGCTTGGATCAAGCTGACGCAAAGCCCCTGCGGCAGTATTTCGCGGATTTAAGTAAGTTTTTTCTCCCGCCTCAAGCAAACGCAGGTTCAAAGATTCAAAATCTTTAATGGTTATGAAAGCTTCTCCTCTGACAACCAAATTGCCAGGAGGAGGTGGACCGTCTGCATGGATCGGTATCCGCAAAGGCAATACCCGCACTGTCTTTAAATTGGAGGTGATATCTTCACCGATCTCACCATCACCTCGGGTAGCCCCTTGAATGAATAAGCCATTCTGGTAGTGTAAAACCACGGTTAAGCCATCGATCTTAGGCTCAACCAAATAATTTGCATCGGCAACCCGATTGTCGAGTTTGAGGATTCGCTCATACCATGCTCTTACCCCGTTATCATCATTCGCACTGGCCAGGCTTAAAATCGATGAAGGATGGCGAACCTTACTAAACTTCTCCGCAGGAGCTGCTCCTGCTCTTTGGGTAGGCGAGTCCGGAGTAATCCATTCAGGATTTTTCCCCTCGATTTCCTTGATTTCTTGAACTAGGAGATCATATTCATAATCACTGATCACCGGATCATCTAGTACATGATAACGGTAATTGTGATAATGAACTTGCTTTCGGAGCTCCTCTAGGTGTCGTCTGACCTGAGCTTGATTCGAGGTATCCATGGCCGTTATTATAGCGTATATTTTTCGGGCTTGTCGCAGATACAGCCTCCCGAAATTGCTGGGATAAAGTGAACTTCATCCCCTTCAGACAGCCTCTGCTCCTTTTCTACGATTTGCCCCCGAATTACAAATAAAGTATTCTCCTCATCAACAACAAGGTCCAATTGATTTATTAGATCAAAAACTCTCGCCTCCGAACTTAGCTCCGCGGATAAAACCCGGATGAAACCCTCCGGTGTCTCTTTTTGTAAGGTTGTATGCAAATGGGCGATAACCTTCACCAGTTAAAAACCCCATCCAGATCATCTTCAGGCACATCAAATACAGGATTATATGGAGGCAAGGGTTCTTTGGTCATATATTCTGGCAAGCGATCATCCGCTTTAGTAAAACCAGCCAACCGGTTGAACTCGCGCTCGAGTTTCAAGGATTCCTTACCCAATACTTGCAAAATATCTGTACCGACAGTCCATCCATAGCGCGCGTTTAACAAGTCTCTGATTGCCTCAGGAGCCGCGCTAAACCCAAACCCCGCAAATATGCATGCTCCCAGCGTATCATAACCAGCCATATTTATTTGCACCCCCCGAGATAAGTCTGCTTGTCCGTTGGGATCTAGATGGTTAATTTTTGCGCGTATGGTAAGTCCTGAGGTATGGTCAGCCCCCTGTGGAGATGTGGCGAAGGTTACCCCGGTTCCCTTAATTGCCCTGGGTTCATAGGCAGACATGGCCTGCCCTTTAACGGCTGGAACTCGTAAAACTCCGAATACTTTTCCGGTTGTCGCAGCACCATTCCCTAGAATCCTGCCCAGAGGCGTATTCCTTCGAATTTCTGCTAATAATTCCTGTGCTCTGTCGCCATCGCCGAAATTCATAAGTCCAGCTTCTACGGCAACACCCAGGGCGGCTCCAATTTCAATTGAATCCAGACCCTGATCGTTTACCTCCCAATTCAACCTGGCAACCATGTCAAGGCTGTCTATGCCGAGGTTTGAGCCCATCAAACCGATTGTCTCATATTCCAGCGGAGATACGATGGATTTTCCTTTTTCATCAGCAAAGGTATTGGAACATCGGATTGTGCAGCCCGGCATACAAGCGTGGGTAGGTTCACCTTCCCCAGCTCGCTCCAAGATCACTTGCCGCATATATTCACCACTAATCTGTTCTGCGCCTTCGAATTGACCACTTGAAAAATTTCTAGTAGGTAGGGCTCCAAATCCATTGGACATGCGCGTCATTGCAGCAGTCCCATATTCAGCGTAAACTTTCGTCTGAGGAGCGTCCATCAATGCTTTCGTAAAAGCTTTTTGCGCCTGTCGAAATCCCTCTCGGTCAGCAATGGGTGGCTTCTCTGTTCCAGAAGCATCCATAATAATGGCTTTTAAGCCCTTGGAGCCCATCACCGCACCCAAGCCGCCTCGGGCAGCTATCCGCGAGGGGGCACGGTCTTTATCAAGATTCTGAATTCCAGCCGCAGACAGGCGCTGTTCACCTGAAGGCCCTATCAGGGCAATTGCCACTTTTCCTCCAAAACGCTTCAGTAGCCTTTCTGCTGTCTCATACACACCCAAACCGATCAATTCATCTGCAGGAAGGAATTGGATACCATCCTTTGATAAGTATAAAAGGCTCCACCCTGGCTTTTCTGGCTGGTCTTCCAAGACCAATGCTTTAATTCCCAGGCAAGCCAGCTGCATGCCCGTAGTCCCACCTGCATTCGCCTCCTTAACGCCGCCAGTCAGAGGGCTCTTCCCGCCAACGGATATTCGGTCACAGCTCGACAGCATATGCCCGACCAGCAAGCCAGGCGCGAAAATGAGCTTGTTATATCGCCCCAAAGGTTCGCAAGTCCCTGGCACCTCTTCCACCATAATGCGTGCCAATAAGCCTCTTCCCCCCAGATGGTCCCAGGTTGGCGGGACAGGCGATTGATCTAATGTTTGTGTACGAACATTTACGCGCCAAACTTGCATAGGTTGCCTCCTTTACCCAAATTAACCCAGAACTTCCATCAACGACTCCCGGAAAATAGACAAAGCTTGATTAATTTGCTCTTCCGTGACAATTAATGGAGGGATCCACCGGATTGTATTATCCCATGGCCCGCAAGTGAGTAATAACAAATTTCGATCCTGGCAAGCATGCACAACTGCTTTTGTGGTCGTTTTATCTGGTTTTCTTCCTTTGGTATCCCGAAACTCAGCACCAATCATCAATCCCACCCCGCGTACGTCTCCGATTACTGGAAACTCTTCCTGCAAGTGCCTCAAGCCCGTCAGAAGCTGCACTCCGCGCCTTTGCGCGTTCCCGGGCATGTCTTCTTCTTTCATTGCTTTTATCGTTGCTGCTGCTGCCGCAGCCGAAACCGCGTTTCCTCCAAAAGTGCCCCCATGCGATCCAGGGATCCATTTTTTCATAAGCTCCATCTTGCTAAATACCCCGGACAACGGCATGCCAGATGCCAATCCTTTGGCTACCGTCATAATATCAGGAACAATTCCAAAATGCTCAAAAGCGAACCAGCGTCCTGTGCGTCCAAATCCCGATTGAATTTCATCTGCAATGAGCAAAATACCATGTTGGTCACAAATCTCTCTTACTTTGTTCATAAAACTCACCGGTGGAACTACGTAACCGCCTTCCCCGAGGACTGGTTCGATCAGAATTGCGGCTGTCTCTTGCGGAGCAGTTTGGGTTAGCAGTAATAGCTCCAGCTCCTCGATACACCACTGACTGGTTTGCTCATCTCCCCATCCATAACGATAGGCATAGGGATAGGGAGCAACGATAACCCCCGGCATTAGTGGCTGGTAACCCACCCGGTAAATTGTTTTAGAAGTTGTCAATGACATGGTGCCCACAGTGCGTCCATGAAAGCTCCCCTGAAAAACGATGATGTTCGGCCTCCCGGTCGCCTGGCGAGCAAGCTTCATAGCCCCCTCAACCGCTTCAGCGCCAGAGTTGCTGAAGAAAAACCCATCAATGGAAGCAGGAACAATTGTCCTTAACTCGTTGATCATCGCCAGAAGCGGTTTGTGCATGACGATATTGACCTGCCCATGGATTAATAATCCAGCCTGGTCCCGTATCGCAGCCACCACTTTCGGATGGCAGTGCCCCGTATTGGTAACTCCAATACCGCAGGTGAAATCCATAAAAGCCTTACCGTTCTGATCGTATATATAACAACCCTCTGCTCTTTCAGCCAGGATAGGTGTATAACGCGTCCAGATAGGCGAGATATAAGGAACTGCATCTTCTAAATTCGACATCGTATAGACTCCATGATCTCCCGTTGGCAATTGAGATCAACGAGAGATCGATCAAAATTTTATTGAAAGTATAACACTTCAGGCAGCTAATTCTTCAACTGCCCATTCGATACCTAGATCGATGAGTTTTGCCCGTGTAGGATTACCATCTGTGGACCATCCCATGATCTGGTAATACAAATCCAAAGCCTCCTCAAATTCCTTGGGGTCGATCGCTGTACCGGCTGTAGGCCCTGTGCCTATCAAGGGCAGGAAGAATTTCTTCGGTAAGATATCCTGTTTCCGATCCATTCCTTCACGTGCATTGAAGAGACGCAGCAGATTCAGCCTCCGCTCCCCAACCTTCATCAGCTCATACAGGCTCACTCGCCAGCCAGTTACTGCATTGACCAACTTGACTATATCAGAGGGTCCATATAGCTCCCAAGATGGTCCCCAAACGAACTGGCATAATTCTAGGGTGTCCAACAAGCTGTAACAGATCTGTGTATAAGCTGCATATCGGACTTTTTCAGGGCCCAAGCTGCCGGGAGCAGTTGGATCTTTTAAGTCTAATTCCATCAGCCGGTCCAGGTTCAATTTGGACGGCTCACCTTCATAAAATGGATCGTGTTCGCTAGATTGGTGGTCAGCGCCGAATGGGTTCACAGCATAAATCACCGCCAATGATTTTTTCGCCTGAGGCATATGCGCTGGTGCTTCATTGTTTTTTACGGTGATCAGGCATTCCTCGGCTTTTGGTCCCCAAACTTTTGCTGCCCGGGCAGAACCCTGGGAGAGAATTGTCCCTAATGGACCTTGATTATTTACAATCTGATCCAGTACTGCCAGCATTGCTTCTTGATTCCCAAATTTTAAATCAATGCCACCTGTTTGCTCAAATCCTATGATCCCCTTCTCAAAACATTCCATCGCAAAAGCGATCGTTGCACCACAGGCAATTGTATCGACGCCCTGCATGTTGCAGATCTGATTCGCCAGAGAAACTGCTGCCAGGTCATTGATCCCACAGTAAGAGCCAAAGGTAGCAAGGGTTTCGTATTCTGGCCCACCGTATAATGGATCAACTTGATAGGGTCCTTCTGTGATCTCAACAACACGTTTACAGCGAACAACACAGGCATAGCAGGTGTCTCGCTCCTTTAATACTGTATCGTACATCACCTCGCCGCTGATCTTTTCAGCATCTTCGAATTGGCCCTCTGAATAATTCCGGGTGGGTAAAGAACCAATGGTATCTTGATACGTCACAACAGTTGCTGTACCAAATTTTCCTAGCCCGTCCATATCTGGGTTTTTCGGCATTTCTTTTGGACCTTCTCGGTTTAGAGCCGTTAATGCAGCCGGATCAGCTAATTCTGGCTTTTGCTTCCCGCGTACGACGACTGCTTTAAGGTTTTTCGATGCCATCACCAGTCCCATCCCGGTCCGGCCATTATTCCGGCTCGCCATATTGACCAGGCTAGAGAACAACACGCCTCTCTCTGCTGCTGGCCCACATTGGATCACCTCTGCTTTTGGATCCCCCACTTCCTGCTTCAGAATTCCTTCGACCTCTCCAGTGACTTTGCCCATCAAATGACTGGCATCGTGCAGCTTGGCCTCTCCGTTGACGATTGAGAGGTAAACAGGTTTTGGTGATCGACCTTTGATCACCAGTCCATCAAACCCCGCGAATTTCATCTCGGCGGGGAAGAAACCTCCTGCTTGCGAGTCGCCAATTGCCCCAGTGAGGGGAGATTTCGCGTTGGCATTGATCCGGCTTTGACCCGAGATGGAAGCCCCCGTAGTAACACTCAACATGAGCGTCAATATGTTCTCTGGAGACAAAGGATCAACTCCTGCTGGCATCCCTTGTAAGATATAGTACAACCCCATGGCACTTCCACCCATATACTTGCGGTAAAAAGATTCTGGGGGCTCTTCAGGGACTAATTCGCCAGTATTTAAATTTAAATGCAGTATTTTTCCGTTATATCCGTACGGCATAGAAACCTCCTAAATTACTTCAAATATTGTTAGGTCTAATCTGCTGCTTCTTCTTCCGGTTCCGATTTACTCCATGCAAAGATGTTCTTTGTATTTACTGGCTTATTATAAATATCCGTAAGTACTTTCGGTGGATCAATTTTTTGAGTCAGCAATGATCCAACAAATAATGCGATCACCGAGATGAAAAATGCAGGGGCTGAAGAAATATAGATTGCATCCCAAACCGCATCATCCATCGCTTCACCCTCATATACCACTGGAAGTATATAAGAATTGTAAAAGTAAAACCCAAGAATTACCCAAGATAAGACGCCACCCAAGAACGAAGATATCGCGCCGATGTGGTTCGCCTTTTTCCAATACATTCCAATTAGGTAAGGTGCAGCCATACCTACCAAAATGGAAGTATTTGCCAATACTGCAAGTTTATAAATCGTCGTTGCAAACATTGCGATCACTAAACTCAATATGCCGCTAACAATCAGGGCAATACGAGTGATTCTCAACTCGGCTTTATCCGTTAGGTCGCTCTTGAATACCTTAACAATGTTTTGGGTGAACATCGTGGCTCCAGCCAGCATCGAGCTATCGGATGTGCTCATTAACGCCGAAGCCAGGGCGGCAACAAATACAGCCGTCAATAAGGGCGGGAGGAATTTGATTGCCATTGAAACCAAAACAAATTCCGTTTCTTGAGCTTCTAATTCGGGTCCTAAAGCGCCATAGGCCGCTACACCAATCAATGGAGAAATAACTCCGAATGACAGGTACAAAGCAGCAGCTACGAACGTCGATTTTACAGCGATCGATTCGTTCTTCGCCGCGGAAGTGCGCTGCAGATAGTCTTGCGCCGGGATAGCACCTAAGCCCAATGCAAGCCAGGCTGCAATGTAATAGAACCATCCATAGTGCCCAAAATAACCGTAGTACCCATCTTCACTTGTCGGCCAAATGGCAAAGGTATTGGTAGTATATTGTGCACCCGTTAGCCCAAATAGCTCTCTTAAGCCGCCCACGCTGCTGATGATTCCAGCCATGATCATGATCAGCCCAAAACAGGTTAAGAACATCTGAACAAAATCTAGCGCAGTATCAGCCCACAGACCCCCCAACAAGGTGTAGAAAGTCACTACTCCTGCCACCAGGATCATGCCACTTTGGATCGGCCAACCCAACAGTACTTGCAGAATTGCACCACCAGCTACGATTTGTGCGGCTGTCCATCCAAAATAGGTAATGATTTGGGTCACCGTTCCGGCCACCGACATCAATTTCCCATAACGATGTTCAAAGAAATCCATGATCGTAATATATTGGGCACGGCGTGCCAGGCGGACAACGAAAATTCCTGCGATCACAAGGCACATTGTAGCGCCAAAAGGATCAAATACGACCCCCTGAAATCCATATTGATAAGCTTCTGAACTAGAGCCCATCAATGTCTCTGCAGCAAACCAGGTTGCCATAATTGATGGAGCAGCCATCCATAAAGGCAGCCGCCTGCCTGCAAGCACATAATCTACATTGTTCTCCACTTTTCTTGACGCCCAGATTCCGATGATCAACCGAACGATCAGGATCACAACGATCCCGCCGATGATCAAACCAGCATATTGATACTCTTCCATTTCTACATCTCCTTTATTCCATAGGGAAATCCATAGTCTGCCATTTTTGACATGAAAGGTACCGGGTCAAATGCTTCTGGTCCAAATACGCCTGCTCCTTTCCAAACACCATGTTCAATGAGATCCCAACCGATGACTGCATTGAATGCAGTTTGAGCAACAACCGCCTGGCAGCCCAGGCGCTTCATGCAATCTTCATTGTCCGCCACCTGGTAGATATATACCTGCCGCGGCTTGCCATCCTTGGTACCTTTCACCCAGGTGCCCGCAGATGTCTTCCCGAACATTCTATCGCCTAGATGTGCCGGGTCAGGTAAACAGGCTGCTACGACATCTCGCGGAGCGACCATCACATCTTTCACCTTGATTGGCTCTTTATTATCCAGACCAAGCATGTGGAGAGTTTTCAAAACACCGATAAACTGGTCGCCTAGTGCATACTTGAACGTTACGCGCTGGCACTTTATCCAGCGCGGTACAAGCAGTACCTCCTCGTGCTCAACATTCACGCATTCAATCTTTCCAATCCCCTCTGGGAACTCGAAAATCCTCCGGCTCCGAAAATGGTTCTGTAGTAAACCAGCCTTTATCTTTTTCCCATATCACGGGGGGGTTCAAGCACTCTTCGATCGTTGTCCAGATCGAAAAGTTTGGTGCAAATTCATAGCCCCTTACCTCCAGGTTTGCGCCATCCCGGACCCCTATCTCCTCGATCTCATCGAAAAGATGATCCTGTGCATAACGTGCAAAAACATCCGCCATCCCAGGCTCGACCCCCAATCCCAACAGGGCAAGCAAGCCTTTCTTCTCCCACAAGTGAGCCCGCTCGAATTGGTAATCGCCCAATTTCACCCCAGGCTTATGATACGGATCTTCAGGATGAGGTTCTGAAAGGGTCATTGCCATATCCATGTAATGACACCCAACATTGTAAGCCGCATCAAAAATAGGCACGTTGAACGATGGGTCGCAAGCATTCATGATCAGATCAACCGAATATTTCTTGGCAAGTTCCTCAATCAGCTTTTGCTGGTTGGCATCAACCCATTCTCCTGGAAATCGTTTTACATCCCCCAGTTTTTTCTGCACCTCTTGGACTCTCTCCTTATTGTAATCAGCCAAAATCAAGGTTTCAATCCACGGTTGCGATTTAGCAATAACCGCAATCGCCTCCCCCACACCACCGGTTCCTACTAACAATACTTTCATGTGTAATCCTCCATTTTCACAGTGAGATTAACTTTTTCTTTAAAGACTTTTCGCAACTTCCCTTAAAGTGTCCTCCAGGCGGTTTAATACTTCATCAATTTCCTGGTAAGTGATAACCAATGGAGGCTCGATCCGAATGGTATGAGCACTGGTCAATGTGCCTGCCACCAAGACACCGCGTTTGAACAAGCCTGCCGCAAGCTTATACCCGACTTCAGGATCATGGATATGCTGCCCGATCAACAGCCCTTTGCCGGTAATGCTGTGATAAATTTGAGGATATTGTTTTGCCAAAGCCTCCAATTTCGGGATGAGGTACTCTCCTTTGGCGGCAGCCTGTTCCCAGAGGCGGTCGCGTATCGTGACGTGGATGGCAGCGATTGCCGCTGAACAAGCCAGTGCACCACCCCCTGTTGTCGTAGTATGAATAAATGGGTTAGGATACATCATGCACTGCCAGATCTCTTCGTTAGAACAGAAAGCACTGATCGGCATCACACCACCACCCAAGGATTTGGCACTCGCAAGAATATCAGGAACTACATCCCAATGATCAACCCCCCACAACTTGCCTGTCCTGCCTAAACCAGTCTGCACCTCATCCGCGATTAACAGGACTCCATATTGGCGGGTTAGCTCGCGTATGCGGGGCCAAAAATCATCAGGCGGTACAATCCCACCTGCTTCACCCTGAATGGGTTCAAATAAACAGGCAGCAATGTCAATGCCAACCTTCTTACAAATATCTAGCTGCTGTTCAACAGCATCCGCATCCCCAAAAGGCACATGATACACAGGCCCACCATATAACATCCCAGGGGGTTGGCGGTAATCAGCTTTACCCATCATGCTTAAAGATCCCATTGTTTTCCCATGGAATGCCTTAACTGCCACAATAAAGCCTGTTTTCTTGGTATACATTTTCGCCAATTTAATGGCACCTTCAATGGCTTCGGTCCCACTGGCGCAGAAGAAACTGTATTTAATGTCTCCTGGAGTAATATCAGCCATCAAGTGGGCTAAGACTCCTCGCGAAGCGGATCGATCAGCTCCTGTGAAGGCATGGGGGTTCGCATCAATTGGGCACGCACATTATCGACAATATCTGGGTGACTCCAACCATGATCCATCATACCGTAACCACCCAGGCAGTCGATATATTCTCTACCCAGTACATCTTTGAAGATGGCGCCGCTCCCAGTCCATTCAGTAGCAGCCCAATCACCCGCTTCTGTAACTGATTTACGATAATCTAGCCAACCTTTATTAAAATACTCGGCAAAGTTGGTCATCGATTCTTCAATAATTTGTTTACCCAACGTCTCCGGTACCTGGCTCATGTGGATGATTTCCATCCACTTTTTGGAATAATCCAAAGCATCATTCAACGAGTTAGACATTTCAGTCTCCTTATTTTGCCGCATTGAAAGAAGGATAATTGTTAATCACCAGATTGGGTTTTTTGATCCCCTTTGTATCCATCATACTCTTCCGGTCGAAGTTTACGAAGTGCATCTCGGATAGGGGTTATTCCAAGATGGTGGAAGGGGTTGGTGTCCATCGCATTACCCTCCACGTCGGTAATTGGCATGGGCGCATCCCTTTTCTGGGTGGCCAGTGAAAAAACCACCATGGAAACCAGGGAGACCAAGAAAGCCACGAAGGAGGCAATATAGACTGCATCCCAGAAGGCACAATCCACATCTCCCTCGCAGACAACCATGGTGGCATCACCGCCGAGTCCCGTGTTATAGGCCATCCATGTAAAGATGCCCCAGCTCACAAATCCTCCAACCACCGCTGCAACAGCCCCAAAACGATTGGCTTTTTTCCAATACATTCCAAAGGCGAAGGGCACAAACAATCCCACCAGGAGGAGAGTCCATGCCACAACGCCAAGTTCATAGATCACAGCGGCCGAGACAGCGATCACAATCCCAAGAAAACCATTGATTCCGACCATGATACGCGTCCATTTGACCTCGCCCTTTGAATCCAATTTCTTGCCAAAGAGCGGGAACAGGTTCTGCGTAACAACCGAAGCCCCTGCCAACAGGGAGCTGTCGGAGGTACTCATCAACGCCGAAGCAAGGGATGCCATGAAAAGAGCTGTTAATACCGGCGGCACGTAGATCAAAGCAGCGTGGACCAGGACGCCATCGGGATTTTCGAGAGCAGGATTGAGCTGGAACATCATGATGCCGATCAACGGCGACATGATCCCGAAGAATAAATACAAAGCACCTGCGAAATAGGTTCCCCACACGGCCGTAGATTCATTACGGGCAGACATCGAGCGTTGGAACAGGTCCTGGGTCGGGACCGAGCCTAGACCGATCGCCATCCAGGCCGCAGCCCAGTACATCCAGCCGTTTGCGCCAAAGTAGCCCAGGTAGCCGGCCTCTCCTTGCATATCCGGGAGTAGGGTGAATGGCCTTGGGTTATACAGGGTGGAGGTGATATTTGTCATTGCATCCCAACCGCCAATCTGGTTGAGCACAGAAAGGAAGATCATCGTGATCCCGCCGGCGGTGAAGAACATTTGGATGAAATCGAGCAAGGTGTCTGCCAGCATTCCTCCCAACATGGTGTAACCTGTTACCCAGACGGCCACCAGGATCATGCCCACTTGGATCGGCACCGAGGGGAACAATGCATTCACGATCGTACCTGCGGCGACCATTTGCGCACCGGTCCAGACGAAGTAAGTCATCAATTGACAGAGGGAAGCCAGAACGGTCATGGATTTTCCAAAACGCCGCTCAAAAAAATCGACGACGGTCAGGTAGCGGGCGCGGCGCATCAAGCGGGTGAAGAAAAAGGCAGAAATGAAAAGGCACAACGCCGCCCCAAACGGATCGAAGATGACACCTTGAAATCCGTATTGGTAACCAGTCGAAGACGCGCCCATTAGGGTCTCGGCGGCAAACCAGGTCGCCATGACCGAAGCAGCGACGATGTAGACCGGCAACCTGCGGCCGGCAACGATGTAATCCGCTGCATTTGTAACTTTGCGGGAAGCCCAGATGCCGACACCCATTCGCACGAGGAAAAATCCAATGATGAATGTGACAATGAGCCAAACATAGGGATAACCTTCAAGATCCATACGCCATTCTCCTTCGATTGAATAATCCCTCCAAATTGAAGGGTTGGTTAAGAACAAGCCCGGGATTCCTGACTTCACTGGGCTTGCAACGACCTAAAACTTTCAACTCCAATCTTTCGGCCACCGCTCAACCACAACCTTTTTCTGGGTAAAGAACTCCACCGCATCCCACCCCTGACCGTGCATATCTCCAAAGAAACTCTCCTTCCAACCACTGAACGGGAAGAAAGCCATCGGAGCAGCGATGCCGACATTAATCCCTACATTTCCAACATTAGCTTCATAACGGAATTTGCGCGCTGCTGCACCATTGCTGGTGAACAGGCACGCCATATTCCCATACTCACCCCCATTCACCAGGGCAATCGCCTCATCGATGGAATTCACGTGCAACAGGCTCAACACCGGTCCAAATATTTCCGTTTTCAAAGCCTGGCTGCCAAAGGGAACGTCCTGCAGGATCGTCGGTTTCACAAAATAACCATTCTCATATCCGTTGATCCTGGTGTCTCGACCATCCACAGGGATTGCAGCTCCATCCGCAACGCCTTTCCCTATCAAATTCGCGATTCGCTCCTGGCTTGCTGCCGTAATCACAGGCCCCATCTGTACGTTCGTATCCAAGCCATATCCAACCCTCCGATTAGCTGCTGCGTCGCAGATCGCCTCCCCGAAAGTATGCCGCGCCTCCCCCACTGTTATCGCTATCGATGCAGCCAGGCAGCGCTGTCCAGCACAGCCAAACGCGCTGTCCGCCACGATGCGAGTCGTCATCTCAATATCTGCATCCGGTAAGATGATGACCGGGTTCTTGGCGCCTCCCTGGCATTGCGCACGTTTTCCATTCGCTGCAGACCGGCTGTAAATGTACCTGGCTACCGGAGTTGAACCCACAAAACTGAGCGCACGGACCATCGGGTGATCTAATAACGCATCCACAGTATTTTTCGCACCATTCACCAGGCTCAATACACCCTTTGGAAAACCAACTTGTTCCACCAGGCGAAAAATTTTTTGCATGGTAATAGGGACTCTCTCGGAGGGTTTGACAATATATGTATTACCACAAGCCAGGGCATAGGGCATAAACCAGAATGGAATCATGCCGGGAAAATTAAAAGGACAGATCGCTGCACACACCCCCACAGGCTGCCGGATCATCATTTCATCAATACCAGATGCAATGTCCTCTGAGTTGTAGCCCTGCATCATGATCGGAATCCCAATCGCCACCTCTACATTTTCAATCGATCTTCTCATTTCGGCGCGCGCCTCTTCCAAGGTTTTTCCACACTCCAGGGTGATTGTGCGCGACAGCTCGTCAATATTTTCTTCTAGTAAATATTTTAGTTTAAACAAATATTGGATTCTTTCAGTTGCGGGTGTTCGCCTCCATCCGTCGAGGGCAGCCTGGGCTGCTAGCACCGCCTCGTCTACCTCTTCCTTTGGTGACAAGGGAACTAAAGCCAACTCTTTCGACGTGGCTGGATTCACAACACTCAGGAACTGCTCTGTCCTGGAAAAGCGCCATTCGCCATCGATGAAGTTTAATAACTTTCCTTCTAGTGTCATATTTATCCTTTCATCATTCAAAATTATTTTTTAAAGGACAGCCTGGTCACAAGTTGCTGTCAACGCATTTTCGATGATAATCAATCCTTCATCCAGCTCGCTTCGGCTGATACATAGTGGAGGGACGATAAAAACGACATTCTGAAAGATGAACGTAAATAACCCTTTATCCCTTAAATATTTGCCAAACGAAGCCAGGTCCGTCATTGGCTCTTTCGTGTCTCGATTTTTAACGAGCTCAAGCGCAGAAAATAGGCCGATATATCGCGCATCGCCTACGGAAGGATGCCTGGCTTTTATCTCTTCCAAACACTCTGCCAAATACTTACCAAGGCTGGAAGCATTTTCGATCAGTTTATCTTCTTCATAAACTGCCATCGTAGCCACCGCGGCTGCACAGGCTAAAGGATGACCACTGTATGTTAATCCACACCAAAGCATCTTTTCTTCAAAATACTGAGCGATCTTTTCAGTTACGATAACTGCCCCCAAGGGTACATATCCTGCTGTCAGCCCCTTTGCAGTGGTGATCATATCCGGGACCACGTTCCAATGATCTACGGCAAACCATTTTCCTGTTCTCCCCCATCCGCTCATGACCTCATCGGAAATTAAAAGAATGCCATATTGATCACAGATCTGCCTTACACGCGGCCAATAATCATCTGGGGGCACGATCAAACCATTCGATCCTGTGACGCCTTCCATAATAATTGCAGCGATCCTGTCTGTTCCTTCATACTTGATCACTTCTTCTACATGCGAAATGCATTCACGATGACATGTGTCACGTGTCCAACCGAATGGACAGCGATAGCAATATGGATCTAAGAAATGCACTACGCCTGGCATCGCCGGCTCAACCGGCAGTCGGCGATAATCTCCGGTCAGGGCAATCGCCCCATGAGTAGCGCCATGATAAGAGCGATAACGTGCTAAAATCTTATGCCGTCCGGTGTACATCCGCGCCATCTTAATCGCATTTTCATTGGCTTCCGCCCCGCCCAAACAGAAGAAGGTTTTCTTCAGATCTCCAGGTGTAATCTCAGCGATCTTCTTTCCTGCCAGCCCACGCGGTTCCGTTGCCATGCCAGGATGGGCATAACAAAGCCTGGCAGCTTGTTCTTGGATGGCCTGAATTACTTTGGGATGTTGGTGACCAATATTCAGGTTCATCAACTGCGACGAAAAATCGATATATCGCTTTCCATCAGCATCCCAAAAATATATCCTTTCAGCCTTCACCATCGGTATCGGGTTTACTGCCGCTTGAATAGACCAGGAATAGAATGTGAATTCCTTATTTTGCCAAACGATCTCTTTTCCTTCCATAGATTTAGCCTCTCTTCACAGTTTTGACGCAGTCATCAAATGCTTCCAATGTTCGGTCGATATCTTCTTCTGAATGTGAGTAACACAAGAACCACGGTTCCCGTGGGTCATGATCAGGCATCACCCCGCGTTCGATCAAGGCTTCGATTAATGACAGGTAGTATTCGCGCTCAGTATCGTTCCAATCGCGCTGCCCGGTTACCTTTTCCTTTCCCACGGAAAATGAGAACATCGCCGGATATCCATTGATACAAGCAGGAATTCCCGCCCGGGAGAAAATTCCCATGATCCCATCCATCAAACGCTGCCCACGTTGCGCAATCGTCTCGAGAATTGGGTGTGAATTTAACTCAACAAGAGTCGCATATGCAGCCGCTATTCCAGGCTTATTATTATTGAACGTACCACCTTGCGCCACACCATGACCGATGATGCTCATGATTTCTTTTTTCCCACCGAATGCAGCAATCGGGTAACCGTTCCCTAATGATTTCGCATAAGTAGCCAGGTCAGGCTTGATGCCGTAAAATTCCTGTGCACCACCCCTGGCGATACGAAAGCCCGTCTTAACTTCATCCAGGATAAAAACGATCCCATATTCATCACACTTCTCACGGATGAAATCAAGGAAGCCAGGTTCAGGTAGGATCGCCGCGCAGTTACCCATGCAAGGTTCAGCGATTAACGCCGCTACATCATGCCCCACGCTTCTGAGGGTTTTCTCCAGAACATCAAAGTTATTAAATGGCAGGGTATAGACCAAGCCGTTCATCACTCGCGGTATACCCGATGTAGAAGGGGTTGGAATAGGGTTGTTGATATTTCCATAGGCTTCAATTGGCGAGTAGGTAGAAAAAAGGGTATGATCATGAAATCCATGGTACATCCCCTCAAATTTTATAATCTTGTCGCGCCCAGAAAATGCCCTTGCCACCCGGATTGCATGCATCGTTGCTTCTGTACCTGAGCAGGCTGTTCGGACCATTTCTACAGCTGGGCACATCTCCACGATCATTTCAGCAACTAATATTTCTAATTCACTGGTCATCGCGAATAATACGCCTGTGTCAATTTCTGCATGTACCTTTTGGTCCACTGCATCATAAGCATGCCCCAGGATAATGGGGCCAAAGGCTAATCGATAGTCGATATATTGATTCCCATCTACATCCCATAGCATCGCACCTTTTGCTCTCTTGGCGTATGGTGTAATTCCATCTCCCCAATAACGAAAATTTGAGTTCACACCTAATGGAATGACAGATTGAGCCCTTTGTTGAAGGGCTTGGCTCTTAGTAAATATGTTTTTCATTGAATTTTCCTTACTTTAGCTGGAAATCACTTTGAAATTAGATTTGATGGAATGGTCCAATTGTATACATCTTTCAAAACGATCGGCACGATCGATGTCACCGTTTTTCTTACCCCCGGTAGTCGTCCAATAACCTCCGTAACAAAATGATACACTTCGCTGTTATCCTTGGCGTAAATTTGAACGCTAACATCTTTTTCACCGATCGATGTAGCCACATAACTTACACATTCAAATTTAACGAGTTTCTTAGCCACATCTTGTATAAAGCTGCTCTCGACTTCCACCCATACATCAGCAATGACATCAAACCCGAATGCTTTAGGATTTACGATTGCACCAATTTTGATCATGCCATCTTTCACCATCCGATTGATCCGATAACGAATAGCCCGCTCCGATAAGCCTCCAATCTCCCTGGCTAGCTCCGAGGCGCTCTTCCGTCCATCTTTCATCAATAATTTAACAATTTCTAGATCGTATTTGTCTATTTCATACATAAATCACCCTAGATATAGCCGATTACTACATAAATTATACTCTTCCACATAGTAAAGTCAAGTTATATTAATCTTGTCTATGGTATAATTTACTTAATGGATAATACATCGCTTCCAGCCAATAACTCAACTGCTCCTACAGAAACAGATTTAACAAAGCAGGAATTGAAACAGCAGCGCCGTATCGTGATTTTTATATCCATCGGTGTTGTTTTAGTTATGGCAGTATTGATAGCCTCTCTGTTATATTTACTCAGCCCCAGCACAGATGCAGAGCAAGTAGCACGAATCCGGGATGTGTTCATTATCATCATGGCGTTGGAATCGTTACTCGTTGGTGTCGTTTTGGTCATATTAATGATCCAAATGGCTCGCTTGACCAATCTATTGCAGAATGAAATCAAGCCAATTTTGGAATCGTCCAACGAAACGATCAGTACTTTTCGTGGTACTACCCAATTTTTGAGTGATAATCTAACTGAACCAATTATGAAGATAAATGAGTACAGCGCTGGGCTTCAGAAGCTTTTTGAGTTGTTAGGTTTGGTACGAAAAAAACCATAATTTTAGCCAAAGGAAAAAATAAGAAAGGAGTTTACAATGTCAGACAATAGCAGTGAGTTAGGTTCATTTTTAGCTGGTTTCATTATCGGAGGTCTGGTGGGCGCCGCTGTTGCGCTCTTAACTGCTCCTCAATCTGGTGAAGAAACCCGCAGGTACATCTCAGACAAAAGTATTGAGTTGAAGAACACCGCTGTAGAAAAAGCAGAACAGGCTCGCGCGAAAGCAGAAGCAGCCGCAACTGAAGCGCAGCATTATGCCGATGATCTCAAAAAGCGCAGCCAGGATCTCTACAGTGAAAAAATCCAACGCAAACCGAAAGATGTTCCAGTGGAACTCCCCGGAGAAGCTTCCGGTGAAACTCCAGCGTAGATAAAACCACTATTTATCACAAAAAAAGGCTTTCCAGTCGTAAAAAACTGGAAGCCTTTTTTATTTTTTTTTCTTATGACGAATTACATAAAACCATATGACAGAACACACCTGACAAAATTTCCGATGTATAATAAAAAAGGGGGTTGGATTAGATTGTGTAAATTTTCGCAATTTATTTTGGTATATGGTTGTTTTCTGGCAATTCGCAAAACATTTATAACAATTCTATTGTTTTACACCTAAATCCTGAAGAGGTGCATAATGCCTGAAGTCCGCTTAGAAATGGGCACTACCGTGTCCCTGCCCAAAACAGCATTACCCGGTCTACTTGCAAATCTAAAAAAAATGCGATATGACGTGAGTTGCTCCCCAGGTGAGAGACAACACGATCGTTTATGCCTCCCTGGCTCAAGTTGAAGATTTGCCTCGGGGATACACCAGCGATCAATTCCCTGGCTCGTACCGGTTGAAATACACTGGTCATGAAAATTACTTTGATATTACCCCTGGCCCCCAGAGCTGGAAAATGTTTTTATTTCCTCCTCGGTCACAAATGGTGGCTTTCCACAAGTCTGGAAATTCAGCGCAATGGGAAGTCACAAATTCATCACAACCCAATCCACCTTATGCGTTTTTCGGCGTTCGGCCGTGTGAATTAGCTGCCATCCAGGTGCAAGATCGGGTTTTTCTGCGCGATGATTACAAAGATCCTTTCTATCGCAAACAGCGACAAAGTGCCTTAATTATTTCGGTGAACTGCCTGCATCCCTGCGGTACGTGCTTCTGCGCATCCATGGGCACTGGCCCAGAGGTAACCGCCGGTTTTGACCTCAATCTCACGGAATTGGAGGATGATTTTATCGTCCAAACTGGCTCAGAAGCTGGACGGATGGTGATAGAAAGCCTTCCCTGGAAGCCAGTCAGCGCATTTATGATCCAATCGGCTAAAAACGCGATTGATGATTCCCGCAATCATATGGGACGGTCCCTGCCTCACCCTGAAGAATTACCCGACATTTTACTGAACAACTTGAATCATCCCCAGTATGACGATGTGGCGAAACGTTGCTTGTCTTGCGCTAATTGCACTCAAGTCTGCCCCACGTGTTTCTGCTGGGACGTACAGGATCTCAATGACCTTTCTGGGAATAATGTTCGCCGTGAAAGAGTCTGGGATTCTTGTTTCAATCCTGAATACTCATATGTGTTTGGTGGGAATTCTCGCCCGAACACTCGCTCGCGGTACCGTCAATGGATCACGCACAAGCTTGCTGGTTGGTACCAACAATTTGGCACTTCAGGTTGTGTCGGCTGTGGCCGGTGCATTACCTGGTGCCCTGCCGGAATTGACATCACTGCTGAAGTCGCTGCGCTGCGCGAGGAGGCCGTCTAATGTCTGCACAAACCCTTCAAATGACTTCTGCTGTCACCCCCACACAGCCCATGGCACCGCATTGGGCTGAGATTGACGAGATCCAGGTGGAAGCTCCTGGTGTATCCACCTACTGGCTGCGTTTCACCAATCCAGCCCTGCGGGAAGGATATTCATTTAGCCCTGGTCAGTTTAATATCCTGACCATGCCCGGATATGGTGAATCGGCCATCTCGATCAGCTCTTCTCCCGAAAACACTGAGCGGATTGGGCACACAGTTCGCTTTGTCGGTAATGTAACGAATGCCATCAGCCGGCTGAAGGTCGGGGACCAGGTCGGAGTTCGAGGTCCGTTCGGAACTGCCTGGCCAATGGAATTTGCCAAGGGGCAAGACCTTTTTATCACTGCCGGTGGGATCGGGCTGCCCCCTCTTCGTTCAGCACTTTATCCCATCATTAACCACCGCAAAGATTATGGTCGGGTTGTTGTCCTTTATGGAGCGCGCACTCCCCAGGATCTTCAATTCACGCGAGAATACAAGCAGTGGGAAGATGCCGGGATTGAATTGATGGTCACCGTTGATCGTGGTGATGAAAAATGGCAAGGTTCTGTGGGGGTTGTCCCCGTTTTGTTTTATCGCCTGCGATTGGATCCCCTGAAAAGCATATTAATGACCTGCGGACCAGAAATTATGATCCGTTTTGTTGTTTTTGAAGCCCTTGCTCGCCGCATTCCTGCCGATCGCATCTTTGTTTCGATGGAGCGCAATATGAAATGTGGATTGGGCTCTTGCGGTCACTGCCAAATGGGACCTTATTTTATTTGCAAAGACGGTCCTGTGTTTACCTACGAGCAGCTTCAACCTTACTTCAATGTGGAGGAACTCTGATGAGCAAGCCTACCGTAGCTGTATATAAATTCTCGTCTTGTGATGGCTGCCAGCTCTCCATCTTGAATCTCGAAGACGAATTATTAGACCTGGCAGACGCAGTTGAGATCGCATATTTCCTTGAAGCCCGCCGGCGTGAGCTGCCTGGCCCTTACGACATCGGCATTGTCGAAGGCTCTGTGACAACGCCCCACGAGGCTGAACGCATCCAGGAAATTCGCAAGCAGTGCGGTTTCTTGATCGCCTTAGGCACATGCGCGACCTCAGGTGGCATCCAGGCCTTGCGCAACTTCACCACGGTGGATGAACTGGCTCTGAAGGTTTACAGTCATCCAGAATATTTACATACCCTTGAAAAATGCACCGCAATCTCCGAAAACGTGAAGGTGGATTTAGAGATATGGGGGTGCCCGGTTAACAAATACCAGGTTCTTGAAGCCGTAGCGGCGCTGCTGCAAAATCGAAAACCCAACCTGCCCTCTCACAGCGTGTGCCTGGATTGTAAACGGAAAGGCACAGTCTGCGTTGAGGTCGCCCAGGGTGCGCTTTGCCTGGGACCCATTACCCGCACCGGCTGCGGTGCATTATGCCCTTCGAATGGGCGTGGTTGTTATGGTTGTTTTGGGCCTGCCCCTGCAGCAGAATATGCTACACTTGCCAACTTACTGTTAAAAATGGAACATTACCCCGGTGAAACCGTCCGGCTTATGCGTAATTTTGCCGGATATGCGCCCCAGTTCCGTGATACTGTTGATGCTATCTTGAAACAGGGAGATTAAGAATTATGAAGAATATTGAGGTTCCCGCATTAGCTCGCGTTGAAGGCGAAGGTGCATTATATATTCGCCTGAAAGATGGTTCTATTGCTGAAGTTGAGTTGAACATCTACGAACCCCCTCGTTTCTTTGAAGGCTTCCTTCAAGATCGTTATTTTCAAGAAGTTCCAGATATTACGGCACGCATCTGTGGGATCTGCCCAGTCGCGTATCAAATGAGCTCGGTACAGGCGCTCGAAGTCTGCCTTGGGAGTTGAAATCTCCAAACAAGCTCCGAGATCTGCGCCGTTTACTATATTGCGCTGAATATATCGAAAGTCATGCGCTGCATATTTATATGCTCCAGGGACCAGATCTATTGGGACACGAAAGTGCCTTAACATTAGCCGAAGTAGCCCCAGATGTCGTCAAAGGCGCGCTTCGCCTCAAGAAAGCAGGTAACGACCTTCTCAAAGCCATCGGTGGTCGCTCCGTCCATCCGGTGAATACTTGCGTAGGCGGTTTCTACCGCTGGCCAGATGTGAAGGCGATAAAAGACTTACTCCCCGCCTTGGAATGGTCATTGCAAGCGTCGATAGAAACTGTAAAGTTTGCATCTGGGTTGAAGTATCCAGACTTCGAGATGGATTATGAATTTGTCGCTCTAACCCGTCCGGATGAATATGCTATCTACGATGGAGAGATCCTCTCATCGAATGGGAATCGCATCACCGTAGATGAATTCGAGAATGAATATATTGAGACTTATGTTCGCCACTCGAATGCTCTCCACAGCCACACCATCGCCTCAGACTACGACTTATTTTGTCGGTCCCCTGGCACGCCTGAATTTGAATTATGAACAGCTACGCCCCATTGCCCGTAAAGCGGCAGATGAGTCGGGATTACAATTACCGCTTTGTAATCCGTTCAAAAACCTGCTTGCTCGCGCGATTGAATTGGTCGAAGTGTGCGATGTTGCGATCGAAATCATCAAGAATTACGCACCGAATGGTCCTAGTTTTACACCTATTTCGATTAAAGAAGGCCAAGGATCTGGAGCTTCTGAAGCGCCCCGAGGCTTACTGTACCACCGGTATATTGTTGATGATCGTGGGATGATCCGTTTCGCTAAAATTACTCCGCCCACAGCTCAAAACTTCGCCCAAATGGAAGCAGATTTATGGAAATACGCTCCCTCGGTGTTAGATTTATCCCACGAGGAAGCAACTCTGGCCTGCGAGCATTTAGTTCGTTCCTACGATCCGTGCATCTCCTGCGCCACGCATTTCCTAAAACTGACAGTTGACAGAGAATAACCCTCACCACAAAGAAAATTAGGGCAAGTTACAGACTTGCCCTAATTTTTTCAAAATTTGTAATGAAAATACTTATTCTAGGCATAGGTCAATCCTTACGCAGCGACGATGGTGCCGGGCTGGCAGCCATCCACCACTGGGAAGAAACCTTTCCCCTAACGGCCAGGAATGCTTCCATAACTGCCTCGGAGATCGAATTGCCAGGTTTGGAATTACTCAATTTACTTGAAGGCTTCGATGCTGCCATCCTTGTTGATGCAGTCCAGTCGACAGCCAAGCCAGGTACAATTCATCAATTGGAAGAAGCAGACATTCTCGGGTTTGCTGAAGCACACCAATCAGCCCACGGATGGGGAGTCGCCGAAACCCTTCAGTTGGCCCGCCGCCTCGACCTCGCCCTGCCCAAAAATATTTTACTCATTGGAATTGAGGGAGAAAACTTTTTACCTGGGATCTCTTTGAGCCAATCGATATTAGCTGCGTTGGATGAAGCTGCCCAAGTGATCGAGGATTCGATTACAATTATTCTGGATACTGCAGATCAATAAGCTGCCACTTTTAAGGAGCATAACATGACAATTGCTTTAGATGGATCCGATTTGACCCTTGAAAAGCTGGTTCGGATCGCCAGATTTGGCGAAAAAATTGAATTAAGCCCACAAGCCATTGAACGAATCAAGGCTTGTCGCCAAATGCTGGAAGAAAAAATACAAGCTCATGAAATCATGTACGGGGTAAATACAGGGATTGGTGAATTTTCAGAAGTCGTCCTGAATGATGAACAGGTTCAGCAGTTCCAACGTTATCTGATTTATAACCACGCGGCTGGCATCGGTGACCCCGTGCCAATCGAACAGGTTCGCGCAGCCATGGTTGGCAGAATCAATGTGCATGCACACGGAAACTCGGGTTGCCGGCTTGAAATTCCATTGACATACTTGGATATGCTGAACAAAGGTGTCACTCCCGTCGTCTGTCAAAAAGGCTCTGTCGGAGCATCAGGTGATCTGGCGCCTATGTCACAAATAGCGCTTCTCCTCATGGGGGAGGGAGAAGCCTTCTTCGGAGGTGAACGTTTGCCAGGAAAAATCGCCCTCGAAAAGGCTGGAATTCCCATCCCCGGTCTGCAAGCGCGCGATGGTCTTGCCGCGATTAATGGCTCAAACTTACTCACTGCCATCAGCGCAATCCAATTGTTCGATATGAACCGCTGGCTTAAGCAAGCTGAAATCGCCTGTGCCATGTCTTTGGAAGCGCTGCTGGCGAACCTCAAGCCCTACGATATTCGCCTTCACGTAGTCAGAGGCTTTAAAGGAGCCGTCCGCAGTTCCAAAGCGATCTTGAAATGCATTTCTGGAAGTGATCTCCAGACTGGAAAAATGAAAACGAAAGTTCAAGACGCATATTCGATGCGCTCCTCTCCTCAGGTCATTGGTGCTGCTCATGATGCGATCGCTTATGCTCGCCAGCAAGTAGAGATCGAATTAAATGGCGTAGGAGACAATCCGATCTTTCTGCCAGAATATCGCCTTACGCTTACAGGCGCTAATTTCCAGGGTTCCCCAGTTTCCCTTCCGATGGACATGGCCGGTGCTGCGATTACCATGGTTTGTGTTCTCTCAGAGCGCCGCTTGAATCGGTTGACCAATCCAAACCTAAGTGTCGGTTTACCCGATTTCCTGACCAAAGGCGCAGGGATGTTTTCAGGGATGATGCTCAGCCAGTACACCGCAGATACACTGATCGTTGAGCAGCGCATCCTTTGCATGCCAGCCAGCATCCAGTCCATCCCTGCAGCTGCCGACCAGGAAGATTTCGTCTCCATGGGAATGAACACTGCTCTAAAGAATGAGCAAATTTTAGATAATGCTTACGGAATTTTAGGAATAGAATTCATGGCCGCTGCCCAGGCGCTTGATTTTCGCAATTTCACACCCGGGAATGGTGTTCTTACAGCCCGCAATGTCATTCGTAAATATGTCGACCACCTTGATGAAGATCGGCCATTACACACTGACCACAACAAGATGAAGAAATTGGTCAAATCCGGTGAGATTCTCGATGAAGTAGAAAAAACGGTGGGAGCCCTGGAGTAACCTTTATGAATTGTAAAAATTGCGGCGCGCCCTTGGTTCTGGAATGGGAGAAAGAGTATTTCTTCTGTGAATTTTGTAAAACCATTCATTTTCCAGAACCGAACAAAGATTACGTCCGTTCTTTGGAGAATCCCAGCAGTCTTAATTGTCCGGTTTGCCATCAAACGCTGGTTCAAGCTTTATTAGATCAAACGCATGTGCTGCACTGTACCAGGTGCAAAGGTATTCTGGTAGACACATTTGCCTTCTTTCCAACAATTCTTTTTATCCGCGGAAAAACGGAGAGATTGGAACTGTCCCCTCGGCTTTTACAGAAGAAAGAGTTAGAGCGAGAGCTGGAATGTCCTAAATGCCACGACAAAATGGATACGCACCCCTATGCAGGGCCAGGAAATATTGTAATCGACACTTGCAACCATTGTGCGCTCAATTGGTTGGATTATGGAGAATTTTATCGGGCTGTCAATGCGGCCAGGAGCGAGAGCAAGAATTGGTATTGGTAGCATAGCTCTGGATTGCCTATGAAAGCAATGGTGTTGAAAAATATCCAAGATCTTACAATGGGCGCAGACCCCCTTGAGTATTGTGAGGTTCCAAATCCAATCCCTCAAGAAGATGAGCTGCTCATTCAAGTAACTGCCTGTGGAGTATGCCACACAGAACTCGATGAGATCGAAGGTCGCCTGCCCCCTCCACGGTTGCCGGTTATTCTTGGTCACCAGGTTGTAGGCAAGATCATTCAGGCTCCTTCTGGCAGCTCTTTCAAGTCAGGGGACCGGGTTGGAGTAGCCTGGATTTATTCGTCTTGCGGTCAATGTGAATATTGCCGGGCTGGCCTCGAAAATCTATGCCCCGGCTTCAAAGCTACAGGACGCGACCATAATGGTGGCTATGCGCAGTACGTGGTTTCTAAGCCTCAGTTTACTTTCCCGATCCCACCGTCCCTTTTCGATGTCCAGGCCGCTCCTCTGCTCTGTGCTGGTGCGATTGGTTATCGTTCTCTCAAACTTACCCAGCTCCAGGATCACCAAATTCTTGGTTTGGCTGGATTTGGTGCTTCAGCCCACATTGTCCTAAAGCTTGCTCAATTCCTTTATCCGAGCTCCAAAATTTTCGTTTTTTCACGCAGCCAATCCGAAATGGAATTCGCCATCGAATTGGGAGCTCATTGGGCAGGTGCATTTGGCGATCCACCTCCTGAAAAATTAAATGCTGTGATCGACACAACGCCAGTATGGTTACCGGTAATGACTTCCTTAGAATATTTATCCCCAGGAGGACGTCTGGTGATCAATGCGATCCGAAAAGAAAACTCAGACAACGCTTTGCTTTCAACCTTGGATTACCCAAAACATCTTTGGATGGAAAAAGAAATAAAAAGTGTTGCGAATGTCTGCCGCTCCGACGTTAGCCACTTTTTAGATTTGGCATCCCGTATCCCAATTCGACCCGAGTACCAGGAATACCCTCTCCAAAACGCCAACCAGGCGTTGTTGGAGCTTAAGAATCGCAAGATCCGAGGCGCAAAGGTGCTCACATTTTAGAGGAATATATGCTTGAGAATCCCAACAACCAGATATACACACCCACCGGCTTTTTCACACCCTCCGTATTTTCAGTCATGCTTCACCATGAGCTCGCCCGAACCGTCCGCTATCCCTCTCCAATATCATTGGCGGTTCTCTCGGTTTGTGATCCCACCCCCCTGACAGATGAGATCCGCGAGGGTGCCGATAATTTATTTTATAAAGTTTTGCGATCAAAATTACGCCAAACAGATATCATCTCTAAGGTTGATGACAATTATCTCGTCCTGCTCACCAGCACGGACCAAACCGGTGCACAAATTGCCATCCACCGCGTCTTAGAACACCTGAATACAAACCTCGTTACAAAGGATTATCAAACTGTCAACTTAGGTGTTTGTGCCGGGCTGGCATCTCAACCAAGCGGATCTACGACAACCGCTGATAAACTTCTCGATCAAGCCTTACAATCACTTCAGGCTGCTCGCTCTTCGGGTCCGGGTGCTTTGATGGTCCCAAATTCTTAAATCAATCTGAACGAATAACTTTATGAGTAATGTCACCTTGATAAGAGGATAAGTGGAGATACCATTCTTTCTAGTTTGTGCTTTAATCATCCGACAGCAATTGATAATTTAACTTTCCATTCACAGGAGAAAAATGATGACAAAAACCCTCGATGATCTCAAGGCCGCCTTTGCGGGAGAATCGCAAGCCAATCGGAAATACACGGCTTTTGCTAAAAAAGCCGACGATGAAGGTTTCCCACAGGTTGCGCGCCTTTTCCGCGCTGCTGCACACGCCGAAACCGTTCATGCTTTAAACCATTTCCGCGCCATGGGTGAAGTAAAGGCAACAGCCGAAAATTTAAAAGCCGCCATCGCTGGTGAGAATTACGAAGTTGCATCCATGTACCCAGAATTCATTGCCGATGCAGAAGCCGATGGTGATAAAAAAGCGCTCACATCCTTCCGTTGGGCCTTCGAGGTCGAGAAAGTCCACGAAGTTCTTTATCGTAAAGCTCTGGAAGCCCTTGGAAAGACGGGTGACGGTTTCGATTATTACGTCTGCCCGGTTTGCGGTTATACTCACGAAGGCAGCGCCCCCGATAAATGCCCCGTCTGCGGAACCCTTGGGTCCAAGTTCGAGCGCATCAGTTAATCAGCGCACAGTCAGTATAAACGAAAACGGATCGGTGATTTCAAACCCGATCCGTAATGTTATTCTCATCTACAGAACTAAACAAGCCAATCAAAGGCTTTTGATGCTCTATTATGGCGATACTGCATCCTTGATTCCGATACTATAGATATCGTCCATTGCCCTTCCATCATAAACCGCAATCCATTTCTCACCAGTCCACCATGGATCAAATTGATGCATTCCCGCAGCGTACCACGCCTCTGGATTTGGTCCAGGGATCAATAATGGACTCTCTGCTATTTCGTGCTCGGCATACGCTTTAGTCGTAAGAACATCCACCTGGTATGCTCGTACGCTCAAGAGATCTCCATAACTCTGAGCCACCCGAATTATTTTATCGCCATCATAAACAAAAACACGCCCGCCTGGACGTGCATCTCGGCTGCTGTTCTCTATCACCGGACTCATGGGATGCTCAACCCAATGGCCGGTAATGGATTTTGATGAATAAAGAAATAATGTGGAATTCTCAGTATCACTCACAAACAACCACCAGCGCCCATCGTGATACAAGATAGATGGATCGACATATTTATGTTGGTTGAGTATCGTTGCTACGTAGTGCCATTCATAAGGAAAATTCTCGGCTTTATATACCCTTACATCCAAAGGTTGATGAGTTTCCGGGATCATGTAATAGACTCCATCAGCCTTGAACACATAAGGGTAGGATAGGTGAAATGGCTCATCCAAAACGATGCTGTCGTAATTCCAATGATAGCCATCCGGGCTGGTTGCCACTCCGATATCGCCTCCTGTCTCCTGATTCATAACCTCTAGAAACATATACCAGGTATCATCTTCGTGGAACAAGAATGGATCCGCCACAAACTGAGCTTCTCGATCGGTTACGTCAGAAGCAGTCAGCACTGGATTGGTGATTCCTTGAGGATCGACCAATCTGAATGGCCCCCATGGGACATCAGACCAATCTGGCACAGTTGTGACGGGTTGGCAGGCGGCAAGAACCACAATAAAAATAAGTAAAGGAAGTAATCGGAATTTCATCAAAAAACCCACAGGAAAGTTCTCTTAATACAATGACCCTTAAAACCGAGTAATTAACCTGAACTTGCTATCCCCTTTCTTTCATTCTCTCAACCCTCCAAGATTGCTCGTTGGCTGGTGGAGTCTCGACTTCATTTTCTGGCCGGCGGATCAGAGATAAAGCACCCTCCGTGCATACCACCACGCACACCCCGCATCCCACACAATGATTTGGGTCAATTTTTGCGGTTGCGTCATAGGTAATCGCATCAAACTGGCAGGCTGTCGCGCAGTTTTCACAGCCAATGCACAGCTCTTCATCAACAAAATTTACAAAGGCTGACCTGGCGACCACATTAGAAAGCCCCATCTCCTTCATGCCTCGAAGGATTCCGCATGAACAAGTGCAGCAATTGCAGATATACCAGACGTTTTCCCGGCTGTTATTTACGGAATGTACCAGGCCTGCTTCAGCGGCGCGCTTTAAAGTCTTCTGAGCTTCTTCTTTCGATAACGCGCGCACCGTCGAGTTCGTGATCGAAAACTGCCGGCGCAGGGCTTAAAACCATGCAAACATCAATGGGATGTTGGCAAGCCTCCCCGATCATTGCCTTCTGTTTCCGGCAGATACAGTCAACTACCCCCCAGGCTTGAGCTCGGTCGAGAATTGAAGCTGCGCTCTCATAAGGTCTAATCTCCATATCGTTGCGGATGGTCTCATTCACAGGCATGATCCGGTGGACTTGGGGATGGAGCGCCAGGAGGCGGTCTGCCGCTTTTCGATAATAATTCTCAAACAGCTGAGCCAGCTCAACATCCATATTCTCATTCTGGTTTTCATAAAAGCCCACCACAAAAGGCATCAGAGCAAATCCCAATCCTTTCTCCGTTTTCCTGCAGGTGATCAGACCGCGCCTGGCCAGGCCCTTCAAGGTTCGGCTGACTTCTTTGGGATCGCTTCCACCTCTTTCCGCAATCTCCGGCGCTGTCTCGACCTCGACCTGTAAATGACTCGCCAGAAGGGCCTCTTCAGGTGAAAAAAGTTTCGCTAGTAAACGTAAATCCGATTCATCATCCACTGCTGGAAAACCATTCGGATGCTCATCCAGTTTTTTCGCAAGTAATCGGTAAGATTCATCCATCGTCAATTCCTTTGATAATGCTGACGGCTCAGCGGCCTATAAATTATAGAGTTTACCAAACTTATCAGATAAGTAATGGATATATGGCTCAATCGTAAGTGCCTCGCCTGTTACACGCTCCACGAGTTCTGAAGCAGTAAATTTACTCCCAGGTTGGTAAATATTCTTTTGTAACCATCCAAGTATGTGGTCGAACTTTCCAGATCGAATTTCATTGGGTATTTCCGGATTTGCTTTCAGCGCTGCCGCATAGAATTGGCTGCTGAAGACATTTCCCAGGGTATACCCCTGGAATGCTCCCCCGATGATCCCCCCATACCAATGTGCGTCTTGAAGAACACCATCTCGATCATCGGGAACAATCACCCCGAAATCTTCATAAAAGCGTGCTCGCCAGGCGTCTGGTAAATCTTTTACTTCCAACTTCCCATCCAACAGCGCCAACTCAAAATCAAACCGCATCATCACATGCAAATTATAGGTGATTTCATCCGCATCCGTCCGGATCAGCGATTTTTCAACCTTATTAACCGCCTTATAGAAAGTATCCAGGTCAACACCCTTTAGCTGATCAGGAAAGACTTCGCATAGCTTCGGATAAAAATATTCCCAAAATTCGTGACTCCTCCCAATAATATTTTCCCACAAACGCGACTGGCTTTCATGTATCCCAGCAGATGTTCCATTCGCCAATGGGGTGCCTTCGTATTTCACATCGATACCTTGCTCATACATTGCATGCCCCGCTTCGTGGATTGTAGAATATAAACACTCGCCCAGAAAATTTTCCTTCACGCGGGTAGTGATACGCACATCACCTAACGAGAATTTCGTTGTAAATGGGTGGTATGTCTTATCTTGCCGCCCCCGGTTAAAATCATAACCCAAAGTCTTGACCAATTCTTCACTAAATGCCAATTGAGCCGCCTCCGGAAAATGCTTTCGCAAGCAAGCATCACCCAAAGGGTCCATCTCAGTAATTTTCTGGACGATGGGCACCAATGCATTCCTTAATTTAGTAAAAGTGGCCTTGATGGATCTTACTCTCATCCCATAATCTGCACTATCGATCAATGGATCTGCTATATGCTCATAACCCGGAAAGAAATTCGCCAATTTACGGCTGAGGTCAAGGGTTTTCTCCAAGGCAGGCTGAACGAGTTTAAAATTGTTCTCTGGACGAGCTTGTGTCCATAACTGGAAAGCTTGAGATTGGTGAGCCGAAAGCTCAGAAACAAATTCGGTGGGTATCTTTATCGCCCGTTCATATTCGCGCCGCGTAACGCGAATGAGGCTGGCATCATCCGACTCATATGGCACGCTTTCTTCGTAAGTCTTCAGTTCATCAAGCAGTTTTCCGACCGCAAGATCAGTGAATTTTTCGAAGCTCAAGCGAGCTAAGGTGGCTAGCTGCCTGCCACGGGCTGCCGCTCCCCCACCCGGCATATACGTCGACTGATCCCAACTTAAAGATTTCACCGGCCATATCCAGATCATTAATTTCAATAAGCCGTTTTTTGAGTTCGTCCAGTTTTTCCATCATGTTTACTCCATCAAAGGTGGTTCTCCCCTTGATACCCTTCCCACACAACAAGTTCATATACAGCTGCGGGTTAAGTTTCTACCAACATACCATCTTTCAATTGCATAACCCGATCCACAAACTCATCGACGACCGGATCATGCGATGTCATAAGAAAAGTCACCCGCTCTTCTTCGACAATCTTCCGGAAGAGGTTCAAGATATCGCGAGCAGTTGTCGTATCGAGCTCGCCCGTAGGCTCATCGGCAAGGATTAGTTTCGGCCGGTTGGCCAAAGCCCGAGCAACAGCAACACGCTGCTGCTGACCTCCTGACATTTCATAAGGACGATGATCAGCCCACTTTTGGAGTCCAACCAGCGCTAACATCTCATGGGTACGCTTATGCCGGTCCTTAGCCTTCATCCCAGCAATCCGAAGCATCAAATCAATATTCTCATAAGCAGACAGTGTCGGGATCAATCCAAAAGATTGGAAGACTAATCCCATTTCCTGGCTTCGCCAAATCGTACGCTCCGCCTCGGTCATCGTGTTAATATCTTTACCCAAAACATAGATGCTGCCAGAAGAAGGATCATCCAGGCCAGACAAGCAGTTCAGCAAAGTCGTTTTTCCGCTTCCAGACCTTCCTTTCAATGCCACGTACGCTCCCTGTTCGATTTTAAACGACAACCCTCGCAGCGCAGGTACTTCCTGAGAATCCGTTTTATATATCTTCCACAAAGAATCTACCTGGATCGAGTTCACTTGCTCTGTCATATCAACCTGTCCCCTAACCTTTACGTTTTCCAAATATAAACCAGCTCTTTTTTCGCAAGGTTTCAGTGGTTGCGGGTGATTCACCCTGTAAATATTCGTGCTCCGAACCCTTAGTTTCTACCGGTACGATCAAAATCCCATTTTCACCCACCTCTAACTTTGCCCGTCCTTGAATCGCAAATTTTTCAAGATATTCTTTGGGTATCTGCAGCCTGCCTGCCGAATCCAGGACGACCAGCTCTTCAAACTGTTCTTCAGAATGTCCTGACCTGGAATCACCTGAGGCAATTTCCTGGTCACGTGCTGTATCCCTGCGCACAGTCTCACTGGATGTCTTTCCATCCCGAATGGCAACCACGCGCTGAACATGACGAGCAATGGTTGCATCGTGGCTCACAATTAAAGTCGTTACCCCAAATTGGGCATTTAAATCTTTGAAAGCCTGGTATATTGTCAGTGAAGTAGTCGTATCCAGCTCCCCAGTAGGTTCATCTGCCAACAACAAGCTGGGCTGGTTTGCCAAAGCCACCGAGATTGCCACTCGCTGCTGCTCACCGCCCGAAAGCTGCTGCATAGTATGGTTCTTCCGATCCTGCAAACCCACTGTTTGCAGAAATTCTTCAGCTCGTTTACGCGATTCCGAAAAAGGTATCCCGGCCAAAGTCATCGGAACTTCTACATTTTCCAAGGCGGTCAGGTAGGGTAAAAGATTACGGGCACCCTGCTGCCAAACAAACCCAACCTTCTTCTGCCTGTACTTCGTCAGCTCAGCATCAGAAAGATTGAGAAGGTTGATCCCATCGACAAATACCCTTCCGGCAGAAGGCCGGTCTAATCCACCCAGGATATTCATCAAAGTTGACTTACCACTACCGCTTGCACCAACGATACCCAGCAACTCTCCAGGTGACACGGTCAAATCTAATCCTTGCAGTGCAACCACTTCGAGCTGGGCGATTTTATAAATTTTTACTAAATTATCACAAACGATGAAGGGTTTTCCAGACATAACCAAAATATCTACAGATATTTAGCCTTTCATAATGAAACAGGTGAATTCGCCAACCAAAGACTCAGCAAGTATACTCGAAATAGTTCCTAATAGAAGAAGTCCATGCTAGAATTATCACCATGCTCCCATCCATTCACCTTTCTTATGGACGTGAAGGCCTGGAGATTCGATTGCCCATCGAAGCAGAAGTGATTGCCCCAAAAAACATTCCAGGTCTCCCTGACGAATCAGTCGCCATCCGGCAGTCTCTCCGCTCACCCATCGGATCACGTCCTTTAGCAGAGCTTGTATCTCCAGGGCACAAAGTCGTTATCACCCATTCTGATATTACGCGTGCCACACCGAACGATCGCATCTTGCCTGTATTATTGGAAGAACTTGAAAATGCAGGAATCTCAAGAGAAAACATCAGCTTATTGAATGCGCTTGGGACGCACCGCCAGCAAACCGAAAAGGAGCTTCGTTCAATGCTGGGGGATCAAATTTACGAGAAATACCGCTGTTTACAACATAACGCCTTTGATGACTCTCTGCTTGTCTCTTTAGGGATGACTTCGTACGGCAATCCGGTGCGGATCAACCGAAATTTCCTCGAAGCTGATATACGCATCCTGACTGGATTTATTGAACCGCATTTCTTTGCTGGATTCAGCGGTGGTCCCAAAGGCATCTTGCCCGCCCTTGCAGGGGCAGAGAGTGTCCTATCAAACCATAATCAAGCGATGATCGCCCATCCAAAAGCCACCTGGGCAATAACCGAAGGCAATCCCATCTGGGATGAGATGCGTGAGGCTGCCTTGATGACTCAGCCTACTTTCTTACTGAACGTAACATTGAACCGTGAAAAAGCGATCACAAAAGTCTTTGCCGGGGATATGCTCAAAGCGCATGCCGAGGGCTGTGCTTTTGTAGGAAAGACCAGCCTGGTCCTAGTTTCTAAACCATTTGACATTGTCGTCACCACCAACAGCGGCTATCCCCTCGATCAAAACCTATATCAGAGCATTAAGGGACTGAGCGCCGCTGCGCGTGTCGTTCGTAAAGGCGGTGCGATTCTCCTGGCAGCAGCTTGCGAAGATGGCTTACCTGACCATGGAAGATATGCTTCTCTTCTTGCAGAAGCGGGATCACCTCAAAAAATCCTGGATATGCTCGCCCAGCCCGGTTTTAACCAACCTGACCAGTGGCAAGTCCAAATTCAAGCCCAAATTCAGCAAAAAGCGGATGTCTTTGTCTACAGCGACGGCTTGACGGACGAACAAATCAAAAGAGCGCTCTTCCAGCCCTGTCATGATATTGTTCAAACGGTCAGCCGATTAACCGAACATTATGGTTCAAGGATTTGCATCCTGCCTGACGGACCTTTAACGATCCCTTTCTTAAATCCTTAGCTCCTCTATGTAGAAAAACCATACCTGACATGACTGTAAGGTTAAATCCCTTGCACCCTTAATCATCTTCCGGTAAGATGATAATAGTAAAACAACTTCCTGGACCCATAGTTATTTAGATCGGACAAGGAAAGATTTATGTTAGCAAAGCTTGATGTTAGAACAAAGGCGTTTTGGCTGGTTACAGGTTACATGCTAATCGCCCTTTTGGGAGCGATCGACGCCCAATTTAATCCTGAAATTGTCTTTGCCCCACTCTATTTGATACCAATTGCCATTTTGTCTTGGTTTGTCGGGAAATGGAATGGCATAACTGCCTCAGTGCTTTGTACCATGATGTGGCTTGCCGCCAATATTTATTCCGGTGGCCCATATGAAACAACATTTATATATTATTGGAATTCGATTATCTGCTTGACGACCTTCCTCCTGATCTCTTCATTGATTGCATATCTTCGAGTTGAATTAGAGCAAAGCAGAAATTTGTATCAACTAGACACATTAACCGGTATATCCAACTCGGTTGGTTTTCACGATGCCGCTCAAAGAGAGATAGACCGTTCGAAAAGATTGAACCGCCCATTTTCCTTAGGTTATATTGATGTCGATAATTTCAAATTGATTAATGACCAGTTGGGGCATACCGTCGGTGATCAAGTGATCCGAAATATAGCGAAGACTATTCAATTAAACCTGCGTAAGTCCGACCTCGTTGCCAGGGTAGGGGGTGATGAATTCGCCTTATTATTATCTGAGGCTGGCCAAGAAGCCTCACGTGAAGCGATCAATCGGATTCTTCACAATTTGAAGAATGAGATGGAAGCGCAGGGTCGGCCTCTGACTTTTAGTATCGGCGTTTTAGCTTGCATAGAACATCCAAAGACGGTTGACGAAATCATGCGATTGACTTCCGAATTACGAGACTTTGTCAAGAATAATGGCAAAGACGGTATCTGTTTTTCGGAATATAAAAGTAAAACCGAATCTCCTCGCAGCCCTTTGGCTTAACCGAAGATTTCTTCTTGAGAGTCTGAAATCTCAAAGTAAACCTTCTTTGAGGCACCCGCTTTGGTTGCCTCATAATATAATTAAGCTGTCTTATCACTCATTTTAGACAAGGAGGTTTCGTCATGCCAGCGAAAACAAGAGTTGCCCTGATCGGCGTGGGGGGAATGGCGCGCCATCACATTCGCCAAATGTTAACCATGCTTGATTCCACTCAAATTACCGTTCTCTGCGAGCCTTCACAAGAAATGGTTGGCACAGCAGGCGCGATTTTCAAAGAAGCGGGGTTAGAGATACCTCCCAACCAACCTGATCTCCAGACCCTTCTCAAGAAACACGCTCACCAGCTGGATGCCGCGTTTATCATTTCTCCGCATGTCTATCATCACCACCAGGCTCGAGATTGTATGCATGCTGGACTTGACGTTTTGCTTGAAAAGCCAATGGTTATGAACGGTGATGAAGCGGCCAGCCTAATCAAGATACGCGATGAAACGAAACGTTTATTAGTTGTCGCTTTTCCTGGCAGTCTATCGCCTCAGATTAGAACTGCCGTAAAATTACTCCGCTCAGGCCAATTGGGTGTACTGCAATCAATCAGTGCTACTGTTTGGCAAGGTTGGGGTCCAGGGACTGTTCAAACCTGGAGACAGCAGCCAGCAATGTCTGGCGGTGGATTTCTATTCGACACAGGCGCTCATATGCTGAACACTGTCGTTGACCTGGCAGGTGAGGAATTTAGCGAAGTGGCTGCCTGGCTGGATAATAATGGTCGTCCTGTTGAAACGGAAGGAGTTGTGATTGGGCGCCTGGTATCTGGAGCTCTCGTGACATTGCATGGATCTGGCGAAGCAATTCCTTCTTGTGCTTCCGATGTCCGTCTCTTCTGCTCTAAGGCGATCTTACGGACAGGGATTTGGGGAGAACGCCTTGAGATCCAAAGAGCCGGAGAAAATGAGCTCTCTCCGGTGAAAGTCGATCCTTCCATGGGGGTGTGGGAGCAGTTCCTTGCTGTCAGATCCAGCCTTATCGAAAATCCTTGCCCTCCCGAGGTAGGTTTGCGCATGGCTCGCCTCTATGATGCCATCGTAGCGTCTTCTGCAGAGGGTGGAAAGCCTGTACGCTGCCGTTAATAAACCATCAATACGATGTTGAAATGCATTAATCAGGAAAGTAAAGAATTCGTCGTCATCTTGGATCCACGTTGGAAAGCACGTCTTAGCGATCTAAGGAAATTGGATGACCAGAATCAGCTGGTTTGCCCAGTTTGTCATCAACCAGTCCGTCTTCGAACGGGAAATATCCGGATATGGCATTTCGCTCATAAACACCTTAAGAATTGTCCTCTGCAATTCGAATCCCCCCAACTGATACAAACCCGCGCAGTTTTATACGAGTGGCTGTTGTGTTTCTTTCCAGTTGAAAATATTACCGTTGAAAAAATCATACCTGATTTACCTTTCCCGCGTTATATCGATTGTTGGGTTGACCAGGAGCCCGTATCAGTGATATATTGGATCATTGATTCACGCCGGCCTCCTTCTGAACGCACCCAACTTCAAGAAGCATTTGAGACTTGTGAGCTTCAGACAAATACTCTTTTCACAAGTACGCTGCTCAACCCCGACGTATTCAGCCCACAACATATTTTTCTAACCACAACCGAACGTGCTTTCATGACTGCCTCCCAATTTGATCAATCCATTCGCGGGTATGCCCTATCCCTGGGGAAAACACTTCATTACATAGATGCAGCGAATCGCACCCTCATCACATATCGGAATTTACACCTTGTACATTTCCCCCAAGAGTTTGCGGGAACCCCAATCAACTCACCGCTTGCCAGAGTAGCTCCGCTGCCCAGTAACGGTGAATTTGTCCACCCTGGCGAAGAGCAAAAACTGCAAAAAATACATCTAGAAACCCAAAAACTTGTCGAGAAACAGCAGCGTACGATCCCAAGTCTCTTGAAAAAGACGGCTCCAATTCAACATGATGAGAGTTTCCCAAAACCGCCTATACCGTATTTCGATACGTCCTCCGATCAGTCCAAAGTTCGTAATCCATTTGATAAATCCGCTCCTTGCAGTGTGTGTGGAAAAACGACTTCAGATTGGATTAAATATGACGGAAAAACAGGCACTTGCCTGTGTAGAAGTTGTTACAATAAACAAAACGAAAATAATCGAAAGGGAAAACAATGAATTCTTCAATAGCTGTCCAACTTTACTCAGTTCGTGAATTTACAGAGAAAGATTTTGCCGGTACAGTTCGGAAAATCGCCGAAATGGGTTACGCAGGGGTTGAGACGGCCGGATTCCCGGGCACGACCGCTAAAGCTGCAGGTGCTCTTTTCAAAGAATTAGGTTTGGCTGTTTCCAGTGCCCACGCCGGTTTACCCGTCGGAAAAGACCAGGCTCGCATACTAGAGGAAATGGATGCGATTGGCTGCAAGCGGCTTGTTTGCCCTGGGGTTTCTGCATCGTTGTTCGAAAGCATGGATGGCCTCAAAAAAGCTGCCCACCAGCTTAACGAAGCCTACCAGGTTTGTAAAGCACATGGATTATCCTTAGGTTACCATAACCACTACAAGGAATTTCAAGTGGTAGAAGGGCGCACTGCTTTCGATATCTTTTTGGAGTTGGCAGATCCCGAAGTATTTTTCCAGGTGGATACGTATTGGGCATATGTAGCGGGTATTGATGTGCCCGCGCTGGTTAAAAAGCTAGGAAAACGTGCTCCTTTGCTTCATATAAAGGATGGCCCTGGTGATAAGGAACATCCCATGTTGGCTGTGGGAGAAGGCGTCATGGATGTGCCCGCGATCCTCATGGCCGCGAAAGGTTTCTGTGAATGGCAAATCGTTGAGCTCGATTCATGCGCCACAGACATGCTCGAAGCAGTCAAGAAAAGTCATCAATATCTGGCTGGCCTTAATATTTAGCACCTGGTTATGAGCACTAAAATTCTTGATTACCAATCTGATCTAAATTTCCAGCCTGCCCATGCTCTTTGGAAATTGATTGACCCTTACTCTGCTGCATATCGGTTCCAAGCCTCAACCCTAAAAGAAGCCCTGGCTTGGCAAGCAAAGATCCGCCCTCTTCTGGATGAAATCATCGGTTTTCAAGGAATTCCCCGGGTTAACCCTGAACCAGAGCTGATCGAGCAAGTAGACAGGGGCGATTTCATCCGAAAGAAATTTCGAATGAAAACAACTGAGAACACCAGCATGCCTGTCTACTTGCTCTTACCGAAGGATAAGCCCAAACCGTTTCCGGTCATCCTTGCCTTTCACGGGCATGGTTATGGAGTCAAAGATATCGTGGGGCTATGGGAAGATGGCCAAGAACGCCTGACACCGGAGGGTTACCAAAAAGATTTCGCGGTTGAACTTTGCCATAAAGGGTTTGCTGTAGCCGCTCCTGAAATTTCGTGTTTTGGTGAGCGTAGGACAGACTTTTCAATGCTTAACACTGCCATCGGCAGCCCAATCCCTGATACTTGCGACCATACGGCTCGGTTGGCGTTTCACTTGGGAGGCTCCGTTGTTGGACTGCGGGTGCTGGATGGTAAACGCCTTGTCGATTACCTGGAAACCTTTCCGGAGCTGGATATGAGCCGTATGGGTGCAATGGGCATTTCTGGCGGTGGGATGCACACCTTCTTCTCCACTTGTTTGGATACGCGCATTAAGGCTTGTGTGATTAGCGGCTACTACAGTGCTTTTCGCGATAGCATTTTAGCAATGCACCACTGCGCCTGTAATTTTGTTCCAGGCCTGGCTAAGTTTGGTGAAATTTTTGATTTGGCAGGATTAATAGCCCCTCGCCCCATGTTGATTGAAGCCGGGTCTTACGATCCCATTTTCCCCATTGCATCCGTTGAAAAATCCATTCAAAAGACCCGCCAGGTATATCATGTTTTCGGCGCCGAAAAAGAAATCCAGGCTGATTTCTTTGAAGGTCGTCATCAAATCAATGGGCTTCTGGCTTATGAATTCTTAGCATCCTATTTACTGAGAGGTTAACCATGCTCTACCCACAGAATAATTTATATCGCCAATTCATAGATCTCTCCGGATTTTGGGAATTCCGGTTTGACCCGGAAAACATAGGATTGGATCAAGGGTGGGCTCAGGGGTTTGAACATTCTCGTCCGATTGCAGTCCCTGCTTCATGGAATGATCAGTTCGAAGATGGGCGAGATTATCTTGGTCCAGCCTGGTACCAGGTTTTCTTTCACCTTCCCTGGGGCTATAATCAGAAAAAGCTTTTCTTGAGATTCAACTCAGCGAATTACCTGGCTCAGGTATGGTTGAATGGAGAATTGATTGGCAGCCACGAAGGTGGTCACCTGCCCTTCGAATTTGAGATAACGGATAAAATCCATCCGGCTGACAATCTGCTGGTTGTTCGCGTCGATGGCACACTTGCCTTTGACCGTGTTCCCCCTGGAAATATTACGGGAGATCCATTTGATTTTTTTAGCTCCCATAGTGAAAATTACCCCCAAACGAATTTTGACTTCTTCCCCTATTGTGGCCTGCAGCGGGCTGTGCTCCTCTATGCTCTCCCCGAAAGCTCAATCCAGGATATAACAGTAACAACTGAGGTTGAAGGGACTACTGGGTATGTTACTGCGGCTGTGCAAATCGAAAACTCTGAATTTGCGAACCTTATTCTCAGCTTGCGCAAGGATGGTCAAGAATTCACTGCTTTTGCGAATCGGATCGAACAACCTACACTCATAAAGATCCAGGTACCCAATGCCGATCTCTGGGAGCCCAGTGCTCCAAACCTCTACGATCTGACCATTCAGCTCTTCATCAAAGGCGAACTGGTCGATGTCTATACGCTCCCTATCGGAATTCGGACCGTCAAGATTGAAGGAATCCAGCTCCTTCTGAATGGAAAACCGATTTATCTCCAGGGTTTTTGCCGTCACGAAGATTTTCCGGTAACCGGTCGCGGCTACCAGCCCGCGGTATTAGCAAAAGATTTTTCACTACTGCAGTGGACTGGCGCTAATTCTTTCCGTACTTCCCATTACCCATATTCCGAACAAACCATGCAGCTAGCTGACCGCCTGGGATTTCCTGGTCATCGATGAGATTCCCGCGGTTGGGCTATATTTCCAGGAAGCCGGCCTCCAGCGCCGGTTAGAATTATGCCAGCAGTACATCAGAGAGCTTATTGCTAGAGACAAGAACCATGCCTCTGTGATTATGTGGAGCATTGCGAATGAGCCGCTCTCTGTACGCTCAGAGGCCAAGCCATTCTTCCGAACCCTTTTTGACCAGGTGAAAGTGCTAGATCCCACTAGACTGGTAACCGTTGTTTCCGCTGTAGGTGTTGTCGAAGAATCCTTTGAGTTTCTGGATGTTGCCTGTCTGAATCGCTATTATGGCTGGTACCAACAGTCCGGGCGCATCGAGGAGGGGCTTGCCAACCTTTCGAAGGAACTGGATGTGCTCTATGAGCGCTTTCAGAAACCGGTCATCCTGTCAGAATTCGGCGCAGATACGATCCCCGGGGTGCATGCTCAGCCGCCTGAAATGTTCAGTGAGGAATATCAAGTCGAATTCCTGACTCGTTATATTGAGTTATTACGTAGTAAACCTTACATTATTGGCGAACATGTTTGGGTGATGTGTGATTTCAAAACATCCCAGGGAACCCTGCGCATGGGCGGGCTCAATTACAAGGGTGTGTTTACCCGTGACCGGCGCCCTAAAATGGCTGCACATGCGCTTCGAAAAATTTGGAATGAGAAATGAAAGGAATTTATTGATGAAAGAGCTTCCAAGTGACTTAGATCGTATCATCATCTCCGCTTCAGATATCGAGAAGCGCGTTCAAGAGCTGGCAGCACAGATCGACCATGATTACGCCGGCATCGAATCGCTGTATATGGTTGGCATCCTCAAAGGTGCGTTCATATTTTTAGCTGACCTGGTGCGCCACTTATCCATCCCACATATTGTCGACTTCATGGCTCTATCCAGTTATGGAAAATCGACCTCTTCAGGCGCTGTCCGCATCCTCATGGATCTGCGTGAACCGATCGAAAATCGACACGTCTTGATTGTTGAGGACATCCTTGACAGCGGCAAAACCATGAGTTACCTCTACCATCTACTCAAAGAACGCCAACCTGCTTCGCTAAAAACCTGTGTCCTTACCTTGAAACAGCGCACAACATTTAAAGCTGATATTCCTCTGGATTACTTGGGGTTCGAGATTCCAGATGTTTGGGTGGTTGGCTATGGCCTCGACTTTGCCGATAAGTACCGGACTCTCCCCTATATCGCAGAATTAAAACAAACCAACCAATAATAGATCAATTAGGTAAATATTCTCTAATATTTACCTTGACAATCGATGGTCAATGCTAGAAAATAACTCCTTATAGGTAGTTTATAGTTTAAACATTAGCAAGTCACAAAGGATACAAAAATGAGATTACGTCCGATCACTTTATTAGCCTTAAGCGCAGTAGCACTTTTATTACTAACCCAATGTACTTCTACCCAGTCCACAACCGTCGAGCCCGCAGCAACGAGTTTCCCGGCCACTTCCACCACCGCACCTGCCACGGCGACACCCTTACCCCCAACACCCACAACCGAGCCTCCAACTCCAACCTTAGCTCCACCCACCTCAACCAGTACGGTTCCTCCTACTGAGACATCAGGTTTAGATGGTGCTGCCTTAATTGCTGAACGCTGTACCGTATGTCACAACCCAGAACGCATTCAGAATGCTGCGAAAACGAGAGATGAATGGGAAGACACTGTAAAAAGAATGATTGGCAAAGGTGCCAATCTTAACTCCGATGAAAAAGATATCGTCATCAATTACCTGGCTGAAACTTACAAAGCTAATGCCCCGTCTGATTCATTAGGTTTGGATGGAGCTGCGTTGGTTCAAGAACGCTGTACCGTATGTCACAGCGCAGAACGCATCCAAAATGCTGCGAAAACAAGCGATGAGTGGGAAGACACTGTAAAAAGAATGATTGGCAAAGGCGCCAATCTAAACTCCGATGAAAAAGATATTGTCATCAATTACCTTGCCGAGACCTATAAGAAGTAGCTTATCCCCACCCTTCATGGAATTTAATGCAGAAGCTCCGTTTCCTTATAAAAAACGGAGCTTCTTTTCACAGTTGCTGGGGGTGAAGGAGTCGAACCTCCGTCAACAAATCCAGAGTCTGCTGTCCTACCACTAGACGAACCCCCACCGTTCGAATGGCTCAAATTGTATCATGCCCCTTCTGATAGAGTCTAGCAGAAAAGGCATCACTCCTTGCCACCTGAAAACCTATCCAGCGTCTCAACCGCCCGATAAAGCCGTTCCAAGACGGTTGTTTTTCCAATAATTTCCATGCTTTCAAACAGTGGCGGACTGACAGTCTGGCCGGTCACAGCCGCGCGTAAGATACCGAATACCTGCCCGGCAGATAACCCCAGTTCCTCCACCAAGGCCCGCATTTTCTCCTCCGCTTCCGATACGGTATATGGATCCAAAGCTTCCAGTACTTGTATACTTTTGCGAATGACCACTGCAGATTCTGCAGCGGTCATTTTCTTACCGATAAGGTCAGATGGGTCAGGGGAAACCTCTTCTTTAAAGAAGAAACCTGCCATGTTGGGTGCTTCATCCAATCCACCTAATCTCTCTCGGATAATTGGAGCGATTATCGACAGCTTCTCATCATCGACGATAATATTTTCTTTTTCCATGAAAGGCTTAACCCGTTCTGCCAGGTCATCAGCCTTCAGCTCCCTGATATGCAATCCATTAAAATGGTCCAGCTTGGAAAAGTTGATTGCAGCCGGAGCAGGATTGAGATGGTCAATGCTGAATTTTTCGATCAAATCGTTCATCGAAAAGAACTCAGTGTGATCATCATAACTCCATCCCATCAAAGCAATCCAATTGACTACCGCCTCAGGCAAGTAACCAAGATCTTCCAAATCTTTCAAGAAGATCGAATACCCGTCCTTAATGAAATCAGCGCTTTCCCGCTTGCTCATCTTCCCTTTACCGGCAGGCTTCAAAAATACTGATAAGTGGACCCACTCAGGCTCAGGCCAACCAAAAGCTCGAACAATATGTCCGTGCAAAGGAAATGTGGACAGCCATTCTGACCCACGGATGACATGCGTGATGCCCATTATGTAATCATCCACCATGGCTGCCAGGTGGTACAAAGCCAATCCATCCGAGCGCACGATGATATAGTCATCTAGGTTGCGATTCTCCACCGTAATATTTCCGCGCAGGACATCACGCACGGTAATCGACCCTTCCTGGGGTGTTTTAAATCGAATTACGTGCTTTTCACCAGCCTTCACGCGCCTTGCGGCCTCATCTGGAGCCAGATACCGGCATGTACCATCATAATGGGGTGATATTTTTTGTTTTTGCTGCTCCTGGCGCACTTTCTCTAACCGCTCGGGGGTGCAGAAACAATAATAGGCGTTCCCTGATTCAATGAGTTTCTTCGCAAAATCAAGATAGATATCTTTTCTCTCGCTCTGGCGGTAAGGAGCATAAGGTCCACCAACATCGGGACCTTCATCCCATTCCAAACCCAGCCAGCGTAAGCCATTCATCAGCTCAGCTTCTGCTTCAGGTACCAGCCGCTTTCGGTCAGAATCTTCCAGACGCAAGATGAATTGACCGCCAGTCTGGCGCGCAAGTAAGAAATCAAAAAGCGCAGTTCTCCCACCGCCCAGGTGAAGATGCCCGGTTGGAGAAGGTGCAAAGCGGACGCGAACAGGTTTGGTAGCTGACATCGTTGACTCCAATATACAAATCGGAAAATTCTAACCCAATGTGCCTTGCGCTCACTAGTAGTTTGACCATTTGATTAGGATGGACAGAAACTTGCAACCTTCAGGACTAAGGAGACCCTGAAGATGCCCAATAAAAAGTACCTTATCAATCTAAGCGACGAAGAAAGCCAGACCCTAACTGACCTGACCCGCAAGGGTGAAATCAAAGCCCGCAAGTTCAAACGAGCTATGATTTCCTGCTCAAAGCCAATGATGGCCTCAGCGACCCGCAAATCATGGCAGCTCTCAACGTTAGCCGCCCTTGCGTGGAACGGTTACGTAAACGCTTTGTCGAGGGCGGGCTGGAACGAGCCTTGAATGAAGATCCACGCCCAGGCCAGAAGCGCAAGCTGGATGGTCGAGGTGAAGCCCAATTAGTGGCAACGGCTTGCAGTAAGGCTCCATTAGGGCATGAGCATTGGACCATGCGTCTATTGGCTGGCAAACTGGTAGAATTGGGCATTGTGGAGAGCATTTCGCACGAAACAGTGCGTCTGACGCTCAAAAAAATGATGTAAAGCCCTGGCAAAAACAAATGTGGTGCGTTCCAGAAGCCAATGCCGAATATGTAGCCCATATGGAAGACGTGCTGGACCAATATGAGCGGCCCTATGATCCCAATCGTCCCCTGGTTTGTTATGACGAAGGCCTCAAGCAGTTGATCGAAGAGACCCGTCAAGGAATGCCAGGCAAAACCGGCCAGGTGGAGCGCTACGATTACGAATACAAGCGCAATGGGGTTCGCAACTTGAATATGGCCTTTGAGCCCTTGCTTGGCAAGCGGCATGTCCGTATAACGGAGCGGCATACCAGCCAGGACTTTGCTCACTGCATGCAATGGCTGGTGGATGAGATCCATTCGGAAGCGGAAGTCATTCGGGTGGTTTTGGACAATCTCGGACCACACAAACCGGCTGCTCTGTATGAGGCCTTCTCGCCTGAAGAAGCCCGGCGCATTGTGAAAAAGCTGGAATTCCACTATACGCCCAAACATGGCAGTTGGCTGAACATGGCTGAAATCGAATTGAGTGTTTATAGTCGTAGCTTGAAAAAACATATCCCCACCGAAGAAATGCTCTTGATGGAAGTGCAGGCTTTGACGATTGAACGCAATGAAAACCAGACCAAAGTGAATTGGCAGTTCTTTACCTCTGACGCTCGCATCAAACTGAAGCAACTTTATCCATCCATATCAGATTGACTGACTACTAGTTAAATATGTAGACTTTTATTTTATCAAATAAATACGGGGTTTTATGTTATTCCAATCAGTTTTTAAATTCCAAAGATTTATACCGCAGTGCCACGGATTCCACCAATCCAACCCCGAGCAGCAAAGAAAGCAATGAGCTTCCCCCATAACTTACAAAAGGTAAAGTTAGGCCTGTTGCAGGCATCAGCTGCAAGTTCACTCCGATATTTACGATGGCTTGAAATGAAATCAATGTAGCGATTCCATAACAGATTAACGCCCCAAAGGTATCCCGAGACTTGCGCGCTGTCCACAAAACCCGATATACTACAAATAGTAGCAGCATCATCATGACAAAAATACCCACAAAACCGAACTCTTCCCCGATAACAGAAAATATAAAATCTGACCAGCGCACCTTCAAGAACCGTAATTGACTCTGCGTACCTTGCATGTATCCCTTGCCAAACCATCCCCCGGAGCCAATCGAAATTAAAGCTTGCTGAAGGTTATATTGTTCGCCATAACTGGCCTGCGGATCAGGAAATATGAAGTTCAATACCCGCCTTTGCTGATAATCCTCCAAAAATGGGAAAGCCAAAAACGGCAAAACAATGCCACCGGCGATAAATAACATAAGGTGTTTTAACTTCAACCCGGTCGCCCATAACAAAGCAAACCAGATCGCGAGGATAACCAAAGAAGTACTCAGGTTAGGCTGCAGGATAATCCAAACAACAATTCCTAAGGTAAAAATCAAACTGCGCGCCACCCAACTAAGCTGCCCGATTTGCTCTTGATGCCTCGTAAAAAAATCAGCCAGGGTTAAAATCACAACAATTTTTGCGATTTCAGAAGGCTGGATCAAGATTACCCCAGTATCAAACCAGCGTGCTGATCCATACAGAGCCTGCCCGGCAATTGTCAATGCTGCCAGAGCTAAGACCGTAACGATATACATAGGACGGCTGATGGATGCCCAAAGCCGATAATCAATTGATGCGACTACAAATACAACCCCGAATCCAATTACAGCGAAAAGAAGCTGCCTCTGAACCAGGTTCGTTTCTTCAACCAATTCAATATTTCCCGCTACTGCCGAGCGGATCATTGTGATACCAAAAATTGTTAATAAGACAACTGCCCCCAATAACCAGAAGTCAAAATGCCTCCAGTTTGTTTCAGACATAAATTTTACCTGCTAAATACCCTTAGCTCCTTCGCCTCCTGCCGGCAGGCTTCAGGGGGATATCTGCAACCAGGCGCTGCTCACGCCCATTGTGTTCAATGCCAATTGTCACAGCCGAAGAATCAATCTGCACATATCTAGAAATAACCGCGATTAGCTCATCTTTCATCATATCTAAGGACCCCGGTGACAGATCCGTGCGATCATGAATTAAAACCAATTTTAATCGCTCCTTGGCCTGGTTAGCGCTTTTCTTTTCTCTTCCTAAAATCTTGTCGAAGAAACTACCCATATTAGCGTCCTCCTGGGCGAAGAAGCTTCGATATTCGTCCGATTAATCCACCCGAACTCATCAAATCCAGGTAAGGGACCTCCTCACCTTCCAACCTGCGGGCAATATTCCGAAAAGCCTGCCCTGCTTGCGAGCGCTCCTCCAATGCCACAGGTGCTCCCCGGTTCCCACCCATTAATACTTTTTCATCCTCAGGTACCACCCCGAGCAGCTCAACGGCCAACAGTTCCAGCACATCTTCTGTAGAAAGCATGTCTCCACGCTTCACTAATTCTGGTTTAATGCGGTTTATGATCAGGCGCGCCGGGCCCTTTTCCTCTGCCTCGATCAAACCAATAATCCGATCTGCATCTCTGACTGCAGATACTTCTGGGTTGGTAATCACGACCACAATATTTGCGGGCGCTACTGCATTCCGAAAGCCCCGTTCGATCCCTGCCGGGGAATCGATTAAGACCCAATCACACTCAGTATCTAATTCTTCACACAAACGGACCATATCGCTTGGGGAAACAGCAGTTTTATCCCTGGTCTGCGCCGCAGGGATCAAATACAGTTCCGGGAGTCGTTTATCCCGGATCATCGCCTGCTTTAATCGGCACCGCCCTTCAACGACATCGACCAGATCAAAAACGATCCTATTTTCAAGTCCAAGGATTACATCCAGGTTCCTCAAACCGATATCCGCATCGATACAAACAACCTTTTCTCCTAACGCGGCGAGGGCCATCGCCACATTTGCGGTTGCAGTTGTCTTTCCAACTCCACCTTTTCCTGATGTTACCGTAACTACCTTAGCCATATCTATTCCTCTCGCCTCATTTCTCTCTGTGGTTGCCCTAGGTGAATAATCGAATTCCCGTTTTCCAGGCTTCAGAGACAACTTGCCCATTCTTCAAATGCGCCATTTCAGGCGAAGGCTTCCCTTTCTTGGTCGTAGATGCCGCCACTCTGCCAGCAATCCGCAGCTGCATGGGCGTCAGATCTAATGCGCAAACAACGGCACCGTCATCACCATCTGAGCCGGCATGCACTGATCCACGTAGCCGGCCCCACACGATGATATTTCCTCCCGCAGTTACCTCTGCCCCAGGGTTCACATCTCCAAGAATAACAACATGCCCCGGATATTTCAAGCTATAGCCCGATCGAAGAGTGCGATGTACAAAAATGGCTTCCTCTCCGTCTTCAAAATGGGTATCCTGAGAAGCTATTCCCCGCTGCTGCATGACTGCTGCAGGACGAGAAAGCCTGGTTGCCAGTCCCAACATTTGGGCTGTATTCTCAGTTGTTGGTGAGTTGCTCAAAACCCCCCATAAAGTTAACCCGCGTCCTGAGATCTCATCCCGAAGTTGCCCTAATTCCACAGCTCTCAGGATTAAATTGCCAACATCGATAAAAAGCTTCGCACCCCGAAAAAATTCGATTCGTTGGTCTAATGTTATCAGTAAGGTCTGGTGCAGTTCAGGCCAATCGCCCTCACCTAGAACTACCAACAAACCGTCTTTGATGCCCTTGATCTGAATTTTCGGCCCCATCGAACCCTTTTTCAATAAAATCAAGTGATTATAGCACGAATCCCCACCCCCTCTATTCAGCACTATCTTACATTTTCCACCTTCTTCAACTCAAAATAAGCATCGATCATCCGCCTGACGATAGGACCGGCTACAGAAGCACCTTCACCGCCGTTATAAACAAAAGCTATCACAGCAATTTCAGGGTCATCGTATGGAGCATAGGCAACTGTCCAAGCATGGGTCGGCCACTGCCCTGGTATGCAACGGTTTTTTTCCAGGGCAAATTTATCGCAATACTCAGCTGTACCCGTTTTTCCAGCCACAGCAATCGTCACATTCCTAAACTCATTCTTGAGCGTTCCGTCAGTCACTGCCATCCGCATCCCTTGTTGCACATTGTCAAATACTTCAGGAGCCACTGTTTTCTTTTCACCCGTGGTCCGGCATCCACGGATTGAATTTTCTTCATATACATCGATCACGGCATCTTTGGTGAGGTCCCAGCGCATATTCGGTGTAAATGGCTTGATGATATTTCCTTCACCATCGAGAATTTCCGAAACAACCGTCGGTTCCATTAACTTACCATCATTGGCAATCGTAGCAGCAGACATCAACACTTGTAATGGGGTTGCCAACGCATACCCTTGTCCTACGCTCATGATATAAGTATCCCCGGTGGTCCAGCTTTCTCCTTGGTTAAGTCGCTTCCAATCCGGATCAGGGATCAAGCCATCTGCTTTATCAGGGAGCTCGATCCCCGGCAGTGATCCATATCCAAGCGCACGCGCATAGGTCCCTAACCGGCATATTCCCAATCCCGGGTCAATTTCATCCTCGTACCCACCACCCACCTTATAAAAACAGACATTACTCGAATTTGCGATGCAGTTCAGAAAATCGAGCTGCACAAACCCCTCGGGGCGGTCTTTATAAATCCAGTCGACGAATTCTCGCGCTGTTCCCGGATCATTAACATAACGCTTCTCAGAAACGACAAGCTTACCAGGTGTCTTGATGACCATATCGGGTGTAACCACACCTTCGTTCAAGGCGCCGGTTGCCGTCACCAACTTAAAAACCGATCCGGCTGGCAATTCAGCATACACTGCATGGTTGCGTAAAGGTTCTGTGGGATCTTCCAAGAGCTGATTGAAGTAATATGCAGGGATCAAACGCGCCATACGATTATTTTCATAACTCGGATAAGAAACCATGGCCAAAATTTCACCTGTTTTGGGATTCATCGCAATAATCACCCCACTCGTCATGCGAGTTTCTCCCAGCCAGGTATTCCAGAAATTGATTTCATCAGTCAAAATGGCATCTGCCGCCTGCTGCAAGCGAGTATCGATCGTTAATCGGATATTACTTCCAGGTTTCGCTTGAACAGGAGGCTGAATATCTGTAGAAACCTTTCCGGCTACATCGCGACCCACTACCCGCAGTCCATTCCGCCCTCCCAAAAGGTCTTGAAATTCAAGCTCAATACCTGCATAACCGACTTTATCTCGGTTCGAGACAAAACCTAACCCCTTGTAATAATCCTCCTGCGTGGCGGGAATAGGTCCTAAAAATCCGACAATATTCGATGTTAGCACTCCCGTTGGATAATCGCGCACGGGAACAATCTCAACCTCCACACCGGGCCACTTATTGGCATTTTCCTCAACTGCCATAGCCACTTCCCGGCTGACATCACAAGCCACACGGACCTGCTCATACGGAGTCGAATTTTCTCCATAAAACACAATTTGTGTGATCCCGTGGTTGGAAACACAAGGGACATATGGGTTCGCATCAGATATTTCGCTCCGGTTCACAGGCTTTCCTGATAAACGAGATAATTCGGTATATATCTCTTGGATGGCACCCGGATCCTCAGGCAGATCAGCTTGTGTAATCACGATATTGTAAGATGGAACATTTCTCGCCAATACCACTCCATTCCGGTCGTAAATGATCCCTCGTTGAGCGGCAAGGTTGATCTCAGTAATTCGATTTTCATCTGCTTTGGCTGTATAAAAATCATACCGAAAGACTTGCAGATACAACAAACGACCCACATACAAAACAAACACCAGGGTGACGATGCCGATGAAAACGAGGATCCGATTTGGAGAGATTGTATTTTCTAGAGCAGTTGATTTATTCATACCTTTAATTCTTCCGGATTTAGCCAGCTCGCCATATCCTTAATTAAAATATACATGGGCACACACAAGAGCAGGTTGAGCAGCAGGCTTGGTAAAACGATCAAATTGAACACTTCCAACAACTGCAGGGATACGCCCTGTAATGAAACCGTGATCAGAGAAATAATATCGACTATTAAGAGTTCCCAGAAAAACGGAGGCAATCATTGCTAAGAATGGAGTTTTCCAAACTCTCCGCTTCAAGACCAACGATAAACCTGCCGTTAATGAATAACCAGCCATGAAAACACCAAACGGCATTGCAGATGTCAAGGCAGCCATCCCTCCACCGATAAGCACCCAGAACCAAACCCCTTTCACGTGCGATTGCAGTGCCCACCCCACCAATGCAAGCAGCACCAGGTCAGCTTGGCCTTCCAATAACGGGATACGGCTAAAAATTGCTGATTGTAAAATCATCAATAAACCTAAAAAAGGAACTGCAATAAGATAAGACCACATAAATCACGGCTGCTGCGTCGGCAATAGAGGCGTAATATCCACTGGTTGGAAATTTGTGATGACCAGAACGATATCCAGGTTCTCGAAATCTACTGCAGGCTGCACTCCAGCAGTTTGAAATAGATCAAAATCACGCTTTCGCACATCCGTTACCTGTCCAACGACTATATTAGGAGGATAATTGCCTCCCAAACCAGAAGTCACAACCAGGTCTCCGGGCTGAACATTAGCTGACTGTGGAACCATGTCTAATTCTACATTTCCTGTTTCCAAACCGTTAAGCAGTGCCTCAGTGTCCGCTTGCTGAAGGTACACATTTATGGAAGACGCCGGGTCAATAATCAGCTCGATCCGGCCTGCCTTAGCAGTTACTGCTGTAATATGACCGACCAAACCCTGATCTGTAACCACCGGCATTCCTCGCCTGAAACCATCATCTGAGCCTTTGTTGATGATGACATACTTTTTGAATGGGCTGGTATCATATCCAATTACTGAAGCCGCAGAATACCGGTTCTCCGAATGACTTCGTGCAAAATTCACCAGGGTTGATAACACCTCGGCTTCGACTACCTGCTGCTGAAGCTCGATAATCTGGATCTGGAGCCTTGAGTTTTCTGCCTCGAGTTCTGTATTTCGTTGTCTGAGGCGTGTTAAATCCCCTGGCGCAGTGATATATTCCTGTACAGCCTGGTATCGCTGTGAAATCCAGGATTGTATTCCTACAAATGGTCCTAAAACCATTTTGGATATCGGAGTCAGATAACCGCTCAGAGCCAGGATGAGGACACCTACCACAAGGAAAATGACGATCCCCGGCTGTAGAGTACGGGATGAAGGAACTTTCATAACCAGAATATCATTTACGAACGCGAGCTGTTGCGCTCCAATCCTACTAATAAGCGGCTTAGATTCTCGTAATCTTCCAGGATGATCCCAGCGCCTCGAGCAACGCAGCTCATCGGGTCTTCTGCTACCCATACCCGTATGTGGAGCTCGTCTTGTAAGCGCTTATCTAATCCTCGAAGCAGCCCACCACCACCAGATAAGCAAATACCTGTATCCATCAAATCCGCGATAATTTCTGGGGGTGTCTCATCTAGAGCATCCTTGATTGTCTCAACAATTGTCGCTACAGACACCGATATCGCATCTCGGATCTCGACCGAGGAAACCTCAACGCTTTCGGGCAGGCCTGTCACCAGGTTTCTCCCGCGCAATAAGGCAGTCTTCTCTTCGGGCAAGTGGTACGCAGAGCCAATCGCTATTTTCGTCTGTTCTGCAATCCTTTCACCGATCAACAAGTTATATTTATTTCGCATATATTGAATGATATCCGCATCCAACTCGTCTCCAGCCACGCGAAGCGATCGTGAGACGACAACCCCTCCCATCGAAAGCACAGCCACTTCCGATGTTCCGCCGCCAATATCTACGATCATCGAGCCTCGGATCTCACTTACCGGCAATCCCGCTCCAAGCGCTGCTGCTTTAGGCTCTTCAATGAGCCCAACCTCACGCGCTCCTGCCGACATCGCAGCATCATATACTGCCCTCTTTTCGACATCCGTAGCCCCTGAAGGGATCCCGACTACGACCCGAGGCCTGGGGACTGGCACAATACTCTGCCGGTGAGCTTTTTCAATGAAATATTCCAGCATAGCTTGGGTAATCTCAAATTCCGATATCACCCCATCCCGTAAAGGTCGAATAGCTACTACATTCGCAGGTGTGCGACCTACCATCTCTTTGGCTTCTGCACCGATGGCCACAGGAATACGGGTGCGTTTGTCGATGGCTACCCAAGAAGGCTCGTTAATGACAATGCCCTTTCCCCGGACGTTGACCAGTGTGTTAGCCGTACCAAGGTCAATGCCAATATCCAGCGAAAAGAAACCCAATATCCAATTTAATGGATTGAACGCCAAAATATGCTCCTGCTATTTTGCCAACCAAGGTCAGGCAACTTTGTTACCAATCTCCATGACCTATACTGTTCACACGACATTGGCTGTGCGAAAATAAACTGTTTTTTCTCGAAAATCCAGAATTACCCTATATAGTCTATTAAGGATTATACCAAATCTCTGGTTATCCTTCACCCCGTATATAGGCTTCCGTTAAGGCATGGGCCATTTCATCCTTAAATTGCTGCGGAGGTGATTTCATGAAGTATGACGAGGGTGCAGTCAAAGGACCTCCGATGCCGCGATCCAAAGCCAGTTTTGCGCAGCGTACTGCGTCAATGATCACGCCTGCCGAATTAGGTGAATCCCACACCTCTAGTTTCAGCTCAAGGTTAAGGGGCACATCTCCAAAGGTAGTGCCTTCCATTCGAATGTAACACCATTTTCGGTCGGTCAGCCAGGGCACATGATCGCTAGGACCAACATGTACATTCTCTTTTGGCAGCTCGTAAGGCAGCATACTCGTCACAGCATTCGTCTTCGAGATCTTCTTCGACTCCAGGCGCTCCCGCTCCAACATATTTAGGAAATCTGTATTACCACCGAAATTAAGCTGATAGGTTCGATCCACTCGCACGCCTCGATCGACAAATAGACTGGTCAGTACTCGATGCAAAATCGTCGCGCCAACCTGGCTCTTGATATCGTCTCCGATAATGGGCAGTTTATGATCACGAAAACGCTTGGTCCAGTATTCTGAGCTGGCAATAAATACTGGAATCGCATTCACAAATGCACAGCCTGCTTCCAGGACCTGCTCCACATACCATTTTGTAGCCATCTCAGAGCCAACTGGCAGGTAGTTCACCACGACATCTGTCTTTGTCTTCTTTAGAAGACTGACAATATCCGCAGTGGGGCCAGGCGCTTTTTTAACAATTTGCGAAAGATATTTACCCAGGCCATCGTGAGTCATACCCCTTGAAACAGGCACATTCATAAACGGCACATCCTGGAATTTATAAGTGTTATTCGGATAGGCATAGATTGCTTCTGAAAGATCCAAACCGACTTTTGTATCCACAACATCAAAGGCAGCAGTGAATTCAATGTCCCGAATATGGTACCCACCTAAATTAACATGCATCAGGCCAGGCACCTGCTCGTCATCTTTTACATCTTTATAATAATGAACCCCTTGTATAAATGAGGAGGCACAGTTTCCTACCCCAATAACGGCTACGCGTACTTTGTTTATCTTTTCGCTCATTTTTTCTCCTTCTTTGATCGAGTGTCATTGTGAGCAGTGGCTTCTAGGCGAACTCAAGACAAGCCTTTGGCGGTGAAGCGATGTACCCCATGTACCCAATTATACTCAACTGCCAGGGGATATCATCGCAGCAATCATAATCTTTTTCATGACCCATGCAATGCGCTATGCTTTTTTTCTAGAGATTTCCAAGATCACAATTATGCTATAATTTTTATGATCTGACCATGTCATTACCGATCCAATAAATTAGACTTTGTTAATTCTTACTGCGCATTTCTTCTTTTTGAACCAATGTCACCTAGCTCCCCAGTCTCGATTTCGAAATTTGAACGACTCTTCGCTGTGAGTCGCTTACTCAGCCAGGCAGCAGATATGGATACGCTCCTCAATATCGTGATCCAAACTGCCACTGAATTAACTGAGAGCTTGTATTGCTCTATCCTTCTTTTTGAACAAGAAACAAATACCTTAAAATTTGCAGCCTGCCATCCCGACCATCAAAATCGGCTCCGCCAGCTGCGCATCCCAGTTGAACGAAGTTTATCCGGAACAGTTTACAAGAGCGGTAAATCCTCCCGCGTCCAGAATGCAGCGACGGATCCTCGCATCCTGCTCGGACCAGAGGCAGAATTTGGGTTTTCAGCTCAGACTGCCCTGCTAGCTCCGTTGATATACCGCGGCGAACCGATTGGGATCCTGGAAACCATCCAAAAACGGTCGAATCTCCAGTTCACTTCCAGCGATATGGAAATTTTAGAAATTCTTGCCTTCCAGGTAGCGGCATCCATCCTTGGTCACCTGCTTTATGATGAAATTAAGCATGCATATGATGAGGTGCAAGCCCTGGAAAAATTGAAATCAAATTTTATTGCGATTGCATCGCATGAGCTGCGGACTCCCCTCGGGCTGATCCTGGGACATGCCACTTATATGAATGATATGATCGCGGATGTAGAGCTGAAAAGCCAATTGGATGTGATCATTCGGTCTGCAAACCGCTTGAAATCAATTATCGAAGATTTATCAAATGTAAATAATTACCAATCGGGTGTAACCCACCTAAGGCGCAGGCGCATATCGATAAACCAGCTCGTCGCCAGGGTTGCCAAAGCCTTCCACCCCATCGCAGAAGAAAAACACATCCGGTTGATCACCCAGGTGCCTAAAGCTGAATTAATTCTCGAAGGGGATGAGGAAAAAATAACCATTGCACTCAATAACCTAATAAGAAACGCCCTTACTTTTACAGACGCGGGCGGACGGGTTCTCGTTAGAGCCGAAAAAATTTCTGGCTATACCCAGATCTCAGTCGTTGATAATGGCATCGGCATTCCTGGCAATGACCTTCCACATGTCTTTGACCGTTTTTACCAGGTTCAATCTCACCTCACTCGCCGTCATGGCGGGATGGGACTGGGTCTTTCTGTGGCGAAAGCCATGGTGGAGCTGCACAAAGGTCAAATTTGGGCCGAAAGCGAATTGGGGAAAGGTAGTAAATTCACTTTCTTATTGCCGATTTAAACGATGACCGCGCCCTTAGGAAAAGTGAATGCCTTCGTAGAAAAATAAAATCCCATCTTGCCAAGCATCTCTGGCTAAGTTATAATCCCTGCGCACCGGGGCGTGGCTCAGTCCGGCTAGAGCACACGGTTCGGGACCGTGAGGTCGGAGGTTCAAATCCTCTCGCCCCGACAGAAAAAACCTCACAGCTGATCAATAGGCAGCTGTGAGGTTTCGCATTTGAGAGAGCCAGACAAGCTCATACAGTTAACAGATTGATCTACCAGCTTTAATAGACGATATTTTATGAGATTGCACCACGGCAAGAACCATATATAATAGTGCTTATGACAATTGCCTTGTTTAAGTGAGAATCATGGAACCCCGACGATCTGGCCGGCTCTTATTTTATATCGGCATTTTATTATCATTTTCAGTCATTCTTGCCTGGCTGATTACACGAGATTGGCAAAATCTATTGCCGACCTGGTGGCAGGTTGCTGTTTTATTACTTAGCATCCTCTTGGTCAGCATCCGGTATCTCATCCCCATCTTGAAACGAATCAAAGCTAAAAGAGCCAGCAACCCAATTCCACCAATCCTACAGAACAAGTCAATCGATGACCTTTTGTTGCCTTTAGGTCGAGGTGGAAGGGTTAATTATATATTTAGAAACTTGGTGGATTCAAATGATCTAATCAACCACCGCCGCATCATAATCACTGGCGAAATTGGCAGCGGCAAGACGCGTACTGCTATCGAATTGCTCCGGCGCCTTTGTATTGAAGGAATAATTTCTTCTCAAGGTATTTACATCCCTGATCCTGCCTTCCAATATTTAGACCGAGCAGAATTGAAATCGAGCATTGAAAAAATTCAGGCAGAACTGCCGGTTCAGCTTCTTTTTGTTGATAACCTTCCAGGACAGGTTCTGGAACCATCGTTAGACCTCCTTACAGATCTGCTCACCGTCTGCGAGCCTGCATTGGTGATCGCCACCGCCCGGATTGAAGATTTATGGGAACCCTTTCATCGGTGGTTGGATAAGGAAGGGTTTTTGGAGATTCGTCTCCAGGAGCTCGAAAAACCAGAAGTAAGCCGCCTGATCGATCTTGCGAGTGGTGTTTTTGGGCTTCAGATCAATGATACAGCCAGTGCAATCTTTTTAAATCATCTTGATCACCTGCCGGGTCGCCTGCTGGTTGCATTCCAACGCTTGGCGAACCGTGAGACGAAATATATCACCCCCGATCTCGTCCTTCCGCACACGCTGGGGAATCTCACCGATTCTTTTGCTTCCGAACGCGCCCGCCTGGTAGAGCAGGATTCAGGCCTTTTAAACATGATCGACGCGCTGGCACATTTTCGATCCTGCCGGTTGCAGCCTGATAACCTCTTTGTAATGCAGTTCGCTCTGAGTCTCCGCACTGCTTCCCAATCTCATGCTTGGTATTCCAGGCTTTTTCACCGCCAACCCTCTCTGCGTAGTTCACTGCCGTCATTATCAGCCCTAGATATTGAGCTAAACGATCATACTTTTGAAACAGCCCAGATCGTTTTGGACAATCTATCGAACCCTCAAATCGCATTCCAAAAACTTGAACCATTCTTTTTAGATTACAACCGTCACATTCCGGATCGATTCAAGAAAAAACTCAGTCCCGATGCGCCTCGCCAGGCTTGGAACCTTTTCCTTCTAGGATGTGCAGCACAAAACAGAAATGATACAAATCAAGCAATTACATTATTATCAAAAGCAATCCGCATTTTTCCCCATGCCTGGTTTTTAACCCATCGGAGCGATGTTTATGCTGCTCGGAAAAATATTACCTCTGCAGTCGAGGACGCCAATTTGGCCATCCAACTCGACTCCCGATCTGCGCGGGCTTACACGATCCGGGCGAATTTCCTCCTGATGAAAAACGAGTTTGCACTTGCCATCGATGACTATAGCAAAGCAATTGAGCTCAACCCAAAAGATGCTCAAGCCTGGCTCAATCGAGGCAACGCTTATTTTGCCAGGGAGGATATTGAGAAAGCTCTGGCTGATTTTGACACTGCTCTTCAATTATCCCCTGGTTTACCTGCGGCAGTGATCGCCCGCGGTAAAACTCACAACGTACGTGGACACCTGGACCAGGCTATAGCCGATTATGATGAAGCTCTGGTGAGTAATCCTGAAGATGTTCAGCTCCTTTACAGCAGAGCTTCTGCCTATGATTTAATCAAAGATTATCCCCGCGCTATCGCCGAATATGACAAATTGATCGATCTGAATCCAAAAAACTCACAAGCCTTTTACAACCGCGGCAAAGCCCATCACATGCTTGGGAAACTGGATCAGGCAGTATTAGATTACGAACAGGCGATCCTGGCCAACCCTCGATCAGCCATTGCCTATCGTAACCGGGCTAATGCGCTCATCCGCCTGAATCGATTAATGGAAGCTAAATCGGATTGCCGTGAAGCTGAACGCCTCGAGCCTAACCATCCCTATACACACGCTCGCTGGGGCCAATACTTCGCTGCCAGAGAAGACTATATCGGTGCAATCGAGAAGTACAACCTGGCTTCTCGACTAATCGGTGATCCGACTCACTTTAACCTCGATATTTCCTTATGCCTGTTCTTGTCCGGAAATTCAACCCAAGGATTGGCAAAAATCAAAGAACGCTTGAGAAAAGGCGCTAAACAAGATGAAATTGAAGAAGCTCTGCGCGACTTTCAAGCCCAATCCGAAAAACACCCCACGCCAGGTTTGCTTGACGCGCTTAGCTTGTTGAAAGATGCCTCTACAAAGATAAATTAACCAGGCTCAATCGATAATATTGCCGTCTTTTAGTCTCAAGACTCTGTCGGCGTATTCATCCACCAGCGGATCGTGTGCAGCCATGAGGACGGTGACCCCCTCCTCAGAGATGACTCTTCGGAATAGACCAAAAATATCTCTGGCCGTGGCAGTATCAAGTTTTCCGGTTGGCTCATCAGCTAGGATTATTCGAGGCTGGTTGGCCAAGGCGCGTGCAATCGCAAGCCGTTGCTGCTGTCCACCAGACATCTCATTAGGACGGTGGCTGCGCCATTTCGTCAGCCCAACCAAATCCAGGCAATACATTGCCCGCTCTCTCCGCTGCCGCAGACCAGCCCCGGCTATGCGAAGCATCAGTTCTACGTTCTCAAACGCCGAATACGTTGACGTTAATCCAAAAGACTGGAAAATAAAGCCAACCTTCTCGCGATGGTAATGGGTGAGTTCCTTATCATTAAGCTTGGTCAGGTCTTCCCCAAAAACCTTCACAAACCCCGAGGTGGGCCTGTCTAATCCGCCAATGCAGTTCAACATCGTCGTTTTTCCACTGCCTGACCGACCTTTGACGGCCACACACTCACCCAGGAAAATTTTCATGTTCACGCCTCGCAGTGCTTGCACCTCCTGGTGAGGTCCAATCCGGTAAGTTCGCCGCAGATCGACGGCTTCGATCACCAGGTTATCCAAGGTAGTTGCCCCAACAGCTTCTGGGCTAACTTGGGCTACCATGTGTGCCTCCAAAGCGTTGACGAACATTTAGCGAAAGCTTCTGCCAGCGCGATAATTTTTTCGACTGGATCATTTCCGTTACCAGCTCCTTCAGCGCTTTGCGTAGGGGCTGCTTGGGGAGCAGCCCGTACCAGGATTCCATCTTCGGTCAGCTCCAATTGAGCCCGCCCATTGATTTCAAACTTCTCCAGGTAATCTTTTGGGATTTGCAGCCGCCCCGCAAAGTCGAGCACAGCCAGTTCCTGAAACGCTTTTTCTGCATGTTCAGCTTCAACAGGTTTGAGGGGATCATCCAAAGAACGAGCCGCCCAGGCCTGGCGAACAATTTCCGACGATATTTTTCCATCACGGATAGCAATGACACGGTCTACATGCCTCGCCAGGTTGATATCATGGCTTACGATCAGGGTTGTCAGTTTCAGCTCCTGGTTCAGTTGGCGGAAAATATTATAGATGACCAAAGCAGTCGCCTCGTCCACCTCCCCAGTCGGCTCATCTGCCAGTAATAGCTGCGGACTATTTGCCAAGGCAACTGAAATAGCCACCCGCTGCTGCTCGCCGCCTGAAAGCTCAGAAAGCTTGTGCTTTCGCCGGTCAAATAATCCCACTTGCTCTAATAGATGTTCGGCGTGTTTTTTTCGCTGGCTTCCAACTTCACCTGCTAGAATCAAAGGCATTTCGACATTCCGCACAGCGGTCATATAGGGGATCAGGTTGCGGCTGGCTTGCTGCCAAACAAACCCAACCGTAGTCAACCGGTAATAATTCAAGTCTGTGTCGGTCATTTTTAACAAATCTTTCCCCTTCACCCACACTCTTCCAGCTGTCGGTCGGTCCAATCCCCCTAATATATTCATCAACGTGCTTTTTCCACTACCACTAACCCCTACGACACCCAATAATTCCCCCTCCTGGACGACCAGGTCAAGCCCTTGAAGGGCAACCACATCGTGGTCAGCAATCTTATAGATCCTTACCAGGTTATCACAAATAATAAAAGGCTCGCCCATCACACTGTCTCCCCTAACTTGATCGCCTGGAAGACTTTCATCCGGCGCAGTAAGGTCACAACGATCACCAACGTTACCACGAATAGAACTCCAAAAACCAAATAGATTTGGAAAACTGCCTGCCAGTTAATCAATATATCAAATGGGGGTATCAGTGAAGATGCATCGCTCCCCACCTGCATATAGGGGATGAACAGTTTACTGGCCCAAACTCCCAAAACCGTTCCTGCAAGCCCTCCGAGCAGCACCAGGAAAGCCAATTCCCAGGCCATATAAGAAGTCATCTGCCCATTGGATAGTCCGGATGCCGCGCAAAACACCAAGCTCAATGAAACGTCTTTGGAATGAGAATAACACATACAAAAGAAAAGCCAGCACTGTCAATACAGCCGCGGCAGCAAAGCCAATAAATAGCATACCGAACAAGCCCTGCCGCTCAGGTCGCTGCTGTTCTGCCTGTATGAGCAGGTCTGCTGCTTGCCAATTGAACACCCCTGGATTGATTTCCGGGAGCACCTTGTCTCCAGTATTTACAAAATCCAGGTTTGGATCTGTTTTCAGAAAGACATAATATGAAAGATCACTCCCAGTCTGCTGGAATAAATAATCCAGGTTCCCTACAAACAAGGGTCCCTTTTCTGGGTACCAGGTGGGGAAGAGATCAAAAGAACCTACTACGCGTAAATCCATCGTCGTGAGCTGACCATAGATGTTGACAGTCAAACGGACAAGATCCCCGCCCTGCAGCCCCTCTTGCTGCATGAGCCCCCGAGAGACTAATACACCATCTGTGGTTGTCGCCAGGGCGTTCATCATTCCTCCCAGGCTGCCAGCCGCAAAATCATCTCGCCAGTAAGCAATACGCGGGAAATCAGTTCTATCCACACCAATATAATAGGCATCTGACCCATTAAATTGAGCTGGGTAACTTCCCATGCGCATGGCATCTGTAACACCTGGAATTCTCAAATACTCCGAAACCGGAATGAAGAATCGCCTGCCCTCTGTCAATAGAGCATCTGCTGAAGTCTGGGCTGTCTGCGCACCTGCCCCAAATGAGGCCATTGGATTCGTCGCAATGATATCGCCTGCATCCAAGAACGCCATGTCGGTGCCAACTTTGTAATACATTTGGTCAAACAAATGTTGATCTAATGTCAATGCTAACGAAGCAGTATAAGCCGACAAACTAAGCGTCAAGATCAATATTACTAATGGAGTGTGATAAGAACCTGGCGATCGAGATAATTGCCTGGCGGCTAATAATAATCCGACATTCTTTGTAGAAGATGCCAGCCAGGCAATCCCTGCCATGATCGGCTGGATCAATCGCAAGAAAAATAGAACTCGCTGCCAGGATGCCCAGGGCAGGCACAAGGAACAATAATGGATTTCGGAACGGATCTCCCCCGGTGGCCGAATTCATGATTGCGATACTTCCTTGTTGACTCAAAAGGTAAGCCCCATAACCAGCCGGAATGAACAGCAAGAGATCCAGGTAGGCGCGCTGCCAAAATGGAGCCTTAACCGGGCGGCTTAACTCTTGCTTATAGGTAACGATCGTTTGTTTGGCAGCACCGATTGCTGGCAGCACCTGGGCGATCATGGTCACTCCAATCGCAATCAGCCCGATGCGTACGGCGGCGAAAGACAAGGATACTTTCATATCCGTCTGTAACGAGAAGTCCAGAAAGCTGCGTGTCCGCCCGATTAACTGAGCGATTAAAATAGCCATACCTGAGCTGATCACCAATGCAACCACGCCGATTAATAATGCTTCCATGGTAATGATGGTCATGATCTGCAGAGTCGTTGCGCCACGGCTGCGCAGGACCGCAATTTCATTGCGCTGCCTTTCGATCGACAAGCGCGCTACCAATCCCACAAAGGCCAGAATCAGCCCAAGAATCGGCACAGCAAATGCATAAAGCAGAATTGTCAGCAAGTTGGCTGAACTTTGGTATTCCACCAAAGCAGGTGCCGGCGAATCGCGCATCTCAATATCAGCCTGATATGCCATTGCTTTACGGCGGACGTTGTAGATTCGTCCCAATAACCTCCCGACTTCGCTCGAATGCACATCCGTTCCATCTGTCATCATGAACCACATCGAGGTATAAACCTCATCGGGCATCATTGAGCTAATTCTCTGTGTGAAGGTCTCCTTGGGCACGAAGAGCACCGTCTCCAGGTTCCCTGGGTCAAACATCCAATAATTGTCAGTAGAATCTTCGGGTTTCCAAATACCCGAGACCAATATCGGGACTTGCAAATTCACTAATTCGCCAGTTTCAGATTTATTTCGCGTAAAGGCAACATATTGTTCCCCAGCCTGGAGTCCAGTTTTCGTCGCCAAATCCTCGCTAACCAAAACCTCTATCGGACCATCCTGTCCCGCTGCTGCTTCAGGGTACGCACCTTCAACGATCTGGATGTGGTTTTCCAAATCAGTCATGAAGCCTATACCAGTCCATCCAAGGGAAGAGGTTTGATCCTGGTAATTGGTGGTACCTAAAGGAAATAGTGCAAAAGGCTCTGTCCGAGTATAACCGACCTTGTTTTTGATCGGTAATCCCAGTTCGCTGCCGCCTGATCCCATAAAATAAGTATCAAACTGCTCAATATCCTCCCATTGTTTCGTGCCTTTGGAGCCACCATTCATGATGAACAGGAACGAGAAAGGCGGTCGGGCAGCCTCTTGCGCATCTGGTTGGTAGATTTTTCGCTGCAAAATACGCATGTAAACAGCATCTGCATACAGCGGGATGCTCATGACTAAAGAAACAGACGCAATTAAACCTAAGACAGACGCTAGAACCAACCCCCATTGTGCTACCAGACGGTTAGGAATGGTTGTTAGTATCGCCCACAGGCGCAAGAAAAATCTCATGATTACCTTTAGGGACTTACTACAATCTGACCTTCTTCGAGCCCATCGGTTATCTCAACTCGATCACTCGATATAATCCCCGTCTTAACATCTACTCTTTGTTGCAGAGCTCCATCTTGCACAACAACAAACTTACGACCTTCAAAGGACCGGATCGCTTGAGGAGGCAGCCAAAGAATATCATCCTTCTCCTGAAGGACAACGGTTACTTTGATCATATCTCCCAAATCCCATCCTAAGTCAGAGATCGGGCTGTCCATTGTGATCCGAACGGAGGAGTCTTGATCCTCTACTTCGGTATTCCCTCCGCCTCCATATGGGTAAGGTAGCCGCCGGATAAAGCCTGTGCTAAACTCACCTGGGGTGCTAAACAATTCACCCGCTACATCCATCCCTTCTTCCAAACGGGACATTTCGGTGCCTGACAGTTCTGCGCTTACCTCAAGGTTGCTTACGTCAGATACTACCGCAACATCTTTATATGCTTCCACGCCTCGACCTTCAGTCACCGTCAATGACAGTAAAACACCATCGATAGGCGAGACCAATTGTGAGGTTGCGACAACATCCTCGAGATTCATCGTGTTCAATTGAGTTTCACGCAGAGAAATTTTAGCCAGCTCAAGCTGATTTTGTTCAATTGCCAATGTAGCAGTAAAAGCCACTGTCCACTTTGGGGTGGTTGCCAGAAAGATAGCATAATTCTTTTCTGCGATGTCATAATGGAGCTCTGCTCTGCGCATATTTAATTGGTTTGCCTCAAGCTGCCTCTGAAGATCATCAATCCCCTCGAGATCAGCAATGATATCCCCCGCCTTTACGGTATCGCCATCTTTAAAATATACATTTCGAACCCGTCCGCTCGTCTGAAAATACAAAGGATTTTCCTCGACCGGGGTAACTCTGCCTGAAAATTGAAGCTGGTCAACAATTTCACCACTCTCAACGGTATAAGTAGGTTTCAACGGCACAATCGAAGTCGGGATCGGGGTCGGTGTAGCCTGATTCTGCTGAGACTGCGTATTTGACGAACACCCAGGTAATAGAATTAACAAAACCAAGACCAAACTTTTCACAACACCCAATGACTTACATGACAACATCGTCTTTAGCTCCTGTCTGGTATTTTTCAAGCTAAGGTAAAGGATAAAGTATTGTACTAGTTTCCTGGAAATTTGTCAGGAGACAGTTATCTTGAAAGCGAGTGACATTCTACACGGTTAAGTTCAATCAAATAGAAAAACCTGGAATGGTATATTCACTCCAGGCTCATGCATTTTTTTTCAAACGGTTGGAACCCCGATCACAAAGGATCGTTTGGATCTTTTCGGCGATATCCTGTACTGACCGAGATTGGATGATAGGAAGGTTCAGGCCTTTGTATATTAGAGTTTGTCATAGCAACTTTGGGCATTGGGTGGAAAGATGGTTGCGTCATTGAGGGGGCGGGTACAGATCGAGTAGGAACTGGCTTCCGGACACCTCCCACCCCAAATTGTGGTGCAGATGCCCGCACGCGCTTGGGCGATTGGCTAAAAAGCCGATCACCCGCCATGGAGAAGGTTCCAATGATCAAAATCCTGATCAACCATACCATGATAGCCACAAAGACAGGCATTACTTTAAGGATGGTATCTTGCCCGAGAACCGTGTTTCCAGAAGAACCGTGGGTTAACATCGCCACCGACACCCCCCACCAGGTGAGAAAAGCATTCATGGTGGCAGCTAAAAGCCAGGCCCCTAAAAGGTACCAGACCTCCTTGGGTTCATCAGCGCCTTGTTCGGGCGTGAACATCCGCGCCAACCCAGCAAAATCAATCCCGCAAAAAGCAATCGCTAAGATCATCGACCAAGGGATGCCCATGAATTTTAGTTCTCCCAATAGGTCCTGAAGGGAGAACTCAGTAGTACTGTAATTGAACATCTCAAAGGATAACAGTGCTACAACAATTAAGCCTCCAAACACTAACCCGCGGTTCACCTTAACCCGATTGAAAATTGCCCCCGGAGAGGAAAAGTATCCTTTGTTCATATCAAACTCCTTTTTCTATAAACAGAATACATGGTCTTTAATTATTATAGAACATTTGTTCTGTTTGTCAAGAGTCAATTTATGAATTTTTCCAATGTTCCTGTGTTCTTAATCACCGCCTTCTTTACGACCCGTGGGATGGCAGGTATTGTTGAAAATTATCCTCCACCAAAAGTAAATTTAATGGATGCTTCCTGTAGCAGGTTGAGTCAAATGACATACGGTGCACTTCCCTAGAGGACCAACCGAACCTTGCAGATTGACAAATTTGATTGCATCACGCGGTTGATCGCTTGGGGCAATGGCATGCGTGCTATCATGACAGGCCTCGCAATATAAACCCCCATGTCCGGTAGACAACCGGTAAAGCGAGTTATTCTGAGCGTAACTTGCACCGGTGTGGCAGCGATCGCAGCGCGGCTCGTTCAACCAGGGGTTTGGGTTCTGGCTGACAGTTTCCATCGTACCATGGCAATCCACACAACCCATAGCATGTTCCGTCGCCATCACATCCCGCAAACATTTCGTAGCAGGTCCAGGATGGCAGTTATAGCAGCCATCCGTCGAATTTGGCACCTTCCCGGCATGCTTTTCATGCATCGCTTTCGAAAGATTCGGCAACCCGTTCACGCCGGGTTTTCCCAACGCGTTAGATGCATGACACTCAGCACACAATATCGGGCGCCGATTCATCAAAGGTCCCGTATGTCCTGCAGGATATTCTTCCTGGTTCTCTTCGTCATGCAATGTTAAGATATTGGTTTCAACCTTTCCAGTACTGATTCCGAAAGCCCCATCAGAATGACAGTTATCACAGCGCATCTCTGTGGATACCGGCGCGACCACCTGGTTCCTTGAAAGCTCAACACCGCTCGTATTATCCATCAAAATGATCTCAGCTAACTGGAATGGCTGACGGTTAATCCAATCATTATCGTCATACTCAGTCAATGGGATCCCTTCCGCCGAAAAAAGATTCCCCTTTAGGTCCATAGTTCCAGCCAGCCCCTTTCCAGTTAAACCGACATTCGCTGGTAAATCCACATCAAAAAGTTGCTGATCGTAATCCCAAAAATTGGACTTACCCACAGAATAGGTATTGTCGGGAAAGCTATATAATACGCTCACATTGGCGGTAATAATTTTTGGCGGATTCCCGCGCTTTAAAATCTGAACCACCAAATTATTGTAAGGTGGTAAGACTGCCAAATCTTGGAAGTCCCGATTATAACAATGCATTCCAAGATCATTCCACCCTAAAATAATATAATCGGTCAATGCCCCATTACGGTTGAACACTAAGGGTAGATAAATAAATTTATCCAAACCAACCACTTGAATGTTTTCATATGGAGCTGCTTGACTATAGAAGTTGCCTAAAAAAAGCCCTAAAGAAATTACCAGACCAAGGCTTACACCAAGGATTATAATAAATCCTCTCCACCCGAAGGAAGATCCTTTTCGCATAAAAATATCCTCCTAGCTTTACAAAATTATCGTGAAAACCCAAGGGAGCTAAACTCCATCTACTTTCTTAAGACGGATAAGAATACGAAATGTGACGCGTAAGAAGAAAATTATTGGTGTTCTCCCCTATAATGAATTCAGTACATGACCACATGTAATGAAATAAAAAACCGGTCTCAGGGTAATGCAGTGCACATTACCGCCATACCCCAAAACCGGTCCTCAACATATTTACTATTTTGGCTTAGGGCTTCCCAAGCAAAGCTGCCAGATTAGTCACTTGAGAGGAGTGAACGAGTGCAATCACTTCATCGATAGGGCTTAATACTGCTTCACCGTCAGGCACAATTAAGACACCTTTTCGCAAAATTGCAATAAACCGGCTTTGGGGAGGCAGCTTAATATCCTTGAGAGGTTTTCCAACGACCGTTGCCTCTGGATGCACCTTTTCTTCAACTACTGAATATTCTCCCTTACGCAGCTGGAGCAAGGTCATCATGTCGCCCAATGACATTTCCTCCGCAATGAGTGTAGCCAGGATATCCGCCTGGTTTAAAGCCACATCAACCCCCATTTCTGGATTGAAGAGCCATGCATTTTTGGGATTATTGACACGTGCAATCACCCTCAAAACCCCAAACTCAAACTTTGCCAGAGATGCAATGACTAAATTTGCCTCATCTTCTTCGGTGACCGCCGCCAGCACTTGTGCATGTTGAATCCCAGCCGCCTCGAGCGTAGTCGGTGAGCTTCCATCTCCTGCCACGACGACCTCAGCAGGCATCTCATGTTTCAATCGCTCTAACACATTCTGCCGGTGGTCAATGAGCCGGACCGTATGACCGTTCTCCAACAATTTCTCTGCCAGCTGCGAACCTGTTCTTCCTCCGCCAACAATAACCACATACATAGCATTAACCTCCTTCGCCCATACCCAACAAGGATTTCACACGATCCATCGCTTGAGCTGCCACTGCCAGGTGCAAAAGGTCATCCTCCCGGAACTCTGTACCCGAAAGAGGCAGCATCGCCTTACCCTGTCGGGTGATATTGACGACCATAATTTCTCCCGCCACCGTCAGGTCGCGCACCTGACGGCCTACGAGTTGGAGCGGCAGTTCTACAGCAATCAGGCTAACTTCCCCACTTCCAAACGAAAAAACCGTATCAAGCTCTGCATGACTGATCAATTCACAGATACGCTCTGCACCCCAGGTGGTCGAAGAGATGGTGATCAGTCCCAGCCGACGATAAATTTCCGTTCGGCGCGGGTCGTAGAGCCGCGTGATCACAATCGGCACATGGAAAACAATTCGCGCAATTCGGGCAGCAACGATATTGGCATTATCGGATGAGCTCGTCGCAGCAAATGCGTCCGCGTGTTCTATCCCCGAGTTGAGTAATATTTGACGGTCAAAACCGACCCCCTTTACCTTGCTTCCCTTAAAATTACCTCCCAACCGCTCCAATGCATTCGCGTCTTGGTCAATAACGGTTACGTTGTGACCTTCTTCAGATAAAAACCTGGCAGCTTGCTCTCCTACACGACCACATCCCATGATAATAATTTTCATCACGCCTCCTCTGTTTTTTCGTAAAGGTGAATTTTGATTGTTATCCATCGAGAATTTTTTCTTGATTATATTTCCTTATAAAACCAACGGACAATCGTTTTTCTTAACCAATCAGATCCGTATAAGATCGGCGCAAAAAGTGCCAAGCCTGCCCAATAAACAAGCGGGAGAGGGTAATGATCGAAAATATCTGCAAAAAGAGGGATATAGATTAACCCAAAAACTGTCACTATTTCAAAGAAAATTCCCCAAAGCAGCGCCCGGTTGCTTAACCACCCCAGGGTTCTCCCGCGTAATTTTTCGGTTCGACAGGCAAACGCATTCCCAATTTGCGCCATAACAACCCCGGCAAAATATACGGTGATTGCTAAAGAATGGGCTTTCTCTGCGGGTATTCCCACCATACCCGGAAGGTCTAATATTTTGTGGAGCGCAGTGGGTAAAAAATCCAAATAATGCTGTCCGCTGATCACATCAAAAACAACGAAAAAACCGATCAAGCATAACACCGCCTCGATCGTTCCCAACCACAAGAATGCTCGCCTCAAAAGACCGCTATCAATGATCGGCTGGTTGCGCCTGCGTGGTTGGCGTTTCATGATATCCGGTTCTGGCTTTTCCATCCCCAAAGCCAAGGCGGTAAATAAATCAGTTCCCAGATCGATCGCTAAGATCTGCCGCACCGAAAGAATTAATGGGAACTGGAAAGCCGCAGTTAAAATAAACGGTACCACTTCCGGCACATTGCTTGAAAAAATATAAGTAATGAATTTCCGAATATTTTCATACACCGCGCGCCCTCTTCAACCGCAGCTACGAAGGTTGAGAAATTATCATTCGTTAAAATTAGATCTGCAGCCTCTTTGGCGACATCTGTACCGGTTACCCCCATCACCACACCTACGTCCGCCTTGCGCAGCGCCGGTACATCGTTCACCCCATCTCCCGTCACCGCGACAACCTCGCCGCGTTCTTGATACGCAGAAACCAGTTTCAGCTTATGTTCCGGTGCCATACGGGCAAATATCACTTCTTGGTCTAGAAGCGAGGCAATATCGGTTTGGGTCATATCATCCATCTCGGCACCGGTGATGATCAAAGGTGTCGCGGTTGTTAGCATACCAATTCTTCTCGCCAACGACTCTGCGGTTAATCCATAATCACCCGTGATCATCACCAGGCGGATGCCAGCCTTTTGAAGTGTCTTTACTGCAATCGCCACCTCAGGTCTGGGCGGATCCATCATCGCCATTAAGCCCAAAAAAGTCAGGTCCTTTTCAATCCATTCAGGGGAATAAGCTCTTGAACGCGGCGGTAATTTCCTCTGTGCCAGTGCCAAGACACGCAGCGCCCCGAGCGCATATTCATCATTTGCTTTCATAATCTCCGCCCTTAATTCAGCGGATAAAGGCTGGATCTCACCTTCTAACAGGATGGTAGTGCACAGCTGTAAAACACTCGCGTGGTGAACCTTTAACAAAAGCTGTTTCGCTAGTCCCATTTCGGTGAATTGTGCTCATCCGCTTTCGCCTGGCATCGAAAGGCAGCTCATGCACCCGCGGGAACAATTTTAATATTTTTGCTTCAAGTCCATTTTCCACCCCGCCTTTAATCGCCGCCACCTTTAACGCCGCTTCAGTTTGATCGCCCAAGTAATTCCAATATGGAGATTCCTCCGAGGGCGGAACTAAACGAGAATTATTACATAACACTGCAGCAGTCAAGAGCGCCTTCAGATCTTCTCCCAGGCGGCTGCCGAATGGATCAGGTGAATAACTGCCTTTTGGCTCATACCCGACTCCCGTAACGCGCAGGTGTTTTCCGGAAACCAATACTTCTCTCACCGTCATTTGGTTCTGGGTTAAGGTCCCCGATTTATCCGTGCACAATACCGAAACAGTACCTAACGTTTCCATCATGGTCAATTTCTTGACCAGCACCCCTCTTTTTGCCAGTCTCGAAGCCGCCATCGCCAGTGTTAAGCTGATGGTGGCTGGTAATCCCTCAGGGACGACGGCTACCAGGATACCCAGTGCCAGCAGGAAAGCTTCTGAAAAGGGCAGCCCTACCTGTGACACGCCCACACCTAACACAAGAGCCCCAATGAATAGACCAACCAGAGAGAGTGTTCGGGTCAACCGGGTGATTTCGTTTTGCAGGGGACTGGGTGGCTCCGCAACGGTTTGGGTCAAGTGGGCAATCCGACCAAATTGGGTAGCCATGCCCGTAGCAAAAACAACCGCCTTTCCAGTTCCTGAGACGACCGAGGTGCCCGCAAAGATCAGGTTTGGGCGTTCAAGCTCGCTAATACCTTCCACCAAGGATGCATCCGCCGATTTACGCGCTGGCACAGCTTCGCCAGTAAGGTTAGAGTTATTGGTTCTCAGTCCAAATTCCTCGATTACGCGCGCATCTGCGGGGATATGATCTCCTTCTGCCAATACTAAAATATCCCCAGGTACCAGCGCATAGGCAGGTATTTTCACTTCCCCCCCATCCCGAATAAGGCGTGCGTATTGTGGAAGCAGCTTATGGAGCTCAACCATCGCTGCTTCAGCTCGATACTCTCGCCAGAACGAAAAAGCTGCATTGGCGATTACCACGATCCAGATAAAAATCCCCAGGATCGGGTCGCTCACAACAAATGCCAAAACCCCCGCCACAAGTAGCAAGAGTGCCATTGGATGCTTGAAATGCCCTATTAAGCGCATCCAGAAAGGAGTTCTTACCCTTTCTTCAAGCTGATTGCTGCCGTAGAGTGATTGGCGCGTCGAAACTTCGCTGGAAGATAAACCATTCAGCGAAGTTTCAAGTGAATCCAGCGCTTCGGAAACCCTCAGGCTGTAAATCGGAGATGAAGTCATGCGGTACTATTGTAACCGCAATTTAATAAGATTTATGCCCCTCCCAATCCATCGATTGGTTTAGGTTCTACTGTTTGCATTGGCTGCCCACCTAGTTTGGGTTCAGGTTTCGGTTGGTTCGCCAGGTATTGCTCGAGCAGCGAGGGTGCTTCCGGATGGTCAATATGCAGTGCGTCATTATATTCCCCTGCTTGGACGGGAACTTCGGCATGGAGTGGGCGGTGGATCCCAAATACCTCAAAGGTATTTGAAACCAGCACCAATACCTTGTACCGATATTCTTGCATTTTCAAGGACTGCCACTCCACAATAGAAGCCATTGATCCTTGCACGCGTGCCTTCTCACGAACAATCCTGTGAATCTGGGTAGGATCTCGCTGTCCGATCGGTGAGATCAACAGAATATTAGCCACCAGGATCAAAATCGAGAAGGTGATCAAAACCACCCAGCCTCCCTCTTGCCACTTCCCAACGATCTGTCCGATGAAGACAAAACCCGATAAAACTCCCGCAAATCCAGCAGCAAGGCTGCCCCAGGTACGCGCTCTCCCCGTGTATGTATGCAAGATGTGTTTTCGGATGGCAAACCCCATCACCATAATGGGCATGAATACACCAATACCATAATAAGGAACCGCCGCTGAGACTTTCCCTTGAACGATGAACATAATGATCAAAGAAATGAAGAAGCCTGCCGTAACGGATCGAGTGAATGTTCCTTTTGGATTTCGATAAACGACAATCTCAGGTATTTCACCGATGGCGACATCCCTCCAGGCGGTTGCCTGTAAGTCCTGGAATGCTGTCATCGATGCCGCTGTAAGCAATCCCACCGCTAAAATTTGATAAGCCCAGAAAAAGGATCGTCCCACCAGGTATTTGCCCAAAACCGATATATGCCAGGTTTCCTACCAGTGTGCGGCCTAAGGTGCCATCAAATACATCGAATCGGATCGAAAAAGTAGTTAACAAGAGTGTCGTGATTCCTCCATAAAACAAGAAGGATGTTTGAACTAAACGACCGATCCCAGATTTCCCGCTGTAAAATTGCCACAACTTTTTGAAACGAGGCAGGCGTTGCTTGGCCCAGGTGACAATCCCAGCATCTTCGTTTATCACGAACTGGATACCGTTCGACATCGCCTCCAACCCAGTTAAAGCCACCAGGCCTTTCATCGACGCAGTCAATAAATGATAAAGTGCTTGAGAAAGCGAGGCTGCCTTCACAGCTTCAGTCGCCGGGATTGGCGGTATGCCTCTGAAATGTGCCATGAATAAACCTATCGCCATGGTGACAGTCATCATCAAAAAGACACCTAATAACATGAACACGACTCTTGCAGATTCGCCACGTCCACGGATTGTCAAAAAGTAGTTCACCGATACCAGCACAGCTCCGATTAAGAAATGCCAAATCCAGGGGATGCTCATTGCGTTTTTCAAGGAGAGCAGTTGGTCGACGCCCGAGAGAGTCGAAACAACGATTGTAAATATATAATCTTGGATGAGTACAACAGCCACGATCAGGCTCAATCCTGGCGAAAGATATCGCATAGCCGCGGTATAGGATCCACCACCTTCATTAAATATCCCAAGTGAGTACATATACAAGAATCCAAAAACGATGTTCGCGAATGCAATCACTCCAACCGCGACATAGCTCCATTTTTGCAGCCCGTATGGGTGCAGTGCACTCATCATCTCTCCAGTAGCGTAATAAAACGAAGTGTAATAATCGACGCCAAAAAGAGCGATTGCCGCTAGTAAGCCAATCTGCCCCGCGCCATGGATATGCGCATCCTCCTGCTTTTCCCGTGGAGCGGCTCGGTAAGCTAGAAATGCAATAACGATCAATAAACCAATAGAAAACATCATAGAAAACACCTCAATTCAAAAACTAATCAGGGATGCGACTTACTTCGAAGGCATATCCCAATGTGCGTAATTCATTAAGTAAATGCTTTCGCGTCGACGGGTTTAGGCGAGTATCTTGAACAATCTTGGCTCTTTCTTTCAATACCGCGCTAACCACAAAAGCTGGGATAAACAAAATGAATCCAGCCGGTATTACAACAAATGAATAGGTTTTAACTGCTAATTCCTGATCATCAAAGTAAGATAAATCAAGGCTCAAGCCTCTATTTAACTCTCCCGCCTTAGCCTTTCGATAAATCGTTCCAATGATCTCCCTTGTCTTATGACGGCCCAAAGCCCTTCCCTGGTTTACGATCTGACCCAGCATACCGTAACGTTTTTGTTGATACACATCGTCGACAACCATATATGGCGCTAACCTCGCCGCAGCGTGCAGCACTCCCATAAACTGCTGCATCGAAGCCAGATACGCCTCCGCCTCTGCAAGCGAATTGACCAAAAGCTCATCCTGGCTTCCAAACGCCACCCATTGTGGGAGGTAGAACCGGCGTGCGGCTGGGACAAAGGGAGTCGATATATCAGTATACGATTGGACGCCTGCAAGTTTATCTTTCGCTGCCTCCCTTGAATTATCTTCAGGTAAAGAGGGGATTTCATCTCCGTCATCGGAAGAATAGCGCACCAGTTGCCCGGAAGGCAGCAATTGCTGGACCACATACACGGCAGTGGCATGTCGGATTAGCATAGCACTGACCGCGATCGCCTGGTTTGAAGATTGTTCAAGTTCCGAGATACGCTGTTGCAGGGCGGTCTGAATGTCTAGACGCGCAAGCCGGTCCATCATCCCACCCACCAACTGCTCTCGAAGTTTCACTGGAACAGACACAGCTGCTGATTGGCCTGGCCGTAAGATCACTTCTTTAGGTAATTTGAAATGAACAGGGATCTTACGTTCTAAGAGCATATTTGCCAACATACGCGCCTGCCCCACGAGGAGTTGCTGCGTTTCCGCAGGCTGGGAAGCGAACAGAGCTCGGCGCGCCTCATATTCTTTCTTGATTTCACCCGCCTCATTTTCCTTCTCAACAAATACCATCACGTTTGATGTGTAATTCGCTTTATACATAAGCATCACTTTTCATATTTTTCACGAATATTACCGATAACACAATCGTAAAGGTTGAGAATAAATCAAATACAAAAAAAAGGATGAACTTAGTAAAAAAATAATAAAAAAGGTGCTGCCAAGCAAATCGGCAGCACCTGATACAGGGGATTCAATATTTTTTAATAAGAGGGGTTTTGCCCTCGCTTTTAATCTTTCTTTACATCCACTCCTTCGGGGTTTTCAGGTTCACCCGTCTCGGGAGGTTTTCCGCCCAGCTTAGGCTCCGGTTGAGGCTGATCATCGAAATAAGCCTTGATCAAAGAGGGAGTTTCGGTGTGTTCCATGTGCAAGGCATCATTATATTCCCCGGCTGGCGTAGGTGGCTCAAAGCGCACCGGGCGCCGCACCCCAAACAATTCAGCGAACTGGGCAATTTTCACGGTCAGGCTGTAACGATATTCCTGGGTCCGCAGCGACTGCCAGGTAACGATATCCCCCATCGGACCCTCCACATGAGATTTATCCTGGATGATCCGGCGAATATCATCCTGGTTCCGATAACCTGCTGGGGAGATCAAAATTGCATGTGCGATCAAGATCAGTAAGCCCATGGATATTAATACCACCCATCCACCTTCAGGCCACTTACCAACAATTTGACCTACGAAGATAAAAGCCGCCAGGCCAGCTGCCAGGCTGGCTCCAAGCATCCCCCAGCGCCTGGCATTTCCGGTGGCATTTTTCTTGATGTGCTGGCGGATAGCCAATCCCATCGCCATGATTGGCATAAATACACCAATGCCGTAATAAGGCACCGCGGCACTGGTCCTTCCTCGGACTAAAAATTGGATTAAAACTGCCGCGATGAATGCGGCCGTAACCGGTCGAGTGAACGTCCCCTTTGGATTCCGGTACACAACCACTTCTGGGATTTCACCAATCGCCACATTCCGCCAGGCCATTGCCTGTAAATCTTGGTAAGCAGTCATCGATGCGGCTGCCAGCAGAAAAACAGCCAGGATTTGATAAGCCCAGAATAAAATTGTGCCTCCAGGCAGTTGTCCAAATCCAATAAAGGCCAGGTTCCCTACCAGGCTTCGACCAGCCGTCCCGTCATATACATCAAATCGAATGGAAAACAAAGTTAATATTAATGTCGTGATGCCCCCATAAAACAAGAAAGATGTCTGCACAAAACGGCCAATCCCCGATTTTCCGCTGTAAAACTTCCACAGCTTTTTCCATTTGGGTAAGTGCTTCTTTCCCCATTTCACAAAACTCGCATCCTCATTAATCACAAATTGGATACCGTTCGACATCGCTTCCAGGCCGCTCAATGCAACAAGGCCTTTCATAGAAGCACTCAACAAGTGAAATAAAGCCTGGAATACCGATACCTGTTCGATTGGTACAGTGCTTTGGTTTCCTTCGAGCTGATAACCTTCCATATCCGCAGCAATTAATCCACCGGTCATCACAATCGTCAATAATAAAAAGATGCCTAACAAGGTAAAGACCACCCTCGCCGATTCGCCTCTGCCGCGAATCGTCAGGTACCAGGTGATTGCAGCTAAAGTGGCGCCGATGAGAAAATGGTAAATCCAATTGATGCCGGCTGCATTTCGCAAGGACAATAATTGGTCCACTCCCGATAATGTGGATACCACGATTGTAAATATATAATCTTGGATCAGGACTACAGCTACAATCAAGCTCAGTGACGGTCCCAGGTATCGCATCGAAGCTGTAAACGAGCCACCGCCCTCATTGAAAACCCCGAGAGAATACATATAAAGGGCGCCGAAAACAAAATTTGCCAACGCAATCACCAGAACCGGTATATAGGCATACTCCTGCAAGCCATAGGGATGAAGGGAGGACATCATTTCGCCGGTTGCATAAAAGAAGGAAGTGAAATAATCCACCCCAAACAGCGCCAGCGCAGCCAGCAGACCAATCTGTCCAGCCCCATGAACGTGTGCATCTTCTTGTCGTTCCCGTGGGGCTGCCCTGTAAGAAAGATAAGCAACCACTATGAGAAGTGCAATAGAGAAAAACATAATTCACCTAGAAAGGGTTATCACCAAGATTTACGAATGTTTCTTTATCGTATCAAACGCAGTTTCAAGCATGTGCAGCTCGCTTAATAAATGCTTGCGTGTAGAAGGGCTAAGGCGGGTATCTTGCGCTACTTTCGCACTTTCATCCCGTACCGCCCGGACAACAAAGGCTGGCACGAACATGATCCTTCCTGCTGGAATGATCTCAAAATTGTAAGTATTGATCACCAGGTCTTGATCGTCAAAATAAGGCAAATCAAGACTTAAGCCTCGGTTGAGATCGCCCGCTTTGGCTCTTCGTTGGATGGTATTGATGATCTCTCTGGTCTGGTACCGCGCCAAAGCCCTGCCCTGGTTGACCAATTGCCCTAACATCCCATATCGCTTCTGCTGGTAATCTTCGTCCACCACCATGTACGATGCTAACCCAACGGCAGCGTGCAAGACTGCCAAGAAGCGCTGCATTGATGCTACATGGGCTTCAGCCTCTCCAACCGAATTAACCAAAAGCTCTCCCTTATTTCCAAACGCGACCCATTGTGGTAAATAAAATCGTCTTGCCGCAGGTACAAATGGCACCAGCAACTCACCGCGTCCTTCCTCCGTCCCACCTTCCTCTGCAATGGCATCGGTCGTCGCCGTGATAGCCGATTCAGGCTCTAACATACTTTCTTCAGGTATCGAAGGAATTTCCTCACCTTCTGCGGCTATGTAGCGCACTGTCCGGCCGGCTGGCAGCATATTATGCACCATATGCATCGCAGTCGTGTGCCGGATCAGCATGGCACTCACTGAGACAGCCTGGTTTTGCGACTGCTCAAGCTCTGAAAGCCGCTGGCGTATCGCTGAGCGGATGTCACTGCGCGTGATCCGATCCCTGATCCCTCCAGCCATCTGTTCCCTTTGGTCCTTGGGCACGGTCACAAAAGAAGCTTGTCCAGGCTGCAGCGCCACTCGATCCGGCAATGTAAAGCGAGCCTGTGTGTGCCTCTCAAGGATCATATCTGCCAAAGATCGCGCCTGAGCTTCCAGAAACCGCTGTACGATCGCTGGTTGAGCGCTGAATAAATCCTGATACATCGCGTATTCCGACCTAATCTGGCTGGTGTTTGTTTCATCGACCCAAAATGGCTGTGCTGCGGTGGATTGATTATTCTTTTTAGCCATACGCCTCCACATCCTCAGAAAGGATCATATTTACTCCCTCATGCAATTTTTCTCACAATTAATTATTGTACTTCACTTTTGAATCAGGCGCAGTGCTAATCTCCAATGATGAATCGATATCCAATCCCTGGCTCGTTAATTAATATTGTCGGATGGTCTGGGTCATCTTCCAATTTGATCCGTAATTGCCGGATGTAAACTCGCAAGTATTCGACATGATCAGCATCGGCAGGACCCCACACCTGGGTCAAAATCATCTGGTGGGTCAAAATCCTGCCGGCATTCGCTGCCAGGTATGCCAGCAGCTTGAATTCCGTAGCGGTCAATTTCACTTCGCTTCCCTGCCGGGTAACCAGGTGTTCAACAAGATCGATCTCAACCGGTCCGGACTTAACGTGCGTGGATTTTCTTCCTGAGATCTTATCTGCATGCCTCAGGCTCACCCTGATTCGAGCCAGGAGCTCTTCTATCCCAAAAGGTTTCGTCAGATAGTCGTCTGCCCCACTGTCTAATGCCTTTACTTTATCATGTTCGCTATCCCGCACAGAAAGAACGATTATCGGAACCCGAGACCATTCTCTAATCTGCTTGCACACTTCGATCCCGTCCATGTCTGGCAGGCTTAAATCCAGGATGATCAATTCCGGCTCTAAAGATGCAGCCAGGGCTAATCCTGCTTGTCCAGTCTGCGCTTCACTCACTTGAAACTTCTTTGCTGTCAAGATCGTCCGCATTGCACGTAGGATCTGAGGTTCATCATCGATCACCAAGATACGGGTTTGGTCCGTCATATGCTGCTTGCACCATCCGTCAGCGCAACCTCCCACTTGATTGGCAGCGTGAACACAAATGAAAAACCTTCAGTCGAGTTTTCAGCCCAGATCCTGCCGCCATGTGCCTCGATGATCCCTTTACAAATGGACAATCCCAGACCAGTCCCCATGACCTTGTCTTGCATGGTAATCCGGTGGAATTTATCAAAAATACTCTCCAAATGCTCCTCTGGAACCGGCGGTCCCTGGTTGATCACTTTCACGATGATCATTTCCCCAACATGCTCTGCTGAAATCGAAATGACACTTTCTTCAGGAGAAAATTTTACACTATTACTGATTAAATTAGTAAAAACTTGTTCCATTAAGACAAAGTCAACAGAAACCAAAGGTAGTTCAGAAGATGCCTTTACCTGTATCCGATCATTCTGTAGTTTCATCTTAATCAACACTCGTTCGATAATTTCCCTCAGCTCATTCCACTGGCGCTCAGGTTCCAATGCTCCCGCTTCGATCCTTGACATACTCAACAAGTTCCCAACCAGTTGGTTTAGCTGATCTGTTTCCTCCTCGACTGCTGCCAGGAGCTCTTTCCTGGCTTCAGAATCCCAGGCAAATTCTTCTTCGCGCAGGCTAGATACAGATGCCTTGATGGTCGCCAGAGGGGTTCGCAGCTCATGCGAAACGGAGGATAGCAAGGCACTTTTCAGACGATCGCTTTCTTCCAATATCCTTGAGCGTGTTTCCAAATCGCTCAACCGGATACGCTCTAATGCTAAAGTAGCCTGCCCAGCGCAAGTGTCCAGAAAACGTCTGCGGTCCAAGACGGTCGTATCTTGCGGTACCCAGACCCGGATTTCCCCAATGATACTCTGTTCAGCCTGGAGGGGGATTAAGAAATTGGGGTCAATCGTCTCTGTTTTCGTGGAGGCATCTACGCCAGGAGGACGCTGCTCAACCAGGTATTGTGTGGCTCGATTTCTATGAGGCGCATCCAAAAATACAATGACACGCTGAGCTTGCAACGTTTCCAAGACAAGCTCAGCTAATTTTTTTAGCACCGATTGGGGATCATGGTAACCACCCAAGGCGTTCGAAAGCTCGTATAGCCTCAGCGCTTCTAATTCTCTCCGGGTAGCCAGGTCTGATTTTTTACGCATCTGACCGATCAGCTGGCTGATGACCACCGCCACACCCAAGAAGACGAATAAGGAAATCAGATCCTTCGATTGGTGGACCATCAACGAGTAATAAGGCTCAATAAATAAGAAATTGTACAGCAAGAAAGATACAATGGCGGTTAATATCCCGGGACCCAAACCCCAAAGTGCTGCACTGATCCCGACTGGAAGCAGGAACAGCTGCGATACGATCTGCGCGTTTAGTGTATTGCGAATTAATAAAAGAAGAAAGGCAGTAAAAATTGTGACCAGAAAAGCCCACAAATATCGCAAGCCATTGTGTATTGAGGACATATTAAAAGTATAGCATACTCTCTCTTGACTTTATATTCCTCCTCGTCTAAAATAAGAGTGCAATTATCTGATTAATAAGCGGGTTTTCTAGAAGACGAAATGCTTTCCGACGAATCATCCGAACCATCACAGCAAGTCAACATCGATGTTGGCAGTGTTACCGCCAGCGACAGTGCTACGGTAAATATTGCTGGCGGACACATCATCCAGGCTGCCGCAGGCGCAACAGTGATCATTGGCGCTCAAGCCGGGGCTGGATTGCAGGCGCTGAGCGACCTGGTCAAGCTTTCTCCTGAAGTGCGGGCCGCGGTAGGCACATTTTCAGCAGATTTCAAGGCCGCCATATCGCAGGTGGATGTACTGGGGGATTACAAAGATTTACACGATCTGCTCCACCAGATTCAATTCAATTGTTATACACCCCTCATGCGAGAAGCAAATTATTTCCCTGATGACCGCACCTTAGAATCCTTTCCGCAATACGAGCGTGACCTGCGCAATATATTAAGTCAATTAACCGACGTCAGCGGCAGGCAGCGCGTTGCCCAAGGAGATACCGCCTTCATTCAGGTAGTCGAGCTTGCTCATGGCGAATTAAAATCCTCAATTGATCAAGGAAATTCCGATCCGCTCCTGGATTGCATCAAGCGATTGAGGCGTGTTCTCACTAAGAACCCTGTGATAATCAATACTCTTTTGATTGCTGCTGCACGCGCCTTGCGTATGGATTCATTAATCAAAGCTTTATTGGATATTCAAAAGGAACTCATCCCCCTAAAAGTCGACACGTCGAAAGTAGCTGCATTTGAAGATGGTATAAAAATGCTTCAATCGATGCATGAAAAGCTTCAATCCTTATTAGGTGATCACGAAAAATGGCAGGATGTCGATGGTGAGATACGTCGTATCGAAGGCATGATTGAACAAGATCTCGATGAATTGATGGATACTTGGGAAGATCTTAAAACGCTGGCCTCTCCCCTTTATAAAGATCGCACAGAAACCTGGGCTGTGTCGATTCAGGGTTATGCCGACCAGCTAGATCAATATATTGCTGCGAATAATCCTCCGAAAATTCGGTCTTCCTTTCGGAATTTTGTCCAAGAGACCGCCATCCGCTTCTTCCAGGTTGATATCAGCCTGAAAAATCTCTGCAACGAGCTTCGTCAGATCGGCGAGCCACTTACAGCCATCATTAGGAGCCTTGAATGACGCAAGATCAGCCAACACAATCATCCACTTCTGCCATCCAGGCTCCAGGCTTTCCATCTTTCGACTCTTTAAGAGCTGCTCACAGCGAAATGCTGAAGCAGTTTCGCCATTCAAGCGCTGACCCCGAAATGGGGAAAGCCATTCAAGACTTCATAGTAAAAGCCCAAGCCACCGGGGCGCTGATCGATAGCGAAAACGATCGCATGGCCGCCCAGTCGCTGATCGATTATTGGGCAACCCATTTATACCGGATGAATGTCGTCGCCCCTGAGACCACCCTGGCTGAGTTTGACTCAAACCTTGCCCCTGACCTACCCGATTCACTGTGCCCTTACCGGGGATTAAATGCCTTTGGGGAAACCGACGCGGGTGTCTTCTATGGCAGGCAGCGCCTGGTCAAAGCCTTGGTCAAGCATCTCGAAAACAGCCGCCTGCTGTGTGTCGTCGGACCTTCTGGTAGTGGAAAATCATCGGCTGTGCGGGCTGGGCTGGTGCCTGCCCTGAAGAATGGCGACCTCAAAAACAGCCAGGACTGCACTTTTCTACCCATCATGGTCCCTGGATCCAAGCCGCTCAACACGCTTGCCCGCATCGTCGAGCCCCAAGAGAATAAAGATAAGTCCTGGGAGCGCAACACCGCCTCGGCTCTGGCGGATGATCCAATGCATTTGGTCAAATTATGTAATAAGAACTTTTCTAATCCGGTAGTCATCGTCGTTGATCAATTTGAAGAGACGTTCACCTTATGCACCAGTGATTATGAACGAAAAGCTTTTGTCGATAATTTGGTGAATCTCACCCTGGATCCAAAAAACAGGCATATCGTCATCATGACGATGCGCACTGATTTTGAAAATAAAGTTTCCCTCTTGCCTGATTTTCAACCGCTCTTTGAGCAAAACCTCGTGCGTGTGATGCCTCTGAATGCCAGCGAGCTGCGCTCCGCAGTTGAAGAGCCCGCCAAGAAAATTGGCTTAAAATTTGAGGAAGGGGTAGTCGATGCCCTGCTATCGGACATCCTCGGCGAGCCAGCCGCGCTTCCATTACTCCAGTTCACCTTGCTCCGTTTATGGGACCTGCGCGACCACAACCGCATCACCTGGGAGTCGTTTCGCCGCCTGGGAGGTGCCCGCCAGGCACTCGCAAAAAGCGCAGATGATTTTTACAATAACCTGATCCCCGAAGAACAAAGGACTGCAAAACGGATCTTATTGCGGCTGGTAAGACCGGGCGAAGGTCTCGAAATCACCAGCAACCGTGTCCTGCGCTGCGATTTATACTATAAAGCCGAAGCCATCGACCGGATCGAGCGCGTTTTGGAAAAATTTGTCAAAGCCCGGCTTTTACGTTTGACGCGCGGTGCAGAAGAATGCGACGACCAGGTTGAGGTAGCGCATGAAGCACTTGTCCGTAACTGGCCTACGCTGGTCAATTGGCTTGAAGAAGAGCGCGTTAATATCCGTGAGCGCCAGCGCCTGACCACTGCCGCAGAACGCTGGCAGACGCTCAACCAAGATCCATCCGCTCTCTTGCGCGGTGTCTTACTCGAAGAAGCGCAGAGTTACGAGGATTTGAATAACCTTGAAACTGCATTCTTGCAAGCTTCCGAAGCCGCCCTGCAGGCCGAAAAAGACGCAGAAGAAGCAGTTCGCCAGCGCGAGCTAAACGATGCGCGGCGGATCGCCGAGGAATCCGAAGCTCGCCGCAAGGCAGAAGAGGAACGCGCCCATATTGCTGAACAAGCCAATCGCCAGTTAAACCGCCGCAACCGCATCATCACCGCGATTGGTTTTGTCGCCTTTGTCGCAGCCGTCATAGCCCTGATCGCCACCGGGTTTGCTGTCTCCAATGCAAATCAGGCCGTCATTGCCAAAGATAGTGCTTTGAATTCCTTCAACACCGCAGTGGTGGCCAATGTCCAGCTCTCTGGACAAAATGCAACCATCGCAGCCGGCGCTACAATAGTTGCCGCAGCCAGCACCCAAGAGAACATCCAGCGCGCCACGGCTGAAGCAGCCAAAGCTATCGCTACCCAGCAGCAAGCTGTGATCCTTGCCGCCACTCAGACGGTTGCCGTGCAGGCTACAGCCCAGGCACAAACTGTACTTTATGCCCAGCAGCAATCTGAGTTGGCCAGCTCCCGGCTGGGCGACCAGGCTCTCTCGGTGGCTAATTCTCAACCGGACCTGGGTTTGCTCCTCGCCGTTGAATCGATTACCGGTACGGTGAGCTTCGAGGGGCAAGGCAAGCTTCTTGATGCCATGAGAACTCAACCTCGTCTGAAAGCGTATTTACGCGACGGCAGCAGCGCCGTCGCAATGGTGGCTTTCACTCAGCCAGATGGGAACCTGGTCTCCGCAAGCGAAGATGGAACGATCCGCGTCTGGGATACCGTAACGAGAAATGTCTTGTTAAGTTTTCCGCTGACGGGCTTTGCTCAGCTCAACAGCTTCGCGTATAACGCCCCGACCGGGCTATTAGCTGCTGGTGGATGTGCTGTCTTTGATTTTTCAGGCCGCTGCACCAGGGGTTTGATTCGGCTTACTACCCTGGAAGGTGAGAACGCACCATCGAAAGATATTGATACCCAAAAGCCAGGCGCCATCACCAGTTTGGCGTTTAATGCCAATGGAACCCAGTTGATTTCTGGCGCTGAAAATGGTGTTGAATTCGTTTGGAGTGTCCCTTCTTTGAATACCACCCAAACCGATTTCAAGCCCATCTACACTTACACTGGGCACAAAGAGACTGTTTACAGTGTCGCTTTTAATCCTTCCGGCTCATTGGTCGCCTCTGCTGGCGCAGATGGGAAGTTATACCTGCGCAACTTATCAGACCCAAATCCTATTCCCACCAATTATATTCCTGCAAAACCTCAACCGATTTATAGCCTGGCTTTTTCTCCAGATGGAAAATATTTGATTTTTGGGCCGCGAAGACGGCACTCTTCTGGCGCTCAACATATCAACGAAGGAGATCCAATTTCAAGTCACCAGGCATGTCTCCGCGATTCTCTCCATCGCCTTTGCCAATTCTGGCCAGAGTTTTGCCTCCACAAGTAAAGATGGCAGCGTAATCTTGTGGAACCTGGACACCCTTCTGCGCAGCCAGGGTAATCCTTCACAAGCCCCGGTAGTAACCTTAAGTGGGCATACGAGTGCTGCCCAAAGTGTGGCGTTTAGCGCCAACGGACAATCACTTGCTTCTGGCAGTCGAGATAAGACGATTATCCTTTGGAGTGTTCCCGAGCTGCCCCGCCTTGTTTTAGCCTCGCATTCTGAGCTCTCCACCATCCTGAGTATGGCATTCTCCTCCCCCTCAGGAGATACACTACACATCGCCGAGTCAAATTATCTGGCAGTGGAGTTCAATTACCTGGATGCAATTGGGACATCCAATCCTTGGGAATATGCTTCGCCTGCGCGCAGCTATTCGTCTAATGTCCTTTACCCTTTCTACGACAGCAATGCCTCCCTTCTTGGTATTCAAACGGATTCCCCCGCCTCTAATCGCAGAACGCTTGGCGTCGATGTTTCAGAAGCCAATGGAGAAGTGGATTGGAAGCAGGTCAAGCTTGAAGGTTACAGCTTTGCCTGTGCAAAAGCTTCAGATGGTGCCACCACTCAAGATGCAGCCTTCCAGGTAAATTGGCAAGGCATCGGCGCAAACGGCTTGATCCGCTGTGCGGTTCACGTCTTCAGAATCGGTGAATCACCCGAAGCACAAGCCCAATTATTCCTGGATACAGCCAAGCTCGAATCCAGCGATTTACCCCCCGTGTTGGAAGTCCTCGAGCTCGGCGGCACATCAACATCTTCAGTTTTGGTTGATATACAATCCTGGCTGGAGATCGTCGAAAAGGCTACCGGTAAAAAACCCATCTTACGCACCAGTCCGAACCTGTGGAGCAGGATCATCGAACTGGATATCAATAACGCCACTGCTCAGCAATCCCTGCCCCAATTGGGTGCCTATCCGCTTTGGGTGGTTGATTACACAGACACCTTCCCCGTACTACCCACCGGCTGGGCGAATTGGGTTTTCTGGCAGTATACAGATAAGCAGCGCTCCAGCGGTATTACACCACCGTTTTTCATCAGCCGTTTTAATGGGAACCAACGCAGCTTGGACGAATATGTCACCAACCAAACTTTAAGCATTCCAAACACGGTAAATGACACCATCGCTGTCGTAGATGCGCTGACGACAATACAGCTTGGACCGAACTTCCCGGTCCAGAATTTCTCCAGTGTCGCTTTAAGTGCAGATGGCGCCAGGTTAGCCGTTGGCTTGACCAATGGTACAATTTCGATCTATGATGCCAAGACCGCTTCCAAGTTATTCGATGATTTCACCTTTGGTATCACCGCTGTAACCAGCCTGGCATACAGTCCTGATGGAAACGCGCTGGCAGCTGGTTTTGATGATGGCAGGCTGATCTATATTGACCTTTCTCAGAACCCACTCGTTCCAGAAACCCTCACCGGCCATATCGGTAAGATCTTCAGCCTGGCATTTGCCCCGCAAGACTCCCCATATGGACCTTTGCTTGCTTCCAGTGGCTCAGATGGCAATGTCTTTCTATGGGATTTAACCTTAAAGCGCCCTGCCGGGCAGCCACTGCGCACCCCCCTCGGCACAGCCATCACCGCCCTGGCCTTCCATCCCAAAAAGCTTATCCTGGCTTCAGGGACTGCCTCCGGGGAGATTTTTTTATGGAATGCAGACCCTGGCTCCTGGAAGACCCTGGCTTGTGAGCTGGCAGGTCGTAATCTCACAGAATCGGAATGGCAGCGTTTCTTCCCCAGCCAGTCTTATCGGTTAACCTGCCCGAGTAACCCCAGTTTAGCAGGCTCAAGCTCCGCACCATAAGGCTGGTTGCATTTCCTTCACTCAATTATTGCATATTTTCAGAAGATTGATTAACAGGGTTAAATAATTATGCCTACTTACCATGACTTTACGCTGACCGTCACCGGTGAACCTGGTAATTACGCTGTGAGTGCCAGGGCGCCCGGTTCCATCGTTGTCTCTGATGAGATTTTTACCTACCAGCCGACCTCAGAGCTGGCTTATGAGTTGGAGCGAGTTCGGAATGGCGACAGCCCAACCAAGGAACGCATGCAAGAAATTGGCAGCCTGCTCTTCAATGCCCTCTTCACGCGCAGGATCTCAAATGCCTTTGGACACTCTTATCAAGCCATCCCAAAAGGAGAGAGCTTGCGGTTATTGCTTGCGCTGCAGCCGCCTGAGCTGGCAGCCCTCCCTTGGGAGCTGCTATTTAACCCTGACGAGCATGTGTTTTTGGCTGCCCGACTGAGTTATCCCGTCGCACGCAATATCGACAGTGGTATTCCAGTCGCTGACCCCGTCACTGCCAAGAAATTAAAAATATTATATATACAAGCTTCGCCGGTTGACCTCCCACCCCTAGAGCTGGTGAAGAGCGAAAATTCCCTCCGCCTCGCCCTGGGAGATAAAGCCGAAGTCACTGCTGTGCGCGCCGCGCGCCCAGACCAGCTTCAACGGCTGCTGCGGCAGGATTTCCACATCTTGCATTATGATGGGCACGCCTTTTTTTCCGAAGAAAGCCAATCAGGTGCCATCTGCCTGGAGGACGAACAGAAAAATACCCACCAAGTTAGTGGGGAGACCCTGGCAGCTTTTCTCGATGGCACCAGTATTCGCCTGGTTGTCCTATCTGCCTGCCAATCTGCCATGGACTCGCCCGAGAGGCGCTTCTCGGGGATTGCCCAGGCACTCTTGAAAACCAGCAGCCTTCCCGCAGCAGTTGCCATGCAGTTCTCCGTACGCGATGACGTCGCCATTGCTTTCAATCAAGGGTTTTACGGCGCCCTGGTAGATCGTTTTCCGGTAGAGGCCTCGGTTGTTGAAGGTCGGAAAGCCATCTTACAGGTGCTCGCCGGTGACCCCTTTGCTGCCCCCGATTGGGCTACCCCCGTATTATTCATGCGCGATCAGGCAAAATCGCTGTTTACTGAGCCGCAAAAACCTGTAGAGGAAAAGAAAATGAGTGAAAAACCCGCCAACAAAGTGAGCATTAAGATCGGAAATATTTCCGCCAGCGGAGGCAGTGTCAACGTTGCCGGCGGCGATATCAATCAAACGGTTACGAACGTCACCCAAAACGCTACCCCAGCCGATTTTCCCAAAGTATTAGCCGAGATTACCGCCATGGTTGAAAAAGCCGGTCTCGATCCTGATTTTACAGAAGAGGCGAAGGCAACCCTGCAAAGCGTTGAAGCCCAATCGAAAAAAGAAAAACCCAACCTGGCATTGATCACAAGTAAATTGAAAAGCCTGACCGAGCTGATCGGTGCAGCGGCTGGTGCTGAGGCTGCGCTCCAACAAATCACACCGCTCATTCAAAAAGCCGTCCAGCTCGCCCAACAGCTTTTCCATTAATGAACAAAGGTGTTCTCTCCGCTGCCCTTGCCTACATCATGTGGGGGTTTTTCCCTATCTACTTTAAAATCCTCAAGCCCGTCTCACCCATCGAGATTCTTTGCCATCGTATGGTTTGGTCCTTCGTTTTCCTGACTGGTGTACTGACTGTCACCCGGCAGTGGAGCTGGCTTAGACCAGCCTTCCAAAAACCGAAAACAATTCTTATCTACTTTGGTGCTGCATCACTCTTAGCAGTAAATTGGTTTACCTACATCTGGGCAGTTAATTCCGGATTCATCGTTGAAAGCAGCCTCGGCTACTTTATTAACCCGCTGGTTAGTATCCTGCTGGGCGTGTTGATCTTGCGTGAAAAGTTGCGCCCTGTTCAATGGATCCCAGTTGGGATCGCTGCCCTGGGTGTCGCCTACCTCACCTGGACTTATGGGCGCCTTCCCTGGATCGCATTAATTCTCGCTGTGACCTTTGCCTTTTACGGCTTGGTCAAGAAGCTTGCTCCGCTTTCCAGCCTCAACGGTTTGAGCCTGGAAACGGGTCTGTTATTCTTGCCAGCCCTCGGTTATTTGATCTTCTTGGGAAGTACCGGCGTTGCAGGTTTCGGTAATTTAGGGATAGGCATGTCCATTCTTCTAGCGCTCTCAGGGGTGATTACAGCCGTCCCCCTCTTACTCTTCGCCACAGGTGCACAGTCAATCCCGCTTTACCTTTTAGGTTTGCTCCAATACATTGCCCCTACGCTGCAGCTTTTAATCGGTGTCCTGATCTACAAGGAATCATTCACGATCCATCAATTCATTGGTTTTGGCATGATCTGGTTCGCCCTGGGTATTTATTCATTCGAGGCTTTTTTAAAAAGCCGCCGCTACCCAAACAGGCGCTAAGTTTACCCTCCATACTCGTCTATCGCTTCGAGCATTGCCAAAATATTTTCAAGGGGTGTATCGCGCTCGATTACATGAGAGGGCCCAATGATCAGACCCGCCTCCCGACCCTAAAGTCTCGATCACCTCCCGCACATGGTTCCTGACCTCCTGCGGAGTCCCGAAGGGCAAAACAGACTGCACTCCCAATCCGCCATCAAAGGCCAACCGGTCCCCATACTGTTCCTTCACCCAGCGATGGTCCACACATTCTGGCTGCACTGGATTTAAAATATCTACCCCCACCTCGATGAGATCAGGGATCAGGTCATCAATTTTTCCGTCGCTGTGATACTGCACCAGGAGATCCGGCTTGATCTGCCGGGCAGCCTGGATCACCAGGCCCAGCCTTGGCTCCAGCCATTTTAACCACAGCATCCGGCTCATCATCAGCCCCGTTTGCATGGCCACATCATCCCCCACATACAAGATATCCACCCCCGCTCTGGCATAGGCTTGGGCCTGGGCTGCATTCCGCAGGACGATCTGATCGAGCAGCATTGATGCCATTTCCTCATTGTGAAACATATCCTGAAAGAGCCGGTCCATCGAGCGCAGCTGCCAGGCTATCTCGAACACCGTCTCCGATACATCAGCGCTGCCGCGCACTGCATATCCCTGCGCATGGAGTTTTGCCACTTTCTCAATCAAGCCATCGTATCGATACGGTGCCTCCAGATCTGGCCAGGGATAATTCAAAATCTCAACCGCGGTTTCCGCTTTTTCAAGCGGATAAAGGTATTCTGCGTAATGGTCTTCTGAGTCCCACACCCTGCCGCGCCCCCATTCATCCCAAGAAACGCCTTTGCGTGAAAAATAACGCCCATAATTGCTAGGAAAACGGGTTGGTTCAGGTCCTACATCGACGATATCGCTGCGGGTTGCCGCAATTAAATCCTCTTTTCCATAATACTCCCGCATCCTATCGGCTACACGTCTTTCGAATTGCAAGTCTCTCGGCACCCGGTCCGGCTTTCCCCTCCGCCCAGCCATCAATACACGTTCCCGACTCGTCATCCGGTCCATCCCTACCTCCATTTTCGAAAATAATCCTTACCCAAGCTGATGGAATTTTTTCGGTTATGGGAAAAAATAGAGACGACCTCAATAAAGATAATTCCTGAAGTCGTCTCTAGTTCCAAGATTAGCCAACTACCAAAAACCAATTACGAATGACTATTTAAAATTCGGCAGATATTTCAGCTCCGCATCGATCAGCTCATTCACGCACTTTTCCATTAAGTACATATCCGTGCAGTACGGGTCATTAATCATCGCCTGCACAGCCTTGCGCCTCGAGCCTTCCATTGCCGCCTCGATGATCAAATCCAGGGACGCTACCTTCAAGTTCAGCATCGGCAGGATTGATTCTGGCAGATCACCCAGGGCAAAGGGATGAATTCCCGCCCGGTCCACCGTCGCCGGCACTTCCACAACCGCTTCGGCTGGCATATTGTTTATGCTTCCCCGATTCGGGATGTTAATGAAAAAAGTTTCTCCTTTGTTATCCATCCACGACACCAGGATATCCAGGAGCTGGGTATGCTCCCAAGCCAGCTCTTTAGCAAAAGATTCATCATGGATCGGTGCTTTTCCATCTGCAATCTCTTGCATCTTAGCCGTCAAAGGAGGATAAGTCTTCTTTACATTGGCAATCGCATGCCCCTGGAAGCGCTCCAGGTTCTTGACCGTCGAACGGATGAACTGCGGATAAAACTCCCCTACGTGACCATCACCTGGTCCAGGGTAAGCTCCCGTCAGGTTGAAGAGCGTTTCGCATAACCCCTGTCCAGCGCTTTCTTCTTGAGGGCGGCGGTTAATGTGAGCATATTTCTTGCGATAAGCCTCCATAGCCTGCGGGTTTCCTGCCAGCTCATCTAACCGGGCACGAAAGATCGGAAACGCATCTTCACCATCCAACCTGAAATCGAGGATCCAGTGACAGTGGTTGATCCCGCCGATCACTGCCGTTGTCCGTTCCTTTTCTACGCCGATTACCCTGCAGAGGTGTGCCCAGGTCAAATCTGGGCCAATGCACAGGCCAATACACTTCGTCTTGGTCAGCCTGTTCACGGCCTGGGTCAGCACCGTCAGCGGGTTGGTGAAGTTGTACAGGATTCCATCCGGGCACAGCGTTTCCATATCCTTCCCAATCCCCACCAGCACCGGGATATGCCGCAGCGCCCTGCCTAAGCCACCCGGTCCAGAAGTATCGCCTACGGGTTGGATATATCCGTATTTATAAGGGATTTCCACATCCAACACCCAGGCATCTAAACCACCCACGCCGATTGAAGTCGTGACGATATCAGCGCCGGGTAGGACTTCCTTTCGGTCGGTTGAAGCCTCGATCTTCCAATCCATACCAAGCTCATCAGAAGCGCGCCTGGCAAACTTCGCTACCATCCCCAGCACTTCTTCATTCACATCCACAAACCCTAAGGTTGCCCCCTGATAACGTTTGTCCGTGCCGAAGCCTGATAACAATGCAGGCGTAAACGCCACCGATCCTGCTCCTACAATAACAATCTTCATAGAAATTCCTCCAAGCAAGTGAATATTTTTAGATTCTGATTTTCTTGGTGCCCTTCGTGCCTTTGTGGTTCAAAAGGTTTTTCTTATAATTCAAGATCTCCCTATCGGATACCTACCAACTTCCTCGATCGCATCCATCACCGCCAGCGTCCCTTCCCGGAACAGCCTGCCAGTCTCATCATCCGTTGCTCCCCAGGTGCCCATCTCTGTAAACCCAATCACCAATGCGGTGCCCGGTGGGTCACTCAGCAGCAGCTCTTTCATGTATTGGCGCGTGTAATCTGCTCCCGAATAAAAGATCGTCTCCGGCACATTCACCCAGATCACCGTCCCCTGCCCCCAGGCTTCTCGCGCTTCTCTTAGCGATAGCGTTCCTACAGGTGGAGGGGTAAAGGCTTCCACCACCTTCACCCCCGTCAGCCGGATCATTTCTTTATAGCTGCCCAGCGTATTGGTGGCATCGCAGTGCAGAGCACAAATTTTTCCTCGCGACTGCAGGTAAGATACCCACTTCTCATAAAATGGCAGCTCGTGCTTACGGAACTTGGCTGGGCTCCACATCCCCTCCAGCCAGCCAAAATTGACAAATTCCGCCGGCGACTCTGCCGCCAGCATCAGCCGGCGCTCATCTCGCCGCGTCTGCGCAGCCACCAGCGCAGCAAAATGATCGGGGAGGTCTTCCTGGGCATAGATCCAGCTGTCTAGCCCGCTGATTTCTCCGTAAAATGTGCGCACTGCGGCATAAGGCGAGGCTTCCATATCTAAAGCTGCATCCCTGGCGATCCCATCACCACCCAGGTCGCGCACTTTATCATAATAAACATGATTATCGGCATGAAAGACCGTATCGTCCAGCATAAAAATCGCCGCATCATAATCCTTCTTGGTCTTGATTAACCCCTCGATCTCAAAGGATTGGTTGTCCGAAACCCTGCCGGCATGCTGGCGTGTCCTTTTCGAAATATCTCCCTCTGGCGTGTGATAGATCGTCAGCAGCGTGTCGTCCACCGTTTTATATTCAACGCTGACATTTGGCATGGAGGCATAGATCGTTGAAATCCGGGAGCACATCCCCATCCCCCGGTTGCGCAGCGTGCGCTCGAATTCTCCTCTCGGCACCAGGTTATCGTAAGGGGCAAAGGGAATGATATCTGGTGGTTCGTCGTGAAGTGTTTTAGTTATTCGTTCGAGAAAATTCATCGTTATTCCTTTATCCTTGTCAATGTGATGCCCTTGAAAAAAGTACGTTGGGCAAAGAATATGATAATCAGAATTGGCAGCGTTGTTATGTTACAAACAGCCGTCAAATATGGGTAAGCATTTCTCTTGGCTGTGCCATTCATCAATATCGAGCGGCGCAACGACTCGATGCCGATTCCCAGAGTATAGTTCTCGGGCTTACATAAATAGAGCAAAAGTCCGAATTAATCATACCAGTATAATTGTGGTTCGACTCACTTAATTGCCTGGTATCCACTCCGATCCCTGCCGAACGCCTTGCGAGGATTCTTCATTTCCGTGGTAAGAAGCTCCTTCCCCCATACAGTCTGAGCTTCGTTCGGCCCATCCCAGGGTTTTGGTGTCAGGCTTTCACCTTCTGCTTCCAACCACTCCGTCCATGCTTTTACATCTTTACCAAAATCCATCCCGGTAATCGCCGTCAGCTCATCGTGAGCCTGCTCTGCCAATAAGCCGCGCGCATCACTGAGATAATCGATCAAGACCACCAAGCCCTCTGGGCTGCCGCAGCGTGCCAACGCTCGGCCAATCACCACCTCCAGGTAAGCCTGGCGTTCTTTGAGATAATTCGCCTGGAATCCACTTGGTAAGCTTTTTCCATGGAATGCCGGGTAACTGTGGAGTTTTTTCAAGACAGGGGCTGCTGCCGGATCACCCAACTGCTCCGCCCCCACGCACACCGCGTCTACATAGTGGAATACCGCCTTCTCCTGGCTGGTGACTTCTCCATCCTTGGTATCTTTGAGCAGATCAACTACCCGCTGCCACACTGGGATGGCTCGCCGGTCTCGAGTCATTCCGAGGGAGTACAGCAAATTGGCTGTTACCGGCATGGCTGCCTGGTCTGGCGCAAAACGATCGGCATGTACTACATCATGCTCGCGTGCTGGCAGCTGCTCCCTGCTCAGTTGGCTGAACAGCTCATCGACCAAAACCGGTGTCGCGGAATTTGCTCCCATCGCTGCCAGCAACTGCGTTAACAAAACCCTCCGTTTTCCTTTTGATTGAGCCAGTGCCTGCTCCAATATGGGGATCGCTTTTTCTCCTGCTGTAACCACATCGACAATCGCAATTCGTTCTTGAAATACTTGATCCAGCCGCATAACAGAAAAAGCATACAAGGGATGGATTTCATCAATCGATTTAACCAGCTCTTGAATTTCCTGCTCGCTGAATAGGATTGGAATTAACTTTCGACTCAACACACCTTCTGGGAGGATATCCATTTTAACCAGTTGGGGCTGCAATTCACCTACATCGATCATTCTGGGCGAGATCCCTTCTCGAACCGCCTTTACAGCCGCAGCCGCGGTTGCAGCTCCCAAGTTTTCCATATCCGATTGCATCCGGATGGCTGCTAATGAATTGTGTGTGGTTGAGACCGCCTTACCCGTCACCAGGAGATTCTCTAATCCTTTCGGCAGGAGGATTCTGTACGGCACCTCGATCTCCAGGTGTGGAGGAACCAACCCCATACGCATCCAATCTGAAGAGATTTGTCCTTTGATATCATTGTTCGAGAAAGCAATATAAACCACATCCGGCCAACTTCGCCGCAGAAGATGATCATTCAAGGTCAATATTTCATCGCCAAGGATGTGCCGTGTCTCACGAGGTGCGACATAGGTCATGTGGTCATGATCACTTCCGACCTTGCCTCTCCTCCGGCCAGATAAGATCGCCCGTGTGTAATCCTCCACATTGCGCACATCCACGGTGCTGGTGAAATTGTTACGCGTCACCCCCGGAACTGCCACCTGGTGGTAAGCAAACCACATGGTGGCATGGTCACGCTCGGAGCCATAAAGATATTCCGCACCTGCGAAGGCGGCCACATCACCATCTCCAGTGGCATCGATCACCACCTTGCCAAGTACAGCCGCTGGACCCAGGGCGGTTGCCACCACAACCCCTTTCACAGAATTCCCGTCTACAATGGACCCGATCACTTTGGCGCTCAAGATCAGCTCCATGCCAGCCGCGTATGCCTGCCGTAAGAAGGCGTGAACTTTAACCTCGATCTTCCACAGGGGCACCAGGCCTTTCATATGTGGATATCCCAGCTCATCATTCAACTGGTCTACCCACGCAATTGCTTGTGGGACCACCCCTCCGCGGAAACCGCACCAGTAGCTATCTACCCCGCCAAAAGTGCCTGTACCGCCCAAACCCGGGTTCATATCCACCAGGGCTGTTTTCGCCCCCAATTGCGCCGCGGTGATGCCTGCCACAGCTCCGCTCGAGCCACCTCCCACCACCAACACATCGACCTCGTCTACAACAGGAACATCCAGTCCTCTGTAAGCAATTCGCTTATAGGCTCTCCCTTTTTGTGGATAATCAGGCTCTCGGATATGCATTCCTTCAGTTCCAATATTCTTATCAGATCCTTGTGTTTCGATTGAAGACTCACCTGACCGGGCATCATTCCACTGAGCCAAAATGCTCTTTACGACCGCTTCAGCAATTTGGCAAGATGCTACCTTATTCGTGAACCATTGTTTGCCTTGCTCATCCAGCCTTGCGCCTCCTCCAAAAATCCATAGGCCCGCACTCGGACCAGCAAAAGCAGATAAAGGAAATTCTCGAACTTGCCTACCGCTTTTTGGCAGTGTCACCATGGATGATTGGAAGGGACCAGCCCATAGCGGTACTTCTTGCTTCATCGCTGGGGTCTTTTCCCCTTCCGCCTCGTGCGAAATTGCAGTCAATTTTGCTTCGCTAAAGGCTGCCACATTTTTTCGCAAGAAGGCAGCCACCGTGATCGCTTGATCGCGTATGTCGTACTCCCGCCGTGTCGCCTGGAGAGGATTCTCTACCCCAGCTTTCGCCCTGACCCCGCAAGTGACCTGGATATGCCCTCCGCCCCGGTAACCTTTGTGGATTCTGGCCTGGTCTCCCACGATCCCAAGCTCGGCTGGCATATCAATCACTGCTGTGGTGGCTTTTCCAGCTTTGTAAAACTCAAGCGTCGTATGAAATACCGCTTCTCCGACCAAAGGTTCAAAGTCTGCACCAGCCAGGTGCGCCAGTAAAGCAGTCTCCGTGGCATCAACCAGCACATGGCATTCCAGCACCTGCCTCCCTGATTTATTTCCTATCACCACTCCCTGGATGCCCTTCTCTCCATAAACAACACCCACTGGTTGGCTGGCATACAGCAGCTTTACCCCTGCTTCGAGAAGCAGATCCTCAAATCTGAGTTTGACCATATCCGGATGAAGTGGGAACTCTCCATGAACAATCTTATTCCCACTCGCCTCAATGGCTTGCCGAGGCAGCTCAGGGAACGCCTCCAGGTCCATCTTGGCAGGTTTCTCGATCCACGGGCGCAGCACCGCAAACAGATCCCGCCCCGGGTATGTGCGTGGCTCCACCAGGCTGGTCTTCTTTCCAGCGCGCGCAAATCCTAAAGCTGCCGTCATCCCCGCCAACGAAGCCCCCACCACAACAACCTCCCCAGACCATAAAACTGGCAGCTCGCGTTTAAAATCTGAAACTTCCACTAACTCTCCTGATAAAACATTCAAAATGAGTTTTATTTTTTGGTATAAAGGGCATCCATTTAAATTATTAGATCAAGTCGCCGCGCTAGAACCAAATCAAAATATCTAATTTTGTCCATCCAATCCCCCAGGTTCAATCAAAACTCACCAGCCAAAACGTCGCTAACATTTTATCACAGCCTCACACCTCATGCAAGTCGCCACCGTTTATGATCATTGTTGTTTCGTTAATGATCATTTATGATATAATCGCTCCAATTCTTAGAACTGCGGAGCTGCTGCATGAGTATGTGGAATGATATCCTTTCTAATCCTTCTAATCTAAAAACTGTGCTTCAATCGCATCTCAATAGTGACAGGTTCACCCTTACCAAAGCAGCACGGATGATCCACCAAGCTGGGCATGTCACCTTTACAGGTGTCGGTTCCGGTCTAAATGCAACTATCCCTGCCAGCTATTACCTGATGAGCCGCAGCTTTCCCTCCCAATACCTAGATGCCACAGAAGCAGCCTACCAGCTTTTCCCAGGCTTAAAAGAAAGTGCCATCGTCCTCAACACGCGCTCGGGCGAGACCGCTGAATTGATCCGCCTGAATGAATTAGCCTGCCAACAGCAAATCCCCACCATTGCGGTTACGAACGAACCCGGCAGCCGTGTAGGGCAGGGCGCTAACATTTGTATTCCAACCTACTCTCGCTGGGATGACCTGGTTGTGGTTTCTGCATTCTTGGGGATGGTCGCCACCGAGCTTCTCTTGGCTGGGATGGTAGCCGGCGAATTTGATCAAATGGCAGCGGACCTCCAAAAATCAGTGGAGCTCTTGCCAGGCTTCCTTGATCAGGTCATTTCGCAGCGGCAAGAGCTTCTGGATGGTTTGCATGATGCACGCCCACTTTATCTTCTAGGACGCGGCCCTTCCCTGGCCTCAGCCATCAGCGGCGCTCTCGTTATTCAAGAAACAAGCCGTCGAGACGTGCTCTCCCTCCCCACAGGGATGTTCCGCCAGGGTCCGATCGAAGTCATTGGTCCTCATTTCCGTGCCATGATGTTTGAAGGTAGAAGAGAAACCGCCAGGCTCAATTACCGGCTAGCAGAAGAGCTCTTGCAGCAGGGCAGCAAGGTTGTCTGGGTTGGCTCAACCCACCTGCCTCAAGCAGTCAACGTTCATGTGCCTGAGCTTCCTGAGCACATCCTACCTTTGCTTGAAATTATCCCCACCCAGGTGCTGGCCTATGACCTTGCCATTCATGATGGCATTGTTCCCGGGGAAGTTCAACATATCCAGCGGGTCATCACCTCCGAACACGGCATTATGAGCCAGAAATAGCTTCCTGCCAGGTAAGCTGTCCCTTCACCCCCCCAATCTGGCTGGCTACTGACCGCCCGCATGCGCAGCCAATCTTCAACGACTGCTCCAAAGGCAGGCCCTGCAGCCATCCCGCCAGGAAACCCGCGTCGAAGCTGTCTCCTGCTCCCACGCTGTCCCCGCCGGAGACGGGAGTTACCATGCAAGAAACCATAGCAGACCCATCTGAAACCACCGCGCCTTTCGCTCCCTGCTTGACTGCGATTACTCCCGTCCCCAGTTGATGCAGGTGATGAATGGCAGCCTCCAGGTTCGTCTACTTTGGCTATGCGCAAAACCTCCACTTTCGTTCGGTAAAAACACATCCACCAAACCTATCACCTCTTCCAATCCATTCTCCCCAACGCTCCTCCGGATCCCAATTTGTATCCAGTGAAATCGTCAAACCCATCGCCTTTGCCCTGCGGAAGATGCTCGGAATCCCCGGTCGCAATCCTGTATGGAGATAATAGCTGCCGTGGTGTAAATGTCGTGCTAAACCTAGCCAATCATCTTTCACATCCCCCTCGGTCAACACATTGATTGTTCCCATATATGTCATGATCGCCCGGTCGCCATCGGGCTGGCAAAGCGCAATCCCACAGCCCGTTTTGAGATTTGGATCAACATCCACGTATCGCGTATCAACGCCGCTTTCTTGCATCCGGCTCAAAATTAATTCACCGAATTGGTCCTTTCCAACCTTTCCCAAGATAGCCACTTTCAATCCCAGTTTCGCCGCCTGGCAAGCGAAAATCGAACATGATCCCCCCATTTCCAGGAAATAATCCTCAACAATCTTCTCCACCTGCCCAAATTCTGGCACGACATTCTCCCCCGACATTAAAAAATCCACACATAAATCACCAAAAGTAACGATATCGTATTTCCTCATCTTCACTCCAATGCGTTTGAAGTGTTTCCTGGCTTGGATCTTTCCAAAGAATAGCATGCCCAATTTTTTCTGTCAAGCGAAAGTAAACGATCGCTTTTTTTGACATGCATGATCGTTTGTGATAACATCGTTTTATGACCGCATACTTAAAGGAAGAGCGCCAGCAGCTTATCCTCGAAAGCATTCAGCAGGAGAAAAAGGTGACGGTTACCGAGCTCAGTCAGCGTTTCGGAACCAGCGAAGTAACCATCCGGCGTGACCTTCAGGAGCTGGCTACCAGCGGTCAGCTTTTACGCACGCACCGCGGTGCCCTCGCCGCTCGTAAAGCTCCCGACGAACCTCCAGTAGTCCAGCGCATGCATTTAGATCGGATAACCAAGGAGCGCATCAGCCGCCAGGCTGCCAGGCTGGTCAAAGAAGGGGACTCAATTTTCATTGGCTCCGGGAGCACAACCCATTTCCTTGCCGGCAGCCTTTCAGATAAGAAAAATCTGACCGTATTTACCAACGCTCTCAGCATTGCACAGGAGCTGTCAACGACGGATGAAGAGCCTCACCGTCGTCTTGATTGGCGGTGTCCTGCGGAAATCGGAGCTTTCCATCCTCGGGCACATCGCTGAGCTTTCCCTTTCTGAAATTCGCTATGATAAGGTATTCATGGGCATGCAAGCCATCAGCATCCCTGATGGCCTCACCACCGACCACCTCCCAGAAGTTACCACCACCCGGCGGATCATCGAAAACGGGCGCGAGTTGATCGTCCTGGCAGACCACACCAAGCTGGGCAAGACCGCAGCTGCCTTCATTGCCCCCATCCAGGTCATGCATACCCTGGTAACCGATGAACTGGCAGACCCAGAGATCATTGAGGATCTCCAAAAACTCGGTATCCAGATTATCTGCGTCTAATCCATTTGCGTATGGTCCCACAACCAAAATCTTAATATTTACCCCTTGACTCTCCCCTAAGGGCAGGCCTTATACTGGTTCTACTTATGCTCAAGATCGGAGACTTCTCCAAACTCGCTCATGTCACAGTGAAAGCCTTGCGTTATTACGCGAATCTGGGCTTGCTGTTGCCAGTCTGGACTGACCGGGTCAACGGCTATCGTTACTATTCCCTGGAGCAGCTCCCTCGCCTGAACCGCATCCTTGCTTTAAAAGACCTGGGCTTCTCACTAGATCAAATTATCGAGCTGCTCGATGCTGAGCTGCCTCCCGCCAGGCTTCGCCAGCTCTTTGACTTGAAGCAGCAAGAGCTTCTTGACAAAGTGCAAGTCGAACAAGCGCGCCTCAACCGCGTCGCTGATCGCCTGGAACGTATCGAATATGAAGGCAGCCTTCCTGAATATGAAGTAGCCATCAAATCAATACCAGCACTTCCAGTAGTCTCGATCCGCGCCATGGTCCCAGTGTTGAGCGACCTGCCGGAACAATGTAACTTGATGCAGCGAATGGTTGGGAATTGGGCAGAAAGCGCAGGTTTATCTCCTATAGGTTCGTGGATGCTGCTCTACCACAGTCCAGACTATCACGAGCGCAACTTAGATATCCAGGTTGCCCTCCTTCTTGACCGTCAGGTCCATCTGGGCTCCAGGCAGCCAAGGAAAGCCATTCAGCTTTCACTCCTACCTCCCATTGACACCATGGCCAGCCTTCTCCAGCCCTCTTCTTTTCATGCCAATGAGCCATCCTATACAGCTCTTTACACATGGATCGAGCGTAACGGATACCATATCTCTGGACCTGCGCGTGAGCTATATCTGACCGATCCTGGAACGGTCCAAACAAGCTACCGCCACCAAGGTATTTTCCAGTCCTCTTTCACAGAGGTTCAAATCCCTGTTGAAAGCAACCACATTTACAAGCAGAAATATTTTGACAACCCCTATCGAAAGGAAAATGAAATGGAACCAAAATTTGTAAACTTACCTGCCTTTACCGTTGTTGGCATGAGATATTATGGCAAAAACCAAAATCAAGAAATATCGGCTATGTGGGGAGAAGCCAATAAGCGTTTTGGAGAGCTGAAACACGTTTGTGATAATGCCGCTTATGGGGTTTGCTTCACAATCCAGGATGCTGCTCCAGGAGAGTTCGAATACGTTGCCTCGCTCAAGGTAAGCAGCACAGAAGACATCCCCGAGGGCATGGTTGTCCGCCAAGTACCTGCTGCCAAGTATGCCGTCTTCACGCATGTCGGCCCGCTCGACAAGCTCAAAGACACTTACAACTACATATACCAGACCTGGCTGCCCCAGTCGGGTATGCAGCTCTCTGGCGGCTTCGACTTCGAATACTACAATGAAGACTTCAAAGACTTTGCTCCCGACTCGCGCTTTTATATCTATCTGCCGGTGAAGTAACCCGCTCTCAATAAAAGCTGTCAAACAAGCAGACCTGGCAGCTTTTTTCTTTTCTCCAGGCGATTGCATCGGTCTTGACGGGCTCAAGGATGTATAGTAAACTACTGCCCGCATGGACCCGTGGTGTAGCGGCCAAACATGCGGCCCTGTCAAGGCCGAGATCGCGAGTTCGAATCTCGTCGGGTCCGCCAAATAAAATCCTGCTTCGGCAGGATTTTTTAATTTCTTCCGATCGGTACCTATAGGGGATCGACTTCGCCGCTGTGGAGGGTTAAATTAAGGTTATAATCGGACAAATTTTACAAGTTTTGTTTAAGGGAGTTACAGCCATGCACAGGTTGTTAAGCCGGCTCGTATTACTAGGTTTGATCCTTTCACTGCTGCTGATCGCCCCTCCAGGTGCTTCCCGGGCCTTCCCTTCAGCAGTATATACAAATTTCACCTACTTACCGCTGGTTAGTAACCAGCCTCCTCCCACCCGCAGGGTCAATATCCCCGATTTTGGAGGAGAAACTGTCACTGACCAGAATTTCAGCGAAATGGCAATCTTCTGGTTCGGTCAGATATCTCCTTCGAACAACTATACCGATGTTCGCATTGGATACAATAATTCCAACCTTTCGTTAGTGCTTTCGATCTTCGACCGTCTGCTATGGTACGATCTCACACCTTCTGCCACCGACCTCACTCGCTGGGATTCAATCACCCTTTACCTCTCTCGGAATACCTCCCTCGAAAATGCATACCGGTTCACAGCCCAGATCAACAGCAATGGGGACCCTAATCGTGCCAATTGGCAGCTTGCCGAGCAGTGGGTCAATTCATCCTGGACAATGGTGCCGCTTTCTTTCAACACCACCACCGGCCTGCGCTGGGAAGATTACAACTCTGGCGGTCTCAACAATAACCAAAACAACCGGGGTTGGGTCGCCAATTTTACAATCCCATTTTCCAGCCTGGGTTTAACCAGCAAACCCACGCAGGGAACCGAATGGAGAATGGCGCTCGTCGTCCATGACCGGGATGATGCCAATGGAACCACGCTTCGGGAAAGCAGCTGGCCTGAAAATGCCCAGCCAAACCAGGCCAATACCTGGGGTACCCTCCGTTATGGCCTGGCCACCTACACGCCTCCTCCAGGTGCCTCTTCTGGAACGACAATAGTTCGAAACAAACTCAATGGTTCTGTCGTCCCAGATGCTGCCGTTGGAGGCACAACCGGCAACCTTTGTCCAGGAGACACGGATTATATCTGGAATAGCTGGGCGAACGAAAATCACGGCTCCGACACTGATTTTAACATTCAAAACCAAAGCGACCTGGCAGATTGGCCTTGCTTCTCAAAGTATTACATCACCTTTCCTTTGAACAGCCTTCCATCAAGCAAAGTGATTCTAAACGCCACGCTCACCCTCTACCACTGGGGAAACTCCGGTGCTTTAGACCTGGCGCAGCCATCTTATATCCAGGTATCAACGGTCAAGCAAGATTGGGCTGAATCCAGCCTGACTTGGAACAATGCCCCCTTGGCCTTCGAAAATATTACCCAGGCCTGGGTAGATCCCACTCCGAACTGTGGAAATGGCGGATCCCTGAATTGGCCTTGCACTCCCCGTACATGGGACATCACTCGGGCAGTCACCGAAGCGTATCAATCAGGAAAACCCATCAGCCTGGTTCTATATTCCTCTGACGAGGCATATCATAGCGGCAAATTCTTTACCACTTCAAATGTAGCTGATTGGGACGCAACTGGTAGGCCTACACTGACGATTCAGTGGAGAAACCCTTAAAGAATTCCCGCAAGGAATAAATGATGACGTTTCACCGCCACCTGTATCTACTTTTCGTTATCCTGGTAGTATCTTCGTTCGCCAATCAAGGCGTTCTTACTGAGAGGGTTTTATTCTCCCAGGCAAGTTTAAGTGAAAATACATCCCCTGGTCTTCAACTTTCAAATCCCGCCGGTGGAGATTGGCCCCAAGTAGGTCATGACCCTCAACACACGAATTATACTGCTGAGCAGGTTGACCCACCTTATTGTTATGCGTGGAAATGGTATCAAGTCCCTATTGCATCGAGAGCCCAGCCTGTCGTCTTTCGAGGAAAGCTTTTTATAGGCGGGATGGATGGCATTTTGTATGCCAGGAACGCCACAACAGGAGCTCCTCTGTGGAATTATCCCACTCTTGGCCCTATCCGTCATTCTGCTGGTGTCAGTTCCAACACAGTGATCGTTTCCTCTTACGACGGCTTCACCTACGCGCTTAACACATCCAATGGTAAGCTGCTATGGAAAAATCAAACTGGAGCCAGCGCAACTGCCCCTCTCATAGACAATTCTCGCGGGTGGGTTTACATTGCGTCGACCAATGGTGAGCTCACCGCTCTTCGAATAGCAGATGGAGAACCGCAATGGAAATACGACTCCCAAGCACCCATTTTAACCACTCCATCGCTGAGCCAGGATGGCCAAACCCTTTTCCTGGGTAACGAAGCCATCTATGCCATCGCACTAAAAGCCTCCAATGGCGTTGAATTGTGGCGTACACAACTTCAAGGTCAAAGTCTTGCCGATCGATATCCTGTGGTAACAGCTGATACGGTGATCTATCGCTCCCAACCGCTTTATCATTTTCACTTGCTTTTACATGAGGGTGACGATATTATGGATAGCGCTGGGGCAGTCCTTTCAGATTGGACTAAAGATTGGGCAATTGTCCGGCCTAAAATCCTTGACTACTTGACTAAACAGCCTACTAAACAGACATTCTTTGCATTAAACCCAACCAACGGCTCAATCAAAGGGGTTGCACCAGTTCTGTATACTTATGGTCTCAATGATAATCCCCCGACTCCAGTCGTTAGTCTTACGGGTAATATCTATTTACCCTATCGCGCCCGTCATGGAATCCAAACCGACAGCAATACGATCCATGTAACAACTCGTTACGACGCTGAACTAGGGGAAATCAATCCCTCCACCCTCGATATTTCTGGCTTAACCGCCAACAAACCCCTTGCAGGTCAACCAGAATTCCGTATGACCAGTGATGAACCTGCCGTTCTCACCATGGGGGGGAATATTTTATGGATTGATAGCTGGGAAAGAATTGGAGGCATCGACGTTAGTACGAATTCTCTGATTCATATCGGTGGTGTATCAAATGAATGGCCCGAATGTGGAGCTGAATGCAGTCCAGGCACAAGCAATCCTTTTTTTCCACTCAACGGTTCAGGAGATGCCTATCCATTCCCCAACCCTCGGGTCACTGAGGGAGGCGTGCGGGGAGGAGCCGTGCTCGCTAATCATATGGTTTACTGGCGGGTGATCGGAGCTGGGCTTGCAGGCATCGCGCATCGCTCTGGAAATGCTTGTCCGCCTCCCAAAATTTGGACCGCATCAGAGACTACAACGCAATTTCTAAAAACCCCACTTCCCACCAAACCAATCCCGAATGCAACCCGCACCCTGGCGGATTATGTCACCCTCGATCTCACAAATCCAGTCCGCAATCCAGATCCTGAGCTTGTAAAAATTTTACGCGAACAGGTCAAGTCCACAATTCAAACAAAAAAACACTTGATGCCTTTTTATCTTGAAAGAGGTTTCTCGAATTCTGATATTTGGCCTTATACCTCAACCAGCCCTCCTGATCTCCCTCAGGTGCAGTACATTAATTCTGGCAATATTTTCTGGCAAGATCCCGGTGAATTACTCTATACACTGGCAGCAGCTTATCCTTACCTCGACTCTACTCTTAAAAACCAAGTGAAGAATTACATGTCCGCGGAGATGACCCTCTACCTCCCCTCAGTAATTTGCCCTGGTCTAGCACACCTCCCCCAAACTGGCTGATACAAGGTTCATCGCGGGAATTGTATGCCGTGCCTTTCCGCTCCAATTTGAATAATTGGCCTCCTCCATCCCCAAGCTTGTCTACAATATACAGTCTGTGGCTGTGGTCTAAAAATACAGGGGATTGGACTTATGCCCAATCCCATTGGGATGAGATAAAGAGTCTCTTCGATGCTCACCGAAACTCCATGATATTTTACGCTGATATTGCCGGTGCAATCGGATACGCTCGCCTTGCTGCTCATTTTGGATATTCCACTGAATTTCAGGCGGGACAGGCTGCTGCCATAAAAGCCATGCAAGCTGGATTAGACTTCAATAAATTTCAGCAGAGAGCCGCAAGCCAATATTTAGACCCCAGAGGGGAATCGACTGGTTTATCAGTTCCTGTGTTCTTTGGTCTGACACCTGAAGTAGGCCTGTACTTGAGGGAACAGTTCAAAGGTGAGCCTGCAAATTTATTACTGCAAAAAGAGAATATCAATAATGGCGTTCGTTGGTGGTACCTCACCCGCGTCGGGATCCATGGCGAAAATGGTGAAAGCAGCTTTCTTTTGCCAAGTACAGCTTGGTCACACTTCTTGGCACACGCCTATATCATTAATGATAATCAAGAAACCCTTCGCAAATGGCTTGATAGACCCTGGGGACATGGTGATCTTTTCTCAATCCAAAAAATCGTCAGCACGATTCAAGCCCATCCGTAATGGTTTAAACGGCTGAAACCTGGTCAGAAACCAGGTTTCAGTAAAATCCTTCATGATCAAATCTTAAATATAAACGGCTAGAACAAAACCATATTCAATGCCAGCATTAAGTGACTCCGGTTTTTCGTTTTCTTGTTTTCCGGAATTCAGGCTCAGTGGTTTGTCCAAGTTCTTTGTTATCCTGGGCTTGAGTTAGATTCCTCAACGTGGATCTCAACCGCATTATCACTGGATTGCACTTCTGCTTGCGTTTCATCGAGTTTTTCACTTACAGCTACAGCTTCATCAAGCTGCTTTCCATCAGCGATAACAACCTCAACTGTTTCAGCTTGAATATTACCGGTCTTCTTGCTGGCAGATTTTTTAGACTTCAGAGGCTCCTTTTTTGTCGGAGAAGTCACAGCTACTTGAGAATCCATTTCTTCCACATTGACACTCGGAACCTCTTCGAGGTGGTTTAAATCCGCCTTTTCGCTTACAGCAGCAGGTCGTTTCTTACTCATTTTCGCGGTTGAAGACTTTTTTACCCTTGAGGCCTCCTCTGTTGCTTTAGGTTCCACTGTACTTGCAGCCTGCATTTCAGAAGCCTGCTCACTTGGGGCAAAATCAACATTCACAACATCCACTTCTTTGCTTATGGATGCTTCAGCTTGTTTTACATCCTCTTGCCCGCTTGCGACTGCCTCAGGCTGTACCTCAAATTTTTCTTCTATTATTGGTTCCACGACTTCAGGTAAATTCATACCCACATCCTGGTACTTCTCTTCAAATTGCAAAGGCGGTTCACTCAAAGGCGTTTTCTTAAGGTATTGATCTACCTTTTCAGGATTAAGAGTATTTTTTTTAGGTATGATCCCGGAAATGTATTTCATGGGATTAAATCGAAAATTCCATTTCTTCTTGTCATTACTCGATTGAATAGGCCTGGTTACAGGTTCTTTCGAATAATATGAAGAAGAATAATAACTGCCGTAGTATGCAGAACCTTTTGAAATCCGGTTGAGCACTGTCCCCACCAGGTTAGCGTCGACACGCTTGAACTGCTCGACAACTGCTTTTACCGACCTCGCCGTGTTTCTCCAATATTCACCACCAATAACACACCATCTACCTTCGCAGAAAGGACAATCGCATCGACGATAAATCCAGGAGGTCCATCTAAGATTACAATATCAGCCAATTCAGCTAATTCATCTAAGATTTCTACCATCTTCCGAGATCCTAAAAGCTCAGCCGAATTTGGCGGGATTGCTCCTGCTGGCATAAGTAGGAATTTTGGCGTTCCTTCCCACTCAACCAATGCTTCATTTACCTTTACCCGATCGAGGAAAACTTCGCTCAATCCAGGGCTGTCCGATATACCCAGGTAGCGATGGATACTTGGTGAGCGTAAATCAGCATCCACCAAGATGACTTTCTTTTCAGATTGTGCAATTACAATCGCCAGGTTTATCGCTATCGTTGTCTTTCCATCGGATGCTTCTGGGCTGGAGATGACCAATTTTTTCATCGGCCGGTCAACTGACATAAACTCCAGGTTTGTCCGCAATCCTCGGAATGCATCTGCCGCTGGAGAGCGCGGGTGGCCGGCAACGAAGGTCGGCTTATAACCTTGCATTTCTCCAATATAACCGACCGCAGGCACGTCAATCAATCGAGATAATTCTTCTCGATTCTTAATTGTGTCATCCAGGAATTCGATCAAGTAAGCGGCCCCAACAGCAAAAGCCAGCCCACTGACTGCTGCTAGTAGTACAATAAGCGGTTTTCTCGGCCCAATCGGAACGGTCGGCAGAGCAGCTGTATCGAATACACTCAACGTGTTAAAAGATCCTTCTCGTGTACCGGCAAATAATTCCGTATAAATACTTTGCATAGTAGACATCTTGTCTTCTAGCGTTTTCAAATCAATTTGCGTTCTAGCAATTTCAAGCGCAGAATTCAAACCAGAAAGGGAGTTTTGCTTATTCGTTATTTCCTGGCGAGTGTTTTCGATGTTGACTTGCAGCTCCTTCATTTGCTTTTCAACAAATTGCTTATCCGTTTCGCTTGTCTGCTGCAAATTCACAGGGCTGAGCAGGATTAACTGCTGGGCAAGTACATTCGCCACAGCTTGAGCAAACCTTGGATCCGTATGGATAACTCCTATTTCCAGGAATATCCCTCTGGCATTCGCTTCATATTCCGGTAAATCGGTCAACCCTAAAGCGGCCTTTGCAGCGTCCTGGACCGGCACTCGCATGGCCATGTTCGCGTACTCAGTTGCAAGCTGATAACTCATGCTGAATTCATTTCCCGAAGGGTTAGGATCTTGAATCGCCCTCCCGATCAACAAAGTCGTCTTGGCCTGGTAAACCGGTGGAAGCTGGCGTGCAAAAAGAAATGCCGAGGCTGCTGCAATGAGTGGTGCTAAAATTATCAACCACCACCATTTTAACAACGGAGAGAAATAATCTTGAAAAATTCGCATAAAATACCACCTGACCTTTTAATATTTTGCTTCTTGATAAATCTTGGTTAATCGCTCTGCTATGACAGGCCACCGATGATGCTTTTCCACATAAATCCTTCCAGCATTACCTAACTCACTTCTGTATCCTGGCATAGCAAGTAAATTTAATATTTTCTCAGCGTAATCAACAGGCGTCGTTGCTTGTTCAAGATCCCTCCCTGCAACGGCTTCCAGAGCGTTTAATGCTTGCGGGCTTGTTACGACAGGGGTTCCGCATGCCATAGCTTCTAAAACTTTATTCTGAATGCCTGTCCCATAAACGATCGGTGCAACTGCAACAGTCGCCTGCCGGAGGTAGATCCCGAGATCAGGAACCATACCAGTGACAGTAATAAGTGGATTATGCGCCAGCTTAATAATCTCTTGAGCAGGATCCTTTCCGACGATCCAAAGTTTTACCTCTGGCCTTTTCGCCCAGACCAAGGGCATAATTTCCTTCACGAGGAAAAGGGTCATGCTTATATTGGCGTGGTAGCTCATTTTACCACTAACGACTAATGTATCTTTTTCTCGAGCTCTATCCTCAAGTGGGCGAAAGTAAGTTAAATCGACCCCATTTGGCAGAATGGATATTTGATTTTCTAAGATGCCCTGGCCTCCATCTCTTAATGATAAGAAATGGTTTCGATCAACAGCCGATGTAACCAGCACATGCTCGAACTTATTTGCCAGGCAGCTTTCATAATGTTCAGTTCGATTGAGCTCAAATTGCGTAACCCACCGTTTGAATGCCTGTTTGCTTTTCTGGGCAGATTGCCGGAAAAGGTGAGAGATCAAATCGACACTATCCCACACAATTGGTATCGATAAATGGTTTCGCCGGAGAAAAGGTTGCAGCCTTGTTCCATATACTGCACCACGCAAGTGCTCTATATGGATGACATCGATCTCACTTTTATATTGCGCAATTATTTTTTCGAGCCCTCTCTCTAATCCAGGTTCCCAGCAATAAACATACTGAAGTGGTTTTTTCGTTGGGAGAGCCAAACCGCAATTTGACAGAGAACGCCACTTCTGTAATCGGGAAGCAACTACCCGTTCACAAATCTCCGTCATTTCTGTTAAACTCTCTAATTCCCTTTCGTCCATCCATAAAGTCCCTAAGATTACCTGGTGCCCTCCAGCGATTAAATTACGAATTAATTGGTAAGGTCGGACCCGCACCAGGTTTGGAACGTAGGGGACAATAAATAAAATCTTCACGCTGAATTCCGCCTATCCCCTACCGTCTCCATTTACGGCTCACAATGAAAAATAAAACCACGATAATTACAACCGGTATAGTACTGAAAGCAGCCACTGAAAGATAATCCATTTCTTTATATACTAGTTGACTGGTTTTTACCTGAACATTCTCTGGCACAATCATCACCGGCGTTACGGTTTGAGTTATAAGTACTGGTTGGACCAAGTTTTCGGTAGCCACAGGAACAATTGTCGGATATGCAGCCGGTGTAGAACGGGGAGATTTTATCGTCTTGGTACTATAATAGATTGAGTAATCTCCTCCACCTTTCCAGATATCATTTTCTGCTCGCACAAACCAAACCACATGCAGTTGGTTTCCCAACCCAACCGCAATCCTGGGCCATTCCGGCACGTCACCGACGTATAAAGCCAACGCTTCAGCGTCATCCCAGGCATTTTTATCCCAGACCATGTGGAAAACGTTCATCCTTGTTTTTCCCTCATCGGGTGAAGTCGTAGGCGTAAACTTGGGTGTAGGAGTAGAAGTGGGAGTGCTGGTAGGGGTTGGCGTTACAGTTTCGTTAGTTGCTTCTGGAGTTACCTCGGGGCTATCATCGAAACGTCCCACGAAGACGAGATGCACGTTCCCACTTGAATCTACATCCATCGAATAATTATCTAGCCTGGAATGATAGTCACTCCATATTCCGAGCACGCCTGGCAAGCGTGATGGCAGGGACCAGGCTTTTCCTAAATTAGCTGAAGTCTGGTAATAGATCGAATCGTCGTTGATATCCCACCACACAACAATTAGTTGACCGCGACCATCCCTCTAAATCGCAATATTCTTTGCAACCATGTCGCTAGGGTTAAACTGCAATGGAGATCCCCAAGTGTTTCCATTGTCATTTGAGCTGGCATACATCACATCGGTGGGATCGGTCATCAGACAGCTGCCCATACCCGCCGCCAATACCCGCTTCCCATACAACATGGAGGTTGTCGTCGTCGTCGACGATGATTTGAGGTTTTGCTGCTCCCAACGGTCCTCTTGAGATATCGATTTCTTCGGACCAGGTTGCTCCCCCATCATCAGACCAAACATAGAACACATGATAGCAAACCGGGCATGCTCCTGTGATTACATTCCTGGTGAATAAAAAATGGATCCGATGCTTAGAATCGATTGCCATTTCGGTGAAATAACCTTGGCTTATATCGTAATCAGGACCCCAATACTTGGCTGAATGCGCCTGTGAAGCATTGACCTGGGAATAATAAACCTGAGTATCCCGGAATGACATATGCAGGATGCCTCTATCATCCGCAAGAAGAGTTGGACGAGTTACTTCACCCCCAGTTTTAAAAGAGCTCGAATTTCGATAGGCTCTAACTTGGTACCATCGTTGAGATATGCAGTGTGGATCACCATGTCAAAATCTAATAATCCTGTGCTCCATACAATATGAGCGGTTCCTGCCGGATCAACAACAACATCTGGAAACCATGAGGTTTCTCCTTTGCCTGAAAGTCGTTCAGGCGAAGACCAACCCAAACTTTGTCCGTAGGAAAAGTCCACTGTGAGTACCAATCCGTAAATCGTAAACCCAAGGGCAAATAAACCTGAAATCAATAAACGAAAGAACAACTTATGTTTTACCATAAATACCAAAGACCTCTTTTCTATCGCACCTTAAAAATCTCAACAGCTGGTGATGAATAAACCCTTTCAAGATAATCCGCTTCTGAGGGGTCAAAATCACCCATGGAATTCTCTGCCGGTCCATAAAAGAGATAACGAATCCCATAATCCCGAATTAATGCCCTGCGTATCGCATCATCTGTTTGGTCGGAAAAAAATTGCTCCACAAAGCCTACCTTTTCATGGTATTCGACCGTCTGCGCCCAATGTGCTAAAAATGCAGTTTTACCGGTGATGGCTGGTACGTACTGTCCTATATCCAGGGAGCTAATGACCACATCGTTTCCACTCCCATTTTTCTCCAACCATTCCAAACCACTTACTTCCTCTCTATTAAGATAAAACGGATAATCATGCCTGGAAAGGTCGAGGAATCTCCAAGCCCACAGGTAAATATTGGTCAGTGAAATACTGACCAGAAAAATTACTGGGATCAGAATCCTGGCATTCCGCCCCCGAAACCACACCACTGACTTGAGCTGCTTCTCGAAAAAAGGGATTATCCATTCAAATAATCCTTTGACTGCCAACAAGGCAATCGGGATTTGCCACCCATTGAGCATGTGAATTTGGTAATCCACCGGTAGATATATAAGAATAAATGAAACCCAAAACCAGCTCGTGATGAATAATGGATAATCTGGCAGTCCACCCGATCGAAAAGGATGATCTCTTATCGCCGTGATGAGTGCTAAAACGAAAGCAATCCCTAATAATATGGGGAGGTGCAGTAAATTGGGGGTGTAGACTCCTGCATTCGCAAATTGCGCCAGCACCTCCTCCCAAAGCGGATCAAGTGAAGTAAGCATCACCGAATAGACAGCCGGCCAACAGGAAATGCCAACAATAATCACGCCACTCACTAGAAGATATACTGGAACCTTGCGGTCACGGAATATTTTCAAAACCCCATAAGCTCCCAGGACTCCATAAGACGATAATTAAGTCGTAGGCGTGCTGCCACCCTAAAAATTGAGCAAAAAAACCAGCCAGGACCGCAAAAGAATATTTCTTTGCTTCCTCCCCTCGTAATACCAGGTAAAAAACGAAAATATACAGCAAAGCCGCAATGAAATGCGGATAGCCCAAGATTCCCAAAAAGGTATTCCCCTCTGCCACGAACACATCCAAAGGAAATAAAAGCTCTCCTTTTGTCACCGTATACTTAAGCAAGACCAAAATCCAACCCAATCCTGAAGTCAAGCAAATTGTCAAAAAAGCAACCTTTCGCTGCCACACATCCTCAAAAAATCTGGCGCAGAAAAGGTAAGCCAAGGGGAAAAAGCAGCCTACTGCCAGCACCCTTAATAGCTGGTAAAGCGCTGGATATCCCCACCCCAACACATTCCCAAGGCGGCCCAATCCCCACCACAACAAGTTAAAGAAGACTGGTTTATTGGGTTCCGGAGTGAGCTTATTCGCCGCCAGGTTTGCCGTTGAAAGCTCTCTCATCCAAGAAAAATATTGCAGGTGGTCCGGAACATCCAGCATCATCCCCATGAATTTCTGATCACTTGGCGTAGAGAGGTAGCCATAAACATAGGGCAAACTGGTGACGACCAGGATAATCACCGCAACAATAAAGATAAACCACCATTCTGACTTCTGAATGCCAGCGGTAAACGACTGCTTGCTTGAAGGTAACGCTTTCTTATCTCTCATTTTGGAAACTTATTCCGGGTCGGCAATCTGAGCAATAGATGGCGCAGTCTCACCTTTTTGAACTGACCAAACTAAACCGATGCTTACGAAAAAGTATAGTATTGCCAAAAGTGATAAACTGGAAACGCCGTGCAGCCGAAATACAGTTCCAGCATTTCGCGGCAATATTTCCCTCACTCCAATTTGGAAGCGCGTACTCAAGTAACGGGTTGCTCAGGGTATCAGACGGGAAACTGCGTCCCGCCAGTGTTAAACCCCACACTGCGAATCAATGACCACACAGCCATCAGGCTCGCGGCTGTCCAGAACCACGGCTTTAGCCTCCATTCCAAAAATGGGAAAATCCAGGGCATCGCCATAAAAGGCAGCATAGGAAGCAGGTACCGCGGTCCTACTGCAAACCCACCCCACCACATGATTGAGGCGCTGATTGAAGATAAACATCGACAAAACGCTGAAAACCACAAGCAGCCATTCTGGTCGATATTCCCTCGACTGCCACCAAAAGATAATACCAGGAAAAAATAATAACGTGATTGGGGAATAGAAAAATAGTCCTCGGAATTTTCCCAGGCTAATCCCCCAAATCGCCTCCCAGGTAGGAAACGAGAGGCTCAGGAACCCGGTTTGGTGCTGCCCCATCCACAGCTCAGAATTGCTGTATCCTAGACTCAACGGCCCTCCAAAGATCGCATTATTATATGCCATCCATAACACCACCACACTACCGCCCAACGGTACCAACCACAAAGTATCCAAGGGACGGCTTCGCTTCGCCAGAATATAGAAAACATACACGCCGATTGCGCCTGCGATCAGCGCAGCAGGGTATTCTGTAACAACCGCGTATCCCAAAAGGAAACCGATCCACATCAGCACAGTTTTTGACAGCGTTTTCCGCATGAAGGCCAGCGAAAAAGCCCAGAAAAGCAGCATAGCAGATAATTGGTGCCCATAAAATGCACCCGCATAAGCAAAAGCCGGCGTTAATAAACCGTAAAACAGGCTCACAATGACCCTGAAGCCGATATGGTCCGAAAAGCGTTTCAAGGTTCTGAAGATGAGCACCCCCAAGAATGCCGTAGGAAAAGCGGCTACCACAATCGTAATCAGCACCTGTGCAATTGCGAAGCGTATTTTCTGTTCTGAGATTCCGCTTCCTTCTGGGTTCAATGTCGCCTGGAATGCCGTGTTATTCTCGAGCTGCTCTGTCAGGTTGCTGACAGCGGGTAGCTCAAGGATGTTTTTCACACCCCAATAGACCGGGATTCCGATAAATGCTGCCCCAGGCGCCTTATCGCTGTAATAATGCTCACCGACCTTTGCATAATCGACAGTATTTTGAACATAAGGATCGATTTGAAAGGTGCCGTCATCCACCACGGCAACAACCATATCCAAACGCGAATTCTGGTTTGGATCTGCCCAGCGGGGGAAGACGTAAGCATAACTAATCAACAGAAGGAAAAAAATACAAATTTCTGCTAGTATTTCCTTGGAAATGCGCTTGATCAACCGTTTCATGATCCCGAATATATCCTCTCTAGTGGTGCGCAAGCCGTCCGGTAATCATACTTATCTTGGATTAACTGCCTGCCTGCCTCCCCCAAGCGACGTGCAAATTCGGGATTTTCAATCAGGCGTAGGGTTTCTTTGGCAAATTCTTCAGGCGTATCAGCAATCAGTAAGTGTTTTTCGTGCTCCACCTGGATTCCTTCGCATCCCAGTGTCGTTGAAACGATCGGCATCCCCTGGGCTAATGCATTCAATATCTTCACCCGCATCCCACCTCCAGCACGTAAAGGGACAACCATCACAGCTGCTTTTTGAAGGTAATCGGTCGGGTCGACCACATAACCAGTCACATTGACGCCAGGATGACTTTTACTAAAATCGATGAGCTGTTGAGGAGGTCTGGCGCCGATAATGTCGCATGTTGTTCCTGGGAGCTTGGAATGGACGAAGGGTAAGACATTCTCCAAGAACCACATCATCCCATCGATATTCGGAGGCCAATACATCGTCCCGATATGCACAATATGATTGGCATCCAGATCCCTCACAACTGGCCGGATTTCCTCCGTGTCAACCGCTATAGGGATGACATGGATTTCTTTCTTCTTTCCTCCCATGGCTTCTTCGAAAGACAGCCTGTCCTCATCGCTCACCGTCAAGACTTCGTCAAATTTTAGGCAAAGTTCTCCTTCATATCGCTTTAATAGCTTCCAATCACGCTCTAATAACCAGCGCTGCGGACCCGGCTGCATGGTTTGCGCCAGCCTTCGATAAAGTACCCACAAAGCATTATGCGCATCCAAGACATGCGTAACCTTGGGTACCCGCAGGGCGTATTGCGCCATGTTAAGCTGGTCGGCATGGGCTACATCGAACTTTCCTTGAATTACCAGCCGATCGATGAGTGTTCGCATTTCCTTGACATCATCACGCGCCATCATCCAAGGACTGTTTCCCACCAGGCTCTTCACCAAAGCCGCCATATTTCTTGCCAGGCTTCTCCGCATTGGAACGGTATAAATATCCTGGCAATATGCCCTTAATTCCTGGATATGTTCTGTTTGATCGCCTCTGATAAACGAAACCAACGTCACCTGGTGCTGTCTCGCCAGGTATTTAAGCACATAGAATGTTTTTACTTTCGGTCCACTGTCGGGAGGATATGGGAGCACCTGGGTTAGCAACAAAACTTTCACTCAAACTCCTCTCATCTTTTCCAATACATCTCGAAAAGGGATCACAACCCTGCCCTTTTTCCCACCGCTAAGAAAACGTGCCAGGCCGTGAACCAAATTTTTTACCCCTACTGAGACCACAATCATCCACTTCAAGAAAAAAGCCTTGATTGGTCCATAATTCTTCTTAAAGAAAATTACCCGGCTCCGGTAGAGATCTCCTTCTCTGGATGTTCGTCGATTCTTACTGCTGGCTCCCCCTACATGGACAATCTTGGCTTCCGGTTGGTACCAGACTTCCCAACCTGCTTTTTTCATCGCGAAGCACCAGTCAACCTCTTCAGCGTACATAAAAAACGCCTCGCTTAGCTTTCCAGCGTTTTTAAGAGCTTCCCGTCGAACAAGTAAGCAAGCCCCCTCCACATAATCAACGATTTTGGGACCTTTTTCTTCTTCTGGACCTTGACTTGGGTAGAACCTGCCGAAGAATAATCGACCTAACCCACTCAAGACAAGAAATTCCTGCCACAAACCCGGAAAACGGCTGTGAGAAGCCTGAAAGCTCCCATCCGGGTTTACTAACTGCGCACCGACAATCCCTGCCTTAGGATACTGTTTGATAACTTTTAATAAAGCAGCCAGCGCTCCTTCCGTCAAGAACGCATCGCTGTTCAGCAATAAGACATAAGCGCCATCTGTCAGATCAATGCCCCGATTATTTCCTCTGGCGAAACCTAAATTCTCTTCGCTTTGATGAAGGCTCACCTTTGGGAACTTTTCTCTGACCATTTCCTGGCTTCCATCAGTTGAGCCATTGTCGACAACGAGCGTGTCAATCAGAATCCTATCACCAAACCTGTCCAACGCATCGAGGCATTCCTCCAGGATAGCGCAAGTATTCCAGGACAAGATAATTACGGATAAATCAGGCATTTTTAACATCAGTCATCGGTGGATACATATGCTCCAATGCCAGGATCACGCCCATAAATAACCAGTTATAAACCGCATAATTAAACCCTTCAATAGTCTGAGTATAAGCAAATGGAAACAACCAGTCACCAAATGCCATAATAATAATGCAAGCACATGTTCCAGCGAATGATACATTTGCCATCGCCTCAACGAAATCCCCCCTCCCTTTTAATCGCAAACAAAGTCTGAAGTCCCATCCAAACCAGGGTTCCAAAAATCCAAATGAAGAAAATGGTTCCCACAATCCCTGTTTGAGCTACCATATCGATATAGTTGCTATGCGTAGCCATGGCATCAGTTGGGAAGTAAGTCATGTAATATACTGCATAACCAGCCGGTCCGGTTCCGAAGATGAGATGGTCACGTGTAATTCTCCAATTCGATTCCCAGGCTGCCAGACGTGTATAACCACTTTCCTCGGTCTCGTTCTGAAAAACCTTACCCATGTAATAATTCTTATTGACCAAAACAATGATGGCTAAAAACACAAGAAACACGAAGCTTAATTTCTTAGCCTTCATCCACGTTAAAATTCCCAAAGCCACCATAGCCGGTAGCCAACCCGCCACCCAGGATATATTCCGTATGAAGCCCCAATAGATCCAAGCTCCGGCCAACATCAGCAGGAAGATGCGAATGATCCAATGCAAATTCTTGATAAAAATTGCCAGCCCAAAAGAAAGCCCAATCACCCACAGCGAAAACAAACCTCGGGTATCTACCGGCAAAGGAAATCCGCTAAGATATTTGACCAGACCCAGGCATCCCGCAGCCAACATCAATACAGTCAATACGATTAAAGGCCGCGTTGTCTCAATGAAATTTCCCACCATCAGCATAGCGATTGGCAGTAAGATCATAACCAATGCTGAAGCAATCTGGACAACGATAAATGTTCCGGGCACGAATACAAATGGATCGCGGAATATGATGCTCCAAACGATTGAGATAATGATCGCTATAAAGAAACATGCCAAAGGCAAATTGATTGGACTTGGTTTGATTTTAAAGCGCCTATCGACGGTCATTGATCTTAGGATCCATAAACCAAGAAACACCACTTCCGCAACCATACTAATGGCAAGCCGGCTTCCGGTTCCGGTCGGCAGCGTGATCGGTACAAAGATCGCCACTGCCAGGATCATAATCGGAAGAATTTCAAATTTCTGGATGAAGAGCAGCCCGATCAAACCAACTACGAGGGCTGCTGAAGCGGCCGCAATGTATGTAGGATTGAAATTGGAGGCTAGAAATCCGACGCCGACAGTAATCCCAACCACCAACAAAACAATCACCCACTTCATCCAGCGAATATTCTGCTGAATAAATTCGAACAGGTTGAATCTAGGTATTCTGATCATTCCTTGAATTTGACGGGCTTTACTCAAATCACGCATACTTTCTATCTCGCTTCTACAATATCATCCACAAAATCTAAGAACCGGCTGCCGATTAAGGTCCAATCATACAATGATCCGGTTGTGGATTGGCCATTCTTACCCAATTGATCTCTCAAATCTCGATTTTCCAGAATCTCAACCACTCCCTCAGCAAACGCCTGCGGAGAATCCCTGATTAAGAGATCCCGCCCTGCCTCCAATTCCAATCCCTCTGCTCCCTTACTGGTAGAAACTACCGGCGTACCCATGGCAAGTGCTTCTAGAATTTTCAACCGGGTACCTCCACCGATTCGCAATGGGATCACACTCATCCATGCTCGCCCGATATGAGGTCTCACATCTTCCAGGTATCCTGTGAATTCCACGTTTGGGTCATCCGGCAATTTACTGCGCAGTGTCTCACTCAATCTGCCTGTAATCATAAGTTTTACAGCGGGTCTACTTTTCTTGATGATCGGTAAAACCTCTGCAATGAAATACTGCATCGCATCCAAATTTGCGAAGTAAGAAAGCGCGCCCGCATAGATCAGAGTATCCGCTTCAGGCGCTCCCCAATCGCCTTGATAAAAATCCATCTCGATTCCATTTGGGATCACTTGAATCTGGCAATTGGAATGGTTCAGTTGAGACAGGTTCTCCTTTTCGTTTTCAGACACAACAGAAAGACCATCGGCTCGTTGAATAACGCTGTCCACATAACGCGCATGCTTCCACCAGGTCAGGTTTGCACGCAACTTGCGCAAGAAATTGGTCTGCTTCTTACGCTCTTCCTGGTAGATCGTAAGTTCAACCTCATCAATCAGCACCTTCGCTTTCCCGATATCCTTTGTGTAAGGAGTCATATCAACTTGAGAGGCAATTACCAGGTCGTAGCTTGTTTTTTGACAGGCAGCTTGAGCGGTTTCACGAAATTCTTTCCGGTATGTATCGTAGATAAACCTGGGCCGGTTAGATAAATATCCCAGCCTGGCCCGCAAACTCCGCGGGTTATAATCTTTAAATTGAACAGTCTGTACTGATTGACAATAAGGTTCTAACCCTTTTAATTGCTCAGCAGAAATTGGTTCAGAAGTAAAAGAAATTAAGTCTATCTCATACTTGCTCGCCAGGATCTTGATCAAGTTAAAACATCTCTTCTTTGATCCATTATCCGGTGGATAAGGGAACCAGCGGGAGAGAAATAAAATTCTCATAACTGCACGCTCATCCACAGGCCAGGATCTGTCCTTCCCCATTGCCCCGTCACGGCATGCCGTAAAGCCCACTGCATGGCTTTGGCATGTGCCGTTTTGCCAGCCCGGCGGTTTTCCTTGATGCCTCGCAAGGTGCCGTCGAGTGCATGCAATAATGCCATGGGTCTTAAAGAAAATGGAGAATGCCTGAAGAAAAACAAAAACCGGTTGCGCGTCAAATAATAAAGGGTAGTGGGGCCTAATTCTCGAGAAACAATGGGGGCCTTATGATCCATCTCCCCTTTCCCTTCAAAATATATTTTATACCCGGCTTCCTTCACCCTCAAACACCAATCCGTTTCTTCCCAGTACATGAAAAATTTAGGGTCCAAGCCCCCCACTTTTTCGATCACTTCACGACTGACCAGTAGTCCACAACCATTAACTGAAGTCAACCTCCCCACTAGGATATTGGCCCGTATCAATTTCCCCCATACCAATGTTATCCGCATAGGCCATCCGCCAATCCACTCTTCCTCCAGCCGAGCTGATCGTTTTATTTTGGTCCCAAGTATAGACCATCGGTCCAAGTATCCCAATTTTGGGATCACCCCGCTGCGTATTCACTAAAGTAGAAATGCAGTTCGGGTGCAAGCGCGTGTCGTTATTTACCAGGATAATTGCCTCTGCTCCCCTGTTGAAAGCATACTCAATCCCTTTATTATTTCCTAAAGCATATCCCAGGTTCTCCCCATTTTGAATCCATAAAGCGCGGGGAAATCTTTCTGAAATGATTGGGATGGTTCCATCCTGCGAGCCATTATCGACCAAGATGATTTCCACGTCGGGATAATACTGCTTTTGGAGCGACTCAAGGCATCCAAACGTTAATTCGACACCGTTATAACACAGCACCACCGCAGCAACTTTAAAACTCACTGGATCATCCTCAAAGAGAAAAGATAGCGCCCACTATCACTTCCGAGCTGCTAATTCCTGATAAGTTCCTAATAATTGGGTCGCACTCTCTTTCCAGGAATAATTTAAGACACGTGCATAACCCAAAGTTCTGAGCCGCTCCCGCGCATCTGGTTCTCGGAACAAGCTTTCAAGGTGTCTGGCTAACATCCCATCGTCTTCTGCATCCACCACCAAACCTGCATTTCCTAATACTTCTGGAATTGCTCCCCGGTCTGATGCGATGATTGGCGTGCCGCAGATCATCGCCTCCAGGAGCGGAATCCCGAATCCTTCGATCCAAGAAGGGAACACGAAAGCCAACGCCATGCTGTATAGAACATTCAAATCTTCGCGTTCCGGCCTGAGTAGGAATTTCGCATATCCCTTTTCGACAGCTTCGTGGACTTCAGGTGCAACATTTTCCCTGCGCGCGAAGAAAACGATTTCCTTGTCTATGCGAACTTCTTCCGGCAGCTGCTTCCAGGCTCTCACCAAAACAGCTGGATTTTTCAACGCGTCTGCCAGGATAAATTCCTTTCTGATCCCAAATGCACTTCTCACACGCTCAAGTTCGCCTGCATCATTCACTTTTTTAACAGTCGTCGGCCTTCCGTGATGGATAGCAACCACTTTTTCACCAGGCAGCTTTCCCCAAAGGATGATTTGTTGCCTGGCATAATTTGAAATGGTAACAACGCGATCGGCTTTCCGGACAGATTGGACGGTATGAAAATGCAAATAAGTCATCCAGGTTAGGGTGCGCAAGTTTTTCGGATGTCCAGCATAGATCTTCAATAACGGCATAATATTAATTTCATCGTGCAAGGTAATCACTGACTGCGCCTGCCGGGGTCCTATCCCGCGGTTCGCAGGAAAATGGACAACATCGGGCCGATCTTTTGCCATCGACAATTTTAAGAAATAGTCATAATACAGGCTCGATAAGCCAGTCCGATAATCCACTAATCGAAGGACAACATTTTCCGGGAGATTTGACAGCTCAAAAGGCTTCTTAGTATCTGCATATAAGAATATTTGGTGATCTTTGGCGACCTCAAATAATGCAGGTAGAAGATTCCGAAGATACGAATTGATGCCTCCCATGATTCCATGCGATAAATAACGTGCATCAATGCCTATACGCACTACACCCTCCAAGGTATTGTTTCTCTATTCTAACCACATCAAACTTTTTAAGAGGATTGGTTGACAAGCCCAGGTTCTCCTGTGGATACCGTTTTTCTTATCTCATCTTGTTGATCTATCAACCAATGAGTTATAAATTTTTTCCAAATCGTCAATCTCATTTTCAATACTCTTAACCGGCTCGATCCCTCTTCTCAAACATCCTAAAAGAGTTGGATCATCAATTAATAAGGACAATTGCTCAGCTAATGCCTCAGCATCTCCAATTTTAAACAGTAGGCCATTTTCTTGATGTTTTACCAGCTCGGCCATTCCTCCCATGTCTGATGCTATTACAGGAGTTTGAGTGGCAAACGCCTCTAAAATCACATTCGGGCTATTCTCATACCACAATGATGGAACTACAATCACATCCAAGTTATTCATCACATTTACCAAATCTTCACGGCTAAACATGCCTGCGAATTGAATCCTCGAATCATTTTTCGCCATCTGCATTAATTGTTCTGTATATTTAGGAAAAGACGTCACGTTCCCGTAAATCTTTACCTCTAATCTAGGGTCCCGGATTAATTTGACGGCCTTTATGAGGATATGCACCCCTTTAACCGGAGCAATTTGACCGCTATAACCTATTCTCAATTTTTCATTAAGTCGGATTTCATCCAGATTATTGTTTTGGAAATGTCCAATATCCAACCCCTGTCGGGAAAGAATTATACGTTCCGGCTCCACACCCTCGTCTTCATAAATTTCTTTCATAAATCTTGATCTACTGATAATAACATCGACACTATTCAATGTATTTATTAAAAAACGCATCCGGTCTTCGAACAATCGTATATGTGATTTTTGCCCTTTCCAATATTGTGCCATTATCATTGGGAACATCTTCCCTAAAAAATTGTACCCCGTATTTTCTTCCCCAATGCATTGGACACAGTTTTCAGCGTGGATCGGAGGTTGCGATAGTCTGCCATCACTCCTGTACAGCGTAATCCTACGGCATAAAAACCAAAAATCCATCAAGGTGAGTATCGTTGGTATACCTTTTTCTTGGATTACCCGAAGGCTGCTTCCGGTCATCAGATAGCCACTGATCAAATGGAAAATATCTGGGCAGTATTCCTGTAAAAATTCCTTAATATGCTCTGCTATTAATGGGTTATCAAACTCATCTCGCGTGAATTCTCCATTCGAAGAATTCATAGTCAGAAACAACCGTCGAACTGGGATTCCATTAATAAAATCATCTTTCCATAAAATGGTATTCTCTTGGCTATTCGTCACTTGCTCCACACAAAGAACCCTTACTTGATGAGAGCGGTTCATCAAGTGAAAAGCTATTCGATACGCCTCCCATTCAGCCCCTCCAGTAAAATTGGGAGGAAAATGATGTACAGCCAATAAAATTTTCATTATCACAATTCCTTTGTTGAAGGCGAGAAAAACTGCTTCACGAATGCTATTTCTTCCTGTCCGATCAATCCAATCACAAATGCAACGATCGTATAAATGGCTATTCCAATAATAATATTGAAGATCAAATTTAACCTCGTATGTAGACTAAAGACAACTACTCCCATCAATAAAGCAGAAAATAATGGTCGGACGACATTTTGAAATAAATTCAATCCTTTGAGTTGATTACGCAAGTAATAGGCATATTGTCCAACCAAAACCACCTCTGTTAAGACAGTCATCACTGAAGCAGCAATATACCCATACTTGGGGACTAGAATGATATTGAACAATATATTAAAACTTGTACTAATGATTACCGCACGAACAACTCGAGCTTCTTTATTGGCAATAACAATAACATAACCCAAAAATTCTGATGCATACATAAACGGAAGAACCCAGATTAAAATCCTCAGGGCAATGATTGAAGGGGCATAATCTTTACCGTAAAGAAAAAAAATAATTTGAACCGCTAAGATTGTTCCTCCGACAGCAATAGGTAAAGAAATCAACATCAGGTAACGTAAGACTCTATTATAAAATGAGGCAAGTTTTTCAGGAGCAGTTACACTTATTCTCGACAAAGACGGATACAACGCTGTATTGATGGCATTAGAAAACACAACCAGAGAAAATATCAAATTATAGGCTGCACTATAATAGCCAGTTTCTTGGTCGCTTCGAAATATATTGAGAAGCACGGTGTCAAACTTGTACGATAGCCCTAATGCAAAACCAATAACACCAAATGGAATACTTGATTTCAACAACCTAATCCAAATTCTCGGATTGGGCATCCCTATTTTAAGGCCTATATTCCTTACTGCAAACCAACAGATAATCATCATCACGGTGACTCCGATGAGATTTGCAGCAATTAACCCATAATATCCCAAACCAACCCAAAGTAAGAGGCCACCAACGAAAACAAAAATAATTTGATTAATTATCTTCGTGCTTGATGTGATATCTAAGCGTTCATATCCACCGAGTACGGCCTCACTCGATCCTTGGACTGCATATAAAACGAGGATGATGCTATTGACAGCAATACCCAGAATAATCGGTATAGGTCTTTGGGTGGCATACGCGACTATGGTTACACTTATTACGGTGATAATAGCTAAAAACAATCGAAGGATTAAAATATTTGTATACAGGTCAGATGCTTTTTGTTTTCCATCTGGTACATCTTGCCAACGTGCAATTTGCCTCGTTGTATATAGACTTAATCCCAAGTCTGAGAAAATGGCAAATGTCCCTACAAAAGCTGTTATTGCTGAATATTGCCCAAAGGACTCTGCCCCGAGATAACGAGCAACGAAAATGGAAAATGCAAACGAAAATATCTTTATGATAGTTTGCGCTGCAAATGTAAATATTGAATTTCGAAAAATCGTTTTTGAAAAACCCATTCTCTTCTAGTTAAATTTTTGATTCAATGATAATGCTTAATAACATTTTATTATTCCAGGCCAATCACCTGATTATATATCTTTTGGAGTTCATCCAATTCTACTTCTACATTCTTAACCGGTTCAATTCCTTTAACGAGTTTTTCTCTTAACCCAGGCAATTCTAAAAATTGCCGTATTTGATCAGCCAAACTGGCGGAGTCACTTGGATTAAAAAGCAGCCCGTTTTCTTGATGCTTAATCAACTCAGCCATTCCCCCAAGGTTCGATGCAATCACTGGAGTACGGGTAGCAAAAGCTTCTTGAATTATGTTCGGGCTATTTTCATACCATAGAGATGGTACGATAAGCACATCCAGGTTTTCCATAACTTGCAGTAAATCCTTTCGGTCAAACAATCCCCTGAATATAATTCTCGGGTTGTCCCTCGCAATATGCCGTAATTCCTCCACGTAATCCGGATATTTCGTCAAATCTCCATAGATATCAAGCTGCACTGGAAGCTGCTTTAATTGATTCATAGCCTCAATTAAGATATGAACACCTTTTATATTCACAAGCTGACCAATATAGCCAACCCGCAAGATGCCTGTCGGTTTCTTATCGGGTATGATCTCAGGGAAAGCAGAGAGATCCACCCCCTGACGTGAGAATATGATCTTTTGAGGATCAATCCCTTGGTGGATATACGTCTCCCGAAGAAAAATCGACGGACTGATGATCAAACCCGATAGATTGAGCTCATGAATTAATGTGTCTGACCTGTTTTTCAGATCAATAAGTACCTTATGTTTATTTTTCCAATAGACATCCATAAAACCAGGCAAGATTTTATCAAGCCAACGATATCTCCGCTTCTTTTCAGCCAGGCAGCGTGCGCATATCTCCTCCTTGATTGGAAAAGTGCAAACTTCCCCGCTGGTACGGATCATCTGCGTGACCGGACAAAAATACCAAAAATCTGTCAAAGAAACAACCGAAGGGACTCCTTTTTTCCTTGCTGACTGCAGAGCATCAGCATTTAGAAGATAACCACCAAACAAATGTAATAGGTCAAACCTTTTTCTATCGATGATTTCTGAAATTAATTCTCCTATGGGTGCATTTTGATAAATGTACCCTAACGGGACCGGAGGAGAATCTAACTGCACATATGTCCGGTATACACTTAATTCTCCAAATAATTCTTCTTTTACCTCAATTTTATTTTGCGCTCCAAAAGAAATTTGCTCAATACAAACAACAGAAGCAGAATTTCCCCTTCGCTGCATTTTCGAGGCAGTCCGATGAGCTCGCAGTTCTGCCCCACCATTAAAATTAGGTGGAAAATGGTGCACTGCATAGAGTATATTCATGATGCTCTGATCTCCCTTAATCTGAGAAGACCTTTCTTAATTAACCCTCTTTCAAATTGATCCGGGATATTGAATAGAAATACGAGCGCAAAGTAAATAATTACTCCAAACCCCACAGACAGAAATAGATTGTCTATTGGAACAAGCCAAACGACCAGTCCCATCAGACCTGCTGCCAATATCGTCCTGATGATTAACGATAAGAAATTCGGGATATGGAGATCTTTCCGTAGGAGAATATAGAATTGCGTTGCGCTGATCATGTCAGTCAGCACCGTAACTGCTGCAGCACCCAGGTATCCATAGCGTGGGATAACGATTAAATTGGCAAGAATATTAAATACAGCATTGAACGTAAAGATTTCGGGCTGCTCGATTTTCTTGTCGGGTGATCGTTGTAATATTCCCACCGAAACTCGCATATAAAACAAATGGGATATCCCAAGCTAAAATTTGGAAAGCCGCTGCCGCAGGCAAATATTCATCCTGGTATAGGAACAATATTAATTGCTGAGCCAAAACCATACCACCCGCTACCATTGGGAAAGAAATTAGTGTGAATACTCTTACTGCGCGGTGATACCACCTCTCAATCTCGCCTGGATCCGTAACATGTACGCGTGCCAAAGTTGGGATAATTGCCTCTTTAAATCCCCTGGAGAAAAAGAGTAAGGTAAACACTAGATCGTAAGCCACCCGATACCATCCGACCACCTCTGATGGAAAATGTTTACTCAGTATAACTGTATCTGCACTAAATGTAATGGAGAGCGTAAGGGATGATATCCCAAATGGCAAACCAGCTTTAACCAGATGACCCCAGCTTCGAGGTGAAAAAACTGGTTGCAACGTAAGTATCTTATTTTTTAATGTCGCCCATAAGCCAATCGCTATCGGTGGGATCAATCCGATAAAGCCTGCGATGATCAACCATAGAAAACTTTTACCGCTGAATAAAAAGATAGCTCCAAAAATAACATAAACCATTTGTCCTGCAATCGACATCAGATAAATGACATCGAATCGCTCATTAGCAGTTAGTAACGCTTCCAGTGGAGATTCTATCGCTGACAGAAGGAAAATAAAGGTATACATGAATATCCCCAATACCAATTCAGGGGAATAATCCATGAAGGTAGCGCCAATCGTTAACCCAATAATAGAAATAATGGCTAACAAGAATTGAACTGCTACTAAATCCCAGAATAAGGATTGGGTTTTCGTATGATCGCGGGCTACTTCTCGCAGCACATATTGGGTCATCCCAAATTCCGCAAAGATTTGGAAGAGCCCAACAAAAGCCAGAACGGTGGCATATTGACCATACCGGTCGTCCCCCAACCTCCGAACAACGTAAACATTAAAGATAAAACTGATAAATCTTAACGCAAGGCTGCCAAAAGTAGAAAATAAAGCGTTTTTAAAAATTACCTTGGCTAGCGGAGTGCTAATCTTTTCTTTCATCATGTCCTGATTGTTTCAAAGGATAAAATTGCTACTTCCCAATCAAATTCCTAAAGCCATTCATAGCTGGCTTAGTCATAAAATCTTTTGAGCATCATCTCGTAAGTAAGGATCGGGGCAATTTTACCGATCGTCCACATTTCGTTACCTGACATATGCCGTGCAAAAATGCTTTTAATGAAATCGACATTAAAAATATTTCTCTCGCCTACTTCATTTCGAAATAATATCCCTTCCGCCCACCTTCTCAAATCCGTACGCAAGTAATTCTCGTAATCGGCATACAAAGTGAAACGATCCTTCTTTGATGGAAAAAGGAATTTGTTCAACCTCCTGTTTGCCTTTACATACAGCGCGTGGCTGTTTCGTACGAATTGATTCGAGGTGGGCAAGAATCCATCTTTGTCGTAAGGGATCATCGCCAGTTTAGGCAACTCCCTTTGAATCATTGCCATGAAAAGTCTTTTAGCTCCCCTAATTTTACCTGGTAATGAAAAGACGAAGCTCAAGAAATCGTAATCGAGAAAAGGAAGCCGGACATCGAAATGTGAGCGCATGAAAACGATCGAGTACAGCGTCAATTGTTGCAAGTGATTTGAAAAATAAAAATACTCACTCCTCATATCGCCGCGATAATTACCGAATTTTTTGATCTCTTCCAGCAGCGAATTGATTGCCAGTCCTCGTAATTGCTGATAACGATCACTGGTATATAAATACCTCTCTTCCGCTTCGGTTATACTAGGCCAGGTATATTCTTGATTAAATGTAGAAAATACCCGGATGTTGAATGCAATATCATCCACAGGAGCAATTTGAAGGGGGTCTAAAGTGTCGTACCCTCCCATCACCGCTCCTCCATCCCATCCAGAAAGATTCACATCGATCAATTCCCTGGCTTTACCTAGCGTGCTGATACCATGTGCGTGAATCCAACTTTGAAAACCCTCAGTTAATTCTAGATGGAAATCAGCATTTTCGAGAATCCAATTCCCATTTGGCAAGTTAAACCAATAGTGATCGCTGCCACATGCAGCCGCAATTCGTTTTGCATAGTGAACATCTCGGCAATTTTCATGTCCATAAGTGAGCGAGACAATCGGACGACTTTCAACCATTCCAAGTATTGAACGAGAATCTAAACCACCGCTAAGGTACACACCTGGACGAAGAGCGCCTTCAGAAAGCTTTTTTACCGTTGTTCGAAATAACCTTCCTGTTTCCTCAACGGCCTCATTGAAAGTTATATCCGGCAAGTATGGTATTCTCGAATAATCCCAATATTGACTCCATCGTATTTGACCATCACTTAGGCTATATTCTAAAATTGTTGCCTGAGGGACTCGTTTTATATCAGTGAAGAAAGTGCGGTCTCCCAATAAATGTTGAAAACGCATATACTGTGCTAATGCTACTTGGTCAAGGTTTTTCGTGATCGATTGATCGATAAATATACCCTTCACCTCAGGCGAAAACAAGAATTGTTCACGATTCCAATAATAATATACTGGGTATGTTCCAAATCGATCAGTAACCAGGATAAGACAGGCTTTACGCTTATCCCAAATCGCGATCACGAAATTCCCATTCAATCTTTGAAAGATCTCACATCCATGTGATTCGTAAAGTTCTAAAATAAACGCTTCATCAGCTTGTTCGACAGATGTTTTTCCAAGCTCTGTCAAGTTATAAATTTCACCCGCAATAAACAAAAATATATTTTCTCTGCGGTTTACCAAAGGTTGAGGGTTTTGGTTAAAAATACCAATCCCCAACCTTCCAATTGCCAGATTCCTTTCTTCGTCAATATAATAGTCAGACGTGTACCATTCTCGATGAGACATCGAATTAACCATCTTATCGACTGTGGTTCTCGCATCCAATTTCATATGAGGGTCAACAAGACCAAACACACCGCTCATTGGTTCTCCATTAAAAAGAATTCAACCAGGAATTGATATATACATTTACAGTTCTGAATAAGTATTAATCGAGATTAACACCCCTGGTTGAAATTCCAGCTCAAATTATGGGGTTTTTTTAATCACAGGTAGATAAATAGAATATCCACCTGTCACGTAGACTGCCGCATAGTCATCCTCAGAAGTGACCCCATTTCCAGGTATCGAGTCTGGGTCATATTTATCGCTCGTCAATACCTGAACCACATTCAACATTTTTCCTGCCTTATCAACTCTTGCAGTGATCGATAAACTCGCTTCCTGCCCTGATTGCAGGGTACCCACTGCCCAGATACCAGTATTTTTATCATACCCGCCTGGTGAGCTTACGAAGGATAACCCTGTTGGTAAGGTATCCATTACCTGGATTCCTGCTGCACTGTTAGGTCCTGAATTCCTTACCTTAAGAGTAATAATGATTTCTGTGCCTAATGCAGGATAGATCGATGAAACGGTTTGCGATAGAGACAAATCCGCCAGGATAGGCGACAAACTCAAAGTAACGCTGTTGTTTCCAGATATTGGATCGCTCTCATTCGCCTGTGATATCTGTGCCGAAGTAATATAAGAACCGCTGGGCAGCACTTTTGCGCTCATGACCAGCTTTGCATTGCTGTTCACCTCGATCGTTCCTACATCCCATAAACCATTTACATAGGTCCCTTGCTTGGGAGTTACCACGACATCCGAGAAACCCGAGGGCAATGCATCGGTCACTTTCACACCTGTCGCCTGGCTTGGCCCATTATTCGTCACAGTGACTGTAAAAACGACGGTGTTGAAAATTTCCGGATTGTTCTTCGAAACGATCTTGGTAAGCGCAAGATCAGCCTGACCCTGGACGTTCGTCTGGGCAGAGGCGGAATTATTCCCAGGCTCCAAATCTTGAGAAGGACTGGCAACAATTGCCTGGTTGGTCAATTGCCCGCGCGCATTAGGATTGATATTCGCCACCAAAATTAATTCCTTCGTCGCTCCAAAGGCCAGGTCGCCTCCCAAACAGCGCACCTTATTCCCTGCCCCCAGTGAACAAGACCAACCCAAATTATTCGAAGAATAAGTCATTCCCGCCGGCAATGTATCCGTCACGACTACCCCTGACGAATTAGAAGGACCATTGTTCGTAATCGTCAAATTATAGGTCAACGCCTCTCCAGCAATGGCAGTTGGGTTGGCGGTTTTTGAGAGGGACAGGTTAGCCGTCCCTACAACGTTCGTTGTCACATTCGAAGTATTGTTTGCAGGAAGGATATCCGTAGTTGCACTGCTCACCCGGCTGCGGTTCACAACACTGCCGAAGGTGCCAGCTGCTACGTTCGCATATACCGTAATGGTCGGAGACGACCCTTTGCTCACAGAGGGCTTCGAGCAGCTAATGGTCTGGCTTGTGTTGCTGCAAGACCATTCTGTTGTGGAAACATTAGCGATACTCATTCCTGCCGGTAAGGTATCCGTAACCACCACATTTGAAGCTGCCGATGGCCCCAGGTTGGTTACATCCAGGCTGTAAGTGACCTGCTGTCCAGCAACTGCGGTCGCGCCTCCGCTTTTCACAATCCATAGATCTGCAGCAGGGCTCGCATTGAGGCTCGCCGATGCGTAGTCATCCTCTGCTTGATTGCCATTTCCAGGTGTTGAGTTGGGGTCTGGGGCTTCACTCGTCCAAATTTCTGCAGTATTCGTCGAGCTCCCTTCCACCTTCACGACTGCAGAAAGTTGCAGACTTTGGCTGGCGCCTGCTAACACAGGGCCGGTATTCCAAATCCCGGTTGCTGGGTCGTATCCCTGGGAAGGAATTGCTTGTACAAAAGTAAAGGCACTCGTTGGCAATAAATCCTTCACAGTGACTGCATTGGAGCTGCTCGGTCCTGCATTATGAACAGTCAAGGTGAAAACAACCGTGTCGCCTGCATAGGGGGTTGAGTTAGAAGAACTTTTAGCTAAATCCAGGTCTGCAGAGGCGGTGACATTTGTTATCGCTTGGGTGGAGTTGTTGGAAGGTACCGGGTCCGTCGTACTGCTGCTCACACTGGCCTGGTTCGTCACACTCCCGCGCTGTCTCGGGATTTACCGTCGCCACGATCGTCACGCTCGAGCTGGTCACCCCCAGCGATGCCAGCGTACAGCGCACCTGGCTAGCCGCAGGCGTGGTGCAGGTCCAGCTCCCCTGTGTCACAGATTTATAGGTCACTCCTGCCGGTAAGTTGTCGATGAGCACTACATTGGAAGCACTTGACGGACCCAAGTTTTGTACCGTAACTACATAGGTCACATCCGTCCCAGCGACGACCGGATCGGGTGCGTCCGTTTTGGTCACCAATATATCTGCAGAGGAACCTCCACCCTGGTAATTCGCGACAACCGAATGGTTTACTGCAGTTGTGTTTACAAAAGCTTCACTCCTCCCTTTGATCGTTTGAAGGCTTATCGAAGCTGGGCTTCCATCGATATAAACCGAATCCAGTTGGCTGCCCTGGTAAGTGGCAGGTAAAAGCAATGTCAGGTTTTCTTGAGCACCACCACTTGCTGCAAGGGTAAAAGATAAACTTTTACTGCCCGAATCCCAATTGAGATCATTGAACTCAGCATCATGTCGGGCTGTAATATAGCTCAACCACATATCTGCATTCCACATGGGAATTCCTAACTGGTTGGCATAAGCCATCGTGCTTTCAGCCCAGCCGGTTGCCGCTGAGTAATAATCGACGTGAAATTGGGTCATGATAGCGGCATAATCGCCTGCCTGGCTGTTATCAATCAGCTGCTCTGATACAGCAAATCCTCCCTCAGCACCCAAACCTTCCCAGCCATTGCCCGCTCCGCCAATAAGCTGTTCGTCAACCAGTTGTGTTAATTGTTGGTAATTATCGATGACAGTACCATCTTCACCGATAAATTTCATCGACTGGCCGCTGCCAGTGATATACCCATGCGCCCATGAATTGTCGGGTTTCTGGAGCCATTCTCCCCATGCATAAAAATTGGTATCCAAATGAATATCATGGGTGACTGCTATTTCAGCGGCTGATGTCCAGCCCTCCCATGCTACCCGATGGTTGCGAACCGTATTCGATTTAGGGGTCGAGAATTGTCCGTAATACCAGGTTTCCCAGGCATCATAACCCTCGGTTAAATTATTCACCTGATAATAGGGATCATCTAATTCAGCATAAGGATGGATCCCAAAGGTATGTCCATCATTCGTCATATCTTCAACATAGATATAATCGGGTTCGCCTGCAATAGACAGGTAAAATGTACTTTTCGCTCCATAGGCATTAAGGCTGTTTATCTCATTCTGGAAAGTAGCCGTTTGATTCGCGTGAGCATCGGCTGTGATGATCAGCATCGTCTTCTTGCCATTTGGAAAATACCACAGCTGTGGGAGCGGCTCTGTCGCCGAGACCATCAGTTTGACTATTCTGGCGAAGAGGCGCTGCTGCTCATCTGCTTGGGGGATTGGCACTAAATCAAGGTCCACCCAGGATCCACCACCAGATGAAATGAAAAGGTCGGTGCTGCGAACCACCGTATCATTGTCAATATCTTGATCTTTATTTAGCGGGTTGCCCTGCCTGGTATAGACAACGCTTTTAGCCAAATCATAAGTAAACGCAGCTGCGCGGCCATTGGATGAACCAATCACAGCCGGGTAACCATCTGGAGTCGTGCGATTGGTATAAATTTCAGCAATCATCACGGCACCCGATAGCATATTGTACCGATCAGAAGCACCGTGAATTTGCAGGGCAGATGAGGTCAATCCACTCGCTGGGGTCTCTGAATTCCAGGTTGCCCCGTTATTAAATTTCACATACCTGTCAGAAGCTGTGCCAACCTTTGAACCTAACCCAAATAATCCTGCTATCTGCGTGTCAGGGCGCATGGCAATTAATCGCCCACCCCCGTTGACATAATTGGTGAATAGAGTAGCCTGAGCAGAACTTAATGAAGTCTCGGCTAAGATAGTCAAAGGGAAATTTAGAAGCACATCGCTTGTCACCAGGCTAAGGTCTTGGATTGTAAAAGCATTTAAACCCTCAGCGCGTAAAATTTCGCCTAAATAATCCCCGAAAGGGTTGGAAGAGTAGCTCCCATTCACAACCACGAGGATTGGCGGGTTTGAGGCTGCACTTGCCTGTTCAATCGAAACAAAAGGCAAGCAAAGAAGAATAATGCACAATATAGATCTAATTTTTCGTGTTAAAAAATGAAAAGAAAACATAATAATTGATCTCCTTCGCGTGAGTAATGCTACTTTTGTAACTGGTATAAAGAATAATAACCAACTTCTTTTACAGGCTGATAATTGCTTAATAATTGTTCAATATCATAAATACCACTGTATCGTCCGAACTGGCCAACCAATACAAATTCCGGTTTCGTAGTTTCTATAAAGTTGTAGGCAGTAGAAGGTGCTGCCCCTCCCCTCCAAATAAAACCTACCGCAGTATCCAATAATATTTGTGGAGGGTAGTGATATTTATGATCTGTCAGGAAACCCATTTCTGGCTCCCAGGTTTCCACAATTTCATCTTTAGGAATTGCCTGGTTCATGTATTCCGCCATCAAGATTGGGGTATTTTCAGGAGGAAAGATGATCTCAGACACATCCTTAACTAACATCAATCCGACCATCAAAATAAACCACAACGCGAAGACATTCTTCAAGAATAATGGCCGGTAATCGTAAGTTTCATCTTTTCTGACCACATGAATAAGTTTCTTCCATTCCAAATTAAAACCATCGGTTAGATAATAGAAAAATTTTGCAGCAATGAGGGTAGAAAATACCAGGGCAGGAAAGGCATACCGAATCCAGCCCACTGAAGCGACAACATACCAGACCAGGTTCCAACCAATGATGATATAGAGCAATCCCCATTTTAAGCCTTCTTTATTTCGGGGAAGCACCAAAAATGCACCAAAAGATAGTATAACCAAAAGCCAGCCCAGGTAGGTTTTAAAATCGAGTAATTGCTGAACAGCTTTTAACATTACGGATGGCTGGAGAACCAGGGCTGCGCCAGCAGTGGCGGTACGTAATGTTTGAAAATTCTCAGCAGAATTTCCAGAACCAAGGAACACAATGAGGATTATTTGCCAAACCACATAACAAGCTCCGGAAACAATTCCAGGAATAATAAAAAACTTATTGGGAACTGCCCGATAATAGATCAGGTTGGCAATAAATGCTGCAAATAATGCCGGCCCAAGCACCAGAAAATATTGGTTCTTTGTGATCATCGCCAGGCCCAAGAACAAGCCGACCCAGATTAAAATTTTCGGGCTGGCCTTTTCCCAATACCGGTACCAAATCCAAAATGCGACCAAGATAAAAAAGAGACCGGCAACTTCCCCCAGAACCTGTCGACCATATTCGAGTATATCAATACCTCTCGAGGATACCAGCAACGCAGTCGCCATCCAGGCAATCGCGATACCACCAAAATTTTTTGCAAATTGAAAAAACACCAGGATGGCGCCCACTAAATAAAAAGCCATCACGATTCTTGCCTGGAGAAGCCCAATACCGAATAATTTAAATGCTAGCGCAATAGGCAATAAAACTGTCGGGCCTACACCCAGAGTTGGCCCATAACTCCGAAATCCTTCACTCGAATAATCGGCGTATTCTCCGTATAAAACGAAAGCCTTTGGCACGTGTAAGTGAGAACCTTCATCAAACCATGTTACCGGGAATCTAGTCAGATTAAAAAATACCAGGAATAAGATAAACACCACCCCGGCTGCCTTAAGGTATTTATTATCCCAATATCGTTCCATGAATTACTCCTGTACATCCACGTAAATTTTTGGCCTTTCAGGGTTTCAATGATAAGAGGCCGGATTTTTAGGTTGTATAAATTTTTTGAAGGTCACAGGTGTTGAGAGATTTTATCGACACCTGTGACCTTTTTTCAACAATTCACTACTTAATTTAAGGATTCTTCACGATAAAAGGTAAGTATATATAAGTTTTCACACTATATTGAACAGAAGATAAGTCATCCTCACTCAATACACTATTTCCTGGCACAGAGTCAGGATCATAAACATTACTGGTCATCACCTGCACCTGATTAGTATAGCTCCCTGAACCATTTGCTTGCAGTGTTAACTGAATCACGACCTCCTGGCTCGCAGGGATCGTACCCAGGTCCCAAGTGAGTGTGCGCTCAACGCTGTTGTACACCGCCGTATGGTCTGAGCTGACAAATACATGATTGGCAGGCATTGCATCTCTAATCGTCACCCCCCCTGCACTGCTCGGTCCTGAATTGATCACTCGTATTTGGAAAATAACCGGTTTACCAGGTTCAGGGTTTGTAGTGATCAGGGTCTTTACAATAGAAAGATCTGCCGCCGGTACTGGGCTTGGCGTAACGGTTCCATAATCATCTTCTGCAATTACGCCATTTCCCGGTGTTGAATCCGGATCAATCAGCGCGCTCTCCCACACTTCGGCGACATTTTGGTAATTGCCCGTGGATTTCACCTGTACTGTGATTGCCAGCTGCTTGCTCTCGCTTGCTTGCAGGGTGCCTACATTCCACATACCCGTTTGGGCTTCATAGGTGCCAGGCTGGGTCGAGCTGATAAAAGTATAACCGCTGTTTAGTAAATCCTTCACAATCACACCGGTTGCTGGAGCGGGTCCTGCATTCGTTACAGCGACCGTGAACACCACGGACTCTCCCACATAGGGTGCACTCTTTGAGGCTTGTTTGGTCAAAGACAGATCTGCCCCTGGGACGGCTGAAATCGTCACGCTGGCATCATCATCCTGGGTCGTGCTGTTGTCATTCGGGGTTGAGTCAAAGTCTTTCTCATTGCTCGCAATCACCTGGGCATAATTGTTATAAGTACCGGTAGGTTTAATGGTACTGGTTAATCGCAAGTTTACACTTTGATTGAGCGCTAGTGTACTCACCGTCCACTCACCCGTATTTTGATCGTAGGTCCCCGGGCCGGCGCTTGCCGCAGTGAATTGATACCCGGACTCAAGTAGATCCTTCACCTTCACCCCAGTGGCCACGCTTGGCCCCTTATTCGTTAGCGTAACGGTAAAGACCTGAGTACTGCCGATCACCGGTGTCGTGCTCTGAGCCACCTTGGCTAACTCAAGATCCGCTACCGGGATGGGCACAACAGTCAGGGTTTTATAATCGTCTTCGCTAATAATGCCGTTATTAGGGGTTGAATTGGGGTCACTAACCTCGCTCTTTGAAACTTCAGCAACATTCGAGTAGTTGCCTGTTGCGTTCACAACTGCTCGAAGTGTCAGCACAGCATTTCCTGCTGAAGGGACAGTCCCCACGGTCCATATCCCAGTGGCATTGTCATAGGTTCCGAGAGTTGCAGTGGCACTGGAGAAAGTAAACCCAGTTTGCAGGGCATCTTTCACCTCAACATTCGTCGCCGCGCTAGGACCAGCATTATTCACCGTAACAGTGAAATCCACCGGTTGACCCACATCCGGGGTAGCGTTAGAGACGGTTTTTGTCAGGCTCAGATCAGCTGATGTTGTTCCTGAATTGAAGGTGATCGAATCCAATGCTGCCGTAGCATTTACATTGGAAGTACCCAACAAAATCTGGTATTCGACATACCTGTTAGGAGAAGCAATAGCCCCCCCGCTCATCGCAACTGTGCTCCATGGCGTCGTCCAGGTCAAGCCATCTGCTGAGGTACGCGTTTGCACTGTCAAGGTGGTATCGGCGGGGATGGCGGTTACCCAACTGACTGTCTGCCAGAGATTGCCTGCCGTAGCATCCACCGGGCAGCTGACATAGCTCCCTGAAGCTGCATAAGGAGGAGCCACCTGGATTTCATCTACAATTATGTTTGTAGCCCCGTTGTTGGACATCCACAGGTGCGAATTTGCGATGACTGTGCTGGTAAATGTTTCGGATTCATAAACTAAGTTTCCATCAAAATAAAAATCCGCATAATCTTCGGCAAGGGTATAAGCCAGCCAGTTGATTTTTAATTGATGCGTTCCGGTCGGTACTAAACCAAGCAGTTCATCGTGGTAATCAAAAAGTCCGGTACGCGCATATAACGTTGTGGTAATCCCGGACGTATTTAATGTGCTGAAGAAGAGATATCTCGGGTCACTTGCCAGGCCAGGATTGCCAAAACCAACTTGCTGCCATTCACCTTTGGTGAACTCAACCTTTGCGTCCATTACACCTCGGGTAAAAACGGCAGTATTTGAACGCACATACCCTCCCGCAGGAACGGTCAGTTTTCCACCGCTTACCACCGGCGTATAAACGGTCGGGGGATCCCATGACCCGGAAACCCACCGGGTGCTATCCAGTGTTGTGCCATCAAAATTATCGCTGAGCGCTCCAGCCAGCTCCACACTCCCGGTCAGGTTATCACTGATGTGGGCGTTCGTTTTTACCGCACAAATCTGATCGAAATCAGCGACCGTTGAGTGAGTAATGGAAACATCCGGGGCATCTGGGGCAGCCAGGTTCGCTCCAGATGGCATGGATAACCGCCCAGCCTGTGCCTCAACCCCCAATAACGACGTCATTAAAATTACACAACAAAACACAAGCATTATTTTTCGCCAAAACAAAATCTTCGGATTCATGGTATTCTCCTTATTTTTCTCAATTCTGCAAATGATTTTTTCCTGTCTATTGCAAGTTTCCAGTATTCATCCATCCCATCTTGATAATTTTGCTGATTACCAATAATTACTTCAAAGAAAGTTCACGAATAATTAATTCAGTTGAATCTTGAGCGTGTTTACTAACAGATTCTCCGTTCGTCAATGCCGGATAAATTTGCGCCGTCGTCGAAAGATATAAATTCTTCACCGGTGTCTTTACGGGTGGGATCAGGTCTGTCTGGTTCAAACCATGCAAAGGCTCGACATACCGCTCCCGGTTCACCAGGAAATATTTGATGGAGCTTTGATCGAAAGCAGGAAACATACGTCTCAAATTATCCAGCCAGATTTGCCGAATTTCATCATCGGTCTTTTTCTGCCACGGACTCCCTGGTGCGGTGTATTTCGGTAGATAAACCAGGTGGTACCCACCGACATATTTTGGATCGATGTAGGATGTGGTCTCGATAACACCTGTGAACGGAATACTCTCATCTGTAATATTTAACGTCCAATAAGCTGTAAGAGGTCGTTCGAGAATGAGCAAAGGAGCCACAATTCCAAGGTAATCGGTTTTATTCAAATATTCCAGGTAAGCCGGGTCCGCACCTGGGATCAGGCGGGCGAAAATCGGGGATTGCACAGTCGCAGCCACGCTGTCATACTGGTTTACCTGCCCATCTGGCATGCGGATTCCGACCGCCCTCCCGTCTTCAATGACGATTTCTTTCACCGCAGAGCTCAAGTGGATCTTGCCACCCTTTTGCTGGATTTTTTCAGCCATCGCCTGGATGAGTGTGATATACCCGCCGATCAAATGCCCAGCTTCCTCTTTTTGGCTTGCCCCGCCGCGCGTAGATTTCATGCGTACCAACCGAGACCAGATATAGGTTGCCGGCGTGTTTTCGAACCCTCCATCAAATTTAGCCATCAACATCGGACGCCAGATATTCTTAAAAGTCGTCTTTCCACTCAGCCTCACCAGCCACTTCTCGACGTTCACTGACTCGAGCTTCTTCCAATCTTTGTAAAATTGGGCAGCCAACACTGTCAATCCCAGGCGAAAACGATCGATCCAGCCTAAAGGCGGGAATTTCATAAAATCAACAATGTTGTTCATCGGGTGGATGGCGTTGTTGTAATAGAAGCCCATCTTGGTTTCATTGAACCTGAGCTGATCTTCGATCCCTAATTCCTGGCAAAGCTCCCTCAGGTGCCTATCGCTGGATAAGATGGCATGATAAAAACGATCCACATTCGTCCCATCATCGAGTTCGAATTGGGCCCGCCAGCCCACCCAAGATCGGTGAAGCCTCGAAAATCTCCACCTCATAATCTTTCTGGGAAAGATAATATCCCAGGCTGATCCCCATGATCCCACCGCCAATAATTCCAATTTTCATGAACACCTCACCACAATCTAAATGTAACTTTTATCAGTTATAGGATAGGAGGAAACGATCCGGAAAATTTTTTCGCTGGCTCTCCCGTCCCCAAAAATGGGCGCCTGTTCTGCTGGGGGAGAGAATCCCCACCAGGCTTCCATAATTTCTTTGTCGTCGGCGCCGACGAGCCTGTTCCAGCCCGCTTCCAGGGTTTCCATCCATTCAGTCTCATCCCGCAAAGTCAGGCAAGGAACCTTCAAGAAATAAGCTTCGCGCTGCACCCCTCCCAAATCGGTGGCAATCAGGCGCGCGTTCTCTTCGAGGACTGCCATATCATAGTACCCAACCGGTTCGATCATCCGCAGGCTCTTCCCGAATTTCACATCTAATTTTTCAATGACTCCTCGCGTACGTGGGTGTACGGGAAAAATCACCTCTTCGCCCACCTGGCTGAGAGCGTTCAGAATCCTGGTCAACCGCTCAGGGTTATCCGTATTTGCTGCCCGGTGGATGGTGACCAGAGCGTAGCCTTTCGGCTTTAGCGCCAGCCTCGAAAGAGCCGACGATTTCTGCCTGGCCAGGGGCAGGTTTGCTAGCATGGCATCCAGCATCACATCGCCTACCCAATGTACGCCAGAGCAGATGCCTTCGCCGCTCAAGTGGTTTACCGCAGTATGGCTGACACAAAAATATAAATCTGTCAGCCTGTCAGCTGCCAGCCGGTTGATCTCCTCCGGCATCCTGCGATCAAAGCTGCGTTCACCGGCTTCGATATGCGCCAGGGGGATATGCAGTTTACTCGCTGCAAGCGCCCCTGCCAGGGTCGAATTGGTGTCCCCACGTATGATGACCAGGTCTGGGGTCTCACGGATTAACACTTCTTCCAATCGAACCAGTATTTCAGCCGTCTGCTTGGCATGCGAGCCCGATCCAACCTCCAGGTTGTAATCGGGCGTCGGGATGCCGATCTCTTCGAAGAAAGTTTGCGACATCAAGTAATCATAATGCTGCCCGGTATGCACCAGGATTTCCTTGTGTTCCGTCCGCAGCATCTTGCTGACTGGAGCGGATTGGATAAATTCAGGTCTTGCGCCAACGATCGATAATATTTTCATGTTCGTTTTATGGGATAGGCAGGTACACTTGGTCTCAAACCCACATGGTCTTTAACTTCAAGCGTACCAGGAGCACCTCACCCTGAAACTTCAGGTGTGCCTTGATTGTGCGCATCAGCTTCGCCTTGGAGACACCGAACATCCTGCGGTATAGAGCCGCCGGGAATTCTTTCACCCGGTATCCTTTCAACATCGCTTTTACCATCAGCTCTGTTCCCGCCAGGAAGCCGTCCGATTCAAAGGAAATTTTTTCTATCACCTCCCGTTTATATGCCCGGAACAAACAGGTGTAGGTGTGGACATGCCAATCCACCAACACGCGGTAGATCATGGATGATCCCCGGCTCAAGATCAGCCGGTATCCCGGCACCCCTACCACCTGCCCTTGCGGGTGGTAGGGAGAGGCAGTGACAATGTCCGCTCCATCCAAAGCCGCCAGCAGAGCTGGCATATTGGAAAATTTATACGTTCCGTCGCTGTCGGTGGTTACGATCAAATCACCCGTCACAGCTTTAAAACCCGTCTTGAGAGCGGCTCCCAGGCCTCGATTCCGCTCATGCTGCCGATAGACAGCGAGCACATTCGGAATCTGCTCGACCTTGAGTTGGCCCTTGATCGCCTCTAAAGTCCCATCGGTGCTCCCATCATCGACAAAGATGATCTCCACCTGGTAGTCCTTTGCCAATGTTTCTACCACCGGCAGAAGCTCTTCGCGCAGCTTTTGAATATTATCGACTTCGTTATAACAAGGAATGACAATTGAAAGCTTCATAGTATTAGTTCACGACCAATTGAGCCTGCCTGACCTCAACAAGCTGTTCCAGGATCAAATCTCGGATTTGCACTGCCAGTTTCAAAGCCATGTAACCATCTTTTGCAGACACATAGGGATCTTTATTCTCAAGCACGCACTCGGTAAAGTGCTGCAACTCAAGGAAGAGCGGCTCGAATGTAGGCACATTGATCCGTTCAACAATGCTTTCTTGGCGATATTTAACCCCTCGCTTGTTTGCATTGATATACTCACCGATCGTGCTGCGGTGTGCCAGGATAGATTTGCCCATCAGGTCACATTCAAGATAGGCTTCTCGGCAGGTTACCTCGATCTTACGAACTTTTTCCTCGGTGACACGCGAGGCTGTCATGGTAAGAATGGGGCCACCATTGAAGAAGAGCTGAGCCACAGCATGATCGATCGTCCCGCTGTTGGCAGTGAAGCCCAATGCACTGATTTTCTCCGGATACATCCCGACCATATCGAGAACCAGGTTCGTATCATGGATCATTAAGTCTAATACCACATCGACATCTTTATTGCTTCCCTGGTACGGGCTCAACCGGTTCAGATTGATTGCCATCGGCCGCAGCTCTTCCAGCACGTTTTTCAGCTCCATATAAGCGGGATTGAAACGCTCGATATGCCCCACCTGTACTTTTAATTTTTGACTTCTCCGCCAGGGTTACCAGCTTCTCAGCTTGCTCCAGGGTCTCCGTGATCGGCTTTTCCACCAACACATGAACGCATGCGCTTAGGCATTTCATCGCCTGTTCGTAATGCGTGGGAGTAGGCGAAGCCAACACGACAGCATCCACCTTCTCCAAGAGCTGATCAAGGTCAGGAAAGTACTCAACTTCGAACTGCTTCGCCACCCGGTTACCGACCTCCACGCTTTGGTCATAAACACCGACCAAATGAGTTTTTCGCAAGTTGGACAAGACACGGCAGTGTCTTTGCCCCATTCTACCAACTCCTACGACGCCAATCCTTACAGTTTCCATACAATTTTCCTTATCCCAGCTCTAAGCTGCCTACAACCTTAATAATTTCATCCAATTCAGCCTGGGTGAGCGCCGGATGCACCGGGAGGGAGAGCACTTCTAAAGCAGCCTGCTCCGTCACCGGCAGGCTTACCGCGTATCCCAATTTCTTATACAAGGGCTGCATGTGAATTGGGATCGGATAATACACCCCTACCCCAATTCCTTTCTGCCCTAGCTGCTCCAAGGCCTTATCACGGTTCTTTGCCCGGATCGTATATTGGTGGAAAACATGCTCGCTCCCAGGGCGCACAGCTGGAGGGGTGATCCCATCCACCTTCTTGAGGTGTGAAGTCAAGAAAGCTGCATTTGATTTCCTCTTCTCGTTCCAACCCTCCACCTTTGCCAGCTGCGCTAACCCAATTGCAGCCTGGAGATCCGTCATGCGGAAGTTAAAGCCCAGCATTTCATGCAGGTAGCGTTTGGGGCTGCCGTGATTGCGGATCAAGCGCGCCCGTTCAGCGATCGCCGGATCGTTTGTTGTGATCATCCCGCCTTCGATCGTGGTCATGTTCTTCGTTGGGTAGAATGAATAGCAGGCTGTGCCCCAGGCTCCCACCGATTTGCCGTTGTACTTTGCCCCGTGAGACTGGCAGGCATCTTCAACGATTGCCAGGTTATGCTTTTGGGCAATTTCATAGATCGGTTCCATATCGCTCATTTGCCCAAACAAATGCACTGGGATAATTGCCTTTGTTTTCGGTGTGATCCGCTTCTCAATGTCCTTCGGATCGAGCATATAATACTGCGCTTCAATATCTGCGAAAACCGGCCTGGCATTTGCATATAGGATGCAGTTCGCCGAAGCAATGAAGCTGAATGCTGTGGTGATCACTTCGTCACCTTCACCGATCCCGTGTGCTAATAAAGCCACATGCAGCGCAGTAGTCCCCGATGAAGTTGCCACAGCATATTTGGTTTCAGTCCAGGCTGCAAACTTTTCCTCGAACTCCTGCACTCGCGGTCCTTGCGCCAGCTGGCCTGACTCCAACACCTTCATCACGGCGGCTTTTTCTTCTTCCCCAATTTGTGGTCTTGAAATTGATATCATTGCTTTACTCCTTAAGGTTTTGTCCAATCACATTTGGGGCAATAATATTCATCCCCTTTTTGTTCCAATTTCCGCCCGCATTTACATACATATCCGACTAAGCGAGCCGGAACCCCCACTACCAAACCATAATCTGGCACAGATCGTGAAACAACCGCTCCGGCTGCCACCAGCGCGAATTCTCCCACAGTCACATTGGGGATAACGATCGCCCCGGTGCCGATTGAAGCTCCATACTTGATTAAGATCGGCCCCACCTCCCAATCATCATTACCCTTCAGCTGTCCATCCGGTGTGATCGAGCGTGGATAAACATCATTCGTGAACACAACTCTCGGTCCGATGAAAACGCCATCTTCCACGGTTAAACCATGGTAAAGGTACGACCCGTTTTGGATCTTGACATTGCTGCCCACTTTGACACCGAAATCGATATAACAATCTTTTCCGACGATGCAGTTCTCACCGACAACTGCTCCCTCCCGGATTTGTACCCAGTGCCAGATTCGCGTCCCTGCCCCGATCTGAGCTTTCGGTGAAACCTCAGCTGTCGGGTGGATGCGCACATTCGGTCTTTGAACTTCTTGCGTGTCAGTCATTAATTATTCCCTTTCGTTTGCTTTGAAATAAGTCTTTTCACCATCTGATTTGCATAATCAGATAGATCATTTCTATTTTGAGTTCTCCACCACCATGCTAAATACTCCAGCTCAGTTGCTGCTTCAGGAATCTCTGCGAGGTATTTCTCGGCTTCATCAATATTCCCAAGCCATACATAGTTATAACCTAATCGCTTTACAATCCCGCGGTTGCCCGGGTCTGCTAAGTATGCCTTTTCAAGGTACGGCCCACACATTTGATAATTTGCATCCCGGTACGCCAGCAGACCTAAACGATAATTCGCAGTCTGGTTTTTGGAATCTACTCGTAAAGCCCACTCAAAATTCTTCTCAGCCTCGCCATATTGATCGGTGTCTTGCGGATTAATATATTCATCAAAAGTCCAGTCAGCTAGATCAAGCTGAGCCATCTTGATTGCCCCAAGGTTGGCATAATAAGATGCTGGCAGCTTGCCGCCAAGACTCGAGAGGAAAAGAACCACGCAGGCGATAAAAATTGAAATTGGATAAAAGTAGCTGTAATCCTTCTTTTGAGGTTGATAGAGGGTAAAAACAGCAAACCCAGGGATGATGAAGATTGCGAAAATGCTCAAACCTTTATAGAGAATTGCATCATACATACCCACCACGAACAAAGCTGCGTACCCAACCAAACTCAGAAAAACGATATAGAGCTTATCGTGCTCAAAAACTCTTTTATATAGTCTCTGCAGCAATATGAGCGCCCCCCCAACCACAATGCTGAGATACGCAATGGATCCAATCACCCCATGTTCTTCAGCCATTTGTAAATAAATATTGCTGCCATAAGAAATGAAAAGGTTGGGGATACCTAGAATATAAAGCGAGTACAGACCTGGGAAAGACCCTAATCCTCCACCCGTAAATAAAAAATCTTTCGTCAAATGGAGCGTATTATCGATAACAACAAAACGATTTTCAAACCTTGAAAATTGGGGGATAGCTCTCACAAAATTGAGCACGCTATCTGGGGATCGGATTAAGAGAAACAAAGGTAAGATTATTACCAGGCCTGAAAGGATAAAAAACGCCTTCCGAGCCAGGTCTGTTCCCCTACGATCCAGCCAGGTATTCAAACCCCACCAGAGCACAATCAGCAATCCTGCGCAGCCAAAAATAACAGCCTGCATGGTCGCTGCCATTCCCAAGCCCAGGCAGAATATAAATATACTAATGAGTGCAAGCAGAAACAACCAGTGGTTTTTTTGACGGTGGGAAAACGCGTGGTAAAGAAAAAGGATTGGAAACGGAGATAGGACCAGCAGGATATTCGAAACGATGTCCTCATCTCGAATGGAAGGGATTGCCAGGGACGGTCTCACCGCCATCCAGGCTTTACCGATCCGGTTGATCACTTCTAACTTGCCAGGATGGGCTTGCCAATCGAAAACCAGTAAAAATGCGATCGAGATCACAACACCCACTGCCGTCAGTGCTTCAACGATGATCCAGGTGTTCTCTCGGGGCTGCCCTGCTAATGCATAAAAAAACAGCACAGCCGCCAGGATGATCCAAAACTTTGCCCAGCTCCCGCTCTGGTCGTAGGCTATGATTGCGCCTACCAGGGCGGTTATTACGTAGAATAATATAGGGAAATCAAAAGGGGTGAATTTGAATGGGCGCCTCCCTGCCAGCAGTCTTGCCAACCAGGGCAGTAGAGCGATCAAAAGGATTTTCCATCCAAACTCAGGTCGGAAATACCAGATCGCTCCACTCCCCAATACGATTAGAAGATCAGCTAGCGGGAACCACCGGTTTTCGATGAATTGTCCTAGATTATCCCTCATCCGCCTCCGGGAAATACCTTATCCACGCGTGCCAACTGGCGCCCCAGTATCCGTTGAAGACCAGATCAAGTGTTCAAACCCCACACCCAAGGCTGATTTCAAAGTTTGCCAGTCGGTCATCAACATCTTCAGGTATGTAAACATGGGCCGCGGTCGGAATGCCCATTCTCTGAAAGCCTTCTTCTGCCAGAAGAGGAGCTGCTCAGCCGACAAATTGGGGTAATCCAACACAGTCCCCTTGTCCATATCTACCTGCTCCCAGCGCGTACCTGGTCGGAACCAGCCGTTCTCGACGACATCAAAGAAGAAAGGTGTTCCCGGGTAAGGGGCTGCTACATGGAATAGGGCGATATCCAATGGCAGCTTCTTGGCAAAAGCGATCGACTGCCGGATTGTTTCCTCTGTTTCTCCGGGCAAACCGATGATGAAATAGCCCCAATTCATAATCCCCGCTTTCTTTGCCCAGGTCAACGCCCTCTCAGCTTTTGCAGGATCTGCACCCTTATGCGCCCGCTTCAGGATCGCCTCGTTCCCGCTCTCGATGCCCCAGGAGATCAACCGGCAGCCAGCTTTGCCCATCATGGCGAGCATTTCCTCGTCCACGTAATCCACCCGGCTGTTGCAGGTCCAGTGGAGTTGGATCTTTTCATCGATCATCCGCTGGCAAAGGTCCATCACCTGCTCCCGGTTCAGCGTGAACAAATCGGCATACATATGGATGTTATTGATGCCTAATTTCTTCAGGTACCACATCTCATCCATGATCAGTTTCGGCGACCGGATACGGGTGGCATATTGGTAGCTCACGTGCTTAATGCAGTACATGCAGCCTGCTGGACAGCCTCTCCCCGTAACGATAAACGTAAACGGGCCTTTGATCATCGGCATCAAGTAGGTTTTCAAAGGCAGCAGCTCGTGCATCGGGATCGGCAGATCATCCAGGCTCTTAACGAATGGTCTGGGCAGGTTCACCACCACCTCAGCACCGTTCCGCCATGCCAACCCCTTGATCCCACTCAAATCCACGCTCCCATCTGCTTTTAAGGACTGTTTATACATTGGGTCATGCTCAGCAAAGATCCTTTCAATTTCTGGTGAGCGCTGATCGAATCTCCCTTCCAGGTGGTCGAGCAGATCACGAATACTCAAGTCCGGTTCGCCCACGAGGATAAAATCCAGGGACGGGTAGGGTCTCATCGACTCCCGAGGAATGGGGGTTACATGCGTTCCAAAGGCAATCGTCTTCGCCCCGCGCGCGTGCGCCAGGAAAACCCCATACATGTCGTTTTCCAGGGTCGGCGCCGTCATTTGGGTCAGGTAATACTTGGGCTGGTACTTGTCCAGCAGCTTTGTAAATTCCTCCCAACCCATTCTCGTTGCATTGCAATCCAGAATTTTCAAGGTGTAAACCGGATGCAACAGGGCTGCCATCTGGGCCAATGAGACCTGTGGCCAAACCATATTTTCCCGCGTCCTGCGTCCCACCCGGTGCTGGGAGCGGATCCATAACGCACCATCTGGTGTCGGCGGGTTCACCAATAAGATATCAACCGCCTCACTCGATCGTGGAAAGCTATCGATCCCCTTACGCACGATCTCGTCTGCATTCGGGAAATTAGACATTCTTATCGGTGGGATTCTGCGGGTCCCATAATTTTCTTTTAATTCAACTTTTACTTCAACTTTTTCGTCGCTCATTTTTCCTCCAAATGAAAAATCTGCTGATCTAACAATAATTTGTTAAAAACCGTTCATATCTTTTTTAGCCAGGTCTTCACGCTGGCTAAGTTCCACCAAAACGTGCATCAAAAGCCAATAAATAATCAGCTGGATACCGACTAAGATCAACATCGCGCTTCCCAGCAGATACAACCACACTCGTGAAACATCCCAACCCTGCGTGCTCAAAACCAGGCTTACCAAGGCCAGAACCACGCCACCAACCAGACCCAAAGCCCCCATCCACCCAAAGTGTGTCTCCAGGGGCGGATTGAATACTGGCTTTCCAAACAAACCCTGCCGGATGGGTGCTTTATAAAACAACGATACCAGGTAATTAAAGGTCGCTCCCAGGGCAAAGATGCTGATCCCGGCCACAGCCGAAACAAGCGCCCAGTATAGAGCGGCGATCCCCCAGGTACCCAGGGTTGTCACCCCACTCAGCCGTGCAATCACCAAGCCCAATAACACCAACACAGCCAGGACCACACCGGCTAAACCGATCAACCCCATAATCCTCACCGGGTTATACGTCATCACCGTCCATACAATAGATTGCAAGAATACAGATCCGTCCCGGACCACACTCAGTTTCGAGCGCCCCACCCGCTCGCTGTAAGGGATCGGCACTTCCACCATTTTGATATCTTCGTGAAGCGCCCTTGTGCTCATCACGGGCGTCAGGTTCAGACCATTGGGTAAAGGATAGACCCGCTCAAGGATTTCTTTCTTAAACACCCGCATACCGCTGGCGCTATCCGTAATTTTTTGCCTTCCCAAGATCGACAGCAGGTTGGCAAACAAGAAATTGCCGAGTCTCCGGGTAGCCGGCATGCGACTGTCAGAACCAGCCATCCTGGAGCCGACCACCAGGTCTGCCCCCTGGAAAATCGCCTGGCACAACTGTGGAAAATATTCTGGTGGGTAAGTCCCATCTGCATCCAAGAACCCAATCAGATCGCCTTTTGCATTGGCAAAGCCCGTTTTTAGCGCCCCGCCGTAATTTTTGTTCTTCGCATGTTTGATAAGGGTCACACCTTCAATGTGGCTGGCGATCTCCGCTGTTTTGTCTTTCGAGCCATCATCAACGACGATCAGCTCCAGGTTTTCCACACCCACCTCTTGCAAGGGTTTTTTGACAGCCAGGACTCGCTTGGCTATGTCAGCAATGCCTCCCTCTTCATTATATGCAGGAATTACAACAGTTAATATACTCATCCCTCCGCTCCTAATTGATATGATAGATCCTGTTTTCACGTTTACCGATTTCCTGCCCGTCGATTTCTTTAATCGGTCGCGCAGGCACGCCCCCCACCACGGTGTGAGCAGGCACATCCTTCGTTACAACCGCTCCTGCAGCCACCACAGCTCCCTTCCCGACTCTGACCCCATCGGTGATCACAGCTCCCGCCCCAAGCCAGACATCGTCTTCAATCACAATACCTTCAGCGGTGATACCCTGCTCGATAAATGGCCGGTTCGGATCATCAAAAATATGGTTGACCGCAATGATCTGGGTAAATGGGGAAGTATAAACGCGGTCACCAATGTGAACCCCTCCCTGGCCGCGAATCACCGAATATTCACCCACCAGGCTGTCCTTCCCAATCCAGATTCCGGAGTTAGGTAAGCCGCGGAAGTTATACACGTGCAGTACCGCTCCATGCATCACGATGGAGTTCTCGCCGATCTCAATCCCCTTCGGGCAGGCATGCAAATAAGTGCCCTGGTCCAGGTAAACACCATGCCCCAGGGTGATATGGTCAGCATAACGCAGCCTGACACCCCCTTCTATAGCCGCCCAACCCTTCATGTTCAATATAAAACGGTATAAGATGCCCCTTGCAAGTATCCCCAACAGCCCCGGTATCCAGCCGAAAAGGAAATAGACCGTCTGTTCCAGGCAATAACGTCCGAAACCTGAGGCTTGCCAATTCATGTAAAGTTGTAGCTTTTCGATCATAATTTATCTGTATAATTAGAACATGCACAAAGCAATTTTCATGGATAGAGATGGTGTCATCATCGAAAACCGTCAGAACTATGTCTTGAGCTGGTCTGATGTCGATTTTTTACCTGATTCATTTGAAGCACTCCAGATCATCCACCCAGCCATCAAGATCATCATCATCACCAACCAATCTGCCGTAGGCAGGGGTCTGATCACCCTGCAAGCTGCTCAAACGCTGAACCAGCGCATAGAACAAGAGATTCGCAACCATGGCGGAAGAGTGGACGCCTCCTACATGTGTCCCCATTCGCCTCAACAAGCCTGTCAATGTCGTAAACCGCAGCCAGGCTTGATCCTGCAAGCAGCCAGGGAATTGGATATTGATCTCGATCATTCACTCATGATTGGCGACGCCCTTTCTGACATGCTCGCCGGGAAGAACGCAGGCATTCCTAAGAATATCCTGGTAGAAACCGGGCGAGGCTCTCAGCAAATTCTTCTTCCTGAGCTTCACCGGATCGATGACATTTTAATTTATAAGAATCTCCTCAGCGCAGTCCGTGATCAAACAGGATTCTTCAAACGCTAACTACGCTTTAGCTAGCACGACGCATCACCTGTTTCCTGGACAAGAGCTGCGTTTACCCGCTCTTTTAATGCCTTGGTCATCATATGCTCCAGCATCAAATGAATATCTTCGACATGCTCGATACAAAAGCTGGGCACATGCACGCTGATATCAACCATCGAAGCTAATTGACCGCCATCATATCCAGATAAGCCGATTGTGAAGGCGCCAGCTTGCCGGGCGACTTCAATGGCATTCAGAACATTAGGGGACTTGCCGCTTGCTGAAATTCCGATGACGATATCCTCCGCTTCAACCAGGTTCGCTAATTGTTGGGAAAAGACGCTGCCGTACCCCTCATCATTCGCCAGCGCAGAGAAGATAGCCATATTATCTGCCAGGCCAATGACCTTAAAATTTGGCCATCCCTGCATGCGCGTATTTTTACCCAGGTCACAAACAAAATGAGAAGCAGTAGATGCGCTGCCTCCATTACCCATGATAAAAATTTTCCGTCCGTCTAGGCGCGCTTCGTGAAGCACATCGATCGCTTTCTGGATTGAATCCATCGGCAGCTGATCCAAAGTTTCTTTCAAATCGTGTAAATAAGTTTCTGTAACCACAATATCCCTTTCTAACAATAAATGGCTTATGAATTATTCCGGTGATAATTAAAAATTACCTTTGATCCTTCATCTTCTAAATTAAATGGCAGCTCTTGATAACCTGACAGCGCCTCCCGTAAATTTTCCTGATATTGGAGGGGGCAATACAAGAGCAAGAAACCTCCTCCACCCGCACCTGTTATCTTACCGCCAAGTGCCCCAGCTTTTCTGGCGGTTTGGTATAGCACATCGATCGAGGAATTGCTGATATTACTTGCCAATTTTTTCTTCAGCTTCCAACTCTCGTGCAATAACTCACCAATAGTGTCGACATTTCCAGCCCCCAGCTCATCCCTGGCCACGTAAGTCATCTCGCGGCAGTCTGCGCAGCACACTGACCCGCTCTGCCATGTTCTTTTTCTGCTCTTCCAAGATCGCGTCTGCTTTTCGTGTCGTTCCGGTATAGAAGAGGAGTAAATTCTGGTTCAATTTCCTTCGGGTACTTTGGTCCACCTCCACGTTTGAAACGAGGATCTCTCCAGATGGTTTGAATTCAAGGAACTTGAAACCCCCATAGGCCGCAATATATTGATCCTGCACCCCAATTGGCTTACATAACCGGTCGATTTCAATCTCACAGGCCTGTCTGGCGAGGATTTCTGGGGTGACCAGTTTTCCCTGGTATGAGTACATGGCATGCAAAGCACCCACAGTGACTGTGCTCGAGGAACCCAATCCTGAGCCTGCCGAAGGGATATCTCCCATGGTCGTTATCTCGACGCCCCTCTTGATCCCCGATACCAGAAAAGCTTCCCGGATTAGCTCGTGCTGGATGTCAGCCACATTTTCAGCCATCTCGGTGCGCGTATAACCAACGCGTACGAGCTGATCGAAACGCTTTTTAATGGTGACAAAGATATATTTATCAATTGCAGAGGTTAATACACACCCCCCTTCCGATAGATAGAAGGAAGGCATATCGGTGCCCCCACCGAAGAAACTGACTCGCAGTGGAGTCTGCACAATGATCATCTTAATATGCCCCGCGTTTCCGTAAAACGGCTGGAACTGTCTGGATCAAAAGCTGCATATCAAACCAGATGCTCCAATTGCGGATGTAATACATATCCAACCGGACTTTTTCATCATAGGAAACATCCGAGCGCCCATTGACCTGCCACAGCCCGGTAATCCCAGGTCTGACGGTCAGCAAGTTGAGCTCCCACTTCGTGTATTTCTCGGTTTCTTCTGGCGAGATCATGCGCGGGCCTACAATCGACATCTGAAAGAGCAGCACGTTGAATAATTGCGGCAGCTCATCCAGGCTCCATTTTCGTATAAAGCCGCCCACTTTCGTGATCCGCGGGTCTTCCTTTAGCTTGTGGTTCTCGGCTAATTCTTTCTTGAGCTCTGGATATTTCTCCAAGATCTCATTCCCATTCACGTACATCGAGCGGAATTTAAAGGCATGGAACTTCTTGCCATTTACCCCCATCACCTGCCGGCGGTGGATGATCGGGCCTGGTGAAGTGAGCTTGATAGCGATGGCAATCAGCAGTAATAATGGAGATAGAACGATCAAAGCAGGAATGGCAATGCTGTAATCCAAAATGTTTTTTAATAATCGATCACCTCCGCGCAAGCGCACAGGGTTGATGCCTACCAACGGCACATACGCGAACTCTTTCACCGTCAACCCGGTCGTCATGATTTCGTACAATCCCGACGACATTCTGACCGTTACCCCGCTTTTGACCCCATACTGCATAAAAAGATCTACCATGCTGTCCCGTGACGAGATCGCACTGCTTGCCAGGATCATTTCTTCGATGTGAAACTGGCTGACGATCTCATCGATTTTTTCCACTGGACCCAAGACTTTCAAGTTATTCTGCACCGTAGTCCCTGCTGGCAGTTTTTTATCCACAAAACCAACGATGTGCAGCCCAGAAGTGCTCCAGCGCATCAATTGTTCGGCAAGCGATATACCTTCGTTATTGGCTCCTATGATGACCGCCAGAGAAACAAAATATCCTTGTTTTCTCAATAAGTAGATCATCCGGCGCAGGATAAACCGGCCAAAAATCGTGAAGAATAGAGCGAATGCCCAGGCTAAAACAAGCCAGCCGCGGGCAAAGATAAAGCTGGGATAAAGGAAGCCGGCGGCCATTAGGATGATCATCCCCGCTGTCGTCGCATTAAAAACCAGGGAATATTCTTGGGTTCCCCCCAGTAAATACTGCCGGTTGTAAAGCCCCATCAGCGCAAAGATCATCAGCCACATGGGGATTAAGATCAAAACCATGTTCTGATAAAATCCAATATCGGGGATTACATCGAGACGGAATATATCGATCGATAATTCGAAACGGATGAAGTAAGCTGCCCTAAAGCCAAGCCCAACCATCAAAAAATCGGAAACGATTAGCGCAAAAGAAAAGAGCCTCCATTGCCATTGGCGTGGGACAGTTTTGACAGCTTGTACAAACTTCGCACTTTGAGAGACCTCCAAAGTGAACTCCTTTTGTGATCCTGATAATTCCATTTTTACTCCTGACTTGATAATCGAATGATTCCAGCATGTCTATACCAAGTCTCATGCTCCGCCCCTCGGACATTAAAAGTCCAAGGGTGCATGAAAATAATAATTACCTTGATTCTAGACATAATTTGCACCATTTGGACTTTCAGAACTGTCAGCTAACGTTTTTGTACAATCTGGCATACCCATCCGCAGCTTTACGATCAAAAATGATAAGTCTAGAAAATCCATGTGCAACAAATAATTACGCCATATGAAGGTAGTGCTTACGCTACCTTGATGCGGCACACCAATAAAAAAGTAATCCCTAATCTCGTTTTTTGAAAAAGAAAGAGTTATTATTCAATTGCTTCAACGAGGCTATCCTTCTCAGATCACTAAGCAGCTAATTTTAGTAAAGTAAGGTCGGGTATTAGCCTCGGAAGCCGTTGTAGTTATAAAAAGAAAAATAACTGGTGACATAAATTGTCCAATACGTTTTTTCCGAATCAAATAACCCTTTTTAGACAAATATTGTACGATTTATTTTATCACGAAGTCATCTACTTTAATAACGAATACAGGTGGTTTTTGGGTCGCAAAAAAGGGCTATTAATCTTCCCTTAATCTAATTGCAGACACAGACTTCAATAGGTCATTAACGCTGGTTCGATTTTCCCGAATGAGCCATCGTCTTTCAAGGTCCGAATTTTTTCATCCGCATTATAATTTGTATATGAAAACCAGAAAGTGGTATGACTTCATCTCCATCAATTTATTCTGGCTTGGTCTGAATTTCCGCAACACTGCCATGGGTGGTGTGTTCATACCTTACATGGTCTCATTATTTGTAAACCCTGAAGTAAAGAACACGGCCCTGGGACTGATGCATACGGCTGGTTTAATCATTGCCATGATCGTTCAACCCCTGGCAGGGATGCTAAGCGATCGGAATACTTCCAGGTACGGTCGCCGCCGCCCTTACATCTTTGCTGGCGTTGTGCTTGATCTGTTTTTTCTCACAGCCATTGCGCTATCCACAAACTACTGGACTTTCCTCATCGCAGTGCTGCTGATCCAGGTCTCATCGAATATTTCCCATGGCCCGCTGCAGGGCCTCATCCCCGACCTTGTGCCTCCCGAACAGCATGGTCGTGCCTCTGCTTTCAAATCCATCTTCGAGCTTTTACCCGTCATCCTGGTTCCACTGACGATCGCCAGTTTAGTGGAAGAAGGGCAGCTGGGGTTGGCCATCTTTGCCACTGGATTGTTCCTGCTGGTTATAATGCTCCTTACCATGCTTCTTGTGAAAGAACAGCCCTTACAAGAAAAACCAACCCTTTCCCCGAACGAACCCCTTCACCTCGTCTTTGGGATGCTCAAAGGTATTCTATTTGGCGCAATTGCAGGCATCGCTTCTGGAGTGGTTGTCGCAGCTGTCTCTGGTTTAATCGCCCTGGTATTTCTTGACAATTCACTCGCCCTTCTGGTTGGTCTCAGCCTGGGAGGGTTAACCTCCATGGTCGTTGCCGTCCTGGTCGGGGTCTGGTCTGGGATTAAACAGGCTTTAGGTGACGAAACGAAAGATACTCCGGCTTTTCCTTGGTGGGTCACCAATCGTTTTTTCTTCCTTGCAGCCGTTACTGCTCTCCAGGGCTTTGCCGCCTATTTCATAATGTCAACCTTCGGCATCACGATCGAAGCAGCCATTGGTTTGAGCGCCAATTTGTTCCTGGTAGCTGGTGTATTCACCTTGCTCACAGCGCTTCCGAGCGGCTGGCTCTCCGATAAGATCGGGCATCGCACCCTCGTCCTCCTCTCTGGTCTCATTGGCATGGTGGGTGCTGCTTTGCTCCTTCTGACTTACCAGTTCCCATTCCTGAGCCTGATTTACGTAGCTGGCTGCCTGGTTGGCCTTGCCACTGGATTATTCATGACCACGAACTGGGCTCTGGGTACTACCATTGTCCCTGATGAAAAGGCAGGCAGGTATCTCGGCATTTCGAACTTGGCGGGCGCTGGCGCAGGGATGGTCGGATCGGGGATCGGTGGTCCGCTGGCTGATTTAATCAACCGCTCCAATCCTGGCTCAGGCTACTTCGTCCTGATGCTCTGTTATGCTGTCCTGTTTCTTTTTAGTTCTCTAACCGTTCTGCGCATCAAGCCAATAGCCCATGGATCCAATTAACTCGATTTCACTTACTTCAGAACAGACTCGGGTTATTGAGAGTTTGCCCGATCATCGCATCTTTCTCAGCGGCATTGCTGGCACAGGAAAGACCACCGCCGGCCTCGGTCGGCTGCTTTGGCTGTTGACCCAGGGAATTCCAGGGGAGCAGATCCTCATCTTGACCCCCCAGCGAACCCTGGCCGCACCTTATTTAGAAACTGCGGCTGCCTCACCTGTGAGCACCGCCCCCCTGGTCACCAATTTGACCATCGGCGGGCTTGCTCGCCGCATGATTGATCTCTTCTGGCCCCTGGTCTCCGAAGCTGCCACCTTTGCTCAACCGGACCAGCCTCCTGTATTCCTAACCCTCGAAACCGCCCAGTACTACATTGCCCGGCTCGTCTACCCGCTTCTAGACCAGGGCTATTTCAGTGCAGTCTCTATGGAACGCACCCGCCTGCTCAGTCAGGTGATCGATAATCTCAACAAATCGGCATTAGTCGGTTTTCCGCTAACCGAAATTGCCCATCGGCTGAAATCTGCCTGGACTGGCGACCCCGCTCAGCACCATATTTATGTAGATGCCCAGGCGTGCGCCCTCCTCTTTCGAAATTTTTGCCTCGCTCATAATCTGCTTGATTTCTCCCTCCAGTTAGAACTTTTTAAGAACCTGCTCTGGCCGCTGCCTGCCTGCCGTACCTATCTACTGCAAAACTACCGCCACCTGATTGTTGACAACCTGGAAGAGGATACGCCCACCTCCCATGACATCCTGCGAGATTGGCTGCCGGAGGCAGATTCAGCTCTCTTGATCTTCGATGAAGGTGCAGGCTTCCGCCGCTTCCTGGGAGCAGATCCTCAAAGTGCAAAAACCCTGAACCATCAGTGCGAAGCCTCCTTTCAATTTTCGGACATTTTTTCAATGGGGGCAGAAACTCAAGCCCTGAGTATCTTTCTCAGCAATAATCTAAAACCCGAAAAGTCCCCCCCTCATACGCTGCTGGACCGTTCTCTTTCAAAATCGCTCATCCCAGCGTCTGTATCGTTTCAATCCGTCAAATACTTTCCCCAAATGCTGGATTGGGTAGCTCAAAATATTGCTGATCTGGTTCACAACCAGGGTGTGCCTCCCTCCGAAATTGCCGTGCTGTCCCCTTTCCTGTCAGATGCGCTCCGCTATTCGCTGTCGAATCGCTTGAACACCAATGGGGTGCCTAATCGCTCTCACCGTCCTTCTCGCTCACTGCGCGATGAGCCAGTTTCACACTGCCTGATAACACTCGCCTTGTTAGCCCACCCTGCCTGGCTCAGCCTCGCTCCTAATTTATCCCCCGACCGTTTCGATCTCGCTTATGCGCTCATCCAGACCATTGCCGGCCTCGACCTCCCCCGCGCCCAGCTCCTGGTTGAGATCGTTTTTCGCTTTAAAGATGGCTGTCCGCAGCTCACAAGTTTTGACTTGATCCAGCCTGCCATGCAGGAGCGCATCACGTATCGTTTTGGGTCAGCCTACGAGCGCCTCCGGCTGTGGCTGTCAGCCTACCAGGCTGCTGAACCGGTAGAATTAGACCAATTTCTTGGCAGGTTGTTCGGAGAAGTCCTCTCTCAGCCATCCTTCGGCTTCCACTCGAACTACACAGCTGGTGAAATTACTGCCAACTTGATCGAATCCATCCAGAAATTTCGTTGGGCGCGCCTCGCCCCTCCCGACGATCAAGCCCTGCCGCTAGGTGTCGATTTCCTCGAAATGGTCAAAGATGGCGTGATTTCATCCCTATATATTCGCAGTTGGCGGGCTCAGCCCGAAAACGCTGTCTTACTCGCTCCAGCTTACACCTTTTTGATGACCAACCGTCCCGTCGATTTTCAATTCTGGCTCGATATCGGCAACCGCAGTTGGTCTGAACGCCTATACCAGCCGCTCACCCATCCCTACGTTCTCAGCCGCAATTGGCTGCCAGGGCGGCCCTGGACGGATGCGGACGAGGTGCAGGCCAGCCTTGAGGCACTTGAACACCTGACCGTTGGCTTGCTCAGGCGCTGTCGCAGGCACCTTTTCCTGGGACTCAGCGATCTGAACGAACAAGGCTTTGAGCAGCGCGGTGTATTGCTCTCAGCCTTCCAGAGAGTTTTAAAGGATGCCCAAGGTTAACGATGGAACCTGAAATCCACCTCCGCCCCAGTCAAAGAAAAATCCTGCGCTACACTGCCGGAAAGATGGGCATTTCTGCAGTTCCCGGCAGCGGTAAGACCTGGACGCTTTCTCTCCTCGCTGCCCAAATCATCCAGAAAGCCAACCTGGCTGACGATCAGGAAGTCTTGATTGTTACCCTGGTCAACTCCGCTGTCGACAATTTTTATCAAAAGGTGAGTGATTTCATCGAGAAAAACCACCTGGTTCCTAACCTGGGCTACCGGGTGCGGACCCTGCATGGGTTGGCGCATGACATCGTCAGAGAAAGACCCGAGTTAGCCGGCCTCGACAACAATTTTCAAATCATTGACGAAAAAGAAGCTGGCTCAATCTTGCAAGATGTCACCCAGGCCTGGCTGCACAACCACCCAGATTGGTTCGAAGCCTACCTCAAGTCAGACTTGGATGAGCATAAACGCCTTTGGGTGTTGAAAGACCAGGTTCCCGTCCTCGTCAAAGACATCGCTCAAAACTTCATCCGCTACGCGAAAGACAACAAGACCACCCCCCAGCTGCTTCAAGAGCTTCTCTCCCGTCTGCCGGTGCCGCTGTCACTGGCCGAGATGGGCTCTGCCATCTACGCCGATTACCAGCGCGTCCTCTCTTACCGTGGCGCAGTTGATTTCGACGATCTTGTTCGACTGGCGCTGCTCGTTTTAGAAACCGATCCCCAGCTCCTTGAGCGCCTGCGCCTGCGCTGGCCTTTCATCCTCGAAGATGAAGCCCAAGACAGCAACCGCCTCCAGGAAGAGATCCTTTCCCTCCTGTGTGGTTCCGGAGGGAATTGGGTGCGCGTCGGCGACCCCAACCAGGCCATCTACGAGACCTTCACCACTGCCAACCCGCGCTACCTCCTGGATTTTATTCGCAGCCCGAACGTGCTCTCCCAGGAGCTGCCCAATTCTGGTCGGTCGTCGCAGAGCATCATCACTTTAGCAAATTACCTCGTCGAATGGAGCATGTCTGCCCACCCGGTAGCCGAAGTGCGCGGCGCCCTCCAGGCGCCTCCCTTGATCAAAACCGTTCCAGCTAATGATCCCCAGCCAAATCCTGCCGACCAACCTCAAGGTATCCAGCTCATCCGCCGCAAGCTCACCCCCCAGGAAGAAATCCAGGCAGTGGCAAATTCCTTGGCAGATTGGCTGCCCGGGCACCAGGATCAAACCGTCGCCGTCCTGGTGCCGCGCAACCTGCGAGCCTTTGACCTTGTCGACGAGCTGCGCCGCAGGCAGGTCCCTTATGTCAATTCACTCTTGCGCAGCTCAACCTCCACTCGCCAGTCAGCCGGCGTGCTGGGGAACATCCTGAAATACCTGGCCGACCCTCAATCCGCCTCCAAGCTTGCCACGGCCTTCAAAGTATGGCGGAGGGCAGACCGCCAGGATGAGGAGGCGCAGCCGCGCCTCGATAAGGCTGCTGAGCTGATTAAAAAATGCTCCCAGGTGGAAGATTACCTTTCCCCTGACCCAGGCAAGGACTGGCTGACTGCTCTCTCTACCTTAGAAACAGATCAGACCCTCCTCGAGCTGCTTTCCTCGTTTCGCCACCTGGTGCTGCGCTGGCAAGGCAGTGTGCTCCTCCCCATCGACCAGGTCGTCTTGACCCTCTCCCAAGATCTTTTCTTCGAGCCGACCGAGCTAGCCCTGGCGCATAAACTGGCTGTCCTTCTCCGCCGGGCCAGCCAGCAGAACCCTACCTGGCGCCTGCCCGAATTGACCGAAGAATTAGCCATCATCGCCAGGAACCAGCGCCGTTTCCTGGGATTCAGCGATGACGATACCGGCTTCGATCCCGAAAAACATCGCGGGAAGGTCGTCATCTCCACCATGCACAAAGCCAAGGGATTGGAATGGAACCGCGTCTACCTCATGTCGGTCAACAACTACGATTTCCCATCTGGATTGGCAGCCGACACCTACATCTCTGAGAAATGGTTCGTTCGAGACCAGCTCAACCTCGAAGCAGAAGCCCTGGCACAGTTTGATCAGCTTCTCTCAAACGATCCCTATTCCTGGCTCGAAGAAGGTCGCGCCACCCAGAATGCCCGCATCGATTACAACCGAGAACGCTTGCGGCTGTTTTATGTCGGGATCACCCGCGCCAGGCAGGAGCTGGTTATCACCTGGAACACCGGCCGCCAGGGCAAAGCCCAGCCTGCCCTCCCGCTCGTCGCCTTGATGAGCTTCTGGGAAGACCACCTCGCCCACCTGGATCATCCATCAGAAACAATGGTTAAAGAATAAAGTGCTCAATTCTTCTTCATGCGAATATCTATACGCAATCATCTTATTTTCTTTTAAGAATTTTTTTCGCCCTCTCCGCGTCTCCGCGTTGAATCTTTTCAAAATGCGCCTTTTCTCCCTTTCCACCCTTTCCGTGTACGCTTTTCGCTCTCAAAAAATCTCTGCGCCCTCTGCGGCTCTGCGGTGAACATCTTCAAAAATCCGTCTTTTCTCCCTTTCCGCCCTTTCCGTGTACGCTTTTCGCTCTTCAAAAATCTCCGCATCCGCCGCGGCTCTGCGGTGAATCTTTTCCCCCTCAGGAGTTAGCATGCCTCTCTCCCTCCTCCTTCCTCTTCAGCCAATCCAACCTCCAAGATTACGTCGATTGCCCCCGCCGCTTTTACCTCAAGCATCTCCTGAAGCTCGCCTGGCCTTCGATCGAGTCTGAACCGGTGCAGGAAAATGAGCATTTCCGCCTCCAGGGAGAACGCTTTCACAAAATGGTCCACCAGCTCGTGATCGGTATTCCTGTCGAAAAAATATCCTCCATGAATGCCGATATCGTTTTAACCTCCTGGTGGGAAAACTTCCTCGCCTCTCAAAAAGACCTGCTCGCTAACCCAAACCTCCAGGCTCTTTCCAGAGTTCACCCTTTCCACCCTTACATGCAGGCTACCGCCTGCTCGCCAAATACGACTTGCTGCAGAGCAGCGAAGATGGCACCTTCGTAATCTATGACTGGAAAACTTACCGTAATCGTCCCCGCCGCGAGCGTCTTGCTGCAAAGCTGCAGACGCGCCTGTATCCTTTCATTCTCAGCGCTTCCCCCAATGACGCTCCCAAATAAACCCCGGAAATCTCAAGCTGATCTACTGGTATGCGAACTTTCCCTCCCAACCCGAGATCTTTACCTACAGCGCCACCCAACACCAACAAAACTCGCAATACCTTGAAGACGCTCATTTTATCCATCGAGAAGGCTGCCAGGGAAGAGTTCAGAAGATGCTTTTCCCTTAACCCTGCATTCAGACCGATGCCTCTTCTGTGTGTATCGTTCGCTGTGCGATCGCGGTACCCGAGCCGGAGACGGAATCGGAAGGCGAAGAGGCAGATTTTGGCTTCCAGCCTGGATGACTTCGATTTCGAGCAGATCAGCGAAGTGGAGTTTTAATGGCCTATCAGCGTCCCTGGCGCCCTTACCCCGCGGCTCCTGTCTCGCCCGAGCTGCATGCCCTGGCAGAAGGCTATCCACTCATCGCCCAATACTTTACCCGCCGCGGCCTGCGAACGGCTCAAGATGTGCGTGCCTATCTCGATCCCGACCAATATTCGCCCTCCCCGCCCTCGGCCTTGCCCGGCATGGCGCTGGCGGTCGAGCGCCTGCAGCGTGCCGTCCTTTCGGGTGAAAGGATTTGTGTTTGGGGTGATTTCGATGTGGATGGTCAAACCGCCACCACCTCCTCGTCTCAACCTTGCGCCAGCTCGGTGCCCAGGTCCGCTACCATATCCCAGTCCGGGACGTCGAATCCCACGGTATTCGCTTGTCCATCCTGCAGAAAGAGATTGAACTCTGGGCCTCGACCTGCTCCTGACCTGCGACACCGGCATCGCCGCCAACGAAGCCATCCAGGCGGCCGCTGCCCAAGGGATCCAGACCATCATCACCGATCATCACAGCTTGCCGGCGGTGCTGCCCCCTGCCTATGCCATCGTGTCGCCCCGCTTGCTGGAAGACCCGGCCCATCCGTCTTGCCGCCCTGCCCGGTGTAGGGGTTGCCTATAAGCTGGTGGAAGCGCTGTTTGACAGGTTCGGAAGACCCCGAGCCAGCCAGGAATACCTCGACCTGGTTGCCCTGGGCATTGTCGCAGATGTTGCTTCCCTCGTGGGCGATACCCGCTATTTACTTCAGCTTGGCCTGCGCCAGCTGCAGAACCCCACCCGCCCGGCTCTGCAGGCTTTGCTGGAGATTGCCGAAATCAAGCCTGGCTCGATCAATGAGGAGACCATCGCTTTTGCGTTGGCTCCCCGCCTCAACGCCGTCGGGCGTCTTTCAGATGCCAACCCCATGGTCGAATTCTTCACCACCTCCCATGACAGTAAAGCCCGTATCCAGGCCCAAGTCATCGAAGGTCTCAATGCGCAGCGCAAGCTGCTCACAGACCAGGTCTTCAAAGCCGCCATGTCCCAGGTCGAGCGCGATCCTGCCCTCTTGGAAACCTCCGCCCTGGTCCTCAGCTACCCCACCTGGCCCGCCGGGGTGGTCGGCATCATCGCCAGCCGTCTCGTGGAATACTTCCACAAGCCAGTCGTTTTGCTCTCCACCCCGCCTGGAGAGATCGCCCGTGGTTCAGCCCGTTCAGTTCCCGGCACTCGACATTACCCAGGCCATCGCCTCCCAAGCTGGTCTCTTGCTGGGTTATGGTGGTCATCCCATGGCGGCTGGCTTATCGCTTCAGCCGGAGCGCATTCCCGAATTTCGCCAGGGTCTCTCACAGGCGCTCGACCAGCAAATCGCTGAACGCGCTGCCCGGGCAGAAGAAGAGTCAGCCCTGTTCTTCGACGCCCTTTACCCCTTCGCCTCCCTTTCGCTCGAATTTGTTGAGCAGCTCGAACACTTGGCGCCCTTCGGTCCGGGCAATCCAGCTCCCATCCTGGTCGCTCAAAATGTCACCATCGATTCCATGCAGGCCGTTGGACTGCATGACGAACACCTGCTTGTGCGCCTGCTCGATCCCGCTCACACCCTCCAGGAGGTGGTCTGGTGGCAGGCTGGCTCCCTCTCCACTGCTCCCGGTTTTACGCTCCCAGAAGGGCCATTTGACCTGGCATTCACCGTCCACTCCCACGACTTCAAAGGTCAGCGCTCCATCCAGGTGGAGTGGCTCGATTATCGCTTTGTTCCGCAAACCGGTGTTTCCATCCAGGCTCAAGCAGTCACGCGTGAATGGGTTGATTGTAGAGATATCAGCCTCACCTCTGAATAAACTGCAGGAGCTGCTTTCCCAGGCCGCCCTGCAAGTCTGGCAGGAGGGTCCCACCCCTGCGCCTATCTCCGGTTCTGACCGCTTCCACCTGTCCCCTCACCCAATCCTGGCCATCTGGACGATCCCACCCGGGCGCAGCGAATTGGCTGCCGCCATCGAAAGGGTCCAACCGCAAACGATCTATATCTTCGGCAATCATCCTGGGTTGAATCAGCTCGCTCCTTTCCTGGAGCGCCTGTCGGGTCTGGTAAAGTTCGCCTTGCGCCGCCCCAGTCAGCCTGTGGAGATAGCAAAACTGGCGGTCGCCCTGGCGCACCAGCTCACCACCATCGGTTTAGGCCTCTCCTGGCTGGAAGCCAAAGGGATCATCACCTGCGAGCCCATCGACGCCGAGAAAATGCTGCTGCACCCAGGCCCGGGAAAGGCCAGTCCCAAACTGGAGCAGGTCGAAGCCAACCTCCGCCAGGCGCTGGAGGAAACAGAGGCCTTTCGCAAATTCTACCTGCGCCAAAGCCTGGATAAGCTCGTATGAAAAAGGCCATCTTCAATTTCTCCCCTGAGCTGCACGTCTTTTTAGAACCATCACGAAGACAAAATCCCTTCGAATATGAATTTACCGGTCCGCAGTCCGTCAAGCACTTGATCGAAGCCGCCGGTGTGCCACATACCGAAGTCAGCCGGATCCAGGTGAACGGAGCGCCTGCCGGCTTCGACATCCAGGTACAGGATGGTGACCAGGTGGAGGTCTTTTCTTTCCTTGCCCTTGACAATCTGCCTTACAAGCGAGCGATTTTAGCGAGCGAAGCAATCCCTGCTTTATCCTGGATAACCACCTCGGCAAGCTCACCAGCTACCTGAGAATGCTGGGCTTCGACTGCCTCTACCGCAACGACTTTCAGGACGCCGAGCTTGCCCAAAGATCTCAGGAACAGAACCGCATCTTGCTCACCCGCGACCACCGCCTCTTAATGCGCAAAGCTGTTACCCAAGGATATTGGCTTCGTTCTCAAGATCCTGATCAGCAGTTGAAGGAGGTCCTCACTCGCTATTCATTGGCTAGCCTGGTCAAACCCTTTCAGCGCTGCATGCGCTGCAATGCATTGCTAGAGCCTGTATCAAAGGAAACCATCCTTCACCGCTTGCAGCCATTGACGGTCCAATATTTCAACGAATTCCGCCTCTGCCCCGCTTGCGGTCAGGTCTACTGGCAGGGCTCCCACTACACCAAAATGCTCTCCTTCATTGAATAGACTCTGGGTCCAGCTTCGTAAACCTTAATTTGTCGAAAATTTTAAAGTAATATAAATAAAATCCGATCTTTCCCTTCTTCCGCTTTTTCCGTGTACATCTTTTTTCCGTGTTATCCGAAACGATGTACTCATCGTCAACGATGTACTCATCGTCAACGATGTACTCATTGTAAGCATCCGTGAGCTTTTTAATAAAAATATGCAATCCTTTTTCCTCCCCCGTCACCGCATACCTCCAATCAAAAAGCATCCCCTTCCGCCTCTTTCACCACCTCGGACCCATCCACTCCCTCGCCCAAGCCGCCCAAGAACGCGGCCAATCCCCACACCAGGTGGTGCGCAGCATCCTGTTCCGCTTAGGAGAAGGCAAATTCGCCATGGTCCTCGTAGCCGGTGACCGCCAGATCTCCTGGCCTGTCTTGCGTAAACACCTGGGGCAGTCGCGCCTCACCCTCGCCAGCCAGGAAGAAGTCCTTACCGTCACTGGCTACCAGCTTGGCGCTGTTTCGCCCTTCGGCTTGCCTCAGCCCATACCCATCCTAGTAGATGAAAGCGTTTTCGCCCAGGAAGAAATCTCACTCGGCTCCGGGGTGCGCGGCACAGCCGTCATCTTGCGTACCGCTGACCTTCTCCGCGCCCTCACTACTTATGAGAGAGGAAACTTTACTTAGCCGCCTCTAGCGAATTGGGAGACGGGCACCGATAATTGCTCTCCTGCTTTATATCTTAAGCACTCTCCGCATCTCCGCGTTAATGTTTTTCCACCCAATAAACTCTGTGCATCTCCGCGCTCCCCTCGGCTCAGCGGTGAATTGCTTTTTCAAACCTATTCTATGTTCAATTCCGCGCTCCGCATCTCAGCGGTGAACCTTTTCACCCTCTACCCAGCTTGCGGTACTTGATCCTGTGCGGTGTGTCTGCCTCGATCCCCAGCCGTCTTCGCCGGTCAGCTTCGTAATCCGAATAATTTCCCTCAAACCAGGTCACCTGGCTCTCTCCCTCAAAGGCCAGGATATGTGTTGCCACTCGGTCCAGGAACCAGCGGTCGTGACTTACCACGATCGCACAGCCCGCGAAAGTCTCCACCGCTGTTTCCAGAGAGCGCAGCGTATTCACATCCAGATCATTCGTCGGCTCATCCAGGAGCAGCACATTGGCGTTTTGCGTCAGCATCTTGGCCAGGTGCACCCGGTTGCGCTCTCCGCCGGAGAGGGCCTTGACCTGTTTTTGCTGGTCCGTACCCTGGAAGTTGAAGCTTGCCACGTAAGCGCGTGAATTCATCTTCCGTGTTCCCAGCAGGATATTATCCTCGCCTCCCGAAAGCTCCTCCCAAACGGTCTTTTCCCCATCCAATTTATCGCGCAGCTGGTCCACGTACGCCAATTGGACGGTCTGCCCGATCTTCACGGTCCCCGCATCTGGCTTTTCTGCCCCGGTGATCAGCTTAAGCAGAGTTGTCTTACCCGCCCCGTTCGGGCCGATCACGCCCACGATACTGCCGGGTGGGATCGAAAGGTCGATTTGATCCAATAATAGATTGTCCCCGTATCCTTTACTCACCCCTTTCAGCTCGATCACCACATCTCCCAACCGCTCTCCAGCCGGGATAAAGATCTCCAGGTCTTCGCGCTCTTTCTCATATTCCTGGCTGAGCAGCTTCTCATAAGCTGTCACACGCGCTTTCCCCTTTGCCTGGCGGGCCTTCGGAGACATATGGATCCATTCCAGCTCGCGTTCCAACGTTTTTTGCCGTTTACTCTCTGTCTTTTCTTCTTTTGCCAGGCGATCCTTCTTCTGCTCCAGCCAGGAAGAATAATTCCCTCGCCATGGAATGCCATAGCCACGATCGAGCTCCAGGATCCACCCCGCTACGTTATCCAGGAAATACCGGTCGTGTGTCACCGCAATCACCGTTCCCTTATACTGCTGCAGGTGCTTCTCGAGCCATGCCACCGATTCCGTATCCAGGTGGTTGGTCGGCTCGTCTAAGAGCAAGATATCCGGTTCGGTCAGCAGCAGCCGGCATAATGCCACTCGCCTGCGCTCGCCGCCCGATATGATCGACACCGGTGTTTCGCCGGGCGGGCAGCGCAATGCGTCCATCGCCAGCTCCAGCCGGTTATCGAGCGTCCAGGCCTCGCAGTGATCCAGGGCTTCCTGGAGGCGCGCCTGCTCAGCGATCAGCGCTTCGAAATCCGCCTCCGGATCTGCAAACTTCTCATTGATCGCCTCGTACTGCTCCAGCAGGTCAACAATCGGCTGGACGGCTTCCTCAACTACTTCCTTAACAGTTTTGCTCGGGTCCAGGTAGGGCTCTTGTTCCAGCATTCCCACCGAATATCCCTTGGTAAGAGCTATCTCACCGATAAATTCCTGGTCGATGCCCGCCATGATGCGCAGCAGGGTACTTTTTCCGGAACCATTCAAGCCCAACACACCGATCTTCGCCCCGTAGAAAAAGCCGAGCGAGATATCTCGCAGCACCAATTTATTGGGCGGGTACAGCTTCCCCACTCGCACCATCGAATAAATAACCTGTTGATCGTTCATATGTTTTCCTCTTGTCATTTCAAGGGAACGCCGCGGTCGCTCTTGGGTGAAAGCGTTCTCTCTCTGAACGCAGGTGACCGAGGAATCCCTGAACTGCTAGTGTTTACTCCAATCCGCAATGAAAATCCACACGAATGCAAACTAATCTAATGAATAAAGATCAAATGCGGATAAAAACTAAGTGAATTATAAACGATTATCACTAGACATTGTCTATGCGCAATCAACCACCCGGTCCCAATCGATTTGATTTGCTGTCAATAACCTTGTCAGCCTAGGGCTTTCTCAAAGTCAACAAAATCGTTCCTGCTCCTCAAGATGTAATTAAAATAAAACTCTATCCGCAGCGGATAGAGTTTAGACAACATGATCATCAAGATTTATATTAAGAGAATATTGGTAGTGCCATTTCGTTCATTTCAGCCTGATTTTAGACGGATATATCCGCCCGCAGGCTGTGGTCTCATAGTCACCTTTGCTCCTGGAATCATTTTCAACATCGAATCCAGAACCATTTTGCTGGGTGTTCCATACACATCAAATCCGACAATCTCCATGAGCATGAACGCCTTCGTCCCCAAGTCACCCAGATTCTGCATATGTTGCTCCATCGCTTCAACGTTTGGGAAGATGTGGACAACGCTTGCCTCTGTACCATCTTCGCTAACATAGGCAATGTGGGCAGATGTCTGGGGCTTGTTCGCCTCCATCCATTCCGCCACCTCTTGATAATATTTCTTGTACTCTTCGGTTTTGCCCTGTTTGATTTTCTGGTGGGCAATGAAAATGATCGGTTCAGGCATGAAAGGTCTCCTTGAAAGTGAAAATTTCTAAAAGGTTTACCTGGTTGGCGGCGGAATGAGGCCTAGCTGTTGCAGCATACTTCTTTGGTCAAAAAGAGACCAATGTTCCACTGCTTTGCCATCCTTAATCTGCTCGACAACGAACGCGCTGATCACAACCTGATTACCTGTCGGGGGCAGACCCTGAAAGTCACCGCTGTGTACACCTTTCCAGGTTAGGCGTGCCATGACCTTGTCTCCCTCGGCAATCAGGTCTTCTACGATCATCTGTCTGCTGCTGAAAGCGTTGTTGAAAAAATTGTTATGCTGTAGAAAAGCATCGCGGTTCTGTGGGCCTCCAGCCAGATGAGCCACGAAGTCAGGTGCTAACAGTTCCTTGTAGGAGGTTGGATCGCTGGCGACGGAGGCTTCGACGAAACGGTGCATAAACGATTTGTTTTGTTCGGTTGTCATTGTGATTTTCTCTTAATCTCAAAGTATTCGTTTTTTATCTTGGCGGTTTCGAGCATCTAGACAATACCCAGCTGCCGCAGCATGCCTAACCGGTCACTGTAGACTCTGCGTTCCACAATTTTTCCATCCTTAATCCTTTCCAGGGTGAGGGCAGGGATTTCGATCGTTTTCCCGGACGGAGGCACACCTTGAAAACTGCGTTTATCATGGGTGCAGCGCATCACCACCTGGGAAGCAACCAGATCTCCTTCAGCAACCTGGTCAAGGATCTCAAAACGGTTTTGGCTGAATGTCTCGTTCCATGTGCGAACTCCCTGAAGGTGTTCATCGCGGTTCTGAGGGTTAAGATTGTATGCTACCAGGTTGGGCGCTAAAATTTCTTTAAGCGCTTCGAGGTTATTCTCCTCAAAAGCTTTATAAAAACGGCGCACAATTGCTTTGTTTTGTTCACTTGACATTTATAATCTCTCCTTTTTTTGATGCTCAAATCAAAGTTTTAATTATACAATCTTCATCTTTATTATCGCATAATCAACCTGAGAGCGTATACGTGCGCGCACGTATATCGATACGTATTTTTTTTACTTGAGTTGAGAGAGGGTCAACCACTCATTCAGCTCAGCGTAACGTTTTAATCGATCCCAAGGTTCTTATTCGGTTGGTTTCAGGTGGGCGGTTTCAAACGTCCAGCGCACAATTTGCGCCCGGTTGGTTACCCCTAATTTTATGAGGATGTGGGCAATGTGCTTTTCAATAGTGCGCTTGCTAACCACCAATTCGTCTGCAATTTCTGCATTGGTCTTGCCTTGAGCAATCCGATCAGCGATTTCGTGTTCACGCACCGTCAATTCACCCAACTGTTTTCGAGCTAGTTGTGCGGCGGCCTCTTTTAGTGGTAATCTCAGTGCATAATCCACGGCCTGCTCGAGTGAGAGTGCCCCCCCTGCCCCCAGCTCCGCTTGAAGCTCTGTCTCTGTGAGCCTGGCATGGATGAGTGCGAGATAATATTCATACTCCATGCGCGTGGCTGCCCATGCTGATACAATGCGCTGACCGCCAATCACGACTGCGGCGGCAAGGATGCGAGCGCCAGGGGCGGCGAAGCCGCACACAACCGCCATGGCAGCAAAGCCGATCAGGCATTCTGCCACCCCCGGTATGTTCTGCTGGGTTTGCTGGTTCGCCAGGCTCTCCCTGAAAAGTGCCTGGGCGCGCTCGAGATCGCCCAGGTGCAGGCAGGTGTGTCCCAGGTTCTGTAATGCCGATGCCAGGTCACGCCTTGCATCGACTTCACGCAGAAGGGAGATGCTCTCTTCATACGCAGTCTTGGCTCTTATATAATTCTGTTCGCAGCGTGCCAAGTCTCCAGAGAAATTAAGCGCCATCGCAATACGATAGGTATTCCCCGCTTCACGGAGCAGCGGCAGGCTTTCATCCAGCATCGCCTGAGCTGCATCATAATCGCCAAGCCCCATTGCCGAAAAGCTGCCAAAACTCAGAGTGATTCCTAATTGGTACGCATCTCCTAACTCGCGGTTCAATTGAATGACCTGCTGCATCGCATTAAACTCGGTTGGATAGTCACCCGCTGCCCGCGCCCCGTAAGCCAGGCCAGACAGGGCGAAACGCAGGATTAACTTGCCCTCCTCGCCTACCGCCTCGGCGATGGTGGCAGCCTCATTTCCATACTTAATTTGTGCCGCAGAGTTCCCCCGAAATCCTGCCAGGAAGGCTGCATAGGCGAGGGCATTCGCCCGCACCACCGGAGAAATTCTTTCGTCTGCCTGCGCGAGCAGGCGCTCCATCCACACCAGGCCTTCTTCCACATCGTCACGGATGGTCCAGAATTGATAAATGGCAATGCCAATCCGCAATCCCGCCTCGATACGCTGATTTTCCAATGACCAGGCCAGGGCAGCTCGAATATTGTCGTACTCGCCTTCCAGCCAGTTCAACCAGATTTGCTGGTACTGCCCGGTGAGCTTTTCGGATGTCTCTTCAGTTACCTTAAGATAGTACTGAAGATGCCGGTCTTTAATTGTCTGCCATTCACCAGAAGAAATTAACTTCTCTTGAGCAAATTCTCGGATCGTTTCCAGGAAAGAATAGCGTGCTTCACCACGTTGGAGTGTTTGCGCCACAACCAGTGATTTTGAAACGAGCAAGGATAGCAGCTCAAGCACCTGGTTGCATTCAATCACCTCTCCGGTGCAAACGGATTCAGCAGTCGACAGCGAGAACCCGCTCGTAAATACAGACAGCCTTCGCAGCAGCACCTGCTCTGCAGGATTGAGTAGATCGAAACTCCACTCAATCGCAGCTCGTAAAGTTTTATGGCGCGGGTCTGGATCGCTGCGCTGGCGTGAAACAAGCAAGCTGAAACGGTCATCCAGACGCTCTGAGATTTGTTGGGGAGTCAATACATTTGAGATGGAACTGGCTAACTCCAGTGCCAGGGGCAAGCCGTCGAGGCGTCGGCAAATCTCAGCAATTGCGCATGCATTTTCAGATGTAATGGAAAAATCTGGATTGCCAGTACGCACATGTTCCACAAAGAAACGCATGGCATCATATCGCATTAAGTCCTGTGGCTCGCCTGCTCCGGCTTCATCATAAGTGGGGTACACGAGTCCAGAAATTGGATATATCATCTCGCCAGCCATGGCGAAGGGCTCGCGGCTGGTCGCGAGTATTTTCAGCCCGGGTGACTGAGCCAATAACTGCTGGGCTAACTGCATGCAGGCTTCGATCAGATACTCGCAGTTATCCAGGATCAGCAGTATATTTCTAAACTCCACCCAATGGATCAGCATCTCATGGGCTGGCTTTTCCGGTGCCAGGCGAACTCCAAGCGCTTGAGCGACCAGTTGCGGGACCAACGCTGGCTCACTTAGAGGTACCAGGTCAACCAGACATACGCCATCCCGATATTCATCCTTAACCAGGGTGGCTAATTAAATCGCCAGGCGTGTCTTGCCGCTGCCGCCTGTTCCCGTAAGGGTGACAAGCCACGCGCTGAACAACAAGCGTTTAATATCCACGACCTCTCGTTCACGCCCAATGAAGCTCGTCAGTTGGATCGGTAAATTCGTGGAGGCCATTTTTAACTTCACACTCCTGGTTTTGACGATACCCTGGCTCAAAAATATTTTTCTAAATTATATTATACCAATAAGATATATAACATCAGAATTATTTATTTTATTGATATCCGATTGATTGAATTATTAAATGTTCACCAAGGGAGCTTAAATCACCGTCTAAGCCATTACAAAACCCTTGACATACCTTAATTCAGCAGTACAATTGTTCTAAGAACCTCACCATTCACAAATAACCAACTACCAACCGCCTTTTGGTTTTTAAATCAAATGCCTTCGCCAAATTCATCCTCCTCCTCAATAGCCTTGTCGAAGAACGTAACGCAGCCCACCTCTACCACGCCCTTGCCAAAGCCGAGAAGAATCCCCAAATCGCCAACGTTTACGAACGCATGGCGGTCGTCGAGGAGCGCCACGCAGAAACATTCGCTCAAAAGCTAAAAGAAGCAGGTGTTCCCGTCCCGCCCATCAAGATTTCCCTGCGTACGCGTATCACCGAAGCCATTGCTCTCCGATTTGGACCCGAGACAATCTTGCCCAGCCTTACCGCCATGGAACAAAAAGCCTCCCGGGGCCTGCAGGCACCTGACAATTTTGATGCCCAGCTCCAGCAGCGATCTGCCGAAGAAGGCTCTCATGCCCGCCTGCTGGGGCAGATCACGCGCACCACCCCGGGTGGTATGACTGGCAGCAGCCTGGCCCAGCTCGAAGGTCGCCATCGCGCCGGCGGTGGAAATGCCCTGCGAGCGGCTGTTCTTGGCGCCAATGATGGCCTCGTCTCCAATCTTAGCCTGGTCATGGGTGTTGCTGGCGCGGATCTGAGTGGTAAGACGATCCTGATCACCGGTCTGGCCGGTTTGCTGGCCGGTGCTTTTTCTATGGCCTTGGGCGAATGGCTTTCCGTTCAATCTGCCGCGAGAGTTATATCAACACCAAATCGAGATCGAAACTCAGGAGATTGAGAATGCCCCCGCAGAAGAAGCCGAAGAGCTTGCCCTGATCTACCAATCCCGCGGCATCGATCAAGAGCAAGCCCGCCAGATGGCTGACCGCATCATGGCTGATCCCTCCAGTGCCGTCGAGACTCTCGCTCGCGAAGAGCTGAGTGTTGATCCCAAGGAGCTGGGCGGCTCTGCCTGGGAAGCTGCCATCACCTCCTTTGCCCTGTTCGCCATGGGCGCCATTATCCCCGTCTTCCCCTACATCTTTCTTTCGGGGATGACCGCCGTCCTATATAGTATCTTGTTCAGCGCCATCGGCTTGTTCATCATCGGCGCTGGGATCACCCTCTTCACCGGTCGTGGTGTGCTCTTTTCAGGGTTGCGCCAGGTGCTCTTTGGGTTAATTGCTGCCGCTATCACCTATGGGTTAGGAAAATTGATCGGCGTCAGCATTGGAGGCTGACCTGCTTGAACGTACATCCTCCTCAGCCTGAGGACACGGCTTCCGCTCTAGAAGCCTTACTTACTCTTTGGCAAACTGAGCGCACCATCCACGATAACATCGTCGAATGGCGTACGCTGCCCGCTCGCCAGGCACGCTTCCAACCCATCCCTCCCGAGCTTCATCCTGCCCTGGTAGAAGCGCTCCTTCAATCCGGGATTACCCGGCTCTATTCTCACCAGGCGCATGCCTGGGATTGCCTTCAATCCGGCGGGCATCCGGTCATCGTCACGGGTACGGCTAGCGGTAAGACCTTGTGCTTCGACCTTCCCGTCCTGGATACGCTGCTCAAAGACCCTGAGGCGCGTGCCCTTTATCTATATCCCACCAAAGCCCTCGCCCAGGACCAGCTTGCAGCTATCAAAGCCTTGCTTTCGTCTACCGTCGACTTCCCCCTAACCCCTGCACCCCTCTCCCCTGCTATCTACGACGGCGACACGCCCCAGGGCTCACGCCCAGCCATCCGCACCAAGGCGCGCCTGGTGATCAGCAATCTCGATATGCTCCATACGGGCATCCTACCGCACCACACTTCCTGGGCAGAATTTTTCCGCAGCCTGCGCTTTATCGTCATCGATGAGATGCACGTTTACCGCGGCGTCTTCGGCTCGCACGTCGCCAACGTTGTCCGGCGTCTCAAACGCATTACGCGCTTCTATGGCGCTTCACCGCAGTTCATCCTCACCTCCGCCACAATTGCCAACCCCGCCGAGTTAGCTTCTCGCCTGGCAGAGATCCCGGTTACCCTGATCGACGAAGACGGCTCTTCCCACGGTGAGAAATCCTTCCTGATTTACAACCCGCCCATCATCGATCCTGATCTGGGCATCCGCGCCAGCCTGCTTAAAGAGAGTGTGCGGTTGGCAGATGACCTGCTTTCTCACCAGGTGCAAACCATCCTCTTTGCCCGCTCTCGCCGCACCGTCGAAGTCATGCTGCGCTACCTGCGTGATGCCTCAGGTGCGGATTCCGAGGTTGCTGCAGGGCAGGTGCGCGGCTACCGCAGTGGCTATCTTCCCCGCCAGCGCAGGGAGATCGAGCGCGGCTTGCGCCAGGGACAGGTGCGCGCCGTAGTTGCCACCAATGCCCTCGAATTGGGGATCGATATCGGCCAGATGGGCGCCGCCTTGCTGGCTGGCTACCCTGGTACCATCGCCTCCACCTGGCAGCAGGCTGGCCGCGCCGGGCGCGGTTTGCTCCCCTCCCTCAGCATCCTGGTCGCTTCTGCCACACCTCTGGACCAATATCTCGCCAGCCACCCGGAATACTTTTTTGGCAAATCCCCCGAGCAAGGCCTGATCAACCCCGATAATCTATTAATCCTCCTGGGCCACTTGCGCTGCGCTGCCTTCGAGCTGCCCTTCCAAAACGGCGAAGGCTTTGGCAGCCTGCCTCCTGACCAGGTCCGAGAATTCCTTGATTTTCTTGTCCAGGACGGCACGCTGCACCAATCTGGTGCGAAGTATTTCTGGATGGCAGATGGCTATCCGGCCCAGGCGATCTCCCTGCGCAGCGCTTCTGCGGAGACGATCACCCTCCAAACCGAAGAAGAAGGTTCCGTAATGACCATCGGCAGTGTGGATATTCCCTCTGCCCCCAATCTCGTCCACCCAGGAGCCGTGTATATGCATGAGGGTCAGCTTTTCCTGGTCGAAAATCTCGACCTGGAAAACCACATCGCCCAACTGCGGCGGACGGAGGTGGATTACTATACCCAACCCGGTGGCGAGACCACGGTGACCTTGATCCAGAAAGCCGCCGAAGAACCTGTGGCGGGCGGGCTGAAAACGCATGGTGAGATTCAGGTAACCACCCAGGTCACGGGTTTCCGTAAAGTCCGCTGGTATACCCACGAGAACCTGGGTCAAGAACCTCTCAGCCTGCCGCCTTCTGAGCTGCTGACCACTGGTTATTGGTTATCCTTATCGGACGCGACTGTTGACCTCCTTGATGCCGAAGGCCTCTGGTCGAATGCCCCCAACGACTATGGTCCATCCTGGCCCCGGCGGCGCGACCTGGCACGGGCGCGCGATGGCTACCGCTGCCAGGTCTGCACCGCTCCCGAGCAGGGGCGCGCCCACCATGTGCATCACAAGACCCCCTTCCGTTCCTTTGCCAATCCCGAGCAGGCTAATCAGCTCTCCAACCTGGTGACCCTCTGCCCCAGCTGCCACCGCCAGGCTGAGCTTTCTGTCCGCATCCGCAGCGGCTTGTCTGGCGTCGCCTACACCTTAGGAAACCTGGCACCCCTCTTTCTCATGTGCGACCCACTCGATATCGGCATGAATGCTGACCCGCATGCAACGTATGCTGAAAGCAGACCTGCCATCGTGATCTACGACCAGGTCCCCGCTGGCATCGGCTTCAGCGAGCGCCTTTTCGAGCTCCATGCGGAGCTGGTGCGCAGCGCCCTTGAGCTGGTCCAGGCCTGCCCGTGCGCCGATGGCTGCCCATCCTGCGTCGGTCCAGGCGGTGAGAATGGCTCAGGAGGCAAGCGAGAGGCGATCGCTTTACTAAAAGCCCTCGCCGCACCTATCTCCTAGGGAACGAACCGTCCCACCAAGGCTGTATTAATCACCACCACGCTCAACCCCAAGGTCACGGAAGCAATCATGCTGCCGGTCAGCACCAAGAACAAGGTGTGTCCCGGCTTTGTTGTATAGAAGCTGCGCAGAGCCCGGTACATCAATCCCCAAAACCAACCCACCGAAAGCCAGCCGATGTACGGCACGGACAATAATCCCAGTGGGAGCATCGCAAATCCAGCCAGGCGCAGCAGCTCCCGGTGCGCCATACCTCCCCCGGCAGAAAGCATCTCGATAAAATTGATCGAATACCCAAACATCCACCAGGCCGCCACAGCGCACGGCGCCAAGCTGATGGCCGACAAGAATGGATTTTGGCTTCGCAATATCCACCCTAATCCACTCACCAGGCTAACCAACAGGACCAACCCAAAAGCTGCCCAATCCGCCTTGCGGTCGAGCCCAATCTCAAAAAACACATCCTCATCCCCCCGCAATACCTTCCAAATTCTCCGCGGTGTTTTCACATCACAGCGCCTTCAGCTGTCCCACCAGCTTCTCCCGTGTCTCCAGGTAAGCCTTCAGCTTATCGCGCTCCTTCTGCACCACCGCCTCAGGCGCCTTCTTTGCGAAATCCGAGCTCAACAGCCCCTGCAGGCGCCCGACCTGCGCTTCCGTCTCAACCAGCGCTTTATTCAACCGGGTGCGCTCCTCGTCCAGATCTACCAGCCCAGACAGCGGCAGGAATATTTCTACCGCCCCTGCCACCAGCGCCACGTGTCCATCCGGCCGCGAGAAGCTGCCCTTGCTGCTGGCAATCACGGTCACTTCTTTGGGGTCTAACCCCGCCAGGGCTGCGATCATCGACACTTCGTGCTGCAGCAAGTGTGCCGTCTCAACCGATGCCGAAAGGATCGCCGGGAGACGCTTCTCTGGCTTGACATTCTTCTCTGCACGCAGGTTGCGGATCGAGCGCACAATCTCCTGAACCGCTGAAAAATTGGTGATCTTCTCTGCTTCCCAGCCCTCATCCTGCAGCGGCTCTGGCCAGCGCCCAACGATCAAAGCCTCGCTCCAAGGGCCATCTTCCGGTTTGAGGCGTGAGGAATGGGACTCGGCAGCCGTGCGCAAGTGTCCGTATATTTCTTCCGTCACAAAAGGTGTGAAGGGATGCAGCAAGCGCAGAATGTAATCCAACACATGCACCATTAAATCGACTGTGTAGAATGCCCGGTCGCCGCCCTCCGCCACTTGCAGCTTGGCCGCCTCCAGGTACCAATCCGCGTAATCCCCCCAGAAAAAATCAAATACCTGACGACCGGCTTCTCCATACTGGTAGCCCTGGAAGAGGCGCTCCACGTCCCGCGTGAGCTGTTTTAGGCGTGCATAAATAAAGCTATCTGCCAGGCTCCACTCCGGCTTTCCTTGCGGCGCTATGGGCGCCTTGGGGATCGATCCAATGACCAGGCGGGAGGCATTCCACAGCTTATTGGCAAAATTACGGTTCGCCTCCACACGCTTCAGGGACAGGTTCATGTCGTTTCCTGGTGTCGAGCCAACCAGCAAAGTAAAACGCAGCGCATCCGTCCCCAGCTCTTCCATCACTGGCAGCGGGTCAATCACATTCCCATAAGATTTGCTCATTTTCCGCCCGTGTTCATCCCGGATCAGCCCGTGCAGGTATACGGTATCAAAAGGCACTTCGCCTGTAAATTCCAGCCCCATCATGATCATCCGCGCTACCCAAAAGAACAAGATATCGTACCCTGTCTCCATCATCGTCGTTGGGTAGAAGTAGCTCAATTCAGGCGTCTCCTCCGGCCACCCCAAAGTCGAGAATGGCCATAATCCCGAAGAGAACCAGGTATCCAGTACGTCTGGATCGCGTTCAATCGCTTCGCTGCTGCACTTGGAGCAGTGCGTGGGATCCTGCCTTGAAACAGTCATCGCCCCGCACGCCTGGCAGTACCACACTGGGATGCGGTGTCCCCACCAAAGCTGCCTTGAGATGCACCAATCTTCGATATTCTCCAGCCAGTTATAGTAAACCTTGGTAAAGCGCTCAGGCACAATCCGGATACGCCCATCCTGCACCGCCTCCAGGGCTGCCTCCGCCAGGGGTTGGATGCGCACAAACCACTGTGTCGAAACCATCGGCTCGATGATCTCCCTCCCCGCTGAGAGCGCGGGACATTGAGAGTATAAGGCTCTTCTTTGATCACCAGCCCGGCAGTGCGCATATCTTCCCAGATCTTTTTTCGGCACTCGAAGCGATCCATGCCAGCGTAAGGACCGCCATTCTCGTTAATGCGCGCGGCTTCATCCAGCACCGAGAGGACCGGTAGATTGTGCCGCTGCCCAATGGCGTAGTCGTTCGGGTCATGCCCGGGGGTGATTTTTAAAGCACCGGTTCCGAACTCGCGGGCTACATAATCATCAGCAATCACCGGGATTTCCCTTCCAAGCACCGGCCCGATGACTTTCTTGCCCACAAAATGTGCGTACCGTTCATCTTGCGGATGGACAGCTACGGCTGTGTCGCCCAGGATTGTCTCGGGGCGGGTGGTCGCCACGGGGATATAGTCCCCACTGCCGTCCGCCAGCATATATTTGAAGTAATACAGCAGCCCTGGCTCTTCCGAATATTCCACCTCCAGGTCTGAAACAGCTGTCTTGAGCCCAGGCGACCAGTTGATCAGGCGCGGGCCGCGGTAGATCAAACCTTTCTCATACAGGCGCACAAAAGCTTCGCGCACGGCTTTCGACAGACCTTCATCCAATGTGAACCGCTCCCGGCTCCAATCGCAAGACGCTCCCAGCCTGCGGATCTGCTTCGTGATCACCCCGCCGTATTTCTCCTTCCACGCCCAGGTGCGCTTTAGGAACTCATCCCGCCCGATCTCTTCGCGTTTCAAACCCTCTTTCGCCAGGGATTTCTCCACCTGCAGCTGCGTGGCAATGCCGGCGTGGTCCGCCCCCGGCACCCAGAGCGTGGGCACACCCTTCATACGCTGGTATCGGATCATCAAGTCTTCCATTGAGACGAACATGGCATGTCCCAGGTGCAGCTCTCCGGTCACATTCGGTGGTGGGATGGAGATCACATAAGGTTTTTTCGTTGGGTCGAAACCCTCCTGGCTCGGATCGTTACTGGGCGTGAAATACCCGTTTTTCTCCCACCACTCGTATATGCGCTGCTCGGTAGCCTTGAAATCATAGGCTTTGGCTAGGTTTACTTCAGTCATTTTTACTCCAATCCTGTCTCAATCATCTCAACCCAGGAGAAGGTCTTAGGTACGGACCTTTCCCCTCCCACGAAAGGAGAGAAGGATCGAACAAAGGCCTTTCTAGGGTGAGGTTCATATTTCAATTTCAATACTCTCTTCATCCGCCCGAACGATCTCGATTGACCTCGCCCGGGTTATGCTCATCAAGTCTTCTACTGCAGCATGGATTAATTCCACCTGGGAAGGATCCACAATCGCTAATTTTACCCGCGATAACTCGCTCCCTAATGGCAAATTATGCTCGCTTTTAAAACGTCTCACGGCAGTGGCTATTTCGACCAGGCTCTCTCCAATCGCCTCTGCAGTCAGGTCTTCTAGAGCAGCTTCTACCTCTGGCCAGCGCGTGAGATGGATCGAAACTGCTGAATATTGCCCTATTCCACTTTCATTCTGAAGGAGGTTTTGGTAGATTTCCTCTGTTATATAAGGGAAGAAAGGCGCGAAAAGCTGAAGAATCGTCCCAAGAGTCCGGTAAAGGGTGTAGATCGCCCCCTCTCTGCGAGGATTCTCCTCGCCATACAGTCGCTGCTTGCTCATTTCCAGGTAATTATCAGCCAGCTCAGTCCAGAAATATCCTTCTAATTCACTTTTTGCCGCAGCATAATCGTAAGACTCCAGTAAAGATGTCACTCGCTTCACCAGGCGCTGCAAGCGTGCCAGGATCCAGCGATCTGCTGGTGATAACGCTGGGACCTGTTCAGAATACTTATATCCAGTGATGAACCGTTCTGCGAAGCGAGACACATTCCAAAGCTTGGTCATCAGTTTGGCACCCAATTGGATTTTCTCTTCGCTGATCACTGCGTCTTTCCCAGGGCCGGTGCTGGCAGCCCAGAAGCGCACCGCATCCGCCGAATAACGCTCGACCATTTCCTTAGGCGCCAGCGGGCCTCCCCCGCGGCTCTTGCTGATCTTTCCCATCCCAGTTCCCGCAATCCCCCAGCCAGAAATAGCAGCGTCCTTCCAGGGCAGCTCGTCGAAATGATACATGGATTTCAGGATTGTATAAAACGCCCAGGTGCGGATGATTTCGTGAGCCTGGGGCCTAAGTGAGAAAGGAAACACGCTTCGATATAGACTCTGATCCTCATCCAGCCAATTTCCCACAATCTGTGGTGACATCGAAGAGGTCGCCCAGGTATCCATCATATCTTCTTCGGGGATGAACTGCCTTCCCCCACACTTTGGGCAAGCCTGTTCAGGAGCATCGGTCAGCGGATCAACCGGCAGGCGCCTCACTTCCGCCAGGATTACCTCCTGGCAATCCTGGCAGTACCACACCGGAAATGGCACGCCAAAATATCGCTGCCGGGAGAGACACCAATCCCAATTCAGGTTCTCCACCCAGGCTCTGTAGCGATTCTTCATTGTATCTGGGAACCAGTTCACCGTCTCACCGGCATTAAGCAAGGCTTCTTTATGATCCAGGATATTGATGAACCACTGCTCTGCAACGATATATTCCACGGGTGTGTCGCAGCGCTCGTGCACACGCACGGACTGCGTGACAGGTTGAGCATCCAAGAGCAAACTTTTTTCGATTAAAGCCTCTTTTATGCCTTGGCGAGCAGAGCGGGTGGTCAGCCCAGCATAATTCCCTGCAGCTTCCGTCATCCGCCCATCTCGTCCGATTACCTGGATATTCCTCAAGTTGTGCTTGTGCCACCAGGCCACATCGGTCGCATCACCAAAGGTGCAGCACATGACTGCCCCGGTGCCTTTCTGCGGGTCTGCCAGAGGATCCTCCAGAATAGGAACCTCCTGCAAGAAGAGGGGTGTGACGACCCTTCGGCCTACCAGGTGCTTGTATCTTTCATCTCCCGGATGAACGAAGATCGCCACGCAAGCCGGCAGGAGCTCGGGGCGTGTCGTAGCAATTCGCAAAATATCTCCATCGACGATATGAAAGGCCAGGGTGAGAAATTCACTCTCACGTTCAAGGTCATCCAGGTCTGCCTGGGCAATAGAAGCCTGGCATTCTGGGCACCAGATTGCCGGGGCCTCTTGATGGCTGGCGAAGCCCCTCTGATACAGGTCGATAAAGGACAGCTGAGCAATCCGCCGAGAAGCTTCGTCGATCGTACGGTACGTATAACGCCAGTCCACTGACAATCCCAGGCGCTGCCAGAGAGCCTGATAATCTTGTTCAGCTTCTGAGCTGATCTGCAGGCATTTCTCGATAAACTTCTGCCTTCCAATTTCCCGAGCCTTCTTTCCCAGCTGCTTTTCAACGTAGCGCTCGGTCGGCAGTCCATTATCATCAAAGCCCATCGGATAGAATACCCGGTACCCCTGCATGCGTCTGAACCTGGCAATAAAATCGGTTTGGCTGTAGGAGTAAACGTGCCCCAGGTGCAGCAAGCCAGACACTGTTGGTGGTGGGGTGTCTATGGAATAAACTTTTCCGGGTTGAGCCAAATCGAAATGATAAGTTCCCCGCTCTTGCCAGAAACTTTCAAGCCTCGGTTCAGCTTCTTTCGGATCATATTTTTTAGGCAGGCTCATACAACCTCCAAATAAACAAAAAACCTTTCATCCATCAGAGGACGAAAGGCTGCGCCTTACGTGGTACCACCTCACTTCATTGAGAAACACCGGGATTCTTCTCAATAGTCTCTCCTGGCAGGTGCTTCTAGAAGCACCTAACAGGTTCAAGCGCTAACGGGCTTTCCCGTGCTGTTCTACAACCTCAATGAGGGTTCTTCAGCAATAATTCCGGGCGACGTTCAGCAGGTTTCACTTTGACAAGCTCTCAGCGTTACAGCTCGCCATCTCTGTCAGCTCACACCTACTTACTCCTCTCGGAGTATCTTTTATTCAATTGTTTTGATTATAACAAGATATCAACCTCCAGTCCAGATTAAAATTCATTAATCTTCTTGACTTTTCACTTTGACTTGTGCTATCCTACACCATCTCACCCCACTCAATAAAGGTAAATTTATGGTCCCCAGAGAAAGAGTCGCCGATAACGTTTATTCCTTCCAAAGTGATGTATACGCGCAGGTAACAGCCGGCGCCATCATCGGCCCCAACTGGGCTGTCGTCATCGATACGCTGGCTTTACCTGAAGAAACGCTTGAGATCCGCAACTTTCTTGAGGGTGAGCTGAATATCCCTGTGAAATATGTGATCAACACCCACTACCATGCCGACCACGCCTGGGGCAACTGTTTTTTTCCTGGCACAACGGTCATCGCTCACGCCCACTGCCGCGAAAAGCTTTCCACCATTGGCCAGGCTTCGTTAAAGGAAGCCCGCCAGCAGAGCAATGTGTTTCGCTCTGTCAAAATTGTACTGCCGCACCTGACTTTTCTCGAAAGCACCCTCAGCCTGCGGGTTGGCAAAAAAACCCTCACGCTCATGTCCCTTCCAGGTCCCTCCTCAGATAACATCGGTGTCCTGGTCGAAGAGGACCGCGTCCTATTTGCTGGCGATGCTTTTATGCCCTTGCCCTATATCGTAGATGGCGATCTCGATGAAATGATCACATCCTTCAAGAGAATCAGCAAAATGGGTTTGGAGAACATCATCCAGGGGCATGGAGATATCGTGCTGCGCGGCGAAATCGATAATGCCGTCAAGGAAAACCTGGCGTATTTATCGGCTGTGCGTAAAGCGGTTCGTAAAGCCTCTCGTCGAAAATTCCCCCTCGAGATGCTCGACACGGTGGATATTAAATCCTGTGGCAAAAGCCGGGTTCTTATCGGGGGCCTGGCAGTTGAATTGCACCGCCGCAACCTGCCGCGCCCTCTATCGCAGCTTGTATGGCGAACCGCACATCCGCGGTGAAGAAGATTATGACGAGGAAGAAGAAGAATTTGACGACGAGGAATGAAGGCGCTCTTCACGCTGCTTGGCTCGCTTGGCTCTCAAGCCAACCAGGCGCTCATTCCCCTTCATTAACCTCACAATATTGGGACGCAACGCCCATACTAAAATCAATTCGCTGAAGATTCCATAAAAGATATATTCCCAGGGTGATAATCCGAGATAAGCCCGGTAGGCAAAGACGATGGTCGCCACGATGCCGGCGCTTAAGGTTGTCACGGAGGCGTACCCAACAAAGTAAAAGATCAGCGCCCCAACCGGGAAAATCAAAAAGATGCTGGGCGCCCACAACCCAAACGCTCCTCCTAAACACGGTGCGCCGCCGGCTCCACCTCGAAAACGCAGTTTCCCCTCTGCATTGCGCTCCATTAGAAAGATCGAATAGTTGTGGCCGATGATGGCAGCGATGGGCGCCAGCACATGCAGCCAGGCATTGTCAGGGAAAAACCAGCGTGCCAACCAGGCTGATCCGGCCCCTTTCAAGACATCAAATATGCCCGTGCCAAGACCAGCCCAGAATCCAGCTGCCCGAAAGGCATTCGTCCCACCGGTTCTTCCGCTAGCCACCTGGCGAATATCTTGACCCGACAAGAGCTGGACAATAATCAACCCGAATGGGATCGATCCGAGAATATATGCGCAAACAATCACCAAAATGGGGAGCAAGATTTGCATCCACACCATTCCTTCTAGATCGAGTGTCAAGGCGAGCTGCAGTTCCTTCGTGAACTTAGGAAATGCCTTTGTCAGCGAAGCAATCTCATCAAATCAAGAAACCCAAATCCTTCGTATTCGTTACTGCTACTCCAATACAGTGAATGGGATTTCGGTAAAAATTCCCCCCCCAAGCGAAAAAGCATGGCAGTTCCACTCCCCATCTTGAAGGTGCCAGATCAGGTAAAGGACACCCGGATAAGCGAATTCATTCAAATCCGTCTGAGATGGGTGGGCAGGTCCCGTAGGATGCGAATGATAAATCGCCAGGAGATCAAGACCTTTTTCTTCGATCCTTAGCAAAGCCTGAACCTGTTCATGAGCATCCATTTGGAAGCGGACGGGGCTTTTCAGACCATTCAACACCGTGTAAACAACTTTAGAAATGTTTTTCTCTCCCCCCACCAACCCGCAGGCCTCTTCAGGCAGCGCTTGTTGGACATGCTCTTGCATCTGGTTCCAATCCTCCCGCCTCAACCCAAGCCTTCTCGTCACATCACCCATACAGCTACTCCTATCGTGATGAGGATCGCTAAAGCTGGCTCGATCAAGACCCTGCGCAAGGGCTTTTCTTCGATCAAACCAATAAAAAGGCTGGTGAGGGCATAGGTTGGTCCTGTAACCAGCACCCCAAATGCCACCGGGGTCACCGGCCAATAATACAAAGCCGCGCCGAATTGCCCAACAATAAAACCAATCAGCGCCCCTTCATAAATCAGCCATTGTCCCTGCGTCCTCAAATGCAGGACGCGCAGGCTCACCAACCAAGCCCCTAAACCCAATCCCGGCAGCATCAAAAATAATCGGATTCCTTCTGAGCGTAAACTGATCGCCAAAACCAGGTAGAGGGCAAACGATACGGCACTAAGTCCGGCAGCAGCCAGGGGATGTCGGATATCCTCCGAGTCGATGGAGACAAACTCACTGGTCAAGATCAGCCCTAGCAGCAGCACCCCCACCAGCAGCCCAACCCACCACACGAAACCAAATGAGAGCTGGTGCAGTGGAAATCCGATCACCAATGCGGTCAATGCCGGTAGAATCCAATACGGTAAAGCGCTGCCTTTCAAGGCAGGATGGTCGCGATAGATCCAATCTGCACCCGCCGCGGTCAGACCTGCTACCAGGAATCCAACCAGCGTATTGACATCGATGTTGACTGACAGATAAATCCCCGGCAGCTGCACCGCCAACTCCCTTGCGGGGATATTCAAGAAACGCGATAGGATATAGGCTAAAGTGATTATGCCTGTCAAAACACTCATCCTGTCTCGATCAGGAAAAATGCGCCTATGCGTAATTTCTTGGTTTTCAACCACAGCATGATTCTACCCGAAAAAATATCGAACTTGACGTTTTACCTCCAATCGCTTAGGATTAATTTGAGGGAACGGCTCATATGAAAATCGGCATGGTTTCGAATAACTACAAGCCTTATATCAGTGGGGTGACGAATGTCATCGCCTTGAGCAAGGAATTCCTTGAAAAAGCCGGACATGAAGTCTACGTGTTCACCTACGGAGATGTGAACATAAAAGACGATGAACCGAACATCATACGCTCACCAGGTATTCCAATCCAAAAACCTGGCGTCTATTTAAATTTGGCTTTCAACAGGGCTACTCGCCGCTTGCTTTACACGATGGATATAATCCATGGACACCACCCATTTTTATCTGGACCCCAGGCTATCCAATATTGCAAGCCGCGCAACATCCCCATCCTGTTCACCAACCATACCCGCTATGATCTGTATGTATCGGCCTACGTGCCCTTCTTGCCCGATGCATTCGGTGAGGCAGCCATGCGCGCTTACTTGCCCTCCTTCTACCGATCGTGCAACCTGGTTGTGGCACCGTCGAATGGCGTACGCGAGGTTTTATTGAAGCTGGGTGTCGATGCGCCCATCCAGGTGATTCCCAATGGTGTCGACCTGGTTCCCTTTCAGAAACCGGCTAGCACGATGGACCGGCTCCAGTTCGGGATTCCCACGGATAAAATCTTGCTGCTCTACGTAGGGCGCCTCGGCCCAGAGAAAAACCTCAATTTCTTGCTGCGTGCCTTTGGTGGCATTGCCCAGGCATTTCAAAACGTCCATTTGATGCTCGTTGGAGATGGTCCTGAAAAAGAAGACTTGATGGCGTTTATTCAGCAGATGGGGCTATCAGAGCGCGTCACCTTCACAGGTGCCGTCCCTTACACCGATATATCCGCTTACCTGCATATGGCAGATGCGTTCGTAACCGCCTCGGTCACCGAAGTCCACCCGCTCTCCCTCATCGAAGCCATGGCCGCTGGCCTGCCAGTTTTAGGTATCACCTCCCCAGGAGTAGCAGATACCATTGATGATGAAGTCACTGGCTTCCTAACCGATCATGAAATGGCGGCTTTCACTGCTAAAATGGTGCGCCTGGTTACCGAACACGATCACAGGCGCACGATGGGGGTCCAGGCACGACAGGCTGCTCAGCAGTACGATATTCGCATCACCACCCAATCCATGCTGTCGGCTTATGAACGCCTGGTCAATTCAACCTTAGTTTACAAGCGCAGCTTACGTACCCGTTTTACGCGCTTCCTCGACAATTGGAGGGGTTGATGAACACCCGCCAGTCGCTCGGGCGCTGGGGAGAATCCCTGGCGGCCGAATTCTTGCAAGCCCAGGGGTATGTCATCATCGGGCGCAATGTCCGCACACCTTATGGAGAGATCGACCTGGTCGCGGAATTGGCTCATCCCCAGACGCTTGTTTTTATCGAAGTAAAGACTCGCCGCTCATCACAATATGGCTTGCCTGAAGATGCAGTCAACGCCCGCAAACAGGAACACCTGCGTTCATCTGTTGACCATTACCTCCAGCAGCACCCAGAATTCCTGGGGGCTACACGCATCGACGTCATCGCGATACAACGCTATCACCCAGGTGAGCCACCTGTCATCACCCACTTCGAAAATGCCTTATCCTGATCCTTGGCTGGCATCGCCGCTCCTTCCTGAGACCGATGGCAGTCCATCCCCAAACCCAATTCCCCTGGTGGTTATCCTTGGGCCAACAGCAGTCGGCAAAACCGCCCTTTCGATCCAATTAGCGGGCAGATTGGACGGTGAGATCATTTCCGCCGATTCACGCCTGTTCTACCGCGGGATGGATATCGGCACTGCCAAGCCTTCCTTGGAAGAACGCCAGCATGTCCCTCACCATTTGATCGATGTAACCACTCCAGATCAACCCTGGAGCGTAGCTATTTTTCAACAAGAAGCTCGGCGTCTCATCCAAGAGATCACCTCCCGCGGTCATCTACCTTTCCTGGTGGGAGGCACAGGTCAGTATATCCAGGCTGTAACCCAGGGTTGGATGCCTCCCCAGGTTTCCCCGGACCCCCGCCTGCGCAAGGTCCTGGAAGATTGGGCAGGTGAAATCACCCCTTTGGGTCTGCATGCACGCCTGGCCTTACTCGATCCACCAGCCGCCAAACGGATCGACCATCAAAACCTGCGGCGTACCATCCGCGCCCTTGAAGTGATCTTTCTCACAGGCCAGCGCTTCTCCGATCAAAGTCAGCAAACCAGCTCACCTTATCGCCTCCTGCAGATTGGTTTGACCATCCCCCGCCAGGTACTGTATGCTCGCATTGACGAGCGCATCGATACCATGCTCAGCCTTGGTTTGGTCTCTGAAGTCCAGAGACTCCTCGACCAGGGATATGCACCAAACCTGCCGCCTTTTTCTGCTATCGGTTATCGAGAGATCATTGCCTATTTACAAGGGGAAATTACGCTGGAAGAAGCAGTGCTGCTCATGAAGCGCCAGTCCCGCGTTTTTGTTCGCCGCCAGGCCAACTGGTTCAAAGAATCCGACCCGCTCATCCACTGGTTCGATGCCCAAAACTCGGTCTTGGAGGCTGCAATCGACCTAACCCACCGCTGGATTCGGCCATGAACGGACATCCCTGGCTGAAGAGCTACGATCCGCAAGTTCCCCACCACCTTTCCTACCCGCCAGTTACAGTAGTGAATATGCTTGAGCGCGCTGCGTGTGCTTACCCGCACAAAACCTGCACCATTTTCAAAGGTTACGGCATCACCTACCAGCAAATAGACGAGCTGTCCGACCGAATGGCAGCCGCCTTCACCAGCCTGGGCGTCCAGAAAGGCGACCGTCTCGGCCTCTTGATGAACAACCTCCCCCAATTCGTCCTGGCTTATTTTGCAGCTTTAAAAGTGGGTGCAGTTGTGGTTGCCACGAACCCCCTCTACAAGGCGCCGGAAATCGTTTCCCAGGTGAAGGATGCCGGGATCCAGGTGCTGCTCGTGATCGAGAGCTTATACCCCCAGGTAAAAGCCGTGCAGTCTCAAACCTCCCTGCGCAGCCTCATCATCACCCGCCAGGATGACCTCTTACCACCCTCACTTGATCAAGTCCTTTCTCCCCAGCAGTCTGCCGACCTTGAGCTCAGCTCCCAGCCTGCCCCTGGAGATTTCTGGTTCAATGATCTGCTTCTGCAGCACACCGCCTCTCAGCGCCCACTGCTCGACATCCTCCCCGAGGATGTCGCCCTCTTTCAATACAGCGGCGGGACCACCGGGGTCTCGAAGGCCGCTATCGCCCTGCACCGCAACCTGGTCGCCAATGCCCTGCAGTTCCGTCACTGGCTGCATCCCGCCCAGGAGGGCGAAGAGACCATGCTCATGGCCATCCCGCTCTATCATGTGTACGGGATGGTGGTTGGAATGCTCGTGGCGATCCAGTTAGGCGCCAGCCTGGTCATGATCCCCTCGCCGTGTGACCTGCCTGAAATCCTCTCGAGCATCCAGAGATATAAGCCAACTCTCTTCCCTGGCGTCCCAAACCTGTATCAAGCCATCAACCAGCACCCTGACGTAATGGCCGGAAAAGTTGACCTGAGCAGTATTAAAGCCTGCATCTCTGGCTCCGCCCCGCTCCTGCCCGAGACGAAGAAGCGCTTCGAAGCCCTGACGGGGGGAAAGCTCGTGGAAGGGTATGGTCTCTCCGAAGCCCCCACCGCCACCCATTGCAATCCAATTAATAATGAAAACCGTCCTGGTTCAATCGGCCTGCCCCTTCCGGATGTCGACTGCCGCATTGTCGACCTGGAAGAAGGTCTGACCGACCTTCCCATCGGCCAGGCCGGTGAGCTGATCATCAAAGGCCCTCAGGTGATGCAAGGCTATCACAACATGCCTGCCGAGACAGCCATTGTCTTGCGAGACGGTTGGCTGTACACCGGGGATATTGCCAGCATGGATCCAGACGGCTATTTCTACCTGGTTGACCGGAAAAAAGAGCTGATCAAACCTGGTGGCTTTCAAGTCTGGCCAAGCGAAGTCGAGGAAGTTCTCCTCCGCCACCCGAAATTAGCCGAAGCCGCTGTTGCGGGTGTTATCGATTCCCAGCGCGGCGAGCTTGTCGTCGCCTGGGTGGTGTTAAAACCCGAAGCTGCCCCTCCAACCTCCGCTAGACAGGATGAGGTAAATCATTATTACAAGGTGTATGAGGCTGAGCTGCGCCAGATATGCAAAGATACCCTGGCCCCGTACAAAGTCCCTGCTATGATACATTTCATCCAGGCGCTTCCCCGCTCAACCGTAGGGAAAGTCCTTCGCCGCGAGCTGGTCCGCCAATTCAGTCTCGATCGCATCCAAAACCCCAACCGCTGAGGCGGTCCTGGCTTCTTCAATCGCCTGGCTTTTACGCTGCTCAGCCAGCGCAGTATCGCCCTGCAGCTCTGCCAGCAGCCACCAATAATAGACCAGCCTCTCCCTCCGCAGGGCATCCGCCCGGTTCCAGCCCGTTTGTAAATCAGCATAGGCTTCGGCTGGTCTTCCAGTTAGAAAATGGACCAGTCCACGCGTCGCCCAGGCGTAGGGGCAGAATACCCCTAATTCAACACTTCGGTCAGCAAATTCAAATGCCTTCACCAGCTCCCTCTCCGCTGCCAGCCGGAGGGCGATTTTTTCATAAGCATAGTGATCTTCGGGGTAAGCCCCGCGCAGCACTTCGATTACCCTCCAGGCTTCTTCTTCACGCCCCAGGCGGCCAGCGGCTTCTGCCTTGGCAAACAAGCCCCGATACTGTTCTGGATCAATGGCCAAGGCGCGCTCTGCCAGCTCCAGGGTCAGCTCACTGGCATCACTCAAGGCGATTGCCCAGGCCGCTTCTCCCCACCCCTCTGCACTCAGCTCTTTCTGCTCCAGGAACCGCCGTGCCTGGTCAAGTTCGCTGCAATTGACCAGGAGAAGCAGATACCTTTCCTGTGCCCAACCCAGCTTCCCATCACCGGTTGGTTCGGCTTCAACCAGGAGGAGTTCCTCAAGGACCTGCCTGGCAGTATCATCGTCCTTGCGCATCCAGGCGATTTCATATTCAGCTTTCAATAGATCCACCTGGTTCAATCCTTTGCGCATCCCCCTTGAAAGGACCGCCTCCGCTTCATCTAACTGACCCGTTAATCGGTAGGATTCAGCCACTCGGACAAACCACTCCCCTCCAAAAAGCTTTAATCCCTTCCGGGCGGTCTTTAGGGCAGCCTTGGCATTACCGCCTCTTAACAGCGCAAGCCACAAATCTTGATACAGGATCGGGTTATCAATCTCACTAAGCTGAATTGCCTGTCCTAATACCGAGGCTGCTTCTTCAAAATGCCCCAAGCCTAGCAAGACACGTCCATGTACACTCATCATCTCAAGGTTCTCATGGGCATGCCCAGCTGTAAACTCATAGGCTTCTTTTTCGCGTCCCTGCCCAACCAGGTAATTCGCCAGGTTGGCCCTGGCAAAGGCCCAATCTGGAGATAGCTCCAAAGCCCTTCGATAACACAGCTCGCGATCTCCTTCTCCAGGCGAGATATCCCCCAGGCGCAGCATCACGAGTGCATCACCAGGGTTAGCTGATAATGCGAAAAGCAGCAGCTCCCGCGCCCTATCAAGATCTCGCTCTGTGGATGAAGCTAGCGCCAGTCCCAGGGCCCTTTGGCGTTCCACAACTGGAGAACCACCTTCAGGAACACTTTTCCCGAGCAGGATTGCCTCCGCTTTTTCCAATCCCTGGGTCTGCAGGATCAGCCTGGCAGCTTCAAAAAGCTCATCTCGATTCCTGACCCCATCTGGCCTGCCTAAGGCTTTAACCATTGCCCTGGCAGCAGCTTCTATATTTCCACTTCTTAGAAGCAAATCTCCCGTCCAAAACCAGATATTCCCATTTTCAGGATATTCATGTCGCAGCCTACTCATTACCGTCAAACAAACCTTCACCTCAGCAAAAGCTTCCAGATAACGCAAATAATCCCGGATCACCCGGATATCCCCATGATTCGCCTGGATAGCCTTTTCATAAGCTTGCTGAAGCTCAGCCAGGGCTTGGTCAGAAAGAATTTCATTCCGCTGCAGGCTTTCCTCAAAACGCGTGGCCGCCAGGAGCTGCAACCCCCAGGCATCACTTTCAGATATCCTTAGGAGACGGCTGAGATATTCGATCGCCTCCACAAACAAACCACCCTCAAAGGCAATCCGCGCCAGCGCCTGGTAAACCCGGTATTGGTAGACGGGCTCAAGCGTTTCACCCTCTTCCAGGATCGATTGAAGTTCTTCCGCACCGCGCACCGGCTCGCCCATCTTTTCGAAAAGAACCGCCCGCAAGACAGCCACCTCTCGCTGGCCTGGGGACAAAGTGAATGCCACCTCCACCTCCTGCCGGGCATCCTGGAACCTGTCCTCTTGAAAAAGCGCTTCCGCCAACGCCAGGTGGGCCATCCACCCATCCGGATTGAGTTCGATTGCCATGCGGGAATAATGGTCAGCCTGCTCGCCGTTGAGAGCTGCCAGGGTGCGAGCCATCCAGATATTCGCGGCAGGCAACCCCGGGTCGTGCTCGATTGCCTGGGAGGCTGCCTCATAAGCTTTCTCAAATTCCCGAGTGCCGAAGTAAACCTCTGCCAAATTGGCATAATTACGCGCATTTTGCGGGCTCTTTTCGATAGCCCTTTGGAAAGCAGATAGCGCCTGCGGGAGGTTGTGATCAAGCAAAGCCCCACTGCCTTCAAACTGAAAAACGAAACCTTCCCCTGTGAATTGGCTGCCCGCCTGCTCTAAAGAAATATAAAAACTCGCTCTCCTATCATCAGCCATTCCCTCAACCTGCTGAGAAAGCCGCCTGGACAATCCATTTGCTGAAGTTTTTCTCGTGAAGCTGCTCTGCTTCCAATTTTCCAATTTGGCATGGCAGAGCATCACCCAACCCAAAGGTAGCTCCGGCTTTTTTCTTACCGCTTTTTCGGCTTGCTCGATGGCTGCTTGAAAACGGTTTTGGTCCAGCGCCAGGATGGCTTGGTCGCACCATACCAAAGCCAGGTTGTCGTAGATCCCCATTGCCTGGAGAGTCTTTTCGTGTCCCCGGCCGCGTGGGTAGGCGATCAACGCCCCATCTCGGTAGATCCAGCGTAAGCGCTTAAGCTCTTGCTCGGTCGTACGGGTGACGATGTGGGTCATCGGATCTTGCAGCTCAATACTCTTGGCTTCTTCATCATATCCAATGACCACCGCCACATGAGCGGTATTCGAAAATTCTTCCTGGATAATCACCGGAAAGCCTGCGTCAATCAGAGCCTTCAATTTCTCTACTGGCGCCCATGCCCGCACGGTTTCGAACCCTACCAGGTGAAAAAATTCTCTCATCCGGTAAATAGGCGTCCCTACTTGAGGAAACATAATCTGTTCTGCGATGTAGTCGTTCGAATAAGCCGCTCTCCCTTGCCAATATCGGATGACCAATTCCACAACCGCTGGACCACAAAAATCCTTGCGCTGTACCAGGGTGGGAAAAGCTGGCAGCCGTTTTCGTCGACCACTTCTGCCTCTCCTGCAGAGCATCCAATCTAGCTCAGACTGCCAATCTCCAAGGCTTTCCGCTAGCAGGCTGCGCTCCTTTAGTAGGGCAACCATGCCTGCGAGCTTCTCGTGATCTTCGCTGGCTAGCGCAATCTTCCCTTGCACAAATAAGGGCGTGATGATCTCTTTTGAAACCAGCAGCGCTTCTTCTGCCAGCCGGTTGGCCTCGTCGAAATCCCCGAGAAGGTAGGCAAGCTGGCTGCACCCCCAAGTTCCGTGCACTTGCGCCCAGGTTTGAGGCTGGGAGCGCATGCGCGTATAAATATCCCGTGCCTCCAGGCGCCGGTCCACCTCCAGGTACATCCTGGCCTGCGCCTGGAGCAGGCGCGAGGCATTCGGAGCCATTTCAATCGCCTCGCGGCAGCTGCTTTTCCGCCATCCCCAGGCAGCCCTTCTGCACCAGTCCGACTGCGCTCCAGCCCAGCGCCGCAGCTTTTAAGTCCACATCTTTTGTAATGCTGGCTGCATGCAGAGCCACCAGGATCGCCGCGTCCACCCTGCCTGCCCGGAGATACATAATGGAACGCAAACGCTCTGCCTCTGCCAGCTGTTCCCCCATTAAGTTAGAGATAATGCTCTCCAGGCATGCCTGTGCTTCGTGCAGCCGGTCGAGCTCCAGAAGCGCCTCCGCTCGATACAGCCCCAACTCTGGAGGAATATCGCCACCCAGCCTGCTCAGGACGGTAGCCGGGAGGTATGCATCCAGAAAAGCCCTCAGCTCAGATGGTGCTGGCTGAGCATGTGCGCTTGGACCCGTTTTCGCACTCATGGCTCGTTATCGAATGTTCTTTACCAGTGCTTCCAGCCTCTTGACATCCTCAAAATGCATGCGCATAACCCTTCTGCCGCGGATACGCAAAGTTTCCAGGTCTCCCAAAGCCTGGGCGTGTTCCAGGGTGCCAAAGGTCATCCCTTCTCCTGGAATGGGCAGATCCTTTTCTGGAGCAGCAGTGATTTGGAGAAAGATGCCATGCGCCGGTCCGCCCTTATGGAGCTGGCCTGTCGAATGCAAAAACCGGGGACCAAAACCCAAGGTGGTTGCCAACCCGGTATCAGCCTGCAGCGCTGTGCGCAGCCCTTTGAGCAGGGCCTTTGTGCTAGGATTGCGCGGCAGGTAAGCATTGATAGCTAGGTAATCATTTTCACGAGCCTGCGCCAAGAAGGTTTCCAGGGCTTCTGCCAGGGTGGTCGTATTCTGGAGTGATAAATCCCCAAATAATTTCACTCCTTCGCTTTCCCAGGCTGGCTCTCCTTCATCAAAACTACCATCCTGTTGGTATGCTCGGATCTTGTTGACCGTCCGGGTTTTATTATCCTGCACATCCGGCTGATCAAAGGCATTGACCCCCAGGATCGCACAGGCTGCCGCGGTGGCGATCTCCCAGCGGTAAAATTCCGCCGCCAGGTCATCTTTCTCCACTGCTTCCAGCACCAGCGTCGGATGCCCCTTCTTGCGTAAATGCTCAATCACCCGGTCGTGGGTGCCTTCGCTGCGCAGGTAAACAAAGAGTTGATCTTTCCCATACCGGGTATGCATGCTGAACAGCTCCCCATCGATGGGCACAATCCCCTTTCCCAACTTCCCGCTGCTTTCAGCGATCAGCTGCTCCAACCACGCCCCAAAAGAATCCAACAGTCCGTCCGTCACCAGCGTCAGCTTATCTTTTCCGTGTAATGCAGCCTCTCCGAAGATTGCCCCCAGCACCAGCCCAGGATTCCTGCCTGCCGGCACCTCTTCAGCACACTGCCGGGCCATCCAGGCCGCCTTGCCCAGGAGCTTCTCGAGGTTTATACCCATCAAGGCTGCCGGTACCAGGCCAAAGGCGGTCAGCGCCGAAAAGCGCCCTCCCACCAATGGATCGGCCAGGAAAACCTGCCGGAAGCCGCGTTCCTTTGCTAGCTTTTCTAAGGATGTGCCCGGATCAGTGATCGCCACGAAGTGCTGCCCGGCCTGGGTTCCTACCCTTCTTTTCGCCCGATCCCAAAAATAATCCAGGAAGGCGTTGACTTCAGCTGTCCCACCCGATTTGCTAGAAACGATGTAGAGGCTTTTTTCAACCGGAACAAGCCTGGCTGTTGCCCGTACCTGCGCTGGATCTGTTGAATCAAGGATGGTCAATTCCAGCCCAGCTTGGGGAGCACCATACACTTCCCGCAAAACCTCGGGCGCCAGGGACGATCCCCCCATCCCTAATAAAATGGCATGCGTTAAACCAGCTTCCCGCGCCTCCCGGCTGAATTGCTCCAGGCCAGGGATCAGTGCGCGGCTGGTTTCGGGCAGCTGCAGCCAGCCCAGCCGTTTCTTGATCTCTGCCTGTCCGGCTGGATCATTCGTCCATAGGCTGGCATCTCCAGCAAACAAACGCTTCGGCACCTGCTGGGAGTGGAATTCCCGCACACGTTGGGCTGCCGGCTCAGCCAGGCTGCCCAGCTCCCGCTGTGCATCCCCGCGCCGCTTCTCCAGGGTGAACAACAAGGCTTCGAAGGCCTCGCTGAAAGCTCTTACACCCTCATTTTCAAGCTCATCTGTCACCCGCTTTATCGATATCCCAAACCCTTCCAACCTGTTGAGAACCGCCTTAGCCCCCACCAAGTCTTCTTCGATCCTAAGCTGCGCTTGCCCGTGGTCTTTGAAGGCTTCCAGGGTCTGCGGCGGGATCGTGTTGACCGAATCTGGGCCAATTAATTGATCGACATACATCGTATCCGGGAAATCCGAATTCTTGGTGCTCGTTGAGGCCCACAACGGGCGCTGGAGCCTGGCTCCTTGCGTTTGCAGTTTCAGGAACCGCTCGCTCGAAAATACCTTGCGAAATTCCTGGTACGCCAGGCGCGTATTGGCAATGGCAGCCTTCCCCAAGAGCATCCGTCCTGCTTCAGCTCCTTCACCTCCCTGGTGGATGAGTGCTTCCAGGAGCTTATCGACCTTGCTGTCCATGCGCGAGACGAAGAAGGATGCCACCGAGGCGATCCTATCAACAGGCTGCTGTAAACGCAAACGCTCTTCCAATCCCGAAAGGTACGCCTCCATCACCTGCCGGTAGCGCTCCAGCGAAAAGATCAAGGTCACATTCACGTTGATGCCTGCCGCAATCGCCTTCCTGACCGCCTCCAATCCCTCCTGTGTTCCAGGGATCTTGATCATCAGGTTCGGTCTTTCCACCGCTTTCCATAAACGGAGCGCCTCTTCCAGCGTCTCTGCTGCCTCATGTGCCAGCCGCGGGCTGACCTCCAGGCTAACATACCCATCCCCCCCGTTTGTTTGCCGGTACAGCGGTAAAAATAAATCAGCTGCCGCCCGGATATCTTCAACCACCAGGCTTTCATAAATCTGACCTACCGGGTAGCCTGCCCAGGCCATTGTCACCAGGGCTGGGTCGTATTCCTTAGATTTTGCAATCGCGCTCTGAAAAATCGAGGGATTCGAGGTGATCCCGCGGATTTCGCCCTGCTCGATCATCGTTTTTAACACCCCGTTTTCAAGCAGCCTGCGAGAGATATTGTCATACCAGATCGATTGCCCCAAGGCATGTAGATCATCAATCGGATTACCCATGAAAGACCTTCCCTTCCACCGGTTTACCCGGTCTGTTCTAATTTACGAATCTTGCTCACCCTGCGCACATGCCGCTCCTCCGCAGTAAACCTGGCTCCCAGGAACGCGGCAATGATCTCTTTTACCGGCTCCGGCCCGATGATGCGCGCCCCCAGGCACAGCACGTTCATATCATCATGCTCCACGCCCTGGTGGGCCGAATAGGTATCATGGCAAAGCCCGGCGTAGATTCCTTTAAGCTTATTGGCTGCGATGCACGCCCCCACTCCCGAGCCGCACACCAGGATCCCGCGCTCAGCTCTTTTTTCCTGCAGGGCACGTCCTAATTTTTCAGCAAAATCCGGGTAATCCACCGGCGCAAGGCTGTCTGTTCCCAGGTCAAGGACCTCGTCGCCTGCCGCGGTGACTGCCTCCAAAACAACCGGCTTCAAGCTAAAACCTGCATGGTCGAAAGCTACTGCCACTCGCATATCGGTCTCACTTTTGCTTTCCAGCCAATAAGGAATGCGCTAATTCCACTACGTTGCACACCGTCAGCCCATATTGCTCGAATATGGTCTGGTAGGGAGCCGATGCCCCGAAACGCTCGACGCCCAGGATCGCTCCCTGGCTGCCGGTCCAGCGCTCCCAGCCCTGGGATACACCTGCCCTCCACGGCCAAACGCACCGGGATGTTGGCAGGCAGCACCTTCTCCTGGTAGGCTGCATCTTGATCCGCAAAGAGCTCCCAGCTCGGGAAGGATACCAAGCGCACCTTGAGCCCTTCAGCCGATAGGCGCACACCTGCTTCCTGGATCAGGCTCACTTCCGAGCCAGAAGCCATCAAGAGGATATCCGCGGTTCCCTGGCCAAATTCCGCCAGCACATATGCCCCACGCTGCAAGCCTTCAGCTGCCCCCAACGATTGCCGGTCGAAAACCGGCACTGCCTGGCGGGTCAAGACTAAAGCCGTTGGTCCCTGGCGCCGTTTAATCGCCACTCGCCAGGCTTCGGCGGTCTCGTTGGCATCTGCCGGCCGGAGGACCACCAGGTTCGGGATGGCTCTCAGCGCAGCGACATGCTCAACCGGTTGGTGAGTCGGACCATCTTCTCCCAAGCCAATGCTGTCATGCGTGAAGATCCAGATGCTGGGATAATGTGAAAGCGCAGACAGCCGCAGTGCCCCGCGCATATAATCTGAGAAAACCAAGAAGGTCGCCCCATAAGGGATGACACCCCCATGCACCGCCATGCCATTGACCACCGCCCCCATACCGTGCTCCCTGACGCCAAAGTGGAAATTCCTGCCTTCGGGAGTCGCTTTCTGAAAGGCTGTCAAGCCGCTGATCCAGGTGTTGTTTGAAGGGGCCAGGTCCGCCGATCCTCCCATCAATTCTGGGATGGCGTTTGCCAGCGCATTCAATACCTTGCCCGATGCCGCTCTGGTCGCCATACCTTTCGGATCGGCCGGGAAAACCGGGATGGTTTTTTCCCAATCTTCCGGCAGCTCTCCGTTTAACCGCCGCTCCAGTTCCCGGTCAAGCTCTGGATAAGCTTCTCGATACGCTTTCCGTTCTGCCTTCCAAGCCGCCTCCAGGTGCTTGCCGCGCTCCACTGCCTGGCGGAACAACACCAGCACTTCCTCCGGGATATAGAAGCTCGGTTCCAAGGGCCAACCCAGATTCTGTTTAGCGCCGTTCAATTCTTCCATACCCGGCGGTTCTCCATGCGCCTTCGCCGTATCCTGCCGTGTCGGCAGGCCAAATCCAATGTGAGTCCGGCAGAGAATCAGCGATGGGCGTGGATCTTGCTTGGCCGTCCGGATCGCCACATCGATCTCCTCCACGTTATTCCCATCCTCCACCCGCAGTACCTGCCAGCCGTAAGCTGCGAAGCGCCCAGCCCGGTCTTCCGTAAAAGCCAGGTCGGTGCTCCCGTCGATAGAGATCCGGTTATCATCATACAGGTAGATCAATTTACCCAGTCCCAGGTGTCCCGCCAGTGAGGCCGCTTCGGAAGCGACCCCTTCCATCAAGTCTCCATCCGTGACAATGGCGTACACAAAGTGATCAATCACCTTGTGACCAGGCCGGTTAAATTCTGCCGCCAGGTGCGCCTCTGCCACCGCCATGCCCACCCCGTTTGCCAATCCCTGCCCCAAAGGCCCGGTCGTCGCCTCTACCCCGGGCGTTAAACCATATTCTGGGTGTCCAGGGGTGATGCTCCCCCACTGCCGGAAGCTTTTCAAATCTTCCAGCGAAACATCGTATCCGCTTAAGTGGAGCAGTGAATACAGCAGGGCTGAGCCATGCCCTCCTGATAAGACAAACCGGTCGCGGTTCGCCCAGTGAGGATTACGAGGGTTGTAATTTAAATGCCGTGTCCAGATCACATAAGCCAGCGTGGCTGTGCCCATGGGCAGCCCAGGATGGCCTGAATTCGCTTTCTGCACGATATCCGCGGATAGAAAGCGGAGGGTGTTGATGGCTTGTCCTTCGAGCCCTTCTTTTATATTTTTTGAGGGTGACATGAGATGGAGTTCCTTTCTGAGTGCAAGTTTTACTTGTACGAGTATAGCATGCCCATTTAAACAAGTAAAGGTGGTCAAAGTGGCTTACCGTGACATTTGTCACAACCAGTGTATGTAGTTTGTCACTAGATTATAAACTTTGTTTACCCGATAATTAATCAGCCGTTTTTCGCCTTAATGTAGTTCACAGAAAAATGACTTATTAACATCCTTTTCCCAGGTTTTTACAGAGTGCTTATAAATAAAACCTACTTGATCGGCATTCTGATCCCTCACTCCCCAACCGGTTTCCCCCGGCTTAATTTATTAACTCAATAAAGGAGGTCTTTATGGCACATGCCCCTACGCAAGCGCGAGCGCCTACATTCTTTGATGAAGTTGTGGCGGCTACGCCGGGCGAGTCTCATCTGGAACGCTGCATTCAATGCGGAACTTGTTCAGGCTCCTGCCCTTCCAGTGCGGATATGGAATACACCCCCCGGGCAATCTTTGCAATGATCAATGCCGGTATGCGGGATGAGGTCCTGAAAGCCAATACATCCTGGTACTGCGTCTCCTGTTATTACTGCATGGTGCGCTGTCCTCAAGATATCCACGTCACTGACCTGATGTATACCATCAAGCGCCTTTCCATTAAAGATGGTCAGTATAAAGCCTCCACCGCCAGAGAAGCCAAGGATTTCTCCCAAACCTTCATTGACTTTATGGAAAACTACGGTCGCAGCTTCGAACTAGGGCTGGCGACTGTCTACCTTCTGGCACACCATCCCCTGGGCATGGCAAAGATGATGCCAATGGGCTTCAATATGATGCGCAGAGACCGCATGGGCTTGACCCCCAAGCGCATCAAAGGTATCAACTCGCTGAAAGCCATCCTGAACAAAGCCAAGGAATTGGAGGTGCAAGATGGAGTATAGTTATTATCCCGGCTGTTCTCTGGAGCGCAACGCCAGTGCCTACCATGTTTCTACCATGGCGATTGCCAAATCCCTCGGTATCAAGTTCAATGAATTGGATGATTGGAACTGCTGCGGCGCAACCGAATATATCGCCCTGAACAAACTGGCCTCCTATGCCCTGGTCGCCCGCAACCTGGCGATTGCCAAACAAATGGGGAGTGACAAGCACCTGGTTGCCCCTTGCAGTGCCTGTTTTCTAAATTTGAGCAAGGCCGAGACTTACCTGGCTACTGATAAAGACCTGGGTGAACAAGTGAACATCGCCCTGGCTGCTGGCGGTATGCACTACGATGCGGGCAGCATGCGGGTGCGCCACCTGCTCGATATCTTTGTCAATGATGTCGGTTATGATAAGATCGCCGAAAAGGTCACCCACCCGCTTAAAGGCTTGAACATCGCGCCTTATTACGGCTGCCTGATCGTCCGCCCCTCCTTCCAGGGTGTCTTTGATGATCACGAATTTCCCACAACACTCGATAAGCTGATGCGTTCCTTGGGTGCCCGGGTCGTCGACTTCCCCCTCAAGGCGCAGTGCTGCGGTGGGCATATGACCCAGATCAGCGATAAAGTTGCCCTGGATATGCTCAACCGCCTGCTCCACAATGCCGCTGATTACCAGGCCGATGTGATTGTCACCCTCTGTCCCATGTGCCAGCTGAATCTGGATGCCTATCAAGAAAATGTCAATAAGGCCTACAAGACCAACTACCATATCCCGGTCCTGTATTTCACGCAGATGATCGGCCTGGCATTGGGAATGGGCGCCAAAGAGCTTGGGATTGGCAAGGAGCTGGTGGATGCTCGCCCGGCTCTCGCAAAGATCGGAGTCGAAGTCCCGGTTGAGGAAGAACCCCCGAAGAAGAAGCGACCAGCGAAGGAAGAGCTTCCTATGCCGCGCATGTCGCAGGAGGAATAAGCAATGGACAAAAACCAGACTCCCCTACAAAGAATTGGCGTTTATGTCTGCCACTGCGGCACCAATATCGCCGGTATCGTAGATGTTGAAGATGTTGCCAAGTGGGCGGCCGAAAAATTGGGGCACCGCGGGGTGGTTATCGCCCGCGATTACAAATTCATGTGCTCCAGCCTCGGTCAAGAGCTGATCGAGAAAGATATTAAAGAGCTCGGGTTGACCCGGGTTGTCGTGGCAGCTTGTTCCCCACATCTTCACGAACAGACTTTCCGTACCGCCTGTATGCGCGCTGGGTTAAATCCTTATCTATGCGAATTGGTCTCGATTCGGGAGCAAGCCTCCTGGGTCCACACCGACCATGCCGCTGCAACCGAAAAATCCAAAGCCATCATCTCAGGCGGTGTCGAGCGGGTGATCTTCCATGAGCCTCTGGAGCCGCTGCGCGTCCCCATTCATCCCGATACTCTCATCGTCGGCGGCGGCATCGCCGGCATCCAGGCTGCGCTGGAGATTGCCGATGCTGGCTACCACGTCTTCCTTGTCGAGCGTGAGCCCTCCATCGGCGGTCACATGGCCCAGTTCGACAAGACCTTCCCCACCCTCGACTGTGCCGCCTGCATCTTGACCCCCAAGATGGTCTCGGTAGGCGTGCATCCCAACATCACCATGCTCACTTGGGCTGAAGTGACGCATGTCGAGGGCTTTGTTGGCAATTTCACGGTAACGGTCAAGCAGAAACCGCGTTCTGTGAACATAAAGGATTGCACCGGCTGCGGCATCTGCCAGGAAAAATGCCCCAAGCGGGTGGTCGATGAAGTCTACGAAGCCGGTTTAGGCTATCGGAAAGCCGTGTACACCCCCTTCCCCCAGGCTGTCCCCAAGTACCCGGTCATCGATCGTGAGAACTGCACTTACTTCCTCAAGGGCACCTGCAGAGCCTGCGAAAAATTCTGCCCCACCGGCGCTATCGACTTCAACCAAAAAGAAGAATTCCTCCAAATCCAGGTAGGCAATATCATCATCGCAACCGGCTACGACCTCTTCGATGCCCGCCGGATCAGCGAATACGGCTTCGGCCGCCTGGCGAATGTCTTTACCAGCCTGGAGTTCGAACGCATGACCAACGCCGCCGGTCCCACCAACGGCAACATCGTCTTGCGCGATGGCGTCACGGTGCCCAAGTCTGTCGCCATCATCCACTGCGTGGGCAGCCGCAATAAGAACTACAACAATTACTGCTCCAGCATCTGCTGCATGCAGAGCTTGAAGTTTGCCCATCTAGTGGAAGAGCGCACCGGCGCCGAAGTCTACAACTTCTACATCGACATGCGCACCCCAGCTAAGGCCTATGACGAGTTCTATCAAAGACTGCTGGAAGAAGGCACCCATTTCATTCGCGGCCGCGTGGCTGAAATCACCGATGCGGCTCGCCGCCCTGGCGAAGAAGGAAAATTGATCGTTCAGGCTGAAGATACCCTGATCGGCAAACAGCGCCGCATCCCAGTTGATATGGTAGTCCTTTCAGCCGCCCTGGAGCCCCGTCACGATCACAAAGAAACGGCTCATCTCTTCGGTCTCTCCTGCAGCTCTGATGGCTGGATGATCGAGCGGCACCCCAAGCTTGATCCGGTTGCCACCATGACCGAAGGTATCTTCATCGCCGGCTGTGTCCAGGGACCTAAAGACATCCCTGGCAGCGTGTCGCAGGGAGCTGCGGCTGCGGCGCGTGTCTTGGGAAAGATCCAGCAGAAAGAGATTGCCCTGGAACCTGTGCGCGCCACTGTGGATCAAGACAAGTGCTCTGGCTGCCGCATCTGCAACAATCTCTGCCCCTTCAACGCAATTCTTTTCCTGGCTGACCGCATGGTATCCGAGATCAACCCTGCCCTCTGCCAGGGCTGCGGCACCTGTGTGGCAGCTTGCCCGGCAGGCGCCATCAGCGGCACAGGCTTCAGCAACGAGCAGATCCTGGCTCAGTTGGATGGCTTGCTGCTCCATAATATCCAGCAGTTGAGCCTCATTCCCTGAGACTGGAAAAGGAGATTGAAAGATGACCGAACAATTTGAGCCTGTCATTATTGGCTTCACCTGCAACTGGTGCAGCTACCGTGCTGCTGACCTGGCAGGTACAGCCAGAATAAAATATCCTCCCAACATCCGCCTCATCCGCCTGATGTGTTCCGGACGCCTCGATCCAACTTTTGTCATCAAAGCCCTGGCGGGCGGCGCTGATGGGGTGCTGATCACTGGCTGCCATCCTGGCGAATGCCATTACCTGGACCAGAATTACAAAGCCATGCGCCGCTACCTGCTGCTCCGCCGCACGCTTGCCCAGCTGGGCGTGGAGCCGCAGCGGGTCAAGCTGGTATGGGCCAGCGCTGCGGAAGGCGCCCGGTTGGCCAGTGAGATTACCACACTCGTAGAGGAAATCCGCAGTTTGGGTCCCCTGCATTGGCCAACCAGCACCAATGAAAAAATTGAGGTTATCGAAAGCCTGGAGGTGCCAGCATGACCCCCGCAACCAATGGGAAACCGAAATTCGCCATGTACTGGGCAGCTTCTTGCGGCGGCTGCGAGATTGCCGTCCTGAACATCCATGAGAAAATCCTGGATGTCGACGCCAATTTCGAAGTCGTCTTCTGGCCTGTGGCCATGGACGCTAAGTACAAAGATGTCGAAGCCATGCCTGACCAATCCATCTTGCTGACGCTGTTCAACGGCGCTATCCGCAACGACGAAAACGCCCACATCGCCAAGCTCTTGAGGCAGAAGTCTAAGATCCTGGTAGCCTTTGGCTCCTGCGCTAATGAAGGCTGCATGCCTGCCCTAGGTAATTTGAGCAGCGCGCAGGAGATTATCGATACCGCTTTCTCCACCATCACCACCGATAATCCCCAAAACCTGCGCCCGCAGCCTTCATTCACTGTTCCTGAAGGTGAGCTGCACATCCCCACAATGTACCCCATCGTCCGCACCCTGGATCAAGTGGTCGATGTCGATTATTACATGCCCGGCTGCCCGCCCGAATCCCATCAGATTGCTGCCGTGATCGACCTGGTCATCAAAGTTTTGCACGGCGAAGCCCAGCTTCCGCCTCCTGGTTCCGTGATCGGTGCGGGCAACTCCACGGTGTGTGATGAATGCGCCCGTAAACGTGACGTGAAGATGATCAAGGAGTTCAAGCGCATCCAGCATGTTGCCATCGACCCAGAAATCTGTATCCTGGAGCAAGGCGTGCTTTGCTCAGGTCCTGCCACCCGCAGCGGCTGCAAAGCTCTTTGCCCGGCTGCCGGCAGCCCCTGCATCGGCTGTTATGGTCCTGCAGAAGGTGTGGTGGATTTCGGAGCCCGCCTGATGTCTGCCGTTGCTTCGGTGATCGACAGCAATGATCCCGCAGAGATCGAACGCATCCTGGATGGCATTCCAGATCCCGCCGGTATGTTCTACCGCTTCAACCTGGCCGGGTCTGTGCTGCGCGCCAGTAAATCCGCCTGGCTGAACAAGCCAGCTTGAGGAGAGAAAATATGGAAAGAATCACGATTGACCCCATCACCCGCCTGGAAGGCCACGGCAAGATCGAGATCTTCCTGGACGAGAAAGGCAATGTCGCAAACACCTATTTCCAGATCCCCGAGCTGCGCGGCTTCGAGCGCTTTTGCGTCGGTCGCCAGGTGGAAGAAATTCCCATCCTCACCAACCGCATCTGCGGAGTCTGCCCCGAGGCGCACCACATGGCAGGTGCTAAAGCGGTCGACGCAGTTTACCATGTCGATCCGCCCCGCACCGCTAAGATGCTGCGCGAGCTGCTCTACAGCGCCTTCTATGTCACCGATCACACCACCCACTTCTATGCCCTTGCGGGCCCCGACTTCGTCATGGGTCCTGATGCCCCGGTTGCCGAGCGCAACATCCTGGGTGTCATCCACAAAGTCGGGCTAGAGATCGGCGGGCAGGTGATTCAAGCCCGAAAGTACGGTCACACCGTAGTGGAAATGATCGGCGGGCGCAAGGTGCACCCCTGCACCTCCATCCCAGGCGGCTTGACCAAAGGCATCACCGAAGAACAGCGCCAGGAGATTGAAAAGATGGGCCGCTGGGCGGTTGAGTTCGCTCAATTCAGCCTCAAGCTCTTCAACGATATCGTCCTGGGCAACAAGGCTTATGTTGACCTGATCCTTGGTGATATCTACACGCACCGCACCCATTATATCGGCATGGTGGATGAAAATAACAAGTCTAACTTTTACGACGGCAAGATCAGCGTGGTCGACCCGGATGGAAAACGCTTGGGTAAATACGGTCCGTCGGACTACACCGAGTGGATCGCCGAGCACGTCGAGCCTTACAGCTATCTCAAGTACCCTTACCTCAAGAAAGTGGGCTGGAAGGGATTTGTTGATGGCAAGGATTCGGGAGTCTATTGCGCCACGCCCTTATCGCGGGTTAACGCTTCAGACGGCATGGCCACTCCCCTGGCTCAGGAAGAATATGAGAAGTTCTTTGCCACCCTGGGCGGGAAGCCCGTCCACCAGCGCCTGGCCACTCACTGGGCACGCCTGATCGAGCTGCTCTATGCCGCTGAGCGCTGGGTCGAGCTGGCCACCGATCCCGAGATAACCAGCGACAACTACCGCACCATCCCCACCGAAAAACCCACCGAGGGGGTGGGCATTGTGGAGGCTCCGCGTGGCACGCTTACCCACCACTACTGGACGGATGAGCGCGGCATTGCTACGCGAGTGAACCTGGTTGTTGGAACCACCAACAATAACGCCCCCATCAGTATGTCGATCAAGAAAGCTGCCCAAAGCCTGATCAAAGAAGGCACAGTGGTTACCGAGGGCTTGTTGAACATGGTCGAAATGGCTTTCCGCGCTTATGACCCCTGCTTCGGCTGTGCCACCCATTCTCTGCCCGGCCAGATGCCCTTGCAGGTCACCATCAAAGACGCTCAAGGGAACCCGATCGAGGTGCTCAAGCAAGCTTGCGAATGATGACTGAAGGATGCGCAACACTGATTATCGGTCTCGGCAATCCGATCCTGGGGGATGATGGCATTGGCTGGCGCGCCGTGGAAGCCTTTCGCGACCAGTACGCCAGCCTGCTCGCCGATCTGCCCGTCGAAATCGATTTTCTTTCCTTGGGCGGCTTGAGCCTCATGGAGCGCATGGTTGGTTATGAAAGCGCCATCCTGGTTGATGCGGCCCTCACCAGAAATCACCCCAGCGGGTTTGTTGCCGCTTTCTCCATCGAGCAGCTTCCAAATTTATCTCAAGGTCACCTTAGCTCATCCCACGATACCACCCTGCAGAATGCCCTGGCTGTCGGCCGGCAAATGGGGGCAAGCTTGCCGGTTGAGATCTGGGTGATCACCATCGAAGCCGAAAATACTTATGAGTTTTCCGAGCAGCTCTCGCCCGCCGTGGCATCTTCAATCCCACGGGTGGTTGAAGCAGTTTGGAAACTTTTAGCCACCACGCGTGCAAATCCAAGCACAGAAGAAGCCCTTGCATAAGATGCTGCTGACCCTGTGCATCTTTTAGTTTCTCAGAGGAGGTTACAGTATGATCTCACCAGAAGCACTCAGGCGTTACCCTTTCTTTGGAAGCTTAGATTTCAATCAGCTCAAGGAAATTGCCATCATCTCTGATACGGTCACCTTCGAAAAGGGTGAACAAATTTTTGAAGAATGCGGTCCGGCTGACGCTCTTTACCTGGTTACAGATGGGCTTGTCGATCTCTTCTATCGCAGCATGGACGACGAAGGGAAAAAACCCCCCAAAGAGCTGGTTGCGGGAGAAGTCAGCCCTGGCGAATTCTTAGGCTTCAGCTCGCTCATTGAGCCCTATTCATTGAATGCGACGGCGCGCGCCTCTCAAACCACTCGCCTTATCAAGATCGACGCCCCTGAACTTCGTGCACTCTGCGATAAAGACCCGCTCATGGGTTACCGGGTCATGACCCAGCTCGCTAAAGAAGCCATTGCAAGGCTGATCGACGTGCGCATTCAGCTCGCTGCTGCCTGGTCGTAGGCAGTTGCTTATCTTGGAGTGTAGCGTATAATGATTGTAAATCTAATCCGCGGCTATCCGTGAGCCAATAAATTCATAGAAGGAGGAGGGTTGATATGGTCACAAAAGATGACCTCATCTACCGGCAAGTTTTCACCTTGAAAGATGGAGCTCGGGTATTAGTCCGTCCCCTTACCAAGGATGACCGCCAGGCACTCCTGGATTTATTCTTGCCCGTTCCCTTAGAAGATAAGCATTTCATGCGCGATGACGTAAACGATCCAAAGATTGTCAATTCCTGGATCGATGACCTCAATTACGACGAGATCATGCCTTTAGTGGCGGTTGTCGGCAGCCGCATTGTCGGTAATGCCACCCTTCACTTTAAAGTAGGACCTGCCAGGCATCGCGCTGAAGTACGGATTTTCCTGGCTAGAGATTACCGCCAGCGCGGCGTCGGCAGCCGTATGATCCAAGGCTTGATTGAATTAGCCAAGCGGCGCGGTCTCTATTTGCTCGAGGTAGAAGTCGTTACCGACCAAACTCACATCATCAAAGCCTTCCAAAACATGGGCTTCGAGACGAAATGTGTTTTCGAGGATCATTTCATGCTCTCTGATGGCGACTTGCGAGATGTCACCTATCTTGTTTTACGCCTCCATAAACCGCAGAACGAATTCTAGAGGTGTTACATAATCACATTCTTAGTGATAAACGTCACTTGACCCGCACGGCAGCCCGCTTGTATACTCTTCAAAGTCTACATAAACTAGCTAGATTGTAGTATTTTTCACAATAAGAAACTTTAGCCATTTCCCATTTTGGAGGTGCACATGCAAACGAAGTCTTTTGAAGTCCCCACATTATTTGGCGATCATCATGTCATCGAAATCCGCCGCATCTTACTGGAAACCCCCGGCGTAATCGATGTATACGCCAGCAGCAGCTTCCAGGTTGTTGAGGTTACTTATGACGAGACGAAAGTCAATGACCTGGAAATCGCGGTTAAATTAGACAATGCTGGCTACCTGGGCGAATGGACGATCCCGGTTGAGATCGGCGCCACCGTTCAATCAGAAGATACCGCCTCTTCAGCGAAACCTTTCTTTCGCCACACCGAGGTTTTCGAAACCTCCCGCCAGGTTGTTGGTTTTTCCCAGAATGTCAGCTATTCAGGCCGCCCCTTGTGGCCGTGCCCAGGTATGAGCCCATCCAAGAAGATAGAGGAATAAGCGATGATTAAAGGTAAACGAACCCAAGAAGAACGCAGCAGTGACCCTGCTGCACAAGAAATGCTCATCCGTGCCGATGAATTAGGCATAGGCACGGCCTTCAGCCGCGCGGATGAAATGGTCCCCTGCAATATCGGTGGCAGCGGTATGTGCTGCAAAATGTGTGGGATGGGACCCTGCCGCCTTACGAAAGATGGCCAAACCGGCGTCTGCGGCGCTACCATTGATACCATCCAGGCGCGCAATCTGCTGCGCGCCATTGCTGCCGGTGGAGCCGCCCATTCCGACCATGGACGCGATATGGCTTTCACCCTTAAGGCGGTTGCCAACGGCGAAACAGAAGGCTATATTATTCGGGATGTTGCCAAGCTGCGCACCGTCGCCGCCAAATACAACATTCCCATCGAAAAACGCTCACCCCAGGAGATTGCCAACGAACTGGCCGACCTCTATATCGCCCAGTTCGGTCAGCAGCGCGGCGAAATAGCCCCCGTTATACGCGCTCCTGCCAAGCGTCAGAAATTATGGCGTGACCTGGGTGTCGTGCCGCGCGGCGTCGATCGTGAAGTAGTCGAAGCCCTGCACCGCACCCATATTGGCGATGACCAGAATGCTGAACACATTTTGAGCCACGCCATCCGCACAGCTCTCGCCGATGGCTGGGGTGGCAGCCTCATCGCCACCGATATCGCCGATATCCTCTTCGGCACCCCCGCCCCCATCCTTGGGCAAGCTAACTTAGGTGTGCTTAAAGATGACATGGTCAATGTCATCGTTCATGGTCACGAACCCACCCTCAGCCAGATGATCGTCGCTGCGACTCAAGACCCCGAGATCATCGAATATGCCCGTAAAGCTGGCGCCAAGGGCGTCAACCTCTCTGGCATCTGCTGCACTGCCAACGAGATCCTCATGCGCCAGGGTATCCCCGCTGCCGGCAACTTCCTGCATCAGGAACTCGCTATTCTCACCGGCTCAGTGGAAGCCATGGTGGTCGATGTTCAGTGCATCATGCAAGCTCTGGTCGACCTGGCTTCTAACTTCCACACCTTGGTCATCACCACCTCTCCCAAGGTGCAGCTCAAAGGCGCCACCCACATCGAGTTCGATGAACACAAAGCCCTCACCATAGCCAAGCAAATTTTAAAAACAGCTATCGATAATTACAAAAATCGTGGCGCCACCCACATCCCCCAGGTACGTGAAAGCCTGGTTCCGGGCTTCTCCCACGAGTACATCAACTACATGCTTGGCGGCAGCTACCGAGCCTCCTTCCGGCCTCTCAATGATGCCATTATGTCCGGCCGGATTCGCGGTGTGGCTGCCATTGTCGGCTGCAATAACCCGCGCAGCAAGCAAGACTACATGCATAACTACGTCGCTATGGAGCTGCTCAAGCAGGATGTCTTGATCGTCGAGACAGGCTGCGGCGCCATTGCCGCTGCCAAGTTGGGTCTCTTGAACGGCGAAGCTGGCCTGGATAAAGTCGGACCCGGCCTGCGCGAAGTTTGCGAGACAATCGGTATTCCTCCTATCCTGCACATGGGCTCCTGCGTCGATAACACTCGCATCCTCACCGTCCTCACCCAGATGGTTGAAGAAGGCGGCCTGGGTGATGATATCGACCAGATCCCTGCCGTTGGCCTTGCTCCGGAATGGATGAGCGAAAAAGCCCTTGCCATCGCCACTTACTGCGTCGCCTCTGGTGCTTACGTGATCTTTGGCGGTTCTTCTCCTGTCGGCGGTATGCCCGATCGGGTATCGGAAAGCGATGCCGTCTTGCGCTATATCAGCTCAGGCTGGGAAAAGTTGTACGGCGGTAAGCTGGAGTTCATCCAGGATCCCGATGAGATGATCCGCCTAACGTTGGATCACATCGACAAGAAGCGGGCCGCCCTCGGTTTGGCAGATTATCAACCTGACCGCTTCGGTCGCAGCGGCGACGATCAAATGCTCAAGCTCGAAGCGCTCCCGCTCACCGAGCGGCGTGCCGCCATTTATGGGCTGCCCGAATAAAGGAGTAAAGCAATGTCAAGATATATTGCCACACGTGCCATCCGCGGCGCCAACGCCCTGGTAACCGAAGCCGAGGTGATGCTCTCGCAAGCGCTTAAAGAAAAAGGACCCGAAGCTCCGGTTTCCTTCCCCAACACCGCCTACTATCTCCCGCTGATCTTCGGTATGACCGGTCAGCAGGTTGAGAACCTGGGTCAGCTCCAACCTGTCCTCCAGCATGCCCGCCGCCTGCTCCACCCCACACCCTCCGAAGTCCACTGGACTCCCTACCTCGGTGAGACCCTCGACAGCGGCATGGCAACCCTCATTGCTGCCGAGACGATCGAGGCGATCCGCTTTGTGTATGGCTTGCAGCCGGAGTCCATGCCTGGTTTTGAGCTGGCTGGCGGCACCACTTATACCGGCAACGGGAAAGATGGTCATCTGAATGGACCGATCGACGATATCCAGCTCCGCTCCTGGGGCATCCAGCTCGTCGATGGGCGTATGCCCGGCTTTGCTGCGATCGTCGGGGCAGCCAAATCGAACGAAGTGGCGGTCAAGATCGTCCGTGAATTGCAAAAACGCAACATCCTGACCTTTCTTTCAGGCAATGTCAATGGTCGCAGCATCATCCACCAATTGACTGAAGAAGGCGTCGAGTTAGGTTATGATACCTACACGGTTCCCTTCGGTACCGACACCATCAGCGCCATTTATGCCCTCGGCTTTGCCACTCGCTCTGCCCTCACCTTCGGTGGACTCAAGCCTGGTCAAGCGCGTGACATCCTGGTCTACAATAAGAACCGGGTCTTTGCCTTTGTGCTCGCTTTAGGTGAAGTCGATGACCTCAAATACGCCGCGGCTGCTGGGGCTATCAACTTTGGATTCCCTGTAATCGCCGATACCGTGATCCCCGAGATCCTGCCCACCGGCGTCACCACCTACGAGCATGTCGTCAGCATGCCCTTCGACAAGATTGACGGCAAAGATGACCTCGAACGCGCCGAGCGCCTGGTTCAAAAATGCATCGAGATCCGCGGCGTCAAAGTCAAAGTCGCTGAGGTACCCGTACCCGTTCCATACGGCTCCGCCTTCGAAGGCGAAGTGGTCCGCAAAGCTGATATGCGCATCGAATTTGGCGGTAAGTACTCGCGCTGTTTCGAATACCTGCACATGGCTCCCCTTGAAAGCATCGTGGATGGGAAAGTGGAAGTGGTTGGACCCGGCTTCGAGGAGCTCCCATCTCAAGGCCACATGGATATCGGCATCGTCGCTGAAGTGGCCGGCCGCCAGATGCAGGAAGATTTCGAGCCCGTCCTCGAGCGCCAGATCCACTATTTCATCAACGGCGCTTCCGGCATCCAGCACATTGGCCAGCGCGATATCGCCTGGATCCGCATCTCCAACAATGCCGCTGATAAGGGCTTCAACCTCGAGCACTTCGGCAAGATCCTGCATGCCCGCTTCCATGCCGATTTTGGCGCCATCGTTGATAAAGTTCAAGTGACCGTCTACACCGATCCCAATAAGCTCCAGGAATGGCTCACCAAGGCCCGCGCGGCGTATGACTACCGCAACAAGCGCCTGGCCGACCTCACTGATGATAAGGTGGAAGAATTTTACTCCTGCACCCTCTGCCAATCCTTTGCCCCCAACCACGTCTGCGTGGTCAGCCCGCAGCGCCTGGGCTTGTGCGGTGCTTACAACTGGCTGGACTGCAAAGCCTCTTACAGCATCAACCCCACCGGTCCCAACCAGCCCATCAAGCTTGGAAAGCTGGTCGACCTGCAAAAAGGTTATTGGACCGGCACCAACGACTATGCCAAGATTGGTTCTCACGACGTGGTGCAGGAAGTTTCCATGTATTCCATTATGGAAAATCCCATGACCGCCTGCGGCTGCTTTGAGTGCATTGTCATGCTCATCCCCGAAGCCAACGGCGTGATGATCGTCAGCCGTGAAGACGCCTCCATGACCCCCGCGGGCATGACTTTCAGCACCCTCGCCGGGGTGGCCGGCGGTGGTTTGCAGACTCCGGGTGTCATGGGTGTCGGGAAATATTACCTGATCAGTCCGAAGTTCATCTCTGCGGATGGCGGTTTCAAGCGCGTCGTCTGGATGAGCAGTGTTCTCAAAGAATCCATGGCCGAAGAGCTGAAAGCGGTCGCACTACGCGAAGGCGACCCAGAATTGATCAGCAAGATCGCCGACGAACGCAGCGTCACGACCGTCGAAGAGCTGCTCGTTTGGCTCGAAGAGCACGCCCATCCGGCCTTGGTGATGGAGTTCTATGTTCTAAGTTCAATTTTTTACAGACCCTAAGGAACTCAAAGTCCCTTAGGGTCTTAATCTTAGGAGGTAACCCATATGCCCGTTGAAATCCCCAAAGATACCTGGCCCGGAACCGTGCGTGCAGTCACCCTCGGCGCCACACCGGCACAAGGTGGTACCCGCGCCCGGACGATCACCGTCGGTGGTGAAAAGTCCATGCCGTACCTGTCCTTCGAAAATCCTACGCCCAATACCCCCGTTGTGGCTGCCGAGATTCGTTCCACTCGCCCTGAAGATTGGTCGAAAATCCTGCTCGATGCCTGGGGTGAGGTTGTCAACGATCCGGCTCTTTGGGCAAAAGCTGCGGAGGCTGCCGGAGCGGAGATGATTGTCCTGATGCTCAGCCCGGTTGGGAAAAGCGGCAGCCCCCTCAGCGCTGAAGAAGCCGTTTCCATAGTGAAATCGGTCCTCGCTGCCACCGGGCTGCCCATGGCTGTGTTTGGTCCAGGCCAGGCAGAGCTTGACAACACCCTTCTGGTGGCCATTGCCGAAGCGACCAAAGGCGAGAAGCTCCTTCTGGGAGTCTGTGAGGACAAGAATTACCGCACCATCGTCGCCACCGCCATGGCCAACGACCATCTGGTCTCTGCCCGCACCCCCATGGATGTGAACCTGGCTAAACAGTTAAACATCTTGATCAGTGACATGGGCTTCCCGCTCGACCGGGTTATCATGGATCCCACAACGGGGGCGCTTGGTTATGGCATCGAATATGGTTTTTCTGCCATGGAGCGCCTGCGCCTGGCCGCCCTGCAGGGTGATGCCATGACCCAGCTCCCCATGCTCGTTACCCCTGGCTTTGAAGCCTGGAAGACGAAAGAATCCAAAGTCGGCGAAGGCGTCCCTGAAACCTGGGGAGATTGGCCCGCAGCGCGGCTTGAATTGGGAAGTCCTCACCGCCATGACCCTGCTTGAGTCTTGTGCGGATATCGTTGTCTTGCGCCACCCTGAAAGCATCCGGCAGGTCAAAGCCGCCATTCTTGACCTGATGGCTGCCTGATTTGCATTTGGAGAATACCCTATGGCTCTCACTGGCATCCAAATTTATAAACTCCTCCCCCAGACGAACTGCAAAGAATGCGGCTTCCCAACCTGCCTGGCTTTTGCCATGAAGCTGGCTGCCAAGCAAATTGAGCTTTCGGCCTGTCCTTACGTCACCCCCGAAGCCAAGACCCAGCTTGCAGAATCTTCTGCGCCACCCATTCGCCTGGTCAGCTTGAAATCGGACGGGCATGAAGTGAAAGCTGGCAATGAGGTGGTCCTGTTCCGCCATGAAAAGACTTTCTACAACCGTCCTGGTCTATTTGTTAAATATACTGACAGCCTTGACCCTGAAACTTTGAAAGCCCAGGTCAGCCTTGCCAGTGTCTATTCTGTCAACTATGTGGGCATCGAATTGTCCCTGGACGGCTTTGCGATTGAATCATCCACCGGTGACCCTGCCCGATTCGCTTCGGCTGTAAAGGCCGTGCGCCAGGCGACCAAGAAGCCGCTCATCCTCATTAGTCAAAATCCCTCGGTCCTCGCGGCGGGTCTTCAGCTGCTGGCCGGAGAAAATCCCCTCCTGTGCGCTGCCGGCCCCGATAATTGGGAAGCCCTGGCAGACCTGGCAAAATCAAGCGCCGCCTCCCTGGTCGTTTCCGCTTCCAGCCTGGACGAGTTAGCGAATTTGACCGAAAAAATAAAATCCAAAGGTGTCGAAAACCTCGTCTTGCATCCCGCCGCAAAAACGCTTGGGGAAGAGCTGGCGCTGAACACCCAAATCCGCCGCCTGGCGGTCAAAAAGAATTTCCGCTCGCTCGGTTTCCCAACCCTTGCCCTGCCCCAAACTCCTGCGGCGGCAGCTCAGGCCATCACCAAGTACGCGGGCTTTATCGTTTTAGATCATTTTTCACCCGAGCTGGTTTATCCCTTGCTTGTATTACGGCAGAATATCTATACCGATCCTCAAAAACCGATCCAGGTCCAGCCTGGCGTATATGAGATCAACTCTCCCAAGCCCGAAGACCCAGTTCTGGTCACCACGAATTTCTCAATCACCTACTTCAGCGTAGCCAATGAAGTCGAAGGCTCTGGGCTGCCGGCCTGGCTGCTGGTAACCGATGCCGAGGGCATGAGCGTCCTCACGGCCTGGGCAGCCGGTAAATTTGACGCAGAGCGCATCGCAAAATCCGTACGCGGTTTTAATATCGCCGATAAGGTCAGCCGCAAGCGCCTGGTCATCCCGGGGCATGTCGCGGTCTTATCCGGTGAGTTAGAAGAAGAGCTGCCCGGCTGGGAGATCCGTGTCGGGCCCAGGGAGGCAGTCGATATTCCTTCCTTCTTAAAAATGGCTTTATAAGCCAACCTGAAGATCCCAGGGGGGGTTCATTCGATGCGAAGCATCGGCGCCTCCTGGGGTCCTGAATCAATAAAAATCGCATGGCCGTCCATACTGTAAAATTTGACGCAGTCGAAACTCCTTGCCAGGTGCCAACCGGTACGCTCATCAGCGAAGCGGCTCACCTGGCAGGTGTTGAGATCGGTCAGCCATGCGGAGGGCAGGGTCGCTGCGGCAGGTGCACGGTGCAGGTCCTGAGTGGGGTTGTGCGCCGCCGTAGCGCCCTCCGGCTTTCGAATGAAGATATCGATGCGGGTTTTGCCCTTGCCTGCCAGACCGTTATCGAGGGCGATGTCTCAATCCTGATCCCGCCCCAAGAAAAGATCGAGCGCCGCCTGACCACCGACCGCGTGGCAGCGGAAGTCACGCCCCCTTTTGGCTACAATCCAGATCTCGATCAAACCATGCGTCGTGTCGTCCTGCGCATGCAGCCGCCGCACCTGGATGACCAGACTGACGATCTCAGCCGCCTGCTGACTGCTTTTCGCCAACAGTCTGGCCTGACCCAGATCGATGTGTCCATTTCCACGCTCCGCCAGTTGGGGAGCACCCTGCGCCTGGCAGATTGGGAAGTCACCGCCATCGTCGAAATCCTCGGCAGCCCGGTTGCCGGCCAGCTCAAGGAGCGCCTGGTGGCGTTATTCCCCAGGATGGTGTTCGAAGATGAGCCCCTATGGGGAATAGCCGTAGACATTGGCACTACCACGGTCACCCTGTGGCTGGTAGACCTGATGACCGGCGAGGTCTATGCGCAAGTCGCCGAATATAACGGCCAGATCGCCCGCGGTGAAGATGTCATTTCGCGCATCATCTATGCATCCAAGGATGGGGGTCTCCAGGAAATGCAAGCCCGCATCCTGGAAACCATCAACTCCCTGGTGGAGCAAGCCTGCAAACGCGCCAATGCCGACCCGGCGGAGATCGTCAAAGCCTGTGTGGCCGGCAACAGCACGATGACCCATCTTTTCCTGGCCATCCCGGCTGCCCAAATCCGCCTCTCGCCTTTTATCACCGTCGCCAATCACATGCCCCCCATCCGTGCCTCTGAGATTGGCCTGCATATCCATCCGGAAGCCACGGTGGACTGCCTTCCAGGGGTGGCCAGCTATGTCGGCGCCGATATCAGCGCTGGGGTCTACGCCAGCGGCATGGATGACACCGAAAAGCTCAGCTTGTTCATCGATATCGGTACCAACGGAGAAATTGTCCTCGGCGATCGCGAATGGCTGATGACCTGTGCCTGTTCAGCCGGTCCCGCCTTTGAAGGCGCCGGTGTTCTGCACGGCATGCGCGCCACGCGCGGCGCGATCGAAGAAGTGTGGGTTGCCTCCGCCAATTCGCCCCATCCTTATGAGCCCACTTACCGCATCATCGGCGGTGGGAAAGCGCGCGGCATTTGCGGCTCTGGCTTGATCTCAACCCTTGCCGAGCTGTTCATCACCGGCGTGGTGGATAAAGCCGGTCATATCAACCTGAACCTTTCCCCCATTAATCCGCGCATCCGCTCTGGAGAGCACGGCGCGGAGTACGTGATCGCCTGGGCCGCAGAAACTGACCAGGGTCAAGATGTTGTCATCACCGATGTTGACATTGATAATCTCAAACGGGCCAAGGCCGCCATTTATGCCGGGTTCAAAATCCTGGCAGAAAGTGCCTCCGTCCCTTTGGAGCTTGTAGAGCAGTTCCTGATCGGAGGCTCGTTTGGAAAGTATATCAATATCGAGAAAGCCATCCAGATCGGCTTGCTCCCCGATATTACTTGGGACCGGTTCCAATTCCTGGGGAATACCTCGATCCGCGGTGCCTATTTTGCCCTCCTCGATTGGAAAGCCCGTGAAAAAATCGCCGATATCGCTTCACGCATGACCTACATCGAGCTTTCTTCCGACAATTCTTTCTTTGAAGCTTTTACCTCAGCCTTGTTCTTTCCACATACCGACCTGGCCAGCTTCCCTTCCGTAGAAGCGGTTTTTAATCCGGAACGCCAGCAGGAAAACGTAAATCAGAACTAATGCATCCAGTAAATTCTTGTACATCCCTGAAAAATCTAGAAGGAGAGTTTCCATGTATATCATTGGTGAAAACATCCACATCATCTCAGAAAAAGTGAAGGAGGCCCTCGCCGCCAAGAATGCGCAATTCTTCCAGGAGCTGGCTGTCAAGCAGGTAGAGGCCGGTGCGCAGGCTCTCGATATCAACCTGGGACCGCGGAAAAAGGACGGTGAAGAAGTCTTCCCCTGGATGGTTGAAATCCTCGAAGCCGTTGTCGATGTCCCGCTCAGCTTCGATACCACCAACCAGTTGAGGCATCGAAGCCGGCTTGAAGAAGGTTACCAAAGCCCAGCCGATCATCAATTCCACCTCCGCTGAACCAGAGCGGCTGGAAAAAGTACCTTTATTAGCCAAGAAATACAACGCTCGCCTGATCGCTTTGACGATGGGCGCCAGCGGTATCCCAATAGCTGCTGACGAACGTGTCAACATCGCCGTTGAAAAGCTCATCCCGCGCATGCTCGAAATTGACTTCCCCATGTCAGACCTGATCATCGACCCGCTTGTCCTGACCGTCTCGGGCTGCCAGGAATACTGTCCTCACTTGATCGAAACAATTCGCACGCTGCAATACGCCTGGGATCCTGCACCAACGATCTCCGTCGGCCTTTCGAATGTCTCCAACGCCGTGCCAATCGAAAACCGCCCGCTGATCAACCGCACCTACTGCGCCATGCTCATGGGCGTCGGCCTCAAAACGATGATCGCCAACCCAATGGATAAAGAGCAGAAAGAAGTCATCCGCGTCATCGAGCAGCGTGACACTTCCACTCCCCTCGGTCGCTTATATCTCAAGATTGCCGACCGGACCGCCGCCATGGAAGAACCCCAGATAGAAGATGTGGATCTGAACGACCCTGAGCAAGTCGCCGTATGGAAAACAACCCAAATCTTATTGAACAAAGTCATCTACGCGGATGGCTATCTGAACCAATAGCACCGATAATTCCGATATATCCATATTTGAGAAAGAAGGAGATCCTATGTTAAAACAAAAAGATCAACCGGTCAATGTAGAGGCCTTGCTTGCGAAAGCCAAGAAGCCCTCCGCGGATGCGATGGCCTTGCATCCATTCTATCGGGGCAAAGTGGAGACCGCCCTTAAATGCACTGTGCGTGATTTCAATGATTTTGCTATCTGGTATACGCCTGGCGTTGCTGCCCCCTGCCGTGATATCCAGGCGAACCCAGAGAAAGTCTACGAGCATACCAACAAATGGAATACGGTTGCTGTTGTCAGCGACGGGACGCGTGTTCTTGGCTTGGGGGATATCGGTCCAAAAGCCGGCCTGCCTGTCATGGAAGGTAAAGCGCTTCTATATAAGTACCTGGGTGGGGTTGATGGCGTGGCGATCATGCTGGATACCAAGGATCCCGATGCCATCATCAACACAGTTCTTATGCTCCAGCCTGGTTTTGGCGGTATCAACCTGGAAGATATCTCGCAGCCGAAATGCTTCCGTATTCTCGACACGCTGCGCGAAAAAGCCGAGATCCCCATCTGGCACGATGATCAGCAAGGTACTGCCACGGTTACCCTGGCCGGCTTGATGAATGCGATCAAAATCGTCGGTAAGAAAAAGAGCGAGATCAAGATCGCCTTCATAGGTTGCGGCGCATCGAACGTAGCCATCTCGCGCCTGGTGTTTAGCTGGGGTGCCGATCCTGCCAAATGTCTCATGGTCGACTCTAAAGGCATCCTGGGCAAGCATCGCAAAGATCTTGAAATGCGCAAGGCCGAGTATGTGGACAAGTGGAGACTTTGCCAGATCACCAATGCCGAAGGGCGCGAAGGCGGCATTCCGGAGGCCATCAAAGGTTCCGATGTTGTCATCGCCCTATCGATGTCAGGTCCTGGTGTCATCTTGCCCGAATGGATTAAAACCATGGCCAAAGATGCCATCGTTTTCGCCTGCGCCAACCCCGTACCAGAAATTTGGCCTTGGGAAGCTTTGGAGGCTGGTGCTGTTGTGGTCGCCACCGGCCGTTCTGACTTCCCCAACCAGGTCAACAATTCGCTTGGCTTCCCGGGGATCTTCCGCGGCACCCTTGATGTACGGGCTCGCACCATTACCGATGAGATGTGCTTTGCTGCTGCCACGGCTCTCGCCGACCATGTCGGAGACCGGCTCAGGGCTGATTTCATCCTACCCAACATGGATGACTGGGAAGTCTTCCCGCGTGAGGCCGCGGCTGTGGCCATGAAAGCCCAGGAGCTGGGGCTGGCGCGCCTGACCAAGTCTTATGACGAGTGTTACCAGCATGCTCACACCATCATCAAACGCTCGCGTGATTTAACCACAATGATGATGGAAAAAGGCTTCATTCCTGAAGCGCCTGCCACTTAATCTTTTCATTTTGACCTGAGATCACGAGGTGAATTATGTACGATCTAATTGTTGTGGGTGGCGGCCCTGCTGGTCTGACTGCTGCCATCTATGCCCTTCGTAAACGCATCAACGTTCTTTTAGTGACCAAGGACCTGGGTGGCAAGACAAACTTCCACTTGGGCCTGCCCTGGATCGAAGATTACCAGGTCATTCGAGGTTTGGAGATTGTCAACAAGTTCCGCAGCGAAGTAGATTACCTGGAATTTGCCCGCCACATGGAAGGGGTTGAAAAAATCTCCAAGGATGGTGATATCTTCAAAGTCGTCACAAAAGGTGGTGGTGAGCTGCAGTCCCGCGCAGTCATCGTAGCGACCGGCACACGCCAAAAGCGCCTGGAAGTTCCCGGCGAAAAAGACTATATCATGAAAGGCTTGTGCTATTCGGCGCTCAGCTATGCACCGCTGTTCATTGACCGTACGACGGTGGTCGTGGGCGATGGCGATCTTGCGCTGCGCTCGGCTGCCGAATTAGCCACCGTTGCCAAGCACGTTTTTCTGGTTTGCGAAACAAGTGGTTTCTTGAATTCACCCCTAGGCAAGAAGCTGACCAGCGCGGGAAACGTCACCGTCTTGGAAAGCACAAAGGTTGTCGAAATCAAAGGCGACCAATTTGCCCGCGCAGCTGTGGTACAGGATCCTTCCGGTAAGAAGAAAGATATTGAAGCGGAGGGTATCTTCATTGAGATGGCTCTGGTTGCCAATACGAAAATGGTTGCCGACCTGGTCAAATTGGATGACCAGGGGCGCATCATCGTCGACTGCGGCAACCGGACGAATGTCCCTGGTCTCTTTGCTGCCGGTGATGTTACCAATACGTATGCCGAACAGGTGCTGGTAGCGGTCGGTGAGGGCGCCAAAGCTGCCCTTTCCGCCTATGAATACTTGCTTCCCAAGCTTTAGGGTATAATACCGGACTAATTATATCCTTTAAGCCCCTTACTCTTATCCCTTCCCCCTATCCTGTGCTTTATACTGGCAAAAGATAGGGGGAACAGCGGAAGTTATTGGTAAAAATATTTTGAGGTTTTTTGGAGGTTTGATATGCCTGGTTTTACCCCCGGACGACGTTGGCAGCCCCCCTTCTCACCGTTCAAACGGGAGAAATTCGGCAACCGGTTCTTAATCTCGGTCGAAAAAATCGTCAAAGGCCCCCTGTTTGGCTGCCGGATGTGTGGAAATTGCCTGTTACAAGAAACGGCTTTTATTTGTCCTATGGAATGCCCAAAAGGCGTCCGGAATGGACCTTGCGGCGGTTCTACGGAGGAAAATTGCTACGTAGATGAGACGCGTCCCTGCATGTGGTATAAGATCTACGACCGGTCCTTCCGCATGGGACGCCAGGAGAAGCTCCTCGAAGTGCTGCCTCCCCTCGATTGGGATAAAACAGGCGGAGAAACCTGGGGCGATGTTGTGGTTCAGGTTCGAAAAGTTGGCGTAAAGTACTTTGTCACCGGGATGGTAAACAAAGACCCTGCTCATCGGGCATTCGTATGGGATTCTGTTTTTCGCCCGGTCCGCCAGCCTGACTGGTGGCAGGGCGATGCCGAATATCACCCCCCTGCTTACACGGAGCCTGTTTCTGAGCTGGAGCGTCACTTGAAAGCCGGCGAATTTGTCGTCACAGCCGAGGTATCCCCACCTCTCACCACTGCCACCAAGAAGCTGATTGAGAACATCCAGATGGTCAAGCCGTATGTGACCAGCATCAACTTTACAGATTCGCCCTCTGCGACGCCGCGCATGTCCAGCTGGGCCTGCAGCTCCATCGCCATCCAAAACGGCGCCGAGCCGGTCATGCAGATTGCCGCCCGAGATCGCACGCGCACCGGCCTGCAGTCCGAGGTGCTGGGCTCGAATGCCCTGGGCGTCCGAAATATCCTGTGCCTTTCGGGTGACAGCATGTCGATGTCTCCCAATCCTCGCGGTCGCATGGATATCATGGACCTGGATTCAATCCAGATGCTGTGGATCCTGCGCCGGATGCGCGATGAGAATAAATACCTGGATGGTCGTAATATCAAATTTCCACCGAAGTTCTTCCTCGGCGCGGCGGCCTCGCCCTTTGCCTCTGAACCCCGCTTCCAGGCGCTGCGCGAGCACAAGAAGATCAACGCTGGTGCCCAGTTCTTCCAGACCAACCTGGTCTATGACCCAGACGGCTTGGAAGTGTGGCTGAACGAGCTGGCCAAGCGGAACATCCTGGATAAGGTATTCATCCTGGTTGGGATTACGCCTCTGAAATCGCTTAAAGTAGCACAATACATGAACAACGATGTCCCTGGAGTGTTCATCCCTGAGAAGATTCTGAAGCGCATGGAAGCAGCCGGTGACAAAGCCGAAGAAGAAGGTGTCCAGATTGCTTTGGAGCTGATCGAGGAAATTAAGAGCAAACAAGCCGTCCATGGTCTGCATATCATGGCCGTCGGTTGGGAAGAGATCGTCCCCCGCATCGTTACTGAGGCCGGTCTGCTGCCCAAGGATTTTGTTCCACCTCAACCAAAAGTTGCTGCGGCGGTTAAGCCGGCATAAATTTCTTGGACGGCACTTCCTCTACCGAAATCCCGCGAGATAACCTTTCGCTGCGCAAGCTGGTTCTACTCAAAGCCGAGCAGGATGTTCGCCGCTGTCGAGATTGCGCCATGTGCAATGCCAGGGTCAACGAGCAGCTTATGATCGATACCATGGATATCTCCCTCGAGACCCTGGTACAAATGGTGTTATGGAACGATGAAGAAGTCCTGACCAGTAAAACCCTTTGGTCCTCTGCCGTGTATGATGCGCTCCTGCACGCTTGCGTCCAGGGCTTGAACCTTCAAGCCATCGTTACCACCCTGCGTGAAGAGGCGCTCATAAGAAAGCTGTATGAATAAAAGGATACCACCATGAAACTCGCTATTACGGGTAAAGGCGGGGTGGGAAAGACCACCCTCTCAGCCCTCCTGGCTCAGGTCTTTGCCGATGCCGGGCGTCAAGTGCTTGCCGTGGATGCCGACCCTTCCCCCTGCCTGGCGGGTGCATTAGGCTTTCCCCCCGAGCTCCGCGCAAAGCTTCACCCCATCGCAGAGATGGACCAGCTCATCGAAGAACGCACCGGCGCCAAACCCGGCACCACCGGTGGATTCTTTCCTCAACCCGCGCGTCGACGATATCCCCGAGCGCTTCAGTGTCCTCCACCAGGGAGTGCGTTTGCTCGAGATGGGCTCCGTTGACCTGGGTGGCTCTGGCTGTATTTGTCCTGAGAGCGCCATGCTCAAGACCCTCTTCACCCACCTTCTCTTCCGAAAAGATGATGTCCTCATCCTGGATATGTACGCCGGTGTCGAACACCTCGGGCGCGCCACGGTTGATTTTGTGGATGCCATGCTCGTCGTCGTCGAACCCACCCGCCGCAGCCTTGGCACAGCTGCCCAGATCAAATCCCTCGCTAACGATATCGGCCTGCAGCGCCTGTACCTGGTTGGAAATAAAGTCCGGGATGCCGAAGAGGCCGCCTTCCTCGAAGCCGGAACCCCTTCTTTGCCCGTCTTAGGTTTCCTCCCTGCTGACCTGGCCGTCCAGGAAGCTGACCGTCTAAGCCTCCCCGTCTACAGCCACGTCCCAGCTCTTCGCCAGGCTGCCCAGCAAATCGCTGAAAGGCTCTCAACATGACCACCACCATCGCACTTGCCGGGAAAGGCGGCGTCGGGAAAACCTCCATCGCCGCCATGCTGATTAAATTCCTGATTGAGACTCAAAAAAGCTCTGTCCTCGCCATCGACGCCGACCCCAGCAGCAACCTCAACATGGTCCTGGGTCTTGACCTGGATTGGACTGTTGGCGATATTCGCGAAGACCTCCTCTCCCAGGTCAAAGGTTCACTCCTGGAAGGCGGTGCGGCCATGGGTGTCCTCCCCGGCGGCGTCTCCAAACACGATTATCTCGATTATAAAATCCGCTCCACCCTCTCCGAAGGTGACCAGGTCGACCTGATCGCCATGGGTCGCTCAGAAGGCCCTGGTTGCTACTCCGCGGTCAACCACAACCTGCGGGAGGTCATCGATGCCATCAGCAAGAACTACCGCTATATCGTCATTGACAACGAAGCCGGCATGGAGCATCTCAGCCGCCGCACCACCCGCGATGTGCAACATCTCCTCATCGTCAGCGACCCCACCCTGCGAGGGATCGTCGCTGCTGAGCGGATTGCCTCCCTCCGGGATGAGTTAAATATCAATATCGAGAACACCTACCTGATCATCAACCGCCTGAACGGCGCACTGCCCCCAGCCCTGCAAGCCAAAATAAACTCTCTCGACATCGCCCTCCTGGGCATTGTCCCCGAAGACGAATCCATCACTGAGTTTGAATTTGCCGGTCGCCCTCTGATCGAATTAACGATTCATCCCCAATCTATCAATCTGTCTTCCAGATGATGCAGAGAATACTTACCTAAATCTGTGAATTCAGTGTTTATCCGTGAGCTTAATCAAATGATCCGCTCAATCCAGTCACGCGCTTCATCTGCTCGCTCCAGGGCAAATTCAGCCAGGCGAGACCATCCAGGCAGCAAGGTCTCAATCGAACGGCCATACTTCGCTTCGCGATTCACCTTTGATTCTCCCGGCTGAGCCAGGGCCACCTCACACGGCAGCGTTCCACCCCAATAGAGCGCCAGAGAAAGCAAATAGCCCAGCCTTGGAAGGTGTTCATCACCAGCCCAACCCGCCTCGCGCAGACCACACAGGTAACCTTTAAGTACAAAATCTTCCAGTTCGTCAGCATGGGCCGGATCGATCGCAAAATAAGATAAGCTCGTGCCAATCAGCTCTCCCACGTCATTTCCTAAGCCGCCAAACCCGCAAAAACCCCAATCGATCGCCACCAATTCTTCCTGCCCATTCCTATCCTCACACAGCATCAAGTTTCGCCGGTGTGCATCGTTATGACAGAATACCTGCGGAAGGCGCTCATTTGCCGAAATCAACCGCCATTTCTCCGCCCAAATCTGCAATACCCGCCTTTTCATCGCCTCTGGATACACAGTCTGGACAATCTCACGCTGCCAGGCATTATTTTGTGAGGCCGGCTGGATGAACTTTGCCCACCAATCATCATCGGCATAAAAGCCGCGGAAGAGGGACCCACACATCCAGGGAGCTTTGTGAACAGGTCGTTCGACCAACTGCAGCCCCGCGAACTTCCCGAGGTGGTAAGCAGCTCGCTGGAATTGCAGGATAGACCAGGCCGGTTCAGCGTCTTCCTTCACGTTTTCCAGCCAGATCCACCCCCCGGCTCGAACTCACTGACCCCGTAGCACTTCGGCGCACGCACAGGCTCCGTGAGCTCTACCAGCAGCCCGCTCTGATACGCCATCATCTCACGCTGCCAGTAACATAAATCCTGCGGCCCGTCGCAGCCATGCACAGGGTGTTGAATAATTTTCAAAATCACCGACCAGGCCTTTTTTTCGTCTCCATCCCGCCCTTGCCCGGTAAAGGCAAACAATCCTCCGGTCGTTTCGATCACTTTCTCATGAGCCAGCGGCGATACGGTCCAATCTCCCAATTCAAAAGAAGGTAAAATCAAGCTTCGCCGGGCTATCTCTGCTAAAACGCCCGGATCAATTTCTTTTAGCGATTCGAGGGTATCTTGACTCAATTATGATCCCGTTCTAAAAAATTCTCTCAGCTCTGCACCACAACCTTTACTCAGCTTATGCCCCACCTCAGCCTCGCAGTACGCCACCTCACCGCCTGCGCTTTTTAACACCGATACACAAGTACGTCCCATTTCCACAGGCACCAGCTCATCCAAGCTGCCATGTGCCACGAAGACCCGCTTTCCGCTCAAGGGCCGGTTGCGTGCCAACGCTTCGCCTCCCTCAGGCATAAATCCTGCTAACCCAGCCATGTTCCGCACGCGCTGCGGGTTAAGAAACGCCAGCGCAAATGCAAAGGCCGCCCCCTGGCTGAACCCCATCAAATCGATCTGGTCAAGCTCAGCCCCGGGAAATCATCTGGGGTCAGAAGCTCGAAGAGCGCTTCCATCGCTGGTCGAAAATCATCCACCCAGGGCCAGGTTTTCCCCTGATCGCTGTACCAGCTGTACCCACCCAAATTAGAAGCATAAATTCCCCTCGGAGCAGCCAGCCAGTAATTTGCGGGCAGGCCATTGGTGAATATCTCCATCGAATTTTCATCCCCGGTCCACCCATGCAGCAGCAGCAGCACGCGAAAAGGCCCACTCCCTGCAGGCCTCTTCTCTCGAATTACCCAATCTCTGATGATCCGCTGATCCATTTTTACTCCGGCTTTATCTTCTCACTTCTGAAGATGACCAGGGTGAGGATTATTCTCCCCTTTTTGCCACCCACTCCAATCCGACCAGGATCAGCCAGATCAATAACAAAGGCAGCAAACCCACCACCAAACATACCAATCCCAACAAAGCTGCCTGGCTGCCATAAAACCAATAAATTAACCCACCCCCCACCAAAAACAAAAGAAGAATGAACCCGGCCCACAGACGGATATTCGTTTGCCGGGCATATTTTCGCATATCACCAGCCATATTCATTACCTATACGCAGCAAGGTCGTCAAATTAATATTTTTTTCAATTCTGGGCTTTCATCTGCACACACTTGCGCATTAATTCTGATTATAACATTTCGCGAAAATATTTTTTTAGGCCTTTCTTGTCTGCCTCTTTTTATGGTATAGTCCCCTGCATGGATGCCTGCCAAGCCTCTTACCACCATGAAATTGAACAAGCCAGGCTTGCTCGCCTTTCTGGAAACGAAGGCCGGGCACACGTCTGCGCTCGCCGGGCTGCCTCCATCCTCATCGCTGAGTACTTGACTCGCCAGGGGATGCCGGTACCCGCCTCCAGCGCCCAGGTTCGCCTGCGCCACCTGTCAACCCTGCCAGGTCTCTCTCCAGCCACCTATGAGATCACAAGCCACCTGCTCATGCGCGTGGACGAATCCTTTTCCCTTCCAGACCATATCGACTTGATCGCAGACGTTCAGCGCCTCGCTCAAGAGCTCTCAATTCAATAAATTAGACTATGCGCATCCTTGCCATTTATTCTGCCGAATACGGCCTCCGTCACATCGCAAACATCCAGGCACACAAGCCATCTCACTGGGAAATTGAAACCTGGCATGCCCCGGCCATCTTTCCCCCGGTTATTGATTATCCTGAAGACTTCCTCCCCGCCTCTCTTCCCCAGGCGGACCTGGTTTGTTCCTTTGCTGAACACCGGGGAGTAGCCGAGCTCCTCCCCGACATAGCCCGCCTCGCTTCAGCGAAATCTGTGCTTGCCCCTGTCGACAGCGAAGCCTGGCTGCCACGCGGTCTTGCCCGCCAGCTGCGTGAGTGGCTGGAAAGACAAGGAGTTGCCTGCGCCACGCCTAAACCTCTTTGCTCTCTCACCGAACACGACTATGCGCTCACCCGCATACAGCGGATCACCTACCAGGATGTCTTGATTGCGGAGTTTGCGTCTTATTTCGGTCAACCCGAGTTGAAATTGACGATTGATCCGCAGACCCACCTCATCACCGCTGTCGCTGTCGAGCGCGACGCCGTGTGTGGCTGTGCGCGTTTTGTGGCTGAAAAACTGGTTGGGGTCTCCGTCGAAGATGCTGAAATCCAGGCCGGCCTGGCTCATCATCATTTTCCGTGCCTGGCAAGCATGGGCAAAGATGTAGATTTTGGAGATACGCTCATGCATATCTCTGGTAATCTCTTAAAAGATAACGTCACCCAGCAGGTGAAACCCTTTAAACAATTCCTAAAACCCCAATGATAATTTTCGTGGCCCTTACTCCCTGCTGTTTGACTCCCATCTCTCTCCGCATGCTGATATATGAATTCAGGTTGGCGATCAGAGGGATCATGACCCGTACCCCAAGGATCAACAGCGTCGTGCCCATGGCCAACACCAGCACTACGCCTGCTGTATCTCTCGGAAGCCGGGGAGACATGATCTCAGGGAGGGCAGTCGGGTAATTGGACAAACGCCGGTTGAGATCCTTCACGTAGGTCTGCCTGGGCGAAACGGGTTTGAATGTGCCCGCAAGTAAATTCTCAATCTCTCCGTATACTTCTTCTTTTTTTCGCTTTTTTGTTGCTGCCTGCGCCATGCTCTTCTCCATTAAAAATAAATCATACCAACTTTACTCTGCTGATATCGATTGGCTCAGCTCATCTCGCAGTGAGAGCAGTGTGCGGTGATACAAACTCTTAATCGCTCCTTCAGTGCGACCCATCACTTGCCCAATCTCAGCGTTCGATAAATGCTCCACGAATTTCAAAATCAGAAGCTGCTGCCTTTCGGGTGGAAGATGACGGATCAATTTCAAGAGCCGGTCCCGCTCTTCGTTCTGCAGTAGGGTCACCTCCGGGTGTTCTGGGGTTTGGTAAGAAGCCAAACCTTCATCGAGCAAGATTTCTGGCCTGCGGCTCTTATCCCGGTGCCAATTGGCGATGAGATTGTGGGCAATCCGGTAAAGCCAGGCGGATAGCGGTAAGCCGCGGTCTTGATATTTTTCAATGTTCCGGATTGCTCGATAGAACACGCGAGCCGTCAAATCCTCGGCGTCATGGTGGTTCCCTGTCCGGTAATATACGTAGTTATATATCTTACCCACGTACCGTTCATAAAGGATCCCAAACGCCTCTTGGTCACCTTGTACAGCGAGGGCTAGAACAACATCATCGCCAGAGTCCGACATGGCGGAAGCCCTCCCTGGTCCAATGGACCGAGCATAACTGCTCATCTCTATTAACCCCAAAAACACAATGAAGTTTCATCTACTTTCCCTATCACCAATAAATTGTTTAATTCGATCAAAGCCCCGGTTCAGGATCGTATCGATGATCCTGGCTGTCTGTCGAAATTCATCAATGGGCTCGCCCATTGGGTCTCGGAGATCGAAACGCTCCCCGACCATCTCGCTCAACATAAATACACGTCCTGCTGATTCAGGAAATTCGTACTTGAGGGCCTCTTTTTGGCCACTCTCCATCGTCAAGATTAAATCAAATTCGTTCAGCATCTTGGCAGTGACCGTGCGTGCAGAATGGCTTCCAGGTTTTATTCCCATTTCCTCGAGCACAATCCGGACTCTCTCTGACATATCGCTCCCATCCATCCCCCAGGTTCCAGCCGATTCAACGCGCCAATCTTCAGCTGGATTCTCCGTCAAACTTTCCAGCTTAGCCAATTTTTCCTTCATTAAGCATTCCGCCATTGGAGACCGGCATATATTGGCCGTACAAACAAAAAGAAGAGATGGCATCTGTTTACTCGTAATTTTAGCGATCCATGCTCACAACCTGCGAATCCCACCGGTGCCATTTGCCATGGTGGGTTTCCAAGATTTTGCGACCTTCTCCAGGAGACTCCAGCCCGAGCAGCTCCAAGTCCGCATCAACCATGATGTGCACCAGGTCCTTGAAGAATACTCTCGGTTCCCATCCAATCAATTTTTGGGCTTTACTTGGGTCAGCCCTTAAATGATCGACCTCTGTCGGGCGGAAATACTTTGGATCGATCTGCACATATTCCTGCCAGTCCATATTCAGATAACCAAACGCTTCACCCAGAAACTCACGCACCGAATGTGATTCTCCCGTTCCAACGACAAAATCATCGCTTGCTTCAGATTGCACCATTTTCCACATTGCCGCTACATAATCTGGCGCATAACCCCAATCTCGCCGTGCTTCCAGGTTTCCCAGATACAGCTTTGAAGCTTTTCCAGCTTTGATGGCTGCCAGCCCACGGGTGATTTTACGCGTCACAAATGTCTCGCCTCTGCGCGGTAACTCGTGGTTGAATAAGATCCCATTGGTTGCAAACAGGTCGTACCCTAGCCGGTAATTCTTCGTCATCCAGTAGGCATATACCTTTGCAGCAGCGTAAGGGCTTCTGGGCTCGAATGGGGTCGTCTCATTTTGGGGGGGTAGTGCGCTGCCGTACATTTCGCTTGATGAAGCCTGGTAGAAGCGGCATTTTACCCCGCTCTTGCGGATCGCTTCCAAGATACGTATGGTTCCTAACCCTGTGATGTCACCCGTATATTCGGGTAAATCAAAGCTTACCCGCACATGCGACTGCGCCGCCAGGTTATAGACCTCCTCCGGTTGAATGTCGATGAGCAGCTCAAACAGGTTATCCGCGCCCCCAACATCGCCATAATGCAGGTATAAGTGCACCTTTTTTCCATTATGCGGATCGTTATAGATGTGATCAATCCGCCGAGTATTGAATGTACTTGCTCGCCGGATCATCCCATGCACCTCATAGCCTTTGGAGAGCAGCAGCTCTGCCAGGTACGAGCCATCTTGTCCGGTAATCCCTGTAATGAATGCTTTCTTCATAACCCCTGCCTCACTTCTTCTTTGAAATACTTGCTGAACTTAACTCCACCGGAACATGCCGTGAATCAAGTAATTGCAGTAAAATCCGCACTCTTTCACTGCCGGTTATCTTCTCATCAAAGATCGCCTGGAATCCCTCAAAAGGTCCGTAATTGATCTGCACCACGTCTCCCTTGTGCAAACCATCCAGGTTCTCTCCTCCTGCTCTGGCAATCTCTTCCACCCTTTGACGGATCGCAGTGATCAGGTTCTCAGGAACGATCGCCGGCTCTCCTCCAAAACAAACCAATCCGTTCGAATAGGGCATAAACTGCAAGACCGATTGACCGACCAACTCCAGGTCTGCTCTCACAAAGAGATAACCTGGAAAGTATGGCCTTATTTTACGCGCCCTTGGGTTAACCGGGTTTACCCGCAGCCGTGGATAAAAGACTTCAAATCCCTGGTCGCGAGCCTGTTTCCACACCACTTCTTCTTTCCGTTGTTTCGATCGGATTGCATACCATTGGAATGTCATAAGCGCGTGTCATTTTACCACTTAAAGGACTTTCAAACCCAAAATTTTAGACAAAACCTTCCGGATCACCCAGGCGGGCGGGTAAAGAACCAAATGGATCGCCGCGCTAATCCCCAACACGATTGCGGCAGTGCGCATGGCCTGGTTTAAGTAGGGTACCAGGTTATTGAGAAACCAGCCTCCCAACCCAGCCAGGAGGATCATACCGGCAACCAAAACCCCAATGAACGCCAGCGGTCTCCAGGCTCTGCGGTCAGACGCCGAAGGCAGCATTGTGCTTGATACCGTGAAGGTAAAGTAAAACCAAACCCAAAAATCCGCCCCAGATATGATGCTGGACAATGCTGTGAACATATCAAGAGCAGCCCCACTCTGCAGACCCACCCAAAGAGCATCGACATTCAGATGGTAGATACCTGCATAGATAACGAATGCCCCTCCGGTTAATAAGGGTGCAGCTCCGATCAGCGCATCTCGAAACAGGTCTGTGGAGGCCGTTTCTACATACCCCAATTGCAGTCGTCCATCTTCGAGCGGCCTGGGGAGCAGCGAAAATTTTCCTGTTTGCACCCCCACCAGGCGTGCCATTACAAAATGGCTAACTTCATGCAAAAAAACCCCAGGTAAAAAGAGAAGAGAAAACAGCACATAGGAAATATCCGCCCGCCGAGTGATCAGCAGGAAAATGGACTGGATTTCCCGATGCAGTCCTCGCTGGAGCAGCAGGAGCGGGGCCAAGAACAGTAAGCAAAGTAAAAAACCGTCAAACTGGTTTAAGAACTGTTCCATTCGATCCCCAGGCAACCTCCTGTGGGGTGATTTATCCGAAAAATAATCCGAGTGCCAGCAGGATGGGGGTTACCAAAACGATGATCACATTTATTCCCATCGAAGGGATCAGCGCTGGAATATTTTCAGCGTTTTCTTGGGCTCCTTTAAATGCCTTCCAGGCCAGGATGGCAGTCAAGAGCGCCAACAAGGTCGGAACAGGCAGCCAATGGAATATTACGCCTACCACGATCGAGATATACGTCAGCAAGAAGTTAATCCCATACAGCCTGCTGCTCAGTTTACGTCCAATGCGGATTGGAAAATGCCGGCGCCCAATGCTTCGATCTGCTTCCACATCTGGGAATTGGTTGAGCAGCAGCAAATTACTGACCAAAAAAGTAGGTGTGAGGGCTGCCCAGAAAGACGTCCAGGTGTAGGTGCCTGTCAAAGCGAAGTGGGTTCCCATCACCATTAGAATCCCAAAGCCGAGACCAGGAGCTAGAAGGCTCATAAAGGGATTCTTAACCCACAAGGTTGTATAGGTCACGGTTAAGAATAAGCCCAACAGGCCAGGCAAAAGCAGGAATAACCCTTGTTTCCACACAAAGAAAATTCCGATTGCAGCCGTGATGAACAGAACCAGGCATCCCAGGGCTAATGTTGCTCTCACCAGGCCAGGGCTGGCTTGTAGCGTGCCGCTGCCCCCACTGAAAGGTGTCCGTTGCGTTTTGGAGTCTAATCCGCTCTTGAAATCAAAATACTCGTTGAATACATTCACGGTGATGTGCGCACCAAGACCGCCAATGATGGTCAGCAAGACATACCACCCGTTCAAGCTGCCCGTTTGCCAGAAGGCTGTCCCTACCCCAACCAAAACGCACGCCGGAGCTAATAGCAGGAAAGGTGCACGGATGACACCCAATAGAAATTTTAGGTGATTCACCTAAGGATTCCCTTCTTTTTACTTTACAGCAGCTTGAACGATCTTCACAAACTCCACGGATTTCAAGCTCGCTCCCCCCACCAAGGCGCCGTCAATATCGGGCTGACCGAAAAAAACCGCCGCATTATCGCCCTTCACTGAACCCCCGTATAACACCCGCACTTCCTGCGCCCCCGCTTCTCCAAAACGTTCGACCATAGCTGGGCGGATCACGTCAGCCACCACGGCATTGGCACCTTCGGGAGTAGCCGCCTTACCGGTACCGATCGCCCATACGGGCTCATAGGCAATCACGACCGGCAGCTTCCCTTCCCGGGAAATTGAAAGGTCCAAGCCTGCCAGGCCCTGCCGTACCTGCCTGGAAACTACTTCTGCTGTCCAACCGGCTTCATTTTCTGCCAGTGTTTCACCCACGCAGACGATTGGTGTCAGCCCATGTTTCAAAGCTGCTCTCACCTTAAGGTTCACAGTATCATCGGTTTCGTGAAAATAAGTTCTTCGTTCCGAATGGCCAATGATCACATATTTACACAGCTCGGCTACCATAGCGGGCGAAACTTCCCCAGTATAGGCTCCTGCATCTTCCCAATGCAAATTCTGCGCTCCTAAAGCAATATCGGTTCCCTCCAATAAAGCGCTCGTCGCCATCAAGGCCGTAAAGGGAGGGCAGATGACCTTCTCAACCCCACCGATAGCCTGTAAACCCGGCACAAGCTCTGAGACCAGGTGACGGGTCTCTGCAACCGTCTTATACATCTTCCAGTTTCCAGCAACAAATGGTTGGCGCATATTTTTTTCCTTAACAAAAGAATACCTCATTTTTCCCTGCCCAGCTTGGGTTCGGTTAAAAATGAGTGTGACCTACCTCGTTTCCCCTCCCCCGGCGGGGGAGGGGTCAGGGGTGAGGGGAACCCCCTCTACTTATCTTGCAGCGCTGCCAATCCTGGCAGTACTAATCCTTCCAACATCTCCAGCGAAGCCCCCCCTCCCGTGGAGATATGTGTAATCTGATCAGCCAATCCGGCGGCTGTCACGGCTGCTACCGAATCACCACCTCCAATGATGGAGATCGCTTTGCTAACAGCCACCGCTTTAGCAACGCCGAAGGTTCCCTGGGCAAATTTCGGAAACTCAAACACGCCCATCGGCCCATTCCAAACCACGGTACCTGCATTGGCAACCGTCTTTGAGTAGGCTGCCACAGTTTGTGGACCTACATCCATGATCCGCCAACCATCTGGCACCGGTCCCGTTGGCATCGTCTTCGAAGCAGCTTCTGCCTCAAATTTATCGGCCACGACCATATCCACCGGCAAGCGCAAGCGTGTTCCGCCCAACTGCAGCAGCTCACGGGCGGTTTCCAGCGCTTCATCTTCCACCAGCAAGTCCGCAACCGGGTATCCCTGGGCTTTGAAGAAAGTATTTGCCATGCCTCCGCCGATTAGAACCTGGTCTGCCTTGGTCAGCAAGTTGCGGATCACGCCGATCTTATCGCTGATCTTTGCCCCGCCCAAGATCGCCACGAATGGTTTTTTGGGATTAGCAATGGCCTGTCCCAGGTACTTGATCTCCTCTTCCATCAGGAAACCTGCCACTGCCGGCAAGAAACGCGCCACACCTTCGGTTGAGGAATGTGCCCGGTGGGCTGAACCGAAAGCATCGTTCACATACACATCAGCCAGGGCTGCCATTTTCTTTGCCAGCTCAAGATCGTTCTTTTCTTCTTCAGGATGGAAGCGTGTATTTTCGAGCAGCAAGATGCTGCCCGGTTTCAATGCTTTCGCTGCAGCTTCAGCAGCCGGCCCAACGCAGTCTTCGGCAAACGCCACAGGCTTCCCAGATAATTGGCTTAAATATTCAGCCACGGGTTTCAAAGAGTATTTCGGGTCGGGTCCACCCTTGGGTCGCCCCAGGTGAGAGCACAAGATGACGGCTGCCCCATGCTCGAGCAGATAATTCAAGGTTGGCATCGCTGCGCGGATGCGTGTATCATCTCCAACCTTGCCTTCTTTAATCGGGACATTGTAATCCACCCGCACCAGCACGCGCTTGCCTTTTACATCGATATCACGAACTGTCTTCTTATTGAACATAAAAGCTCCTTCAAGAGACCCACCTTCCCCCAAATCCAGCGAGAGGTGGATTTGGGGGAGGCAGGAGGGGTTCTATTGTTACAGGTATTTCGCCATCAGGGCAGCCAGGTCAGCGGTCCGGACTGAATAGCCCCATTCGTTATCGTACCACGCCACGATCTTAGCAAACTTACCCGCTTCTTTGCCTAGCACCATCGTAAATGGCAGGTCAACCGAAGTGCTGTGTGGGTCGCCCTTGTAATCGATGCTCACCAGGGGTTCATCCACAGCCGCCAAAATGCCCTTCATCGGGCCGGCTGCTGCATCGCGAAAAGCCTGGCGCAGTTCTTCGGTGGTTGTGGCTGTCTCCAGCTCCACCGACAGGTCGATCACCGATACCGTCGAGGTGGGCACGCGCAGCGCATACCCGTCCAGCTTTCCAGCCATCTCCGGGATAACCAGCTTGAGTGCCTTGGCAGCTCCCGTTGTGGTGGGGATGATGCTCATCGCCGCAGCGCCGAGCGCGGCGGAGGTCACTGTGCGGCATGTCCAAGATCTTCTGGTCATTGGTGTAAGCGTGGATGGTCGTCATCAAACCATGGGCGATTTTAAATTTATCATTCACAACTTTCACAACCGGTGCCAGACCGTTTGTGGTGCAGGATGCATTCGAAACCACATGATGGGTCTTGGGGTCGTATTCCTTTTCGTTCACGCCCAGGACGATGGTCTTATCTTCACCTTCAGCTGGAGCAGAAATAATGACTTTCTTCGCCCCACCTTTGGTAATGTGGTTCTCAGCACCTTCGACCGTCTTACCCTTCTTGTTCACGCCGTCTTTCTTGATCGTGAATAAACCCGTGCTCTCGATCACGATCGAGACACCCAGCTGTCCCCAGGGGATGGCGGACGGTGAAGTTTCCTTGAAGGCCTTGACCGGCTTGCCATCGATGATGATCGCATCCTCAGCCACTTCCACTGTGCCGTCGAAACGCCCGTAGTTCGTGTCATACTTGAGTAAATGCGCCATCTGCTTGAGATCGCCGATATCGTTGAAAGCGACAACTTCCAACGTGTCGGGGTAATTGTCCCGAATGACCTTCAAAACCTGCCGGCCGATCCGGCCAAAACCGTTGATACCAACTTTTACTGTCATGGAAAACCTCCTGAAATTTGGTTGATTTTTCAGCATGCCGCGTTTCCAGGCGCTGCACACCGTTTTTTTTGGCTTGGTTTTTAACCACCACCTATTCTACCAGAGGGCCAGTACGTTCTTGTAATAAATCCATTAAGACTTTTGACAGTTTTTCTCGATCATGGCTGGTAAGGTACTCACTGTTGACCAGGTCAGCCTGATACAAAGGATATTGGCTTTCTATTTCATCGGTCACCGTCACCCATTCATATCCCTCTGGCAGGTTCCCTTCTTGCTGGGAATTCACCACAATGATATCAAACAATCCCTCTCCGGCATGGTCGACAATGGCATGAATATGATCCCCGCAAGTCAAGCCATCCGTCTCTCCCGGTTGAGTGGTCACGTTGCACACATAGATCTTCAAAGCCCGGCTTGCCCTA
>CAVWGW010000014.1:0-244338 GCA_963754615.1 uncultured Chloroflexia bacterium | reverse complement strand
TGGGTGCTACCAAGTGGCAGACGGTCTGGCACCATGTGCTGCCCAATGCCATCCCAGGCATCCTCACCGGCACCATCCTGTCCATCTCACGCGCGTTTGGAGAGACTGCTCCCCTGGTTGTGATCGGAGCGGCAACCTACATCACCTATGATCCAGATGGTCCTTTTTCAAAGTTTACGACCCTTCCCATCCAGGTCTACCAGTGGACTTCCCGCCCGCAAGAAGTTTATCGCAACCTGGCTGCGGGAGGCATCCTGGTTCTGTTACTGATGTTGTTAACCGTAAATGCAGCCGCTATCATCTTCCGAAACCGTCAAAGCAAACATAAACTGTGAGAAATAACCTTATGCAGCAAAATACACCTCAAGTACAAACCCAACCTACTGACAACCCTCAACCTGGGAATCCCACCTATGCCATCGAAGCGCGTAACTTGAATGTGTACTATGGCAATTTTCGAGCCGTCAAAAATATCAACCTGCCCATCGCTCGCAAGAAAGTGACCGCCATCATCGGCCCCTCTGGCTGCGGTAAAAGTACCGTTCTGCGCACTTTCAACCGCATGAATGAGCTGGTGCCCACGGCGCATACAGAGGGTGAAGTTCTATTTTTGGGCCAAAACATCTACGCCCCTCAGGTTGACCCCGTTGAAGTCCGCCGCAGAATTGGTATGGTCTTCCAAAAGCCCAACCCCTTCCCGAAGAGCATCTACGAAAATATCGCCTGGGGAGCAAAGATCAACGGTTTCAAAGCCGGGCTGGGCAAGCCCAGTATGGACGAATGGGTAGAACACAGCCTGCGCCGCGCTGCTTTATGGGATGAGGTCAAAGACAAGCTCCACCAAAGCGGCTTATCCCTCTCCGGTGGTCAGCAGCAGCGCCTGTGCATCGCCCGCTCCATCGCCATCCAGCCAGAGATCATCCTGATGGACGAGCCTGCTTCCGCCCTCGACCCCATTGCCACCCTCAAGATCGAAGAGCTGATGCGCGAGCTGGCAGAAGAATATACCATCATTGTTGTCACTCACAATATGCAGCAAGCGGCACGGGTTTCTGATTACACCGCCTTTTTCACCATGGACGAAGACCGTGCTGGAATACTGGTAGAATATGCGCAGACCAATCAAATATTTACAAACCCTAAAGATCCGCGTACAGAGGGTTACATTACCGGTAGATTCGGATAAAGGAACAATCTATGCCTTCTTCATCTTCTCGTGATACTTTCGACCGGGCACAGCAGAAGCTCCTCGACCAAGTGCTCGTTTTGGGCAGCATGGTCGAGCAGGCCGTGCAAAGCTCCCTGAACGCCCTCAAGCAGCGTGATATCAACGCGGCGCAGAACATATACAATGCTGACCTGCATGTCAACGAAAAACGCTACCAGATCGAGACAGAAGCCATTACCCTCATTGCCACTCAGCAGCCCATGGCGCGCGATGTACGCTTTTTGGCTGCCATCCTGGAAATCATCACCGAGCTGGAACGCATCGGCGATTATGCCAAGGGAATCTGTAAAATCAATTTACTGCTCAGCGATGAAGAAATCGAGCCGGCCACCTTTGCAGATTTACAGCGCATGGCAGACCTGGGGCTGGATATGCTGCGCAGGGCTTTGGATGCCTTTGTAAAACAAGATGCAGCCGCAGCAAGGCAGATTCCCAGCGAGGACGACCAGGTGGATGCCCTTTACAACCACATCTACCGCAACCTGATCAACGAGATGACCGCCAGCCCCACTTCCATCGATCGCGCCAACCACATGATGTGGGCAGCCCACAACCTGGAGCGCATGGCTGACCGGGTGACCAATATCTGCGAGCGAATCGTTTATGTTGCTACGGGTCAGATGAAAGAGCTAGACAGCTCCGATGACGAAAAGCGTGGTGGCATATGATGAAACCCAAGGTTCTTTTCTTATGCACCGGCAATTCAGCCCGCAGCCAGATGGCTGAAGGTTTTTTGCGTCAATATGCCGGTGACCGCTTCGAGGTGTTCAGCGCTGGTCTGGAGCCAAGTTTCATTAATCCTTTGACCATCCAGGTGATGGAGGAAAAGGATGTAAATATGACCGGGCACTATTCGAAAGGGTTGGATCAGTTCCTCGGAAAAGTTCACTTTGCCTACCTGATTACCGTTTGCAGCCGGGCGGATGAGAAATGCCCCATCTTCCCAGGCATGGGGCAGCGCCTGCACTGGCCTTTCGAAGACCCAGCCGCCTTCCAGGGCAGTCCTGAAGAAAGGCTGGCGAAATTCAGGCAGGTTAGGGACGAGATTGAGGCAAAGATAAAGGACTTCGTGCAGGTCAGCTAGAAAAAAGAGACCAGCGAACGAGCTGGCTTTCCCTTTGTGGGTATAATTAAACGCATAAAGGAGGTCATTCATGCCTGAGAACTCTTGCCACCCCTTATGAACCCAGCTTACGCGACCTGATCCAGCTGGAGATCCCTGTCGATGTGCGCGTGGCACCTGGCGGTGAACGCCTCGCCATACTTGTCCGCAGATCACATTGGAATGATAACCGCTTTGAGACGTTGGTGCAGGTAGCTGAGCGCTCTTCTGCCAAATGTCGATGGCTGACTCGCTCCGGCAGCGTGAATCAGTTGGAATGGTTGGATTCCGAAAGCCTGGCCGTATTACGATCCGGCCCAGGAGAGGATGACAAGGCACAGGTGTGGGTGTATGAGAGCTGCCTGGGCGATGGCTGGCAGGTTACGCAGCACAAAACCGGTGTGGATCGGTTCTACCCTTTTGCTGGGGGCATCCTTTTTAAAGCGAAAAACCCGGAGCGGGATGAAAAAAAGGAACGCGCTGAGAAGTTTGGCAAATTTACGCATTTTGAGCAAGAGACCAGCGCTGATGCCCTGTATTATGTTGATCTGAAAGCACTGCAGCACTATCAATCTGAGGTGCGTTTAAGCACAGAAGAGATCGCCAAGGATTTGGTTCTGCCGGTTGTGGAGCTGAGCTGCCTGCTCCCGCAGCCGCTTGGCATCGAAAATGTCGTGGTCTCCCCTCTGGGCGATAGACTCTATCTCAACTGTCGCGCCCGAGATGATTTGGTTTATTGGAGAGAGACCTCGGTATTTTGCTTACAGTTGGATGCAGCCCAGGTGATCAGGGAATACCTGGAACGTGAAAAGACAAAAGCAGAGGCAAAATCGAAACCGAAACCACCGCCTGACAAAGCGGGGGAAGAAACACCACCTGAGGAGAAAGAAGATCTAACCTACCGAGGCAAGCTGACCCGCTTACCGTTCCCGCCTTTAGCCCGGGTGGTGGAAGTCTCACCAGATGGACAATCCCTGGCGGTTCTTTATCCATCTCGAGATGATCGGATGTATACCCAGGCTGAACTGTGGAGCATCCCCGCGGCGCAATGCCTGGCTGCAGAGGATGAGGCAGCCTGCCGGGTTGAGCTGCACAGGCTGGCTGACGAGCTTGACCAGGAGATTTTTGATGTCTTCTGGGCAGAAAATGGTATCTTCATCAGCTATCCGCAGGGAGTTCATCTTCATCTGGGTCATATCAACGCTCAGGACGTTTTGACCCCAATCGACCTGAACGGCTTATTCCTGGAGCAAAACTTCCATGTCTGCCGTACCGGGCACATTGGTGCTGTACTGGGGAATGCTCAGTCCTTCCCGGAAGCCCACTTCCTCGAAACCGCCCAGGCTCCGCAGGTCTGGACGCCGAAGCGCTTGACAAATTTTGGGACAGCCCTGGCGGGTTGGAAGTTGGGCAATGTAGAAACCATCCGCTGGATCAGCAAAGATGGCACGGAGATCGAAGGCGTGCTGCGCAAGCCAGAAAACTTCGATCCTACCAGAAAATATCCTTTCGTATTCGTGCCTCATGGCGGGCCAAGCTGGTTCAGCTCGGAGTCGTTCTTGAATTTTGAGGATCTATATTATTATCCAACCATCCAGCTGGTAAACCAGGATGTTCTGGTGCTCAAACCGAACTACCGAGGCTCCATCGGACGCGGCCAAGCCTTCATGGAGCTCAATGTCAATAACCTGGGCGTAGGTGATCTTTGGGATCTAAAATCGGCTATAGACCATTTGGCTGCACTCGGTTTCGTCGATGTTGAAAAAGTAGGCTGCATGGGTTGGAGCCAGGGCGGGTACATCAGCGCTTTTGCCGGGCTGCATTCGCAGCGCTTCGCGGCTGTTTCGGTTGGAGCAGGCATTTCCGATTGGTATACCTACCACATCAGTAATGACATCCCCGATTTCACCACCGACTACCTATCGATTTCACCCTTCCGCGAACGCTCCATCTACGAGAAAACCGCGCCAATCAGTAATTTAGCCAATGCCAAAACACCCACCCTGATCCAGCACGGTTCAGACGACCGGCGCGTGCCTCTCTCCAACGCCATGGAGCTGTACCGGGGCTTGAAAGAAATGGGCGTGCCGGTGGAATTGTTTGTCTACCCGGGTATGGGTCATCCCATCACCAAACCGCGCGAGAACCACGCTGTGATGGCGCAAAATCTCACCTGGTTCGAACATCACCTGTTAGGGAAAGCGTTAAAGCTGCCTGAGTAAATCGCAAATCTTACCCGCAGCAAGGTCAAGCCTACAATGGTAAAGGGCTATTCGACCCGCTTGTACCGGCTGTAGCCACCTAAAGGTTCTTCATAAGGTTTCAAGACATAGACCGTTTTTGGCGGCATGCTAACCGTCATAAAGGCAGCTTCGAGCGCCATGCCAGCCGCCGCCTCCGTTGGGCTCAACAGATGCACCATGGGGGTGGTGTCCATCAGATTGGCATTGGCGACCATGATACGCTCGGTCACTGGCGCATCCGAGGGGTTGACCAGTACGACAACAGTCTCCAGCGCCCGCTCGGTATAACGCTCAAATGCCAGTATACGCTCCGCCTCGATCAGGCGGAAATTTCCAATACGTAAGGCGCGGTTCTCCTTGCGGAGGGCGATCAACTGTTTGATCCAGACGAGTTCAGGGTTGTGTGCACTCACCAGGTCCCAGCGCATCGGGCCGCGATTTTCAGGGTCTCCTCCTCCGGTCATGCCTAATTCACTGCCATAGTAGATATTGGGAGCGCCTGGGAGTGTAAACTGGAGGGTTTGAGCCAACCGGCGCTGCGCAATTTCAGGAAGCAGGCTGGCGATTCGAGGAATATCATGGTTATCGATCACCATCCAGGACTTCAGCATGGCTTCAATCCCGGCATCGCAAACCAGGCGGTTGAGCATACGCCCGGCAGCCGCAGGTGAGATGCTTTCATTGATTGCGCCAAGCACAATTTGGCGCAATGTAAAATTCATGACTGCGTCGATAGAGCGCAGCCATTCATCGGGATAATTGACAATTTCACCCACGATCAGTGATCCGGGCATTTCTTCATGAGCCGCCTGGGTCAGCTCGCGTAGGAATTGATAGCCTAATTCATAAGCGGTATCCAACCGCCAGCCATCGGCGCCTTCGCGCAGAAAGCTGCGCACGACAGAATCTGGATTTTGGTAGAGATAACCGCGTACGGCTGGGTTTTCAATATTCAGCTCCGGCAAATTTTGAAAGCCAGTCCAGACCCGGGCGCCACCCGCATACTGAGGGCCGATCGTAAACCAGTCCCGCCAGGGGCTGTTAGGGTTTGCGAAAGCATCCTGAAAGATCGCCGCGTTTCGCCCCATATGGTTGAACACGCCATCCAGCACGATTTTCATCCCACGCGCATGCACCTCAGCCGCCAGACGGATGAAGTCTTGCCGGTCTCCAAACTCTGGAGATATTTTTTGAAAATCCAGGGCATCGTACTTATGGTTGGTATAAGCCAGGTGAATTGGATTCAGGTAGAGCACATCAACGCCAAGCTGCTCGATATAATCAAGGTGGCTGCGGAGACTGTCAAAATCTCCACCCCAAAACTCAAGTTCCTGGCTGTTCAGCCGGGCTTCTGGCAGGTAGACGCCCCGGCTAGGCGTCTGCGACCAATCTTTCAATACCTTTGGGGATGGATACAGCCCGCGTTTGGTTTCCAGTCTCTCAGAAGGCGCGAAACGGTCGATCAGCACCTGGTAGATGATATTGCCGTTGCGCCAATCTCGCTCGCGTTCTGAAAAGACCTTTGCACGATTTTCCTGGTCCAAACTTTCCGTTTCACTGTTTGTCATTGTCGCATGATCCTTTGTATCTAAAAGTGCAATTCTTTTTGATTTCCTGTCCATGCCTTTTTCGTTTTTGGCAATCCTTTAGGCTTTGGCCTGAGCAGTCACCTTTCTCTGCAAGACCATCTGGAGCCCGATGAAAAAGATAAAGGCAGCCATGGAGATCCACCCTAGCCAGTCGCCTAAGTAGGTGTAGGGGGTGTTTCCGGTGCCCAGCGGCACGTCTCCGATCAGGGTCACCTGTTTATCTTCCTGGCTGTATTCCAGGGCAACCTGTCTGCCGTAAGGGTCAATGATCGCAGAAACGGTGGAGGCCCCGGTGACGATCATGGCGGCATGGTTTTCCACCGCCCGGAAGGTGACATTGGTCCAAAGCTGTTCGCCAAAACCTCCAAATTCCCGGTAAGGGGCAGCAATCAATTGCGCACCATTGCGGGTCAGGATACGCGCTACATCGGTGTAGTTGGCATCGTGGCAGATCAGTGTTGCCAGAATTCCCAAAGGTGTCTCAAAAACGGGGTATACACCCGCCTCTGGTGAAAGGGGCTCGCCAGGCGGGACGTGGTTCTTGGAATACACCTCAGAGAACTCGCCGGAGGGGCTCAGCAAGACCGCCTGGTTGCGGAAAGGCTCGCCTTCCCTGGCAATGGCATAAGTGATGAATATATAGGCGTTTGTTTCTCTCGCCAGGTCTTTGAATTCCTGTGTAAATTCCTGCTGTGGGTCGAAATCGAACATCATCTCAGAGGAAAAGAGGATCTCGGCGCCCTGCTGGGCTGCCTGGCGAGCTTGCTGCGCAAAGGTTTCAAAGCGCACTTCCGCAGTATTGACGGTATCCTGGAAAGCAGGCAGCGGGTAGCCGGATTGCAGCGCCGCCACGCGTACCGTTGGGCTATCTTTGGGAGCCGTGCCCAACATGACCAGGCTGATGCCAATCCAAAGCACAGCAATCACGCCGGTAATCGCGAACCAGCGCAGCGTAGGTCGCCAATCGATCAAGGCAACCCCCTCAGGCTGATATTTTCGGTCATACCAGGCGATGACCCCCTGCGCCAGGGTAAAGTTGAAGAACATCAAAACGAGATTGAGCCCATACACGCTGAAAACTGCCACCGGTTGGGTCAGCCACGCCTGGCTGGCCTGGGTATAACCAATGAAGGCGCTGGTAGCGATCAGCGGGATGAAAGTGGCGCGGATCATCTCAAACCCCACCCAGCCTGCCACCCCGAATAAAATGAACCAGCGATAATGGGTCATTTCGTGAAACTTTCGTTCAGTCGCCAGGAAGAGCTGCAGGACCGCTATGAAGATGCCCAGGAATTTAAAAAACGGACCAGCCTCATTCTCGAAAAGCCTGCGCCAGGAATGGCCCGAGCCAAAACAGAGCATACAAGGCAGTCGCTAACTGCGACCACCGCTGAGGCAGCAGGCGGTACTGGGCAAACAGCGCCGGGACCAATGCAATCCAGGCCAGGGGCCACAGTCCATAAGGTGGGAAGGACAGCAGCAATAAAATACCGCTGAGAGCAGAAAAGATTAAGCCAAGGGCGAAACGCTTTTTATCCGCCTGCAACACCGGTTTACCTTGGCTGGTTGTTCCAGAAATTGGGGTCATGTGTGTTTCCTTTCATTGAAAGAAGAACAAATGGAGATACACATTTCAACTTCACTAGAAAAGATACCAATAACAAATCCCAAATTTCAGACTAAGGGGGTCTTATGTGAAATTCTTCCTCTTATTCCACCCATAACACAGTTCCGGCCTCTTCGCCCTCATACCCTCCCAGGTTGGCAAAAAGATCTTGGGCCGCTTTTCCCTTCAACCATTCTACGAACTGCTCCACCGCCGGGGAAGCAAAGTGTTCCGCCGGGATCACCAGATCGTACTGCTCGCGGGTGAGCGGGACAAACCCCAGGTTGTAAGCCAGCGCGGCGGCTTCCAGGCCAATCCCCACCTCCGCCTGCCCCTCCGCTATGCAACGTGCCACTTCGGTATGGGTCATTTTCTCATCCAGATAGCCGCGGATCTCCTTCGCGGGAATCCCCAGCCTGTGCAGAGCCGCATCCAACCAGACGCGCGTCCCCGACCCAGCCTGGCGGTTGATAAAGCGCAGCGGACTTTGTTTCAAATCCTTTAAAGCCTGAATGCCAGCCGGATTCCCCGTGGGCACGATCAATCCCAGCCGCCGGTGAGCCAGCCGGACCAAAGCCACCCGCCTGCCCGGCAGCACCTTCCGGACAAAGGGCACATTATAGGTATCCGTTTCCTGGTCACACAAATGGCAGCCCGCCATCTCCGCCTGCCCTTCCGCCAGGGCAATTAACCCTCCCAGGCTGCCGGTAAATTGCAGCTGCAAAGTATAGCCAGGCGCAACTTCATCAAAATGCGTGGCAAGCCAGGCTATGACAGGATCGTGACTGCCCGAGAAACGCAGCAGGCTGGCCGGAGGCACATCCACCTGCTGAGAGACAACCCTCCAGCGGTCAAGTGCCTGGCGAAGGGCATCCTCAACCTCCCCTGCCGAATAACCGGCAGTGAGCACCTCCAGCAGGAAAGCCTCGAGCGCGGTGCACCAGGGCAGCCCGCCGCAGCGGCGTATCATCCTGGGCTGGAACATGACCGACCACCCGTGTGCCTTGACCGGCATGGCTGGTCACCAATCCCTGTGAGGCCAGCTCCTGGTAAGCGCGCTGGACTGTGCCGACCGTGCAGCTCCACTGCCGAGTCATTTCACGCACCGAGGGCAGCCGGTCGCCGGGCTGGAGCTCGCCCTGCATGATTTGCCTGCGAACCGTTTCAGCGATTTGTCGGTAAAGATAAGTCTCTTCCATATAAATTATTGTAGCATAGCATTGGCAAAGGATGTGGGCGGTGACATACACCGGCGGTGACATACACCGGCGGTGACATACACCCGCCGGTTGACACTCGGCATGAAAACAGGTAAACTTTCATACGGTTTGTACCCCTACAACTAAACACCAAGGAGATCGATATACCATGTTAAGAAAAATCACCCTTCTCAGTCTAATCGTCTTGATGGTCTTCACGGCTGCTTGCCAGTCTGCACCCAAAGTCAAAGATCTGATCCTGGCGACCACCACCAGCACTCAGGATTCAGGTTTGCTGGATGTGCTTGTACCGGCTTTTCAAGAGGACACTGGCTACGTTGTGAAAGTAGTGGCTGTTGGCAGCGGTGAAGCGCTGAAGATGGGAGAGCAAGGCAACGCAGATGTGCTGCTTGTTCACTCCCCCGCGGCCGAAGTGACCTTCATGGAAGCTGGAAACGGCTCCGAACGAACCCTGGTAATGCACAACGACTTCATCATTGTCGGGCCCGAAGCCGACCCAGCCGGGATCAAAGGGACCGCCACCGCAGCCGATGCCTTCACGAAAATTGCCGAAGCCCAGGCGCCTTTCATCTCTCGCGGCGATGATTCGGGCACACACAAGGCCGAATTAGCCATCTGGAAAAAAGCTGGGATCACCCCTGAAGGCGACTGGTACCAGGAATCGGGCCAGGGCATGGGTGCCACGCTGACGATTGCCTCAGAGAAAGCCGCCTATACCCTGAGCGACCGCGCCACTTACCTGGCGAATAAAGATAACCTGGCGCTGGCCATCCTGGTGGAAGGCGACTCTGCGCTGCTCAATGTTTACCATGTCATCACAGTCAACCCAGAGAAATATCCAAACCTCAATACCGAAGGCGCCAAGGCTTTCGCGGCTTTCTTGGTCTCAGAAAAGGGTCAGGAGATGATCAGTAAATTTGGCGTTGAGAAATTTGGTCAGCCGCTCTTCACCCCCGACGCGGGCAAATCAGAAGCGGACCTGGGTTCAAAGTAAAAAAAATCGATGGAGATGATTTGGGATGGCATCCGCCAGGCAATTCAGCTCATCTTCGGGGTGGATGCCGATGTATGGGAGATCACCCTCCTATCGCTCAAGGTTTCAGGGCTGGCGACCGCCATCAGCCTGGTCATCGGTTTGCCGCTGGGCACCTGGCTGGCGCTGGGGCGCTTTCGCGGGCGGGGACTCTCCCTGAGCATTGTCAACACGGGCATGGCCCTCCCGCCCGTAGTGGTTGGGTTGGCTATCTCGATCTTACTCTGGCGCAGTGGGCCTCTGGGTGACCTACACCTGATCTATACCCCCGCGGCGATCGTCATCGCCCAAACTGTCATCGCCGCGCCGGTGGTTACGGGGTTGACGGCTGCAGCGCTGCAGCAGCTCGATCCTCGCCTGCGGTTACAGCTGCTTGGGTTGGGCGCCTCACGCTGGCAGATGATCATGGCATTGTGGCAAGAAGCGCGCCTGCCCTTGCTGGCTGCCCTGATGGCAGCTTTTGGCAGCGTGATCTCCGAGGTTGGCGCCTCGATGATGGTTGGCGGGAACATCCGCCACCAAACGCGCGTCCTGACCACTGCCATCGTCCTGGAAACCGGTAAAGGGGAGTTTGCACGCGCCATTGCCCTCAGCATCATCTTGCTCTTGCTGGCCTTCCTGGTGAACCTGGGGCTGACTACGATCCAGCAGCGGAGCACCCGCCAGTGAGCCCCTTCCTGGAGGTCACCGACCTGGTGATGCACCGCTCTGGCCATGCAGGTGCTGGACATAAGTTATTTGGCCGTCGAGAAAGGGCAAACCCTGGCAGTCATCGGTCCGAACGGCGCTGGGAAATCCACGCTTCTCCTGGGGCTGGCCGGCTTGCTCACACCTACCTCAGGTGAGATCCGCCTGCAAGGGCAAGCCATCCATCCGAAAGATCTGTTAGCCTACCGGCGCCGGATTGGCCTGGTCTTGCAAGATGCCCTGCTTTTAGATACTTCTGTTTACAACAACCTGGCCTCAGGGCTGCGCTTCCGCGGCGTGCCTAAAGCCGAGATCAAACCGCGTGTCAGCTTGTGGGCATCACGATTGGGGATCGATCATTTATTGAACCGTCCAGCGCGGCAGATCAGCGGCGGTGAGGCACAGCGCGCCAGCCTGGCACGCGCTTTTGTTCTGCAGCCCGAGCTGCTCCTGCTCGATGAGCCTTTCAGCGCCCTCGATGCGCCCACCCGCATGCGCCTGCTCTCCGATCTGCAGGGTTTGCTCCAAGAGACCCGCATCACCGCAGTCTTCATCACCCATGACCTGGATGAAGCTTTGATGTTGGGCGACCAGGTTGCCGTGCTCCTCAAAGGCAGGCTGCGCCAGGTGGGTACATCCGAAGAGGTCTTTGCCACGCCCTCCGACAGCGATGTGGCTGCCTTCGTAGGTGTGGAGACGATCATCCCCGGGCAGGTGCTCTCCTCCCAGGAAGGACAGGTATTGATCGAAGTACAAGGACAGCAATTTGAAGCCATAGGAGAGGCTGCTCCGGGACGTCCTGTGTACCTGTGCTTGCGCCCTGAAGATATTACCTTGTGGCTCAAAGAGGAGGTAAAACCAGCTCATTCCAGCGCCCGCAACCGCCTCACCGGGCGGGTAAGCCGCCTCTTGCAGCAGGGACCGCTCGTACGGGTGGTTGTGGACTGCGGGTTTCCACTCACCGCCCTGATCACGCGCACCTCTGCGCACGAGATGGGGCTGGCGGAGGGCAGCCTGGTGGAAGCCACCTTCAAAGCCAGCGCAGTGCACCTGATCGGCAGATGATCATAATGAACCTCCCCTTATCTTCCCCCGGAACCTATGCCCTGGAGCTCAGGGTAACCCTGCCGGTTACCAGAAAAATAGGTGCACTGGGCCTCCACTTCATCTCGCCAGGCTCCTATTATTACGTTGGCAGTGCTTTTGGTCCGGGTGGGCTGCGCGGCCGGTTGAACCACCACCTGGGTCTATCAAATCAACCGCATTGGCACATCGATTACCTGCGTCCTTATGCCGAAATCGAGCAAATCTGGTACACTTATTCTGTTCGCTGTGAACATACATGGGCAACCGTTTTCAAGTCCTTGCCTGGTTGTAAACTACCCATCCCTGGCTTCGGCTCCTCAGACTGTGGCTGCCCGGCGCACTTGTTCTATTTCAGGCAAAAGCCAGAACCCGAGGCTTTGCAGAAAAGCCTGGCATCTGGCATGAACGCAAGGAGTGTCCAATGCCTTCCCGTCACGATGGTCCCCAATCTCCGCACTTCACGCCTTTGAACCTCAAAGGCAATGCCCAATTTCCCAAAGTCGAAAATTTCAACCTATCCAAAGAAATGTCCGAGGCGCTGGATGAGGCGCTCACCGGGAGCTGCACCGCCTGGGGCATCCCCTTCCAGGTCAATGAAGTGGTGATCCTGGCAGACAAACCCGTCCGGGTTGACCTGCCCCCCACGCAGGCGCGCTGGCTGGTTTTCATGCACACTTCGGATATCCGCCCCCTGGTACACGACGAACACGGCTTTACCTCGCCCATGCGCGGCGAAGGCCAGCTCAACGAGCAGGCTGCCACCTACATTATCCGCTATGCGGACGGCACGGAGCTGGCTCAGCCCATCCGCCGCCGCCACCACATCGGAGCCTTCCAGCACCGTTGGGGCGAACGCTGCTTCCAGGCGGTCGCCAGCCACAAGCCTCAGCCCAGCCGTCCTCCCCATGAGCAGCCCGGAGAGGGTTGGGGATGGTTACAGACGCGCGTCAACCCCGCCGATTCCGGCGATTGGCTGAACTGGCTGTATGCCTGGGAGAACCCCACCCCCGAAAAAGAGATCATCGGCCTAACCCTTGAACCGGGCTCCGGCCTCGTAATCCTTTCAGCCCTCACGGCTGGAAACGTCGCGGAGCTCCCCCTGCGCTGGCGGCCGCGGCGCAAAGCCCGCCTGGTGCTGCCGCCCTGGGAAATCTTCAAGCCCGAGTTAGATCAAGACGGCCTGCTCAAGCAGATCCGGTTAGACATGGGGCAGGTCATCTCTGCCGCGCCGCGCCTGCTCTATCCCGACGAGAACTGGGAGGAAACTTACAATAACCAGTTTCCAGGACTTTCGAGCAGCGAAGTGCTGGTGGAATACACCTCCCATCCCGAGGCAAACTTCTACCTCTGGGATGGGCGAATCGTCCCGGCTGCCCAGGTGGAAGAGCGCGCCGCGGATGAAACCCTCCTGCCCGTGGCCCCGGCTGACCAGAACAGTGCGTCTGCGCGTGGTCGAGAAGGGCAGCAGCCAGCCTATCCCTGTCAAGCTGCACATACATGGGGAATGGGGGGAATATTTAGCACCAGTAGATCGGCACCGCATCCTGAACCCGGCCTGGTTCGAAGATTACAGCGTCGATTTCGCACACCTGGAATGGCCAAACATTCAACAGGTGCATGCTTGCACTTATATCAATGGCGACACGACGATCAAGCTGCCGCAAGGGAAGGTTTACATCGAGATCTCGAAGGGTTTTGAGATCCGCCCACTACGCAAAGTGATCGAGGTGACAGGCGAGACCGAAGAGATCACCCTCGAGCTCGAACGCGTGCTGCCCTGGCGCTCCAAAGGCTGGGTGACCGCTGACACGCACGTCCACTTCCTCTCCCCTATTTCCGCTCTGCTGGAAGGTTCTGCCGAGGGCGTGAATATCATCAACCTGCTGGCCTCGCAGTGGGGCGAGCTGATGACCAACGTGGGCGACTTCGACGGCTCCCATACCTGGGGCTCGCTGCAGACCGGCGGAGACGGCGAGTACCTGGTGCGCGTGGGCAGCGAGAACCGCCAGCATGTCCTGGGGCACATCTCGCTGCTCGGTTATCAAGGCCGCCTCATCGCCCCCATGACCACCGGCGGACCCGATAAGTCAGCCCTGGGCGACCCCATCGAGAGCCTGCTCACCGAGTGGGCGCGCCAGTGCCACCAGCAGGAGGGCCTTGTCGTCCTGCCGCACTTCCCCAACCCGCGCGCCGAGCATGCCGCCAGCATCGTCAGCGGCGACATCGATGCCATCGAGATGACCGCCTGGGAAGACCTTTACAACGGCATCGACCCCTACTCGCTCTCCGATTGGTACCGCTACCTCAACTGCGGCTACCTGGTGCCGGCGGTGGGCGGCACCGACAAGATGACTTCCGCAACCGCCGTCGGCACGGTGCGCACCTATGCGCGCATCGACCCGGCGCTGGGTTTCGATTACGAGACCTGGAAATCAGCCATCCGCCGCAAGGAGACCTTCGTCACCTATGGTCCCCTGCTCGAGTTCTTCGTAGACGGCAAGCCGATGGGCAGCCAGATCGAGATGACCAAAAAAGGCGGCACGCTGGATATCATCTGGCAGGCTGCCAGCGTCACCGTTCCCATGTCACGCGTGGAGCTGGTGGTCAACGGCGAAATCCGCGAAAGCCAGGCGGTTGATCCCTGGGATGCCAGCGGGCAGTGGTCGATTAAGCTCAAGCAATCCTCCTGGCTGGCGCTGCTGGTGCGCGGCCACTACGCCGACCGCCCTGAGATCATCACCGCCCATTCCACGCCCGTGATGGTCAAGCTGGCCGGCTCTCCCCATGCTGGCGGCGGCCGACGCCGTCACCATCCTGGAGCAGATCGAGGGCGCCCTGGCATACCTGGATACGGTCGGCACGCGCGCTGAAGACCAGGTCTATAAGCGCATGCGGCTGGTATTAGAAGCCTCACACCGTGAGCTGCACAACCGCATGCACCAGGCCGGGCATTTTCACGAGCATGCCTCTCCCGAAGATCACCATTAGTGCCTCCCACATTTGGGTGGCCCTGTTTTTAGATAAATTTCAGGTTCAGTCATTCCAGGAGGTCAAGATGAGCTCAAAGAAAGACGATCCAAAAGGAAAATCGAAAAAGGCCGAAAAGGCATTGAAGGGCAAGGAAAAGGAAGCCAAAAATCCACAGGTTGAGACCCCCAAAGCTGAGCAGCCTCAGGCAAAGAGCCAACCTGCCAATACACCTCCGCCTGCCAAGAGCCGCCCCAGCCTGCAAAGCCGGTGAGCGACTCCCAGCGGTGAAGACATGGGAAGACGATGTCTTCTGACAACCTGCCATCAAAAAGGCGCCAATGAGCACCAAGGAATATGAAAAAGAGCTCGCCCGCCTGCAGATCGAGCTGGTCAAGCTGCAGGAGTGGGTCAAGGCCAAAGGTTTGAAGGTGGTCATCATCTTCGAAGGACGCGACGCCGCCGGTAAGGGCGGCTGCATCAAGCGCATTACCGAATGCCTGAACCCACGTTATGCCCGCGTGGCAGCCCTGCCAGTGCCCACCGAGCGAGAAAAAACCCAATGGTACTTCCAGCGCTACGTGGCGCACCTGCCCGCCGCCGGAGAGATGGTCCTGTTCGACCGGAGCTGGTACAACCGGGCGGGCGTGGAGCGCGTCATGGGCTTCTGCACCGATGAAGAATACAGCGAATTCCTGCGTTCCTGCCCCGAGTTCGAGCGCATGCTGGTGCGCTCGGGCATCATCCTGATCAAGTACTGGTTCTCGGTCAGCGACAAAGAGCAGGAACGCCGCTTCCAAGGACCGCATCGAAGATCCCACCAAGCGCTGGAAGCTCAGCCCCATGGACATGGCCTCGCGCACCAAGTGGGTGGAATACTCCAAAGCGAAGGATGAGATGTTCAAGTACACCGATATCAAGCAATCTCCCTGGTGGGTGGTGTCTTCAGACGATAAGAAGCGGGCGCGCTTGAACGTGATCTGCCACCTGCTCTCGATGATCCCCTACCAGGACCTGACCCCCGAGGAGATCACCTTGCCCCCGCGCCAGGAAGATGCCGGCTACGTCCGCCCGCCGATTACCGACCAGACCTTCGTGCCGGAAGTATATTAGCTGCGGGCAGCCCCTAACCCGGCAGAACTGAAAATAGTCTCCGGCTCCATCGTTCTGAAGGAACTCGGTACTATCCCTTTGACAGCAGGTGCTGAGGTGTTATGCGCAGTAAATTTCCCGTTGCCGTCCATTTATTCTTTTTACACGATCAACAAATCTTATTATTACGCCGTTTCAATACGGGCTATGAAGATGGCAGCTACAGCGTCGTAGCTGGGCATGTGGACGCAGGTGAGACCGTAACCCAGGCCGCTATGCGTGAGGCAAATGAAGAAATTGGTGTGATGCTTGAGCCAACGGACATTCAAATCGTGCATGTGATGCATCGTAAATCGGAAGATGAACGGATTGATTTTTTTATGGCGGTCAGGCATTGGGTTGGGGAGGTGACCAATAACGAGCCGCAAAAATGCGACGATTTAGCTTGGGTGGCTGTGGATGCTTTGCCAAATAATACAATCCCGTATGTGAAGCGTGCAATCGAAAATTATCAAGCCAGCGTTTATTACAGTGAATTTGGCTGGCAGTGAATAATAGTTTTTTATGCTTGAAATTTGTGGCAAATTTAATCTGAAATTTTTTTATTTCAGGAATCCATTTGATCCGGATTAATGAGTGGTTCAATTTCACGCAACACTTTTTCCAGATCAGGTGCTTGTGCTGCCAGGACCTCTCCCTCGCCGCTATGTTTGTGATAAGGAAAAGTGTCGATATTCATGTAATGAGCAGTATTATCATATCGGAAAATCAATCCATCCAGCTTGCTTTTGATAGTGATAAGCGTACATAACCAGGCGCATGGGTTGGCGTAAATCGACAAGTTCTCTGTAATGTAGATGAGAACCGTCTTGGAATTCGATATCCCCGCGAATAAATCCCACCATGTCAGCCCGTTTTTCCAGGTTGATGTGCGAATTTTCGACATAGGGCAGACTAGAAAGCAGGTTTAATTGTGCCTGAAAATATTCTTCAATCAATGCTAGCCTCGCTCAAGGTTTTGTACTGCTCTTCGAGCAAGCGCAAAGCCTCTATCTCCATACACCAATCGATGGTATCTAGCGTTTCTTCCAGACTACCAGCTTTCAAGCGACGTTCCATTTCGGCAGTGCTTATGCCAAAGCGTTGTTCGAACGCTGCCAGTTGTTCCTTGGTGCGCTCGATGCCATGCTTGAGCGATTTTAACTGGTTGCGGACGGCAATTTCTACCAATGGCTTGATCGATTCTTTTCCCGTTTGGCTTTGAATGACTACTTGATTTAACATTCTGAATTCCTTTCACCAATCTATTTTTATTATACCTTATCCAGGTTTCTTACTTTGTTGCCAACTACTGTGCTCACAATAAATCCCTACCAGGACCTGACTCCCGAGCCGATCGCGCTCCTCCCGCGCCAGGAAGATGCAGGTTGTGTCCGTCCACCGATAACCGACCAGACTTTCGTGCCGGAAGTGGATTAACTTTCAGGAAAGAAGGTCGTTATTTACGCACTGCCCAACCCTGGCGCTGGAAATCTGCCCAGGTTTCAGCAATGGCTTCTTTAAACGGTAGGGGACGCCAGCCTAATTCCGCTATCGCTTTGCGATTGCTGAAACACCAGTTCAATCCGATCATTTCGAAGAACTCTGGCGGGAAGATGGTTTTCCCTGTGAATAATCTTCCCGCTGTCGAAAGAACCTTTAATGCTCGTAAAGGAATCCGCCTGCCAGGCGCATCCTTTCCGAATAAGTCTGCAATCGCAGACCATATTTCGACAAAGGTCAGGTTCTCGTTCCCCAGGATATAACCTTCCCCGGTTTTACCTTTCGCGTGGGCGAGCAGAATTCCCGCTGCGGTATCCTTGTAGTAAGCCAGGAAAAGCCGGTTTTTCCCGCTCCCCATAATCGCCACCGGCTTTCCTGCCGCCATGCGCAAGAGCGTTTGATCTTGCATGCTCGGGTGGCTGGAGGCGTGTGAGCATCCAAAACCAAACCCAGGATAAACGATCTTTACAGGAAGACCCTTCGCTGCGAACTCTCTGGCGATCACATCGGCGGCATGCTTGGTTTTTTGATAGAGGTTGAAATACTTGCTGACTTCAATCGGGCGGGTTTCATCGGCGATTTCTCCAGGTTGGGTCGGCCCAAACACCGACAATGTGCTTACCTGCACAACACTATCCATACCCTGGTCAAAGGCAGCTTGCAGCACATTCCGGCTGCCGTCCCGGTTTACCCGCCACCATTCAGCCTCAGGCACATTTTGCCCGACAACAGCCGCCATATGAACGACGCTTTGACAGTTTTCCATTCCTTTCCGCACGGCATCAGGATCAACCACGTCGCCGTAAACAAATTCCACGCCAGGCAGCTCCAGCCCGCTTTTATTTGATGTCTTTCTCGCCAACACTCGCAGGGGAGTGCCTGCCTTTGCCAGCTCCTTGACCAATACGCGTCCGATTGAGCTCGTTCCGCCCGTGATAAACATTGTCATAGCCCAGGCTCCTCACATAATTCAACTTTAAATACGCATTCCTTCGCTCCACCGAGGAGAGAAGGTATTAATTTTACCTAAACATCATCAACCATTTTCCGATCCTTTTGTCCCGCTTCCGGTAAACAGCCTCACATTATTCTATCATTTCGAGACCTTTCCCCAAATTAAAAAGGCAGATTTGGGGGAAGGAAAAAATATGGGGGATTTTCCCAATTAAAGTAAAATATATGAAAAGGATAGAAATGAGTAAGTGAAATATCCTCCTTCCTCCATTCGAAAAATCACGAATTGGGGAAGGCTGGGAAGGGGCAGGAGCAATCATGAAATCTAAGAACACAACTCCAAAAATGATGCATCGAGCAGGTGAACTAAGGCACAATCAAACAGAAGCTGAAGCGAGGCTGTGGTCATTTCTGCGCGCTCACCGCATGGAGGGCGTTCATTTTCGCCGCCAACACGCGATTGGAAACTTTATTGTCGATTTTTGTGCTCCGCGAAAAAAGCTCGTTATCGAGCTGGATGGGAGCCAACATCTCGACCAGAGGGAATACGATGATGAGCGATCCGCTTTTCTCGAATCAAAAGGTTATTATGTTCTGCGTTTTTGGAATAGTGAAGTGATGAATGATATCGAAGGTGTGATGTGGTCGATTGACCTGGCACTCCATGACTCGCCCCCTTCCTGACCTTCCCCCAAATTAAAAGTCATATTTGGGGGAAGGAAAAAACACGGATGATCCCTGCCTTCCCCCATTCGAAAGATCACGAATGGGGGAAGGCAGGGATGGGGGCATATACCTTCGTTGTCAGTAGGACAGATAGAAACAAGTTAGCCACAGAGAACCTTATTAGGGATCGATGATTACACTACTGATATGGAATCCCAAAATAAGGATCCAGTGATCATCGTGGGTGTTTATTCCTCGTATGATATAATCCTTCCAGTCCTTTGGATGATCATCCTGGCGAAGTGCGTCTGAGGTCTCGGAGTATGCAGTCTAATCTATGCGATAGATCATTAACCTCAGCCCCCAGAAACCCCCATCTTTCCAGTATCGAAAATTTTGATCAGTGTTCTCATCCTGATTTACATTTTATAAAGTCAGGCTTGAATAATAATTAAATCATGGGTCAAACTATAATCCCACCCCGCATCCACATCCTTGCTAAACCCAACGGAGCCATCTGCAACCTGGCCTGCTCGTATTGTTACTTTTTGGACAAATCGCTACTCTACCCGAATAGCAAGTTCCGCATGTCGGAAGAGACATTGGACGCATATATTAAGCAGCTGATCGAGACCCATCGTAGTAATGAAGTTACGGTCGCCTGGCAGGGTGGAGAGCCAACATTGATGGGAGTAGAGTTTTATCGCAAGGCGATTCAGATCCAGGAGAAGTACCGGCGCCCCGGCATGACTTTTGAGAATACCATGCAGACCAACGGCACGCTGTTGGACGACGAATGGTGCCAGTTTTTCAAGGAGAACAATTTCCTGATCGGGCTAAGCCTGGATGGCCCCCGCCACTTGCACGATTTCTACCGCGTTGATAAGAGCGGCGCGCCGACCTTCGACAAGGTAATACGTGGCCTGAGGCTTTTGCAGAAGCATGAGGTTGAGTACAATATCCTGACCACCGTCAACCATAACAACGCCGATCATCCTGTGGAGGTTTACAGATTTCTACGAGACGAAATTGGCACAAAGTGGATCCAGTTCATCCCAGTGATCGAACGCATGAATCCAGATGGGCTGAACTTGATCCAGGTGGGGGATCGACTGTCCCCAAGATCGGTGCGTCCTGAGCAGTTTGGTCGTTTCCTGATTCAGGTCTTTGACGAGTGGGTCCACAACGATGTCGGGCAGATATTTGTTCAGACCTTCGAGGCAGCCCTGCGCAACTGGATGCGGCTGCCCAGCTCTGGAATGTGCGTCTTTGATAAGACTTGCGGATATGGCCTGGCGCTTGAGCACAACGGCGATCTTTACTCCTGCGATCATTTTGTCGAGCCAGATTATCTGCTCGGAAACATCAACCAGCTACCCTTGCTTGAACTGGTAAGCTCCGATGAGCAGTACAGATTTGGAGAGAATAAGTGCGATACTTTACCCAAATATTGCCTGGAATGCCCGGTGCTATTTGCCTGCAACGGTGAGTGTCCTAAGAATCGCTTCCTCCTAACCCCAGATGGGGAACCCGGTTTAAACTATCTTTGTGCTGGATACAAAGCATTCTTCCAACGAGCAGATGGGCCGATGAAGATCATGGCGATGTTATTGTTTAATGACCGGCACGCTTCAGAGGTGATGCAAATTCTTGCTGAGAAAAAGGAGGAATTAACGCTAGCTTACCAATATTCCAAACCGGACCAACCTTGCCCTTGCGGCAGCGGCTTAAAGTTTCAAGCCTGCCATGGCTGGAAACCTCCCTCGCGCGGTTACAGAAAACAGTCCAAATCTGTCATTGGTCCGCGTACTTTCAAGCGATCAGACATTGAGAATCAAATATAGGAGATCATTATGCCAAGCAAAAAACCTAATATACTCATTATATGGGGCGACGATGTCGGCATCACCAACCTGAGCTGTTATAGCAGTGGGTTGATGGGTTACCACACCCCCAACATTGACCGCATCGCTAATGAAGGCATGCGCTTTACTGATTCGTACGGCCAGCAGAGCTGCACTGCAGGGCGCTCCGCCTTTATCACCGGGCAAAACCCCTACCGCACCGGCCTCACCAAGGTGGGTATGCCGGGAGCTGACGTTGGCTTGCAGGCCGAAGACGCCACCATTGCCGAGCTGCTCAAGCCGCTGGGCTATGTCACCGGCCAGTTCGGCAAGAACCACTTCGGTGACAGGAATAAATACCTGCCCACCGTCCACGGCTTCGACGAGTTCTTTGGCAACCTCTATCACCTAAACGCCGATGAGGAGCCGGAGAACGTGGACTATCCGCCCGAGGCGGACTTTCCCAACTTCAAGAACATCTTCGGACCGCGCGGCGTGCTGCACACCTGGGCCACCGAAGAAGGACGACCCCACTGAGCACCCGCGCTGGGGCCGTGTCGGTAAGCAGCGCATCGAGGACACCGGCCCGCTGACTAAAAAGCGCATGGAAACTTGTGACACCGAGTTCCTGGTCGCGGCACAGGACTTCATCAAGCGCGCCCACGACGACGACAAGCCCTTCTTCGTCTGGTTCAACACCACTTGGATGCACTTCCGCGTCCACCCGCCGGAGCACGTGCTAGGCCAGGCCGGGCGCTGGCAGTCCTTCTACCACGACGTGATGGTGGAGCACGACAAGCACGTCGGCCAGATGCTCGACCTGCTGGACGAGCTGGGCATTGCTGACGATACCATCGTGATGTATTCCACCGACAACGGCCCGCACATGAACACCTGGCCCGATGGAGCCATGACCCCCTTCCGCAACGAAAAGAACTCCAACTGGGAAGGCGCTTTTCGCATTCCCGAGTTGGTGCGCTGGCCCGGCAAGATCAAGGCGGGCACGGTCTCAAATGAGATCATCAGCCACACCGATTGGCTTCCCACCCTGCTGGCGGCAGCTGGCGATCCTGATATCACCAACAAGCTTAAGCAGGGACACAAAGCCGGAGACAAGACCTTCAAGGTACACATTGATGGCTACAACTTCTTGCCCTACTTTACCGGTCAGGAGCAGAAAGGCCCGCGCCAGGGTCTTATCTACTTCTCCGATGACGGCGATCTGGTCGGGCTGCGCTACGACAATTGGAAGTTTGTATTCGCTGAACAACACGTTCAGGGCACAGTCCAGATCTGGGCCGAGCCATTCGTCTTCTTGCGCGTACCCAAGATCTTCAACCTGCGCACAGACCCATTCGAACGGGCGGACATCACCTCCAACACCTATTTTGATTGGATGATTGACCGCATCTACTTGACCTATGCTGCCCAGTATATCGTCAAGGAGTTCCTGCAAACGTTCCAGGAGTTCCCGCCGCGCATGAAGGCAGCCAGCTTCGGCATAGACCAGGTGATGGAAAAGATGGAACAGAGTTTTGATTCCTAGCAGCCTTGAGGACTGCAGGTGCAACATTCGCGCGTGGCGCATTGCACCTGCAGTTTTGCGATCTGAGGGATGGATGACTTAGAAGGCTATCGTGAGAAACGTGACGACGGTCGGGGCGTTATAGAGGCCTTTTACGACCGGTATCCTTATCCGCCTCCAGTAGAAGACCTCGACGGTTATCGCCAGCGCTGGCAGAATGAGGCTGCACGGCAGGCGGATTTCCACCTGCATTGGCCGGGCAAAGCCTATCGCGCAGACCTGAAGGTGCTTGTAGCCGGGTGCGGCACCTCCCAGGCAGCCAAACATGCCTTGCGGCAGCCGGCTTCCTATGTGGTCGGGATTGACATCAGCGATACCAGCCTGCGACACACACAGGCACTCAAGCGCAAATATCACCTGACCAACCTGGAGGTCTATCAACTACCTGTCGAGCGCGCTGGCGAGCTGGGCTGCTGCTTCGACAAGATTGTGTGCACGGGCGTGCTGCATCACTTACCTGATCCGCCCGCAGGTCTGCGCGCCCTGCGCGATGTGCTTGAGATTAGCGGCGCGATGCACCTGATGGTCTATGGGACCTACGGGCGGGCAGGCGTGTACATGCTGCAGGAGTATTGCCGCCGATTGGGGATTGGCCATTCGGATAAAGAGATCAAAGATCTGGCAAACACCCTCACCGCGTTGCCGCCCGCTCATCCACTGGCGCGCCTGTTAGCCGAGTCACCAGACTTCCGCAGTAAAGCTGGGCTTGCCGATGCCTTGCTCAACCCCCAGGATCGCGCCTATACGGTACCGCAGCTCTTTGAGTTGATTGAGCAGGGTGGGCTGAGGTTTACCCGCTGGATCCGGCAGGCGCCCTACCTGCCCCAGTGCGGGAGCCTGGTTACAACGCCGCATGCTTCACGCCTGGCGAAGCTGTCGCAGCGCGAACAGTACGCCGCTGTCGAGCTGTTTCGCGGCAACATGCTGCGTCACAGCCTGATACTTTACCGGGATGACCATCCTGGGGACTGTCTTCTCCCCAGCTTCGAGGACGATGGCTGGCTGGCGTATGTGCCCATTCGTTTACCTGAGACAAAGTGTTTACAGAAAAATTTACCTTCCGGCGCGGCGGCGGTGCTGATCAATCAGATGCATAATGATCCAGATATATTTCTGCCGGTTAATGCTAACGAGAAGCAGATGTACGAGGCGATCAATGGTGAGCGAACCATTGAGGCGATCCTTCACCACCTTTCACCATCTGGAACCAAGGATTTTCCTAAACTACGCAGGCAGGCGCGGGACTTGTTTGAGCGGTTATTCAACTACGACCAGATAGTGTTTGACACATCGCCCAAGCACAGTGATGATCCAGCTCAGTAATGTATACGCATTGCGCATGGCTAGCGTGTAATAATCAACGCAAGCAAACATAAAGTATGGTAGAACTGTACAGGTGTACAAAGGAATAAGTACAGTTAATATACCGGATGATAAAAGGATGAAGATCATATGAAGGCACATATAGCGTCCTCTGTGTTCCTAGTCCTGCTGACCCTGGGGTTGGCGGCTTGCGTTCCCACACCGGCGATTTCAACCGGTGAGGTGCAAACTCCATCTGGCGCGACTGATCGAGCCCACTCAAACTGTGAGCGGCGCAGCTGCGATGACCGAGATCCCGCCGGATGATAATATCCAGACGGAAGAAGCCAAGCCGGTGGAAACCAGCGATGAGATCCTGATCGCTCCAACCCTGGCGCCAACCGCTACGCCGGGTGTCATCTATGGCACCGTACAGCAAGTCGTAGAGGCAACCAATCTTGAGGAGACGCACATCTCTGGGATTATCCGTTGCAGATTGGATCAACCTGGGGATCTCGCTCTTGCTAGTGTTCCTGACCCTGACTTTGATCGCCAGGTTGATTTTCTTTATACTTATGAAGATTGCCAGGCGAACCGCTACGCCTTATGACGAGAAGTACCTCGCCGCGATCCGGCCTTACGTGAGATGGCTGTTTGGCGTTTTCATCATGTATATTGCCACCACACGCCTTCAATTCCTCAGCCCGGCGTTCAAGCAATGGCTTGGGCAAATTTACTACGCAGTTGTGGTTGCCTTGGTTGTAATCGGCTTGTGGAAGCTGGTCGACATCTTCATCCTGTGGTACCAGGAGAAATTCACAGATCATGGAGAAAGAAACGGCAAAGAAGCTGTCTTATTACTGGGCGAGCGCACCGTGCGCACCCTGATCGTCCTGGTTGGCGTGATCATCATCCTGGACCATGTGGGTTTCAACATCTCGGCCTTGGTGACTGCAATCGGGATCGGCGGTCTGGCGATTTCTCTGGCTGCACAAGACACCATTGCCAATATGATCAGCGGCGTGATCATATTGATCGACCAGCCTTTCCGCGTCGGCGACCGGATTGAGATCCAGGAGCTCAATACCTGGGGGGATGTGGTCAACATCGGCTTGCGCAGCACACGCATCCGCACACTCGATAACCGGCTGGTGATTGTGCCGAACTCAAGTATCAGCAATAACCAGGTGGTCAACTACACCTTTCCAGACCCGCGCTACCGTATCCAGACCGAGATCGGCGTGGCTTATGGGACAGACCTGCGTAAAGTCCGCGAGGTGATCACCAAATCCTTGATGGGGTGGAAGGCGTCCTTCCGGATAAGCCGGTCGATATCCTGTTCATGGAATTTGGCGATTCGGCGATGATCTTGCGAGTGCGCTGGTGGATCGAATCCTACATCGACGCCAGGCGAAGCACCGATCGGGTCAATGAATCGATCTACCAAGCGCTCGAACAGGAGGGCATTGAGCTGCCTAATCCGATGATGACCGTCGAACTTACGAACAAAGCTCCAAAAAAGGGGAGAGAAGATACAAGAGCCAGGGATTAGATTTGCTTCGGCGCTTTTTCAGGATTCAAGCCCGTAATATCGATTATAGTTTCGCAATCCGATGTAGACGACAGCAGCACTGAAGAGGCATACTAAGCCTAAAACCAGCATCGCACGAGACAATCCGGTGATATAGGCATGTACAATCCAATAATCAATCTGCTGGAGAATCTTGGCTTGTTCTTCCACAGGAGCAAGGATGGAGATATCTTCGCTGGCTCTTGCCAGGGTAGTCAACCGGATAAAAATCTGAAGTTCGCTAAATCCGAAAGTTTCGAGGGTCTGCACATAAGCGCGCATCCGAAAACCTTCCAACAAGGTCATCATGAATGAATAAGCCAGGGCGCTTCCCAGGTGGGCAGTGGCGCTACCGATGGACTGTGCTGTCGCTGTAAGACTACGCGGCACCGCAGCGGATAATAACAACAGGCGCGCAGAGTTGCCGAGAATGAAACCGGCTCCGAGTAAAATGAGGCAAGCTAGTAATGGCCAATAGGATATATCCAGTCGGACCAAAGACAATATAAGTGCCGGTATGCCGGTGAGAACTAACCCGACAGCGAGTGCCTGACCTATCTTCCAGCGGCCGGTGAAACGCGTGAACTGTATGCTGATGAGCGCCCCAACTAAAACCGGCGCCAATGCAATGCCTGAAATTATGGAATTTATATTCTGTACCCTGTTCATAAAGTTGAAAACCTGGACGGTAATTGCGAATAGTGCCAGGTAGAGGACCACACCCGCAAAAATCGCAATACTGAGCCGGCGATCATAGTGCAAGTTGAACCGCCATTTTTGGGATAAGGGCTTGCCCGAGAGCCAGCTCATCATTAATATCACAGCGCTGCCAATTCCCAACCCGACCAGAACGATTGGACTGGTCCACCCCAATGACCCCGAGAGCAGTCCGGCATAGATCATCAAGCATACACCAAAGGTCCAGATTGCCAGGGCAATCGCATCAAGGCGAAAGAAATCATCGGAAATGCGGCTTTCTGGAAGATATTTCTTCACCGAGACGAACGCGAGCAAGGTCAGCAGCAGTGGGGCAATAAATACAGAATTAAAGCTTCCAGATTGTTTGAGTGTCGAAGCTAATAAAGGGGAAAGGAGGAAGGCAGCGCCGCTGAGTATAGAATAGACAACTAGCGCTAGGATACGCTGGCGGCCTTCGTATTTCAAGATCAAAAATGTGACGCACAGCGTGCGGATCATCACGCCTAAGATCGCCCAAAGCGTGTAAGTGATGGCGAAGACGCTGCTAAGTGGGGGGTTGAGCATCAAAATGGGCACACAAAACATGAATGCAACCAGAAGGAGCAGAAGCACCCGGCGCCTGCCATACAAATCACCCATTACCCCTGATGTCAATATAAAAATGATGAAAAATAGACCGCGGGAGGCCATGAAGATAGACCACTGTCCTTCTGTGATATTCAGGGTCGTCCAGGTTTTGGAACCCAGGATACGTAAGAAGGGAGGCGCGAACTCTACGGCTAGCATGACAATCACGATGGCTAAAAAATCAGCATAAGGAAGAAAGGTTGATTTTTTGCTTGATTGCCATTTTGATGATAAGCCATTACTGAAGTTTAAGCTGCGGCGATTATATCATATCGAATTGTAGGCATTCTAGCTCAAATTTGGCTCATGGGGAATTACCGTGACTCGGCCAGAAAATTAGCCAAATTTTTAGTGTATAATCAAAAAATCCATTAAATCAATTTGGGTAATTACCTATTTCAAATCAGGAGAAAGATCATGCTGTTACGCTTGTTAATTTCAATATTCACAATGTTTAAAAGATTATCAAAAAACGGATTATTTGCATTTCTTTTGATTGGAATAGTCATACTTTCTGCATGTTCCACCCCAACTCCTACCGATACACCGACGATTGTACCGCCTACTTCCACCCCCATACCTCCAACCGCGGCTCCTGAAGTACCAGTGGAACAACTCTTCAATACCCAGTGGGTCTTGGTAGGTTACGGTAATCCCGACAATCTAACCGTTGTGCCACAGGGTACTAAAATCACGGCCGAGTTTACCGCCGACTGGCAACTAAACGGGAATGCCGGGTGCAATAATTATTTTGGTCCTTACGAGGCCTCGCCAGATGGAACGTTAACAATTGGCTTAATGGGGACAACAGCGATGTTTTGCGACCAAGGAATGGAATTAGAGGCAGCTTATTTAGCTGCACTTCAAAAGGCCACTAATTTCAATTTCTCGGCTGAAGGTCGTCTTATCATAAAATATACCGATGCATCCGACCAAGAGCAGCAGCTGGTGTATATCAAGGGGCAAATCAACCTTACAGATGCTACCTGGGTGCTGGTTTCTTCTGGTGATCTGAATTCACCCACACCAGTCACCCCTGGAGTGATCATCACTGCGGATTTCTCAACTGACGGTCTGGTGAGTGGAAACTCAGGCTGCAACAGATTCTTTGCTGAGTACACTACGGAAGAGGATCAAATAACCATCACCGAACCTGGCTCTACGATGATGGCCTGCCCGACCGGTATGGAGGAAGAAGCAGCTTTCCTGACCGCATTGGGCAAGGCGCAAAAATACAGTATTACAGGAAGAGAGCTCAGCATAACTTATGATGATGGCGCGAGTGTGCTTAACTTTTCCTCGGTCAAGCTCCCCTTCGAATATACCCTGTGGACGCTTGTATCGATTGACTCGACCCCTCTGGCGGAAGATACGGAGATCACAGCCTCTTTCGTTCCAGGTGAAGAAGCAAGCCAGGGTACGGTTAGCGGCTCAGCAGGATGCAACCGGTATTTTGCGGACTATGCTTTGGAAAATGACAATATCACCATCGGGATGCCTGCTTCCACGAAGATGATGTGCGAAGAGAAATTGATGGAAGTCGAGTCCACCTATCTGGCAGCCATACAAACAGCTCAATCCTATCAAGTTATCGGTGGCAATCTGATATTGTCAACCGAAAAGGGCACCCTTAACTTTTTAGCAAATCGAACTCCTCTCGAAGGCGCTTTATGGAGTTTGGTAGCCCTTGGAGATATCAAAGATCCCCAGTATCCGGTTACAGGCAGCAACTTCAGCGCACAATTCATGCGCAATGCAGTGGCTCCATCTGGGGTAATGGCAGGAACAACGGGTTGTAATGAATATTCGGCAGCCTACGCTGCCTCATTGGATGAAATCAAGATCAACCCACCAGTTTCCACTGAAAGCAAATCCTGTGTACCTGGTTTGGTGGATCAAGAGCAAACCTACTTCCTGGCGCTCAATAATGCCTCCACTTACCGCATCGAAGGCAACACGCTGACCATTCCCTATGATGACGACCGTCAGGCGTTAGTTTTCGAAGGCACTCAACTTGAAGTGGCAGTACGACAACCGCTAAGCGACTTGAACAACACTCAATGGTTCTTGTGGTATATCAACAACCAGCAAACCCTGCCAGGAACCTCCATCAATGCTACATTCACCATCAATCCAGATGGCGCTTCTGGCAGCATGAACGGCAATGCAGGCTGTAATACCTATCAAGCTATTTTTGGCGAAGATCTGGGAATGCAGTCCACACTGAGCAGTAAACAAAGCTGTGGCAGCCCAGCAGGTGTGATGGATCAGGAATCGACCTATTTGCAGGCTCTTTCACGGTCTTTCGGTTATTGGCTCACCGGCAACCAACTGATTATTAACACCGGTCAAGGCACATTGACCTACCGCAGAGTAGTGCCACCGCAATCTAGCGATCAGACTCACTTACTCATTTCAAAGAACTGGTTCCTGATTTCTTACGGTAGCACTTACTCTGTTCCTGGAACGCAAGAACCATTTATTTTATTCAATCCCGATGGCACTTTCATCGGCTTTACCGGCTGTAACAACCTGAACGGAAGTTATCAGACAAACATTAATCAAATTACGATCTCATCGCTAAGTAATTCTCAAAGCGCCTGTACTGATAATGCACTCCAAGCCCAGGAGCAAGCCATCCTGAATATCCTTGGATCAGCCCGCACCTATCAGATTGCAGACACTGCGATGCAGATCGTTGGAGATAATGGTGTCTTAAACTACTCTCTCACCCCACACAACAGACCGGCTGAAATCCAGCCGCCGCAGGCGGTGATCAAAGGACCAAGCCAGGCGCAAGTAAGTCAGGTAGTAACCTTTGATGGAACAGCCTCCACAAGTCCATTGTTGATTACATCCTACCGATGGGATTTCGGCGATGGTGGCAGCGGCTCTGGTGCGGTTGTGCAATATGTTTATACTCAGCCGGGTTCATATCGGGTGAAGCTTACCGTAACTGACCAGAATAATCGATCTAGCTCCAGCACCCTAGATATCAAAATATCTGCCTACGTACAACCGACCCCCGAACCAACCCAACCGCCTCAGGAGACACCCACCCCATTGCCACCCGGAGAACCAACCCCGACACCCCAACCTCCTGAAGAACTAACCCCTCCCGAGGCGTCTATCCAGGGGCCCAGCCAGGTATTCCTCGGTGAACCGGCAATATTTGATGCCTCTTCCTCTACCCCAGGAAGTAAGCCGATCGCCAGTTATACATGGAACTTTGGTGATGGGATGACTGCTGGTCCGGATGCGAATCCCACCCAGACAACGCTCTACAACCGAACTGGCGTATTTCAGGTTAGCGTCGTAGTCTCGGATGCAGATGGATTGAGCAGCAGTGCGACTCTTCAGGTCGCTGTTACCACCCGGTTGGATACTCCGCTCGCCTGGTCGCTTGACAATCTGCAAAACAACCCATTGGTTCCCGGAACAGCAATTACACTGCAGTTCCTGTCAGCGGACATCGCCGGGTTTGCGGGCTGCAATACATACACAGCTCGTTACGAAGCATCTCTCAATGAAGATGGATCCTATTCTGTGGTGATCTCTGATCTGACGACTAGCAGGCTAGCCTGCCCGCCGGATATCATGGATCAGGAGGCCTATTATCTGACCTTCCTGAAAACAATCACCTCGGCACAGCTCAGAGAAAACATGCTTAGTTTGTCATATCCAGCAGGTGTTGGTCCGGATAACCAACCATATCAGGAAGGTACATTAACTTTCTTCGAGATTGGGACTCGATAGCCTCATTCGGTGAGGAATGAATGATTTCAAAGCGGGCGTTCCTGTAGAACGCCCGCTTTGTATATTTTATGGCACACTTGAGGCAGGTGGGTGGAACGAAACCTCACAGGATTTCAATTACTCGAAATCCTGTGAGGTTAATGAGCATTCTATTCTCCCTTTATGGTATTAGGGGTTTGGGATCACTCGAAACGGACTATCTATGGTTCTTAGAAAAGTCGCATGCATGAGTTGTAAGGAACAAGCTTTTTTAAAGCAGTACTGCATCTTTGGATCTGAACGATCGTGCAAGGGCTGAGCCTGTTGGCAAAGTCAGAAGCTTACTCTAAACGCTTTTTATCCTTGGAGCTAATATTCGTGAATAAGCTTAATCCCACCTGGAACTAATCAAGCGGATTGGCGTTAACAAGATAAAGGAATGAATTTAATATGAAACCTGTCCGCCTATTAGCCCTATGTTTGGTTATCGCTTTTATCACTGCTTGTCTTCCCATTTCAGCGCAATCAACCCTACCCGCTCAAGAGACGGATCACCTCTTCCCCACTTCGCCTGTTCCCAAGCCAACCACCAGCGCGCCGGAACCGAGCGCCTCCGGACCGAAAAGCGGACAATCCCCTTGGACTTTGACCTACTCTCGCAGCGGCGGTTTTGCGGGGATCAGCCAATCTGTGAAAGTCGAATCCGGCGGCCGCGTGCTTGACAGCCAGGGTCAAAAAATATCGGCTCCGGCCGATGAAGTATCTGCGCTCATTGACGAAATAAACCAGCTCGATTTTTCCAGCTTCGATGAAGCGTATGGTAATTCATCGGACTGCCGAGATTGTTTTACCTATAAGCTCACCTTCGAGCAGGCTGGAAAAGAGAAAACCATCACCATGGTGGAAGATGGCACCACGGAGCTGCCCAAGGAACTGCAGAGCATTCTTCAGAAGCTAACCGAAATTGCTTCTGCCAACTAGCTAAGGTCTCTGCCCATTATCCCCTCATTCGTGAAGATTGGTGAAGATTAGCGGACTCGATTTGTTCTCCTTTGTTTTTTTAACGAAACAAATCCCCTGGGATTGGTATAATATTTATTCGCCTGTTCCATAAATCTGATCGCCAGGTAGAATCCTATGTCATCGAATGTCATCCGCGTTGTGGGCGCCCGCGTCCACAATTTAAAAAATATCACCGTCGAGATCCCCCGCGACAAGCTGGTCGTTATCACCGGCTTGTCCGGCTCGGGAAAATCGTCCCTCGCCTTCGATACCATTTTTGCTGAAGGTCAGCGCCGCTACGTCGAATCCCTCTCCGCTTATGCCCGCCAATTCCTGGGGCAAATGGAAAAACCCGATGTCGATACCATCGAAGGTCTCTCTCCTGCCGTCTCAATCGACCAGAAGGGTGTCTCGCACAACCCGCGCTCCACCGTAGGCACTGTCACAGAGATTTACGATTACCTCCGCCTCCTGTTTGCCCGTGCCGGCATCCCACACTGCCCCGAATGCGGCAGGCAGGTCGCCCGCCAATCTGCCCAGGAGATCGTGGATGAAATCGAGAACTTGCCCGATGAGGCGCGCCTCTTGATCCTTTCTCCCCTGGTGCGCGGCCGAAAGGGCACCCACCAGGCCGTCCTGGAAGAAATCCGCAAGGTCGGATTCACCCGCGCCCGGATCGATGGACAGGTCCATGAGCTGGATGAAGACATTGAGATGGATCGCTATAAGATGCATACCATCGAGGCGGTCGTGGACAGGCTGGTCATCCGCCACTTTGAAGAAAAGAGTGAGGCCGATGCGTTCCGTACGCGCCTGACCGACTTGGTTGAGACCGCGCTGAAGTTTGGCGAAGGTTATCTGACCGCCTACTTGCTGCCATCTGCATCCGAAAACCCGGAAGAACCCAAGCAGGAAGGCAAGGACTTTCATTTTTCAGAGCATCTGGCTTGCCCGGAGCACGGCTCTGTGCTGCCAGAGATTGAGCCGCGCACCTTCTCCTTCAACACTCCCCACGGCGCCTGTCCGGAGTGCCAGGGTCTGGGCGGCAAGCTGGAGATCGACCCCGACCTGCTCATCCCTGACCCCAGCTTATCGCTGAGTGAAGGCGCCATCGTCATGTCAGAATGGGGCAACCAGCGCGAGGAGGGTGGCTACTACTGGTCGATGTTGGAGGCCGTGGCGCATGAGTTTCATATCGATTTGAGCGCACCAACCGCATCCCTGCCTCCCGAAAAAATGGATGTGATCTTGTATGGCTCGCAGGGACGCGAAGTGACGGTTCACTATACCGGCAAAGATGGCCGACAAGCCACCTTCCGCACCCCTTTCGAGGGCATCCTGCCCAACCTGATGCGTCGTTATAACGAGTCCGGCTCGGAGTTCATGCGCGAGAAGATCTCCGAGGTGATGAGCGAGCGGGTCTGCCCGGTCTGCGAAGGAAAGCGTCTTCGTAAAGAGGCATTAGCTGTAACGGTCGACGAGGTCAATATCGTCCAGATCACCGAGTGGCCTGTCCTGCGCACGCTGGCCTGGGTCCACCGTTTGAACGACCCTGCAGAATCACCGCTCAATGCGCGCCAAAAGACGATTGCTGAGCGCATCCTGAAAGAGATCGATTCCCGCCTGGGCTTCCTGGTCAATGTTGGCCTCGATTACCTCACCCTCCAGCGCACGGCTGCCTCGCTCTCCGGCGGCGAAGCACAGCGCATCCGCCTGGCTACCCAGATCGGCTCGCGCTTGATGGGGGTGCTCTACGTCTTGGATGAGCCCTCCATCGGCCTGCACCCGCGCGACAACAACCGCTTGCTGCAAACCCTCAAAGGGCTGCGCGACCTGGGCAATACGGTGCTGGTCGTCGAGCACGATGAAGAGACCATCCGTTCCGCGGATTGGGTCCTCGACCTGGGTCCCGGTGCCGGAGAGCACGGTGGCGAAGTGGTTGCACAGGGTACAGTCGACGACATCTTACAGAATGCTGATTCATTGACTGGCGCTTATATGTCAGGTCGCTTGCGCGTGCCTATCCCTGAGCAGCGCCGCAGCGGCAGCGGAAAAAAGTTGGTCATCGAGGGGGCGCGTGAAAATAACCTGAAGAACATCCATGTCGACATTCCCCTGGGGCGCCTGGTATGCATCACGGGGGTCTCCGGCTCCGGAAAATCTACCCTGATGGTCGATATCCTGTATAAAGCCCTGGCGCGCCACCTGCACGGCGCGCACACCCAACCCGGCGATTATGATCGCATCGATGGGATGGAGCATATCGATAAGATCATCAATATCGACCAGTCACCCATCGGGCGGACACCGCGCTCGAACCCGGGTACTTACACGGGCCTTTTTGACCAGATCCGCAGCCTCTTTGCTGAGCTGCCCGAGAGCAAGATCAGGGGCTATAAACCCGGGCGTTTTTCATTCAATGTTCACGGCGGCCGCTGTGAAGCCTGCCAGGGACAGGGTCAATTACGCATCGAGATGCAGTTCCTGCCAGATGTGTACGTGCCCTGCGATGTATGCCACGGGGCGCGCTTCAACCGCGAGACATTGCAGGTGCGCTTCAAAGATCTCAATATCGCCGAAGTATTGGACCTGACGGTTGAAGAAGGCCTGAAACTCTTCGCCGCATTTACCTCCATGACGAACCGCTTGCAGACGCTGCAAGATGTCGGGCTGGGTTATATCCGCATCGGACAGCCCGCTCCCACGCTTTCTGGAGGCGAGGCGCAGCGCGTGAAGCTAGCGAAGGAGCTTTCTCGGCGAGCTACTGGCCGGACGCTGTACGTACTGGATGAACCTTCGGTTGGCCTGCACGCTGCAGATGTGCATAAGCTGATCGAAGTGCTCCAGCGCCTCGTGGAGGCAGGGAATTCGGTGCTCATCATCGAGCATAATCTGGATATAATCAAAGTAGCCGATTACATCATCGACCTGGGTCCCGAGGGTGGTGACCGCGGCGGTGAGCTGATCGCTGAAGGAACACCGGAGGAAGTTTGTGCGATTGAAGCTTCCTACACCGGACAGTTCTTGAAGGGGGTTGTTTGCCGGTAATTCAGATATTGGAGGGGAGTAAACGATACCCATCAGATTGAGCAGGGCACATGGAGGTAGCCATGAAAAAAACGAGCCTCTTCTTACTGGTTTCTTTTGGGATATACATCCTCCTGTTTACTGGCCTGCAGTTGGGCTTTTCCGCCCGAGCTGAGGGGGCAGGCACCCTGCAAATCACGGTTGATCAGGTGGCTGCTTCTGGCCTGGATCATCCTGTCCTGGTAACGCACGCCGGCGATGGCTCAAAACGCATGTTTTTCACCGAGCAGCCTGGACAGATCAAAATCGTCCAAAATGGGCAGGTGCTGACTGCTCCCTTCCTGGACATCCGTTCAAAAATCTCCTACGGCGGTGAAAGAGGGCTGCTGGGCCTGGCTTTCCACCCAAACTATAAGGCGAACGGCTTCTTTTACATCAACTATACCCGCTCCAGCGATGGAGCAACGGTTATTGAGCGATATAAGGTTTCCTCGAACCTCAATGTCGCTTCTCCGGAAAGTGCTTTTACCCTCCTGGTGATCCCGCAGCCTTATTCAAACCATAATGGTGGTTCCCTCGCTTTCGGCAAGGATGGCAAGCTGTATATCGGGATGGGCGATGGTGGCAGCGGCGGCGACCCACAGAACTTTGCTCAGAATATCGACAGCCTGCTGGGTAAGATCTTGCGCATCGACGTGGATAGCGGCACACCCTACGGTATTCCACCCGATAATCCCTTTGTCGGCAAAACCGGTGCAGATGAGATTTGGGCTTCAGGTCTGCGCAATCCCTGGCGCTTTTCCTTCGATCACCAGACGGGGGATCTGCTGATCGGTGATGTCGGGCAGGGTCTTTGGGAAGAGATTGATTACCAGCCTGCTGGGGTTGGGGGGCTGAACTACGGCTGGCGGTGTTATGAAGGGACACATTCTTATAACCTCAACCCTGCATGCTCTGGAGTTTTGACTCCCCCCATCGCTGAGTACAATCACTCCGAAGGGCAGTCCGTGACAGGCGGGTTTGTCTACCGGGGTAAACGCTTTCCTTCTTTGACCGGCACCTATTTCTATGCCGATTTTTCCCAGGGGAAAATCTGGGCGATGCAAAAAACGGTCGATGCCTGGTCCACACCGGCCTTGCTCCTGGACTCGCCTTATGCTATCAGCAGCTTTGGGGAGGATGAAGACGGTGAGGTGTACATCGCTGATTATTACGGAGGCACAATCCGTCTGCTCGCCGATGCATTGGGGCCAGCCCCAAACCTGAGCACTTCCAAGAAAACAGCTTCAGCCTACAGCGCTAATGTGAGTGAAACGCTGGTTTACACGGTCACCTTGGTGAATACGGGCGGGTTATCCCTGAGCAGTGTTTCTTTGATGGATACGCTGCCTTTTGGTCTATCTTATGTCGCCGGGACGCTGCAAGCCAGCTCAGGTATGGTCAATGATACCTCTGCCCCAACCCTGCGCTGGGATGGGACAGTTGACCTGGTCAACCCTGTGATAATCACTTACCGGGCAACTGTCGGCTCACCTGCCTCCGGGAATTCGAGTTCAACCAGGCGCAGTTAACCGCCCCTGGTCTCTCTCCGCTGATTTTGACCGCGGCTGTTCTCGTCCCCAGGTCTGTGCTCAATACCACTCCAGCAGATATCTTTTTCCCAGGGACGCAGCCCAACAGCCTCGTCGATCCAATCCTCCTGCCGGTGACCTGCGATGTTTGTCACAGCGCGCCAATCTACGATACCTGGCAGGGGTCCTTAATGGCGCAGTCTGGGCGCGACCCCCTGATGTGGGCAGCCTTGGAGATTGCCAATCGCGATGCTCCCAATTCCGGTGAGTATTGCCTGCGCTGCCATACTCCCAAAGGCTGGTTGGAAGGACGCAGCCAAGCTTCCAATGGCAGCCAGCTCCAGCCAGCCGATCTGGATGCGGGTGTGGCTTGTGCGGTCTGCCACCGCATGGTCGAGTCCGACCCGGTAGATGGGAACCTGGATGAAGCCAGCACATACGACACTTCGGTGCGCAACGCGTTGAATCCCAAACCACCGCAAGATCACAGCAGCAGCGCCATGTTGATCATGGATCAATTCGACAACCGCCGCGGTCCTTTTTCCTTGGGCATTTTCTTCGGCCCTCATCCCAATAATACCTTCCAGACCGATTTCTTGGGTCGAGACCAGAACAACTTTGTGACTCGCTCGCGTTTATGTGGAACCTGCCATAACGTTGATAATCCAGTCCTATCCTGGGATCCTGCCCGGCAGCAGTACTGGCCCAATGCGTTGGGACAACCAGCGCCTTCATTTGGCAAGGGTCAGCTCTTTGCAGTAGAGACCACTTATGCTGAATGGTTGAACAGCCAGTACGCTTCAACCGGGGTGGTGGCTCCCCAGTTTGCAGGAGCAAAACCAGGCGGGCTGGTTGGAGCCTGTCAAGATTGCCACATGCCCCGCTCCACCGGAAAAGCCGCGGATGATGTCCTTAACCCAACCTTTCGAGATTGTGTGAATACCGGCTGCCTGCCTGTGCATGAATTTGTCGGCGGAAATACCTGGACACCCCAGCTCCTATCAGACACTCGCTGGCGGTTGAACGGGCAGGCATACCAGAATTTCCTCTCCCCGGTCATTGGTCAGGCGCGCTCAATGCTGCGCCGGTCCGCAACCATGACCGTGAATCTTGAGACGACTGCCGTCTCCCAAACAGTCAGCGTGCGTGTCTATAACGAAACCGGCCATAAGCTGCCCACCGGATATGCTGAAGGGCGGCGTATGTGGATCAATTTGAAAGCTTACGACGCGGCTGGCAACCTCATTTTCGAGTCGGGGCATTACGATCTTGCCACGGGTATTTTGACCCAAGATTCAAACCTCAAAGTATATGAGGTTAAGCAGGGGCTCACTCCAGAGCTTGCGGCGCAGGTTAATCTATCTGCAGGCGAGAGCTTCCACTTCATGCTGAATAACACGGTGATCAAAGATAATCGTATTCCACCGCGCGGTTTCACCCAAACAGCTTTGGATACCCCGGGATTAAAGCCAGTGGGTGCAGTCTACCTGCCAGGCCAGTATTGGGATGATACGATATACGATCTCACCGCCTACCCTGAAGTCGTACAAGTCTTCGCCACCCTTTATTACCAGACTTCATCGAAGGAGTATATCGATTTCTTGCGCAGCAACGGCGGCGTTGATGCCGTTACCCTGGGCGCAATGTGGGATACCCTGAAGAGTCCTCCTGAGATCGCCGCCCAGGGCTGGATCCCGAATTACCCGTATTATCTGCCAAGCATTGGAAAATAGATCACCCCTCGGAGTGCAGTCTTTCCCAATCCAGGAGCAGGTGGTCGAGCTCTTTTTGCACGTGGACGTATTCGTTGCCTAACTTCTGCACTTTCACAGGATCGGAAGGAGGGTTCTCCAGTTTTTGACTGAGCGCGGCCAATTGCGCCTCCAGGGCAGTGATGGCATTCTCAACTTCTTCCAATCTTGCGAGGTGCCGCCGCGCCTCATTCGAAGAGCGGGTTTTAACTGGCGTAACAGGGGATGCCGGCGCGTGACTGGTTTTCTCGGGGTTTCCTTCTCGCTTTTGCTCTTCGATGCTTTGCCGTTCCGTCTCGCGAGCTGCTTCCTGGAAAGTGCGATATTCGCTGTATGAACCTTTGAATACGGTCAGCCTCCCGGCAAATTCATCGATCTCCCACACCTGGGTAGCCAGGGCATCGATCAGGTAGCGGTCATGGGATACCAGCAGGATGGTCCCCTGGTATTCTGCCAGGATATCTTGCAGGATCTCTTGGGAGGGGATATCAAGGTGGTTGGTAGGCTCGTCCAACAGCAGCAAGTTCGCGTTGCTCAACGCCAGCTTCGCCAACGCCAAACGGCCGCGCTCGCCTCCAGAGAGCACAGCAACCGGTTTAAAAACATCCTCACCTGTAAAGAGGAAGCGCGCCAGGTAATTGCGGATGTCTGCCAGGAGCATTTGAGGCGCCACCGAGTTCGATCTCTTGAACCAGCGTCCGCTCGGGATGCAGATCTTCATGCGCCTGTGCAAAATAGCCGACGGTCAGGCTGGCACCCAGGGTCACATCTCCTCTCAAGGGGGGCAGCTTCTCCAGGATCGTTTTCAAAAAGGTTGTCTTCCCCGCGCCATTTGGGCCGATCAAGGCCGCACATTCCAGGCGGCGCAGCTCGATTTCATCTGCCTGAAACAAGGCCTTATTTGGATAACCGACCTGCAGATCATGCGTTCGCAGCACGATCTCTCCACTGCGCGCTTCAGCTTTGAGCTTTAGGTGCAGCACTGGAGGCCGATTGGTTGGAGGCCGTAAACCGTGTACAATTTGGGTAGCCTCGTCCACGCTCATCATACTTACAGTCGTTTGCACATTCTCGCTGATTTCGCCCCAATGCTTCCCAATAACGGCTTGCATACCCAGCTGGTCAATCGCTTGAAGCTGGCGGCTCAAGCGGCGCAGCCGTCCACGGGCTTGCGACACATTTTGCCCTGAGATATTGCGGCGGATGTAATCCAGGTCTTTTTCCAACCGCTCTCTCTCAGCCTCGAAAATCCGCAGCCGTTCCTCCCAACGATCCTGCCTTTGCTGCAGATAGGCAGAATAGTTCCCCCGGTATACCTCCAAACCGCTCCGGCTCATCTCGAGGATTGTCGTTGCTACTCTATCCAAAAAATACCGGTCGTGTGAGACGAGTAAGGTCGCTCCGTCCCATTGGGAAAGATATCCTTCCAACCATTCGACAGCCTGGATATCCAGGTGGTTGGTCGGTTCATCCAGAATTAACAAGTCAGGGCTGCTTAACAGCAGACGCGCCAGCAGCGCGCGAGTGCGCTGGCCTCCAGAAAGATGCCCGAGGGGATAATCATATTCGTCAGGTGTAAAGCCCAGCCCCATGAGCACCTGTTGGATGCGGGTGATATACGTGTAGCCTCCCAGGTGGTCGAAGTCGGCTTGCAGCTTCCCATAGCGCGCCAGGCTGAGCTCTGCTTGCTCAGGATTGCTCATGGCGGTTTCTAATTGAACGAGCTCTTGCTCCAGTTTTTGTAAATTGGCAAAGGACTCCAAACACTCTTCCCACAAGGTATGAGAAGAATCGATAAAAGTAGCCTCTTGAGGTAAATACCCGATCTTTAAACTGCGCGCCTGGCTGACCTGGCCATGCGAGGCTGTGTCTTCACCAGCCAGGATGCGCAGCAAGGTGGTTTTCCCAATTCCATTCGGTCCCACAATTGCCAGGCGTGCCCGATACGGGACGCTGAATGAAACTCCGAAAAAGATATCATCAGGCCCAAATGATTTAGCCAGGTTCGAAACAGTGATTAAAGACATACGCTCCGTTCATTCACGCGAGCAAAAATAAGCCGGTTTTTGGTACTTCCACAATAACAATTTGGCATTTTTCCTGCAACATGCCAGGCATGCATACAGATAACAATTTTACTCCATTGCTTTCCGATCTTGATGAACATGTTATAATCGCAAAGAAAATGAGCAGGGTACATCCACGTCGTCGTCGATATCGTTTTGTCATGACCCCCTTGATGTGGGGATTACTTGCGGCTTTCTTGATTGCCTCAAGCATCACGGCTTACCTGACCTTTGTAGTAATTCGTGAGTTTGTATTTACACGCGGCTCCGGTGGGAGCTTCTTGCCTTTATCACTAAAAGGGAAGTCGACAGACCAGCCTGCTCTAAATGTTGCTTCTCCTTTGCAAGATGAAACCGGCCCAACGCCCCAGGTGTGGGATGGGACAGGCAGAGTAACCATTCTGGCAATGGGATTGGACTCGCGCGATTGGGAAGATAATGGAGAAGGGCCTGCGCGTACGGATTCAATGATCCTGTTTACCGTGGATCCAACAACGCGTACGGCTGGAATGCTGTCCTTGCCGCGTGATCTATGGGTAAATATCCCAGGGTATGGTTATGGAAAGATCAATACGGCGCATTTTATCGGTGATGCTTATGGAGAGCCGGGTGGGGGCGCAGGACTTGCAGTCAAAACCGTCGAGGAATTTTTGGGCATTGACATCAATTATTATGCGAAAGTAGATTTCAATGCTTTTGAGCGCATGGTCGATGAGATCGGCGGGATCGAGATCGATGTACCTGAAGAGATTACGGTTGATCCCATTGGTCCTGGAAACACGGTTAAATTTGGAACCGGGTACACAAACACTGGATGGGCCTACTGCCCTGGCTTATGCCCGGAACCGTGAGACGATCGGAAGTGATTTCGACCGGGCAGAACGGACGCAGCAGGTAATTCTGGGGATCCGTAATAAGGTCCTAAAACTGAATATGCTGCCGAAGCTGATTACCAAGGCCCCCGTCCTCTACGATCAGCTATCTTCAGGCTTGAATGCAAATCTCTCTCTAGAAGAGATGATCAAGTTAGCGTGGTTGGCCTCACAGATTCCAACCGAGAACATCAAACGCGGTATAATCACCCCCGAAATGGTGACTAACAGCTGGTCTCCTGAAGGTTTTGAAATTTTATTACCTGACACAGACAAAATTCGCCAGCTCCGGGATGAAATTTTTACTTCCACAGGCCCAGCCAGCCCAGTGGCAGAGACTGTTGTCAGTGACCCTGCAGAAATGATCAATCAAGAGGGAGCAGCCGTATCCACCTTGAATGGGACTTACACTGCTGGCCTGGCTTCGAAAACAGGTGAATACTTAAAAAATCAAGGAATTAATGTTACAGTGACCGGGAATGCTCAGGAACTCTCAGAGTATACGACGATCATTGATTATTCTGGTAAGCCCTATACCGTGAAACACCTGGTAGATTTGATGAATATCGACCAAGATCATATCTTTAGCCGGTACGATCCAAACAGTGAAGTGGATATCGCCATTTTGCTAGGGGCTGACTGGGTAGAAAACAATACGATGCCATGAAAGACTATCCACATAGAAAATAAAAAATCCTCGTTCTTTGTTAAAGCGGGGCTGATAGTGGTTTTTCTAATTGCCGCTATTCTGCTAGCCGCCTTCGCGTATAAACAAGCACAGAAATTCTTTGTGTCTTACGATGTTACCAATCTGCCTGGGCTGGCGATATGCGAGCAGCCCGACACCAGCTCTAAACGAGCAAGGGACTCCGATCCCTGCGACCCCCGTGCCCGCGACTGGTCCTGATGGTCCTACACCTCAACCTTGGGATGGCGCCAGCCGTATCAATGTCTTGGTGATGGGACTGGATTATGGTGATTGGGCTTCTGCCGACCGAGAAGGGCCTCCGCGTACAGATACCATGATCTTGTTTACCATTGACCCACTGACGAAAACTGCCGGGTGGATCCATATTCCGCGGATCTGTGGGTGAATATCCCGGGCTTTGAGTATGCCAGGATCAACACTGCCTACATGTTGGGTGAAGCCTATCAGGTACCCGGAGGTGGTCCCGCGTTAGCTTCACAGACAGTTGAACAACTCCTGGGTGTACCCATCAATTATTATGCTCAGGTAGACTTTTATGCTTTTGAAAAATTTATTGATCGAATCGACGGCGTTTTGATCAATGTTCCATATGAGATGAAGATCGACCCAATCGGGAAATATAATACCATCACCCTGCAGCCCGGTGAACAACGCTTATATGGCCCTGAGGCGCTGGCTTATGCACGGGCGCGCTACACAGACGGGGGAGATTTTGATCGTTCTGAGCGACAGATGCAGGTAATCATGGCGATCAGGAAGCGAGTGCTTAAGCCTTCATTTTTTCCAGTCCTACTCGGCCGGGCTCCTGACCTGTACAATGAGTTAGCCAGTGGAATCCATACAAATATGACCTTTGACGAGGCAATCAAGTTTGCCTGGTTGGCACGCGATATCCCAGAGGAGAATATCCGTAAGGGGGCCATCGCACCTCCTGACATGGTATTGTTTGCAACTTCTCCTGACGGAGCACAGCAAATTCTAAAACCCATCCCTGATAGAATTCGCCAGCTACGTGATGAAATTTTTGCTTCTGATATCGCCTATAACCCTAGCACTGCTTCCACTGACCTGGCCGGCATGATGAAGGAAGAAGCATCCCGCATTCAGGTATTGAATGGCACCGCTACGGAGGGATTGGCTGGTAAAACCCAAGAGTATTTGCTCGGTCAGGGTGCGACGAATGTTACCGCTGGAAACGCCGGGGAGCTGCTGACTAACAGTAAGATTATTGACTATACCGGGCAACCCTATACTCGCCGCTACCTGGTTGATTTGATGGGTATTCCTGAAAATAATATCTACTTCGAAAATAATCCATCGAGTGAAGTCGACATCGTGATTATGCTAGGCCAAGATTGGGCAAGCAACAATCCAATGCCATAACCTGAAATGGACAACCTAACCGGTTTGGTGGAACGCATCACCTACTACAACCCAGAAAACGGGTACTCTGTGGTGCGATTGAAACCAGATCAGCGCCACCTGCCTGGCGCGAACCGCGACGGAATGATCACCCTGACAGGCAACCTGCCTGAGCTGTCTGCTGGGGAGCATGTGCGCGTTGAGGGGCGATGGTCTCAGCATCCCAAGCACGGTTTACAGTTCCAGGTGGAAACTTGTGAACAAATTATGCCTGCCACGGTTGAGGGAATCCGCCGCTATTTGGGCTCAGGCTTGATCAAAGGAATTGGTCCGCGTACTCGCAGAACGGATTGTGGCTGTTTTTGGAGCAGATTCATTGGACGTGATCGAGCACGAACCAGCACGCCTCCAAGAAGTACCAGATATCGGATCGAAACGTATGCTTCTGATTACTGCTGCCTGGCAGGAACAGAAACAGATCAAAGAAATCATGCTCTTCCTGCACAGTTACGGTGTCAGTACAAACCTGGCGATCAAGGTTTTTAAACAATATGGAGCCGAATCCCTTCAGGTTGTGCAGAATGACCCATATCGGTTGGCGCGCGATATCTATGGGGTGGGGTTCAAAACAGCTGACAAACTCGCTCAATCTTTAGGCTTACCGGTTAATCATCCCTCCAGGATTGAAGCGGGTATTGTTTACATGCTGAATGAAATGAGCAATGATGGCCATGTTTTTTCGCCTCGCGGCCGAGTTAATTAACCGCACTGCTGATCTGCTCAATGTAGACCCCGGGTTGATTTCTCCCGCCATTGACCGCCTGGCAAATGAGGAACGGGTGCGGTTAGATGCCTTGCCTACCGAACCTCACCAAGATTCCACAAATAATTTTCTTCCATCGATCAGAGAAGTATCTGCTGTTTATGACTCCCCTGTGGTTTACTTGACACCGTTCTATCAAGGAGAAATCGGTGTAGCCGAACGCTTGAGCACCTTGAATTACACCTTGCCTACCCGGTTGAGTGATATGCCGCCCTCCTTTCTACCCTTGGATACCACCCTATCCCCAGAACAACAGGAGGCGGTGCGGATCGCGCTTTCAAATCCAGTTAGTATCTTGACCGGTGGACCTGGCACAGGCAAGACAACTGCCATCAAAGCATTGATCACCGCTTTAGAATTAGGGCGAAAAAAATATGCGCTAGCGTCGCCAACTGGCCGCGCCGCTAAGCGCCTTTCTGAAGCTACTGGAAGATCGGCCAGCACGATCCATCGCTTATTGGGGTTTTCACCGGGTGAGGGGTTCAAATTCAACGCCAATAACCCACTGCCGGTAGATATGTTAGTTGTTGACGAAGCCTCGATGCTCGATCTAATCTTGATGAACACCTTGCTCAAAGCGCTTAAACCCGGCACGCATTTACTACTGGTAGGTGACGTTGACCAGCTGCCATCTGTTGGAGCTGGCGATGTTCTCAGGGATATTATTAAAAGCGATGCAGTACCGGTTACCCGGTTAAGTCTTATTTTCAGGCAGGCTGCCGACTCCCACATCATTACCAATGCACACCGCATTAACCAGGGCCAGATGCCCCATTTTGCTCAAGACAGCCTGGATTTCTTCTTGTTCTCCGCCGAAACCCCCGAGGAGGCTGCACAATGGGTGCAAGATGTGGTCAGTGCGCGCATTCCAGCCCGTTTTGGGCTGCGACCGAATGATCAGATCCAGGTCCTTGCGCCCATGTACCGTGGCCCTGCCGGTGTTAATGGATTGAACGAACGATTACAAACCGTGCTCAATCCTCCCGCGGCGAAAAAAGGTGAGAAAATACTTTTTGGTCAGAATTTCAGGGCGGGTGACAGGGTAATGCAAGTCCAAAACAATTATGATAAAGATGTTTTCAACGGTGACATTGGTGTTTTAACTGACATAAATCTGATCGATCATGTTTTGAGGGTTGAGTTTGATGGTCATTCAGTGGATTACGATTGGAGTGAGGCCGATCAACTGGTGCTGGCTTATGCGGTTTCCATCCATAAAGCCCAGGGCTCTGAATTTCCCGCGGTTGTGATCCCGCTGGTAACTGCTCAGTATCTCATGCTTCAGCGCAATTTACTTTATACCGCAGTCACGCGCGCCAAGCAGTTATGTGTCTTGGTCGGAAGTCGCCGGGCAATCAGCATCGCCGTGCACAATAACAAGGTCTCGCAGCGCAATACAGCTTTGGACTTACGCCTGAGAGGCAGATGATTAGATTAAGGCTGTAGGAAAACCAGCTTCAACGATCCCCAATAGCGGTTTCCCTCATCATCTTCGCATTCCTGGGCAACCAGGTCAGGAACTGAAGCGCCCCCCTCTGCCAGGCGGAGCTGGTAAGTCACACCGGGTTGTATGGCGTAATCCGCATAACCGAGGCTAATTTCCGGTTTTAAGCCTGTAAAGAAATGATCATCACCTTGACCATCATTGACGAGGATCTCTAATCCCTGGCACCGGCTGCATGGCTGCATCGAAAGCTTCGACCTGAATGAATGGTCCTTTGACCAATGGGTCGCAGACCAGGCTCTGTTCTAATAACGTAAATGGGGCTCCAGGTGTGGGTGTGGGTGTACGCGATGGCAGTGGGGTTGTCGTCGGTGCGGGAGAGCGCGTGGGGCGGGGAGTACCAGCAGTGGGAGTGGCTGAACCCTCAACAAGCGCTACCACCGGTGTGGGTGTAAGCGAAGCGGTGGGTTCAGGGGTGAGCGTGTCGCTGGGGAGAGCGACGGGAGTAAGGGGAACCGTCCCAGATTCTAGAGCGGCTGCCAATGCCACCAGGCCATTTTTTTCAGAAGTCAGGACCAGCGAGATCCTGCACCAATTGGGCCTGGATTGCAATCGTTTTGGCAATATCAAGATCTGCCAGCAAAGCCAGGCGAGCCTTCGCACGGGGCAGGTCGCCATTTGAAAGAAATGCGACGGCAATTAAAGCCCGGTATTGCTCTCTAAAATCGGACCGTAAAGAAGACGGTTCGGTATCAACATATCGAACTGGTGAGATGACCCAAGAATACAGCAAGCCAAACCCTAATCCCAGGATCAATCCCGTTAATAAATACCAGGGGCCACGTTCATCTTTCATGGCGGGGGGGCCTCCAGGCTGGGATTCCATGTTTTCAATCCATCTGCCAGGCCCTGGATCAAGGCAATATCTGAGGCGTTGTAACCAATCTGCCTGGCAAATTCGAGCGCATTTAATACTGTTTCTTCGGGGGTATCTGTACCTAAAAGCGCCAATCTCCTGGCAGCCAGGTTAAGATTATTTTCCAGGCGATAAGCCTCTGCAACCATCAGCACGAAATCCGTTTTATAGTCCAAACGCAAGGAGTCAGGAGCTGTGTCGACATACTGCACAGGATTAATCACCCAGCCATAAAGCATCCCAACTGCTGCTCCAATGGCAATAATGATGAAGAACAGGAACCAGCGGCGCATTACCGTATTGTGCCATAGAGGGCGGAAGTGAGCAAGACTAAAGAAAAATCTGCTTGCTTCTGACTCGAATATCCTGTACAATCTTTATATAGGGGCTTTCCCGGGGATCCGAGAGCCAGTCCAGCAGAACATAGCGTATCAAAGGAGGAAGCCAGCATGGACGTTATCAAAGTCTCGGGCACCTCCCGCACTTCATCGGTCGCGGGGGCAATTGCTGGGGTAATGCGAGAACACCATCATGCAGAAGTTCAGGCGATCGGCGCCAGCGCAATCAATCAGGCTGTCAAAGCCTTGATCCTGGCGAGAGGTTATTTGGAAGGAGATGGCATCCACATTGTTTGTATCCCAGAGTTTGTAGATGTGCAAATAGAAGATAAAGTCCGCACGGCAGTAAGATTTGTAGTCGAGCCTCGATAACTCTGGAAATCTCAATGGGTTTCCTGGAAGGTGGCTTTTTGAAGCTGATCGAAAGACCACATCCAGGATATTTGATTTAAGAAACTTGCCAGGTTGGGGCTTTCTGCTCGCAAAGCCCTCACTGCTGTTCCAACAGGGTCCTCACCGGATGCTCCACCCTCCTGATCAGCGTAAGCACCGTAAAAGGCAAAATAGGCCTGGTTCAGCTTGCGGATGAGGTAGCCATTGTCCCAAAAAAGGCGGCGGCGCTCCTCCATATAATTTTCTGCAGCATCTATTTCTCCATCGGAAAGAAGCTGATCGACGGTTACCCGCGTGGTACGCATCTCCTGGCGGAAATCAAAACGGTCGGGCTCAAAATTCTGGGTATCGGGTTCTGACGATGGGCCGGCAGGTTCGGAGGGTGGGGGAAGGTATTGTGGATAATACTGCGCTACAACCTCACGACCAATTTCTTTGCCCGCAATCGAGGCAGCAGTCTCGTTCATGATCCGCAGCTCGGCGGTGGAAAGGTAGCTCAAGCCCAGAGGCCTCAACGTAAGGAAGTTGTGTACCCATTCATGTGCCACAACCTCCGTCAGCCAGTTGATATCTGAGGTTTGCATCACCATCGTTGGGTACAAACCAATTCCCCCAATCCCAACCACCAGGGAAGAGACATTCATCCTCCGGTCAACATCTTCTTCAAGCTTCGTGATCTGATCGATGGTCAGGTCTGCATTAATCGATATATCTGCATCTTGCCTGATCATGTTGCGCGGAGAAACGATTAAAGCATCGGGTGGCGGTGTCGTATGATATAGAACAGGCGGAACGGGCTGGCCGCCAAGCGTCAGACCAAGACGGGCAGCAGTGGTGCTGATTTGACCTTGCAAAACGGCTTCTGCCAAAGGCTCCAGCTCGGACCGTTTATTCTCCAGGCTCTCCAGGTTCTTGCGGAGGGCTGCCGATTTTTTCTGGATTGGAAGTATTCGGATCGGCATAAATCAGCTGAATTTTCGATTGAAGGGCGTTTATATCACTCAACAGCTTCAGGTAAGCGATGACGAGCTGAGATTGCGAGTCCGTGGGGATATAATTGCTGCTCCCCAATGCAAGTTGTCCCAATTTAACGCCCAAGGCATCTAACGTCCAATTAATGTAGTCAAATTCAATAGAGCGGGTGAAGGCCCTGATGCGTTCGACCTGGTTTCCTGGCGGTAGGCTGCTGCTGCCCAATGCCAAAGCAGCGCCTATCAGTAAGAGGGATAGGAAAAAGATCCGGCGGAACATTTTTCGATGATACTTTGAAAAAAGCGACCTGTCAAATCAAGCAGATTAAGGATAGTTTAAGACTCAAGGCTGCGGCTTAGATAAGTAAGCGACCCTGATTTTTTCGATTTCCTTCTCTTTTAAACATGCTATAATCCTGGACAGCTTATGAATTTTCTAATCACGGGCGCGGCAGGTTTCTTAGGTTCGACCTTGGCCAATCACCTGGCCATAGAAGGTCACCAGGTACGCGGATTGGATGACCTTTCGACAGGCGATCCACGTTCGCTATCTCCGGATGTGCTTTTTACCCGAGGAGATGTCAATGATCGCCCTAAGCTCTGGACGCTGCTCCAGGAGGTTGACTGCGTTTATCACCTTGCAGCGCGGGTCTCAGTCCCCGAATCGGTCATCTACCCGCGCGAATACAACGCTGTTAATGTCGGTGGAACCGTCAGCCTGATGGAAGCCATGCGCGATGTTGGGGTTCGACGGGTGGTTCTGATCTCCTCCGGCGCGGTATATGGCGACCAACAAGAGCAGCCCCTGAAAGAAACAGCCACACCCAACCCCCGCTCACCTTACGCTGTATCAAAACTGGCGGCTGAATTTTATGTGCGTACCATCGGCGACCTTTGGGGGATCGAGACAGTAAGCTTGCGAGTTTTCAACGCTTATGGACCAGGACAGCACCTGCCTCCTTCCCACCCGCCCGTGATCATGAATTTGCTGCGCCAGGCAACCCGGTCTGGCACCATTGTTGTTTACGGAGATGGTAATCAGACACGCGATTATGTGTATGTTGATGATGTTGTCAGCGCCATGATTGCCGCTTCTACAGCGCCTGGACTGGATAACCGAGTTGTCAATGTAGGCAGCGGTTCTGAAACCAGTATCCGCGAACTAGTCCGTATGATCTTAGAACAGACACGTTCAGAACCAGAAATTATGTATAATCCACGCACCGATCCGGGCGTTTCACGCATGCGGGCTGATCTTTCTTTGGCGCATGAAAAGCTGGGGTACCAACCCAGTATTTCACTCCCGGATGGGCTGCGGCTGACCTTAGAAAAGGATACTCGCTTCAAGCAGGAGCCGGTTACACGGCCTCTGCGGCCCAGGTCTGGGCCATGAGCTGGTCGTTTTGGATCATTCTTCTCGCGATCTTACTCTATGGCGTGATCCATTCTCTGCTGGCATCGCTGGAAGCCAAAGCGCTTGCCAGGCAGTGGTTTGGCTCAGCTGCAAATCGCTGGTTCCGCCTCTTCTATAACATTTTCGCGGTCCTGACTTTTCTGCCCATTATGCTGCTGCCAGCAGTCTTGGCAGATAAACCCTTATACAGCATCCCTTATCCAGGGTACATCCTCACGGGGGTGCTCCAGGTGGCAGCTTTGGTCCTCTTAGTGGTGGGGGTTTCCCAGACGGGCTTGATGTCTTTCCTGGGTATCCAGCAATTTCTTGGACGAGCAGAGGAGACGCCTCCAAGTCTGGTAGTGGATGGGTTATACCGCTATATGAGGCACCCGATCTATACGGCTGGATTATTATTCATCTGGTTCATTCCAGTGATGACCCTCAACCTGCTGGCTGTGAATATTGGATTTACCTTATACATCTTAATCGGGGCACTCTATGAAGAGCGTAAGCTGTTGAAGGTGCATGGTCAAGACTATGCGCAATACAAACAGCAGACCCCGATGCTAATCCCAGGATTACGATTTAAGAAGTAACCTTATGCCGCTGCTGTGGTTGTCGCTGGCGTTTTTGGCGGGAATCGTCTTGGCTGACCTGGTCGTCCAACCTACCCTGGTATGGATCGGCCTTGGGATTGGTACACTCCTGGTATGGGTTTTAGGCAGAAACCTTACTCGCCGACCCGGGATGAGACAAACTCAGAACCGGTTTGGCCAGGGAGAGTTAATCGCCAGGTTTCGAGAGGTGACGAAGAAAGTCCCGCTGCCTCTCAGCGTGCTTCTCGTGGCGGCTTTTGCGGGCGCGGCACGCTTTCAAGCGGCGCAGCCCAAGATCACAGCGGACTCGGTCGCCTGGTACAACGACTCGGAGGAGGTAGTATTTTCTTGAGGGGTTGGTCCGTTCCCCTCCGGATGTGCGCGACAGCTACACCAACCTGCGCCTGGAGGCAGACACGCTCCAGTCCGTGCAGGATGGGCAGAGCTTACCGGTTGATGGATTGGTTTTGGCAAAGCTTCCTCTGGGCGAAGAATGGCATTATGGCGACCGGCTGCGGCTGACCGGCAAGTTGGAGACCCCACCCGCTGAGGAGGAATTTTCTTACCGGGAGTATCTTGCCCGGCAGGGCGTTTATTCTTTGATCCAGCCCACAGAAACCAGCCTGCTATCAACCAACCAGGGCAACCCGGCCTGGGCCGCGCTGTATGCCCTCAAGCAATACGCATTGGATACGGTTTATCGTATATTCCCTGACCCAGAAGCTTCGCTGATGGCTGGTATTTTATTGGGGGTCGAGGCCGGTATCCCTACGGATGTTCAAGAAGCCTTCAAAGCTACGGGAACATCGCACATTATTGCGATTTCGGGTTTTAATATTGCAATTTTAGCTGGATTATTCACGCTGCTCTTCAGCCGCCTGCTGGGCAGGTGGCGGGGGGCGGCGGTGGCGGCCCTGGGGATTGCCTTTTACACTCTTTTGGTAGGGGCAGGACCTTCGGTCGTGCGGGCAGCCGTGATGGGATGGTTTTCCATCCTGGCGGTCCAGATGGGCAGGCGCCAGAACGGGCTGAACAGCCTGGCAGCCGTAGCCGCGGTAATGGTTTTGTTCAAACCATTCCTGCTGTGGGATGTGGGGTTCCAGCTTTCCTTCCTGGCGACCCTGGGCCTGGTTTTGTATGCCGATCCCATTCAAGGGGCTTTCGAACGTCTCGTCTCGCACTTTCTTCCTTCTCACACGGTCACGCGCCTCTCTGCCCCAGTGGGTGAGTATTTCCTGCTCACGCTGGCAGCTCAGATCCTCGTGATCCCGGTGATGGCGTACCATTTCCAGAGCCTTTCGCTGACCATGCTGATCGCCAACCCCTTGATCCTGCCAGTCCAGCCAGCCGTGATGGTGCTGGGGGGATTGGCAACCCTGGCTGGGATGGTCTTCAGGCCTTTTGGGCAGCTCCTGGCGTACCTGGCCTGGCCTTTTGTGGCTTATACCATCCGGGTGGTGGAAGCGATAGCTGGGATTCCTGGCGGTTTCGTGAGCCTGGGTAAAATCTCACTCCTTTCGGTCGTCTTATTCTTCATCGTGTTATTCCTGTTCACCTGGGCCAGGTCACATCCGGAAAACCGCTTCAGCCGCTGGCTCGCTTCGCTCAGCCCGGTGGTGCCCCTCACCGGGCTGGCAATCCTGACCATCCTGGTCTGGCGGGAGGCTTTCGCTGCCCCAGATGGGAGATTGCATGTGCGGGTATTAGATGTGAGCCAGGCAGGGCTTTCAGGAGAAGCGATCCTGATCGAAACGCCGGCAGGGCGCAAGGTCTTGATCAATGGAGGTCCGAGCGCCAGCCGTCTCTCGGATGTGCTGGGCAGGCAGATGCCCTTAGCCGACCGGATGGTGGATCTATTGGTCGTGGCAGGAGTGCAGAATGGGCAGCTCCAGGCGTTACCATCTGTCATCGAGCGCTATCCGCCAAAGCTGGTGCTGTGGGCTGGACCCAGGCAAGCCACGCGTGCAGCCCGGAACCTGTCGGAAAAGCTGACCAGCCTGGGTACTCCCATCGAAACCGTGCAGCCCGGGCAAGCAGCGGACCTGGGTGCGGGGGTGTCTTTGCAGGTTCTGACGGCGGGGCAGCGTGGAGCCGTTTTGCTGCTGGAATGGGGGAACTTCCGACTCCTGCTGCCGGTAGGAATGAGCTTTGATGATATGGAAACGCTTCAGATGGGCAAGCAGGTTGGACGGGTGAGTGGGCTCTTGTTGGCTGATGCGGGCTTCGCGCCGCTGAATCCACCAGATTGGATCGCTGCCCTGCAGCCGCAGGTCGTGCTGCTCAGTGTATCACCCAAGGATGCAACGGGATTGCCCAGCCCGGAGACGCTGGAGGCGGTGCAAGGATATTCGCTGCTGCGCACCGACCGCAATGGCTGGATCGAGCTGACGACGGATGGGGAGCAGATATGGGTGGAGGCGGCACGATAGTGGCGGCAGCACAGTAGTGGCGGCACTTTAGTGCCGGGTGGAGAGGATGTCATTCCGTCCTCTACTAGATTTTTCCTGCCGTTTTATTTCTCGTAATCTGCTAATATCAATTCGATTTTTGGTTTGATCTGTATAATGTCGCGCTTTACAACATCCCAAACAATCTGGAGATCGACATTGTCATAACCGTGAATAATCCGATCGCGCATGCCCGCCATCCCTTTCCAGGGGATATCCGGGTACCGCAGATAGAGATCGTCGGGTAGACGTTTTACAGCTTCACCAATAATCTCCAAAGCTCGTACAACAGCAAAGTTGATCCGAAAATCGGTTTCGAATTGCGAATAGCTAATCCCCTCGAGCAACATCTCGGCCTTGTTCATTCCATCGAGGATATCCTCTATAAAATCTAGGAACTCACGGCTCATAGAGGCACAACTTCTTGTAATATGCGCATGCCGATGCGCTTTTTCAGATTCGTCTTGATGGCGAGGTCTACTTTAACTCCCAAGATTTGGCTTAGATAATTTTCCAGCTCAACCAAACCTATCAAACTGATCTTGGGAGGACGATCTAACTCAATCAAAAGATCCAAGTCACTATCTGGACGCTGCTCATGGCGTACATAAGATCCAAACACCCCCACGATTCTCACACCGAAGTTATCGGCAAGATAGGATCTTTGTTCGCGGAGAATTTCTTGGATTTCTGGAAGACTCTGCATACCTGGATTATACCTGAATGGTCCACGATTTTTGCAGTTAAGAGCGAAGATTGCCGGCATTCCTATGCTTCGACACTACACATGCGAGACAACGGTAGGTAAGCCGGTTTTTTTGATTCCGGGAGATGTATATGTGGCTAAGAAAAAATAGAATACAAGTGCGGGGGTGTCTTTGCAGGTTCTGACGGCGGGGCAGCGTGGAGCCGTTTTGCTGCTGGAATGGGGGAACTTCCGACTCCTGCTGCCGGTAGGAATGAGCTTTGATGATATGGAAACGCTTCAGATGGGCAAGCAGGTTGGACGGGTGAGTGACCTCCTGCTGGCTGATGCGGGCTTCGCGCCGCTGAATCCACCAGAGTGGATCGCTGCCCTGCAGCCGCAGGTCGTGCTGCTCAGCGTATCACCCAAGGATGCGACGGGATTGCCCAGCCCAGAGACGCTGGAGGCGGTGCAAGGATATTCGCTGCTGCGCACCGACCGCAATGGCTGGATCGAGCTGACGACGGATGGGGAGCAGATGTGGGTGGAGGCGAAGAAGAGGTGAGAGGATTTTGATAGAGGATCCAATGCTTGGTCACCTCACTTGCGAAACTGCGTTAGGCGACCGGTATTTTTGATTCCCGGAGGTGCGTATGAGGCAAAGAAGTAAGTCGACAATGAATATATTTTGTGCGGGATGTCAGTTTGATACATGCAATTAACGAGGTGGGGTGATAAATGTGTAGAGGGTCTTTATTTTTAGTTTGTAATGATTGGATAGTAACCCAGAGGTGGAGCCCGAAAAAAATTTTAGGGATGTTTTGGCAAAGATCTTCTCAGAAAATTAAGCCAGTTGTTGCCTAATACATCTTCTTTAAATTCCTTTGGCACTACGTCACCTATTTTATATAAATCGGCAACGGTATTGATCTCTTCCGGGGCTTCCTTACTCCCAAACCCACCATCCAAATCAGAACCGATGCCGATATGATTCCAGCCAGCTAGGCGACCGATGTATTCGACATGTTGTTTGAACTGATTATATAAACTGACAATAGTTGTTCGATCCTCCCTCCATTTCTCGTCAAGAAATCCGTTATACAATACTAAGCCAATAATGCCATTTCTTTTTGCAATTTCTAGTATAACTTCGTCACTAAGGTGTCTATTTGTATGAATTAATTTTTGAGCGTTAACATGTGAGGCGCATACCTTGGGAAAGTTTAATTCAAAACCTTGCAACATCCCTTGTTCTGTAAGGTGAGAAACGTCCCATATAAAACCTTGCTCCATCATGCCTTGAAGTAGCTTTACGCCTTTATGGGTCAAACCTTCTATCCTTTTTTGCTTGGTTCCACCTGCGACACCAGCTCCGTATTGGGTATCACCGAAGGTAAGGCCGATCATTCGTAATCCTTTTTTCCACCACTTCGGCAAATCGTCAACTTCAACGATAGGGTCAGCTCCTTCCATTAGGATAACTAAACCTGTAATATGGTCTTTACTCCAAAATTGTAGGTGACGTTCTAAATCTTCAACTGATTTAATAATTCTTACAAATCCTTTTTTTTTCCAATCTTCATACACTTCAATCTGTGTCATAGCCTGTGCTTCAGCCTCTTTAAGGTTATGGTAAATAGCAGATTTTGGTTCAAAATCTGCTCCCACATCTTTCTGTAGAAAACCGGCAGTAACAGTGGCAATAGCAAGAGCAACATCTCCTTTCTTCAGTTCAGGAAGGGTAACTGTAACCTGGTTAGAAGTTCGATTTTCTTGCTTGCGTAAGTCGGCAATATCTTAAGTCAAATCCCGTCCAAACAAAGTGACATTTTCAGCCAGGTCTAAGTGTCCGTCAACAATTGGAATATTATTTTTCATGGCTTGAATTATATCAATTACTAAATTGGCAAGGTCTTTAGGTTGTTGAGCTCGGCAACTGAGAATTCCAATTCGATTTCTTGTTTGCAGAACAAGCCCCTTAGGAGGAGCGCTTTTTGAGGCAGGATATATTACTGTGTGTGATGAAATCTTTGAAATTGCTCGTATATGGAGAATTGGAGACAAAAGCATGCTGTTATATAGACGCGGCATCACTTTTTTGTATAAACGTCCCGTTCAGGTGAAAAACAACATCGACTTTGCTTCTTAATCTGTGGTTTTAATATTGCAATTTTAGCTGGATTATTCACCTGCTCTTCAGCCGCCTGCTGGGCAGGTGGCTGGGGGCGAAAGCGGCTGCTTTGGGAGTTGCTTTTAATACCCCTTTGGTGGGAGCAGGGGTTTCGGCAGTGCAGTGTCACTGATGGATGAGTTTACTCTGTCCCTGGGCATTGTCAATCCTCGGACGTAAATACGCCACCATTTCGCGGCAACAGTGCGCCAGTGGTTTACGGCAACGCTGCACCGCCTAGGGAGCGGATGCAACCGGGCAAATGTCTGAATGCAGGTACTTAATGCACTCCTCCTGGGTAAACCAGCGGGTGAGGCGGCCTTGGGCATATTTCACGAGATCACCGACGTGCAGGAAATAGACTTGCACGGTGCCATCCTGTCTGGAAGCTGCCAGGAGCGAACCGTCCGGGCTGAAGTCCACCCCTGAAAACACAATTTTTTCACTCAAGGTGAGAAGCTCCTCGCCGCTCTGCGCATCCCATACTTTAACAGTACCATCCGTACTGGCACTTGCCAGACGGTCCATTTGCTGGTTAAAGACCACTGTCAGAACTGTACTGGTGTGCCCGGATAAGGTCATTAATTGCTTTCCCGTCTGGACATCCCATAGAATCACCATTGAATCAGTGCTGCCGGACGCCAGCCGAGTTCCATCTTGACTAAAAACCACCCTCCATACCCGTAAGGTATGACCCTCCAATGACATGATTTCTTTTCCCGTGACAGTATCCCAGATTTTGATGGTTTTGTCATCGCTGCCCGACGCCAAGAGCGCGCCATCCGGACTATATGCGATCGAATTCACCCGATCGGTATGACCGATCAGCTGCATCAGCTGCCTTCGTGAGGCAATGTCCCAGATTAGAATCTTGGAATCAGACCCGGCTGTAGCAAGATGGGTACCATCCGGTTTGAAGGTTACATCTAAAATGCCGCTGAATGGAGATGAGGCGCTCCCTTTGTCATGGCCGGAAAACCTGAACAGTTCTTGCCCGGTGAACGTGTCCCAAACCCGGGCGGTTAGATCATCGCTGGCAGTCGCTACCTGGCTCCCGTCTGGGCTGAAAACAGCCCGGATGAGCGGGCCCGCATGGCCTTGCAACCAGACCAGGACCTTTCCCGTCCTGGCATCCCAGATTGCTGCTGTATTGTCACCACTGGCGGTCAGCAAGCGCTTTCCATCCGGGCTGTACATCACGCTATTAACAATCGACTGGTGGCCGGTCAGGGTCAAATATTCTATCTTCGGTGTGACATCCCAAAGCTGCGTCGTCCCATCACTGTTTGCGGAAGCCACTTGCAATCCATCTGGGCTGAAAGCTACCCGGTAAATCTGCACAGCGCGGCCGGATAACGAGATCAGTTCTTCGCCAGCCGGGATGCTCCAGATTTTTACCCGGCCATCATAGCTGCCGGTCGCTAAACGATCTCCACTTGGGCTGAAGGTGACCCCCTGAACAACATTGGTATGTCCGGTAAAAGTTTGCAGTTCTTCACCACTGGAGGCATCCCAAAGCTTGGCGGTTCTGTCACTACTAGCAGTCGCAATATATTTTCCATCCGGACTGTATGATACACCTCTTACCTCCCCATTATGCCCGACGAGGGTTAAGATCACGCGTCCGGTACTCACCTTCCAGATTCGGGCAGTTTGATCATCACTAGCCGTAACTAACCGCGTTCCATCAGGGCTATAAGCGATATCCCTGATGGCCTGCGAATGTCCGGTGAGAACGCTAAGGTCTTTACCAGAATTCGCATCCCACACCCGAACTGTATTATCTGCACCAACCGTCACCAAAAACTTTCCATCCGGACTGAATTTCACCGCAGTTACAAATCCCTGATGGCCAGACAAGGTAAAGATGGCTCTGCCGGATTGCGAGTCCCACACCCTGGCCGTGCCATCGTCACTGGCGGTTGCCAATCGAGTTCCGCCAGGATTAAACACCACCATATTGATTTCCGCCGAATGCCCCATCAACATGAGGGCGACCTGTCCGCTTGTAAGATCCCAAATCCTGACGATTCCATCCGCGCTGGAGGTAGCCAGTTGTTTTCCGTCCTTGCTAAAATCGACTCCCACCACAGATTGATCGTTCACCTGGAGCGTGCGTTTCACCCTGGAAGCCTGAACAGCCAGGTGAAGTGCATTGACTGCCTCATAGGTATTGGTAAGTTTCACAGCCTCCAGGGACAGCAAGACACTACGTTCGGGATCGACGTTCAAGTTACTCACTGCTGCTGCCGCTAGCTCGCGCGAACGAGACAGGAGCGTGGCTATTCTTGCCTGCTGACGCTGCTGGAGGGTAATACTCACCATAGCCACTGCTGCCAGGAGCAATACTGCCAGCACGGCCGCCAGCCAGCGGAACCTTTGAGCAGTCCGGGCTTGTTCTTCCGCCCGGCGCTTCTCAGACTCAGCAAAGCGCTGGGTAGATTCAATTTCCCGTTGGCGAGCCGTCTCGCGCTCAATGATCTCCTGCTCGCTCTGCGCCTGAGAAGCAGCCAGGAAATCTGCCTCCAACTCGTTTAGGACACCGGGATGTCCAGCATACCATTCACTAGCCTGGGCAAGCCGAGACCCACGATACAGCTCGCCTGGCTCGCGGTCCAGCTCTTCCCAGCTCAGTGCAGACTCAGTAAGATGGCGATGCAGCCGCAGACTGTCGCGATCCTCAGACAACCAGACGCGCAAGGCCGGCCATTCGCGGATAAGCGCCTCATGGGCTACCTCCACGCTGCCCTCGCCTAACGTTACCAACCGGGATTTTGCAAGCAGATTTAGCACTTCTTCAACGCTGGCGCGGTCCTCGGTGCGCAAAACCAGCTCATCCGGTGTCGCTCTACGGCGGGTATCTTGCACGCCTTCTCCTAACTCCGTCAGCCGTAAAAAAATATTGCGAGCAATCTTTTGCTGGTGCGGAGTAAGCCGGTTGTACAAGCTTTCAGCGGTGTGGGCAATCGCTCCTTGCACGCCGCCCGACTCAGCATAGCCAGCCAAAGTCAAGTTACAGGCTTGGCGCCGCTTCCAGGTTTCAAGCAGAGCGTGCGAAAGGAGAGGCAAGGATCCCGGTTCATGACCAGTCTCGCGCAGGATCAGGTCAACCAGACCCGCCTCGAAGGTGTAGCCTTTGTCTTTGGCTGGCTCCTCGATGGCGCGGCGCAACTCGGCTGCGCTCATTGGGCCGATATACACTTGGCTAGTCGCCAGAGCCGTCAGCAAAGTTTCGTATCGAGCACAGTTGGCATAGAAATCCGCCCGTAGAGTGAAAACAATCTTACACTGCCCACCTTCAGCCGCATTCAGCAAGTTATCGAGAAACGCCCGGCGCTCGCCCTCCTCGCGACAGGAGGTGAATAGCTCTTCCAGCTGATCTATGACCAGGAAAAGGGAGGTAGGCTTTTTATGGAAGTACAGACGCATGCTGCGTGAATTTCTTGCCATATCATCCATCAACGTAGCAGCCGCGCTGACCGATTCCACCTCACTGGTAAGACTGGTTGCAAGGGCTTCTAAAGGATGGGAAGTGGGTGTGATGACGGCGATTGACCAATCCCATTTTTGATCTGATCCTGGCTGCTCTTGCATAGATATACTTTTCCGGATGGCGGGCACCAGGCCCGCCCGCACCAGGGAGGATTTTCCACTACCTGAAGCCCCAACAATGAACAGCAAGTTATTGCCATGCATTAATCCATCCTGCAAGAAGCCCAATGACCTCAGCAGTCGGGCAATTAACTCCTCCCTTCCAAAGAATAGGTTGGCATCAGACTCGTCAAAGAATTGCAAACCCTTAAAGGGCGGCTCAAGAGAACCATCATTAAAGGCAATCGATTCGGAAGACACGACCAGCTTATTTTTCTGGCTATCAAGCTCACCTGGGTTAGAATCCTCTTTCTGGATGCTCTGGTCTTGAACAGGCTGGCTTTCAGCCGCAAGCGCACGGATTTTCCGCTGGCGAGAAAGCTGGGCAAACAAATGGTGAGTTTCTTCCGACGGTTCAACGCCAAGATCACGGGATAAGGCCTCAGCACAGCGCCGGTAAGTCTGCCCAACCCCAGAGAGATCCCCCTGACCCGAATAAGCAATCATCATCGCCCGGTAGGCGGGCTCCGTAGCACCGCTCAAGGCAATCCACCTCTCTCCCCACACAATAACTTCATCCCAGGAATGCTCTTCCACCAACCGGTCTAACAGAAGCTTGATTCGCGCTTCGAAAACTGCCTGGAGCCGCTCGCGTTCTACAATTATCCACTCGTCATAAAAACCGGGAAGCAGCTCGCCCCCATAGGCGGATACGATCTGGATCAATTCACTGACTGTTTTCTCAGCGCTAAATTTTAAAGATACAACGAGGGCATCGACCCAAACATCCGGACTTGAGTCAAAAGTGACGGTTATATCGTCAGCCCGCAGGAACCCCTGCCCCCCCGCTGTTTTACGAATGTGCCAGAGAGCCCGGCGCAAATTTCTCCGGGCATCCACTTCAGGGATGTCTGGCCAGATCAAACCGGCTAACTTTTCACGGCGATGGGTGATGCCTGCTGTCAGCGCGAGGTAGGCCAGTAGTGACTGCGCCGGCCGGGAAGGAATTTCCACCGGCTTACCATCGAGTCGTAAGTCAAACTGCCCGAGCAAGCGGATTTCGATCATCTTTTCCCTCGTAGATTATCGATCGTGTTTCGAGCATTCCTGTGAGGTAAAACATGAATAAAAATTTCTAATTTAGTATAACATGAATATCCTATATAGTATATCCAAATTGGTTTATTTATAAAATGCTTTCAAAGGTGCGCTGAACAAAGGTAAAAAGGGTATTTTAACTACCGCCATATTTAGGAAACTTTGTTTAGTTTACGATCTTACGACGATTAATTCGATATAAACGATAAAGTAACGCTGAAATAACACTGGAGGACTCCGGTTTGGTAAGATGAGGCCAGGTTCAAAAATTCTAAATTGAAAGGTCAAATGGAGGTAAAAAATGAACAAAACCCGTATCCCAATCGTCATCATGACCGTAGCTTTGTTGTCCACTGCCATCCTCGCCTTGTTCACCTATCATAGTACGATCAAGGCGATGGGAAGCAACACCTCTTCTTCAGGGATGGGCGATCTTCATCTCTTTGAAGCGATGCAGAACAACACATCTATTGGAGCGGTGGAGAGGAACAATCCTTACGATGGAATGGGAGACCTGCGCCGCTTTGAAGGCCAGCAGAACAACCGCCCCTATTCTGGAATGGGAGATCTACGTCGCTTGGAAGCCCAGCAGAACAACGCATCTGTTAGAAAAGGAGATTAACATGTCCAACAAAATTTTACTCAAGTTTGTAGTTGCTTTCAGTGTACTGGCTGCGCTATTGATATTCCTGGGGGTAAACTTTGTCCCTCGTTCATCTGCGTCGCTCTCAACTCGAGAGAACGTTATGGATCCCTCGAAATACGCCATGCCCGATTACATCGAGCGCCATCAGCCTGCGGTTTCTAATCCAGGACGCAATACCGCTCCGGATTGGGTTGAGCGGCACCCACCAAGCGTTGCCAAGCCAGTGAACTACGCCGGTGCAGAAGTGACAAGCGCGAATGCGAAGATTGCTCCCGTGTTTGATACCACAGGCGCGGTCGTGTCCGATCCTACAGGCACGATGTTGAACGCGAAACCATCCGGAGCTTCGGCTATTCCAGTGAAAGGTACGAACATGAAGATTGCACCTGTGTTCAATACCACAGGCGCACTCATGTCTGACCCCACAGGCACGCTGTTGAGCGTGACCAATCCATAAAACAATAGGTATATTTAAAGGAGATGTAAATATGATACGTAAGCGATGGTTTCGTTCGATTGTGGTGAGTTTCGCCTTCCTACTGGTTGCAGTGCCTGCCTTTGCTGCGTCTTCGTTCTCTTCTTGGGGGCCAGCCGCAAGCCTGGAGTCGGTTCCAGGAACAAGCACCGAGCTGAACACGCCATCTGTGGACGGCTGTCCAATCCTGTCCCGTGATGGCTTGAAGTTATATATGGCGTCAAACCGCCCAGGAGGGCTAGGCGGCATCGATATCTGGGTCGCCGAGCGAGCCAGCCCCGAGGACCCTTTCGGCGCTCCTGTCAATGTGGGTGCGCCGATCAACAGCCCAGCTAACGACTTCTGCCCCTCACCGCTGCGGGACGGGCACGGGTTTATGTTCGTCTCCAACCGTCCAGGTGGCTGCGGCGGTGCTGACATCTATTTGACCCGTTATAACCCGGAGTACGGATGGCAAGCGCCAGAGAACCTCGGCTGCGAGGTGAACAGCTCCGCGGACGAAGCAGGACCGGTGCTCGTGTATGCTGAGCCCGGACCACCGACGCTCTTTTTCTCCAGCGCCCGAGTAGGTGGACCTGCCGGCACCAACCTGTACCAGAGCCGGATGGTGGGCGGCTGGTCGTTCGGCCCGGCAGAACTTGTCCCCGGTGTGAATAGCGATGCCGATGACATGCAGCCGTATATCCACCGGGATGGACAGGAACTGGTCTTCGCCTCCAACCGGTCTGACGGCCTGGGTAGTTTCGACATCTGGAGTGCAAGCAGGGATTCGATCGCCGACCCCTGGTCGGCGCCGGTCAACCTCGGTCCGAATGTGAACAGTGCCGCAAGCAAGTTCCCGGCCTTCTCTCTCCTGGGATGGAACAATGTTATTGTTTGGCACCACACGATCAGGCGTCGAGGGAGCCTCGGATATCTTCTACACTACCCGCGACCACCCCGATCGCTGACACGAACCTACTGCCCGCTCCGGCGAGGCCGGAGCGGGCAGTATGGAATCAAGATCGCTCGAATTCAGATTGCCGAGGTATTTTTTTATTTTCCTTGATATGCTTCCTGTAATTTTGCTAAATCCAATTTCTTCATCACTAGCATTGCTTGAGTGACCCGGTCGATTTTTTCTTGATCATCGCCTTGCATCATTTCATCTATACCTACAGGTACCACCTGCCACGAAAGACCATATGGGTCTTTGAGCCAGCCGCATTGCTCTGCTTCAGGCACGGCGGAAAGTTTTTTCCAATAGGAATCGATTTCCTCCTGGCTTTCACAGTTGACAATAAAAGAGATCGCTTCATTGAATGCAAAGTGATGTTCATAAGCGCTGTCCATGGCCCCGAATTCCTGACCAAACAGGGAGAAAGCAGCATATTTTACCGTACCCTCCTTACCCGGTTCCTCGCCTTTACCATAACGCTGGAGCATTTCTACTTTCGCTGCAGGGAACACAGATGCCCAAAACCTGATCGCTTCTTCCGCCTTGCCGCAGACACCGCCAACGAACATGATCGCCGGAGTGATCTTCTGCTTTACGTCCGCTCCACTGGTATAAATGATTTGCCAGGACAGCCCATACTTATCCTGCACCCAGCCATATCTTTCGCTGAAAGGGTATGCTCCAAGCTCCATGAGAGCCTCCCCACCAGGCGAGAGCTTTTTCCATAAATCGTCAACTTCTTCTTTCGTTTTACAAGTCACATGGAAAGATACTGACGGGTTGAACTTAAAAAGTGGACCGGCACTGATGGCCTGGAATTCCAGGCCCAAAAGCTCGAAGGTCACAATATCCACCGAGCCCGAAGGCGTATTGCGAAGCACAACCGTGCTCTTTATCTTTGATTTGGGAAACGTGGAGACATAAAAATCCGCTGCCTGCTTGGCCTCTTTGTCGAACCATAAATGGGGGGTTATTTTTTGCATGTTTTTTCTCCTGATGATCAGGCAATGCGCTAGCCTTCTTCGACAAGCCGCTTACCTCTGGCAAGCTCGGCTTTTGATGGATTTTTCGACTCAAATGAACCGGTTTTGATCTCTCCGGCAGGTTCATAGGCAGCCAGGGTGACACCAGTGCGCGAGTGTCAGGCGATGATTTATCCCATGGGGGTCACCAATTGAAAGTAATTACCATCCGGGTCCGCCAGGGTCGCAATCCAGCCACCCTCCATTTCATAGGGTTCGTGGATGACCGTGCCTCCCAGGGCCTTTATTCTCTCAAACTCTTCTTTGACTTGTAGCGTTTCAAAATTGAGCATCACGCGCCCTGGGTCCTTGGTGCGGCCAACCATTTCGGAATGATCCAAAACAGCTAAATAGGCTGTCCCCGCTTGCCAACCGAAGAAACCATTCTCGACATCGACCATCTCCGCTGGCTTTCCGAGAACTTTTTCATAGAAAGCCGTTAAGACCTTGAGTTGTTTCGTTCCGATCATGATGGTGTTAAGATTAAGCATGTTGAGCAATCCTTTCTATTAGTATTTCGATTAACCTGAAGGGTGGGAGGAACCTGAGTTTTTCCACCATTGATAAAGAGCTTCTTGATCACCATCCGCTCTGAAAGCCCATCCTGAGAGATTCTTGCCATATACAGTCCAAAAGATGAAGGCCTTACCATCTGTATTCATGTACTGGAGATACCTTCCAAGTTTGGCTTCTGGGTCTGTACCATCGCTCCAAGTACCCTCAAATATCACCTGGTTATCGGGAGAGTTCAACAGAGAATCGAGAGTATCGTTCGCAGTAGCTTCAAGAAGCCATTCATCATACCTGACTGTAGCTTCTTCTTCACGGCACTGAATGGATCGAAGAGTACTTAAATTACCATCGTCAATCATTTCACAATTAGGTGAAGAAGCGAGGTAAAAGTAAGTCTGTATTGGAGGCAGACTATTAAGTGTAGGTGTGGGAGCCATTTTTGTTGCAATTTCTTCTCTGAGGGGTTCAGTTTGGTCATAAATTTCCACAACCGTTTTGCCGTGCTCTACAACTTCAGCCAGGTTGGCTTTACATGCAGTGGTTATCAAGATGAGGCTTAGCAAAAATGTCAATCTTTTGAGTAACATTTTGGTTTCAAATCCTCGGATAATTATCGAATTTCAATGATCTGAATGGTTCTTAAGGTACTTATCATTATAATCGAAAACTAGACTATTTGGAGGATAATAATCCGATATAGTTGATCCAATAGGCTTTCATCTCATATGCAAGGAAAATTCGGTAGTGTAGTGCTACTCACTGTTGCGCCCAAAGATGCGATGGGATTACCCATCCCAGAGGCGCTGGAGACCGAGCCAGCTTATAGAAAGATAGGATCGAGCTGAGTACTTATGGGGAATAGATGTGGGATGAGATGGAGATGAAGTGGAATCACTCAAGGGGTAAGATTGATTTTGCCCGAAGCCTTGCCAATCCGTCCCCCGAAATAACTCCCACCATAGAAATACCAGTTAAGCTTTTCCAAGGTGTTTTTGGCATTTTCTGCCGTCAAAATCATGGCCTGCTCTGAAGGGATCGCGCCCAGGTACCACCTGCCGGAAGCGGTGAAGACTTCGAGCTCATAAAAAAATTTGAGCCACTTTTGGCCGCAGAGCGGACAAGTCAGGAGGGAGACCTCAGCAAAGTTCTCCTCCATGCCCAGCTCATCTGTGCTTTCCAGTGAATGGTATGGTGAGTCAAAGCAGACACAAGCGGCAGCCACTGGTTAATCTTCGGAGTTAATCGTACACCTCTGCCAGGAATTTCTTGAGAGCGGGCATATACCCATCAAAGCGGGTGCGGCGTATGTCATGGCTGGCGCCTTCCAGGTGCACAACCTGGACGCGCTCATTCACTCTGGCTGCTTCCTGCGCAGTTTCCACTGAGACGATGGACATTTTTTCTCGATCGCCGATGAAGAATAAGGTTGGAACGGTAATTTGCTTAAAGACTTCAAACGGGTTTGAGTTAACGATATCCATGGTTGCCATGGATTTCAAAAAATCAAAGCTCAGCCGTTTTTTAGCTTCCACCCAAGGGATGATTTCATCATCCGGATAGGTTGGAGAGGCCTTCCGGGCCATGCGCACGCCAACAAATTTCGGCATCAGCTTGAACATGCGCATGAACTTGGCCATCATCTTGCCGATATCTTCCATATTGAATTCCTGTTCCCCGCTACCAATTTTTTCGCCAGGGAGAAAAATCGGGGGGTCTTCCAAAAAGATGCCGCGGGTCAGATCCTGATCGATGGCGGCCAGATTCATGGAGGTATCGGCGCCCATGGAATGACCCCCAACTACAGGGTGATCCAGCTTCAGCTCTTGAATTAATGCAGCGAGATCTGCCACGCGCTGCTGGGTGGCATAATCCCCTTTTCCGGAAGTGGATTTCCCATGGCCGCGCGCATCCGGCAGAATCACATCGTAATCTTGTTCCAATTCCTTGGCGATACGCGTCCAACAAAGACCATCATCGCCTGCCCCATGGTTGATCACCACGGGCGGTTTATCTCCACCAGTGCGGTAATAATGAATTCTCAGACCGTTTGCCATTACATAACCATCGAACCACTTCGCCATATCTGTCTTGTCTCCTCTTCGAGATATTCCTATTTCACAATTCAATTCATTATACAGGAAAAGGTGCCTGATCATTCCCCAAACAGTTTGTTATGCTAGAATAGTAATACGTAATTCATGGAGGCATAAGTCATGAAAGGATTGATCGTTTACGATTCCTTGTATGGCAATACAGAGAAAATCGCCCTGGCGATTGGTGAGGCACTCGGTAATTTAACGAATATCGCAGTAATCAGGGTTGGGGAAGTGAAGTCCAGAGCAATTCACCGGCCTGGATTTATTGATCATTGGGTCACCCACCCAGCGCTTTCAACCCACACCAGCGATTAGCAGCTTGCTGAAAGGAATTCCACAGAATGGCTTGAAGGGTGTCAAGGTCACGGCATTTGATACCCGGCTTACCGAGGATTGGATCAACAAAACACCTGCTTTAGCTTTTTTCGTGAGGATTCTTGGGCGCTCTGCCTATGCGGCTAAATCCATGGCAAATCAGCTCAAGAAAAAGGGAGGAGAGATGATTACCCCTCCGGAAGGGTTCTACGTAGAAGGAACGGAAGGTCCACTGGTGCAAGGCGAGCTAGAACGGGCGGCGAGCTGGGCAAAGAAAATCAGCTTAGAAAGGTAAAAGTTTCCATTTCAATTCGGGTACCTGGAGGCCATCTTCTTCAAGAGCTGCGATATAGCCTTGAATAGCCTCACGAATATTATGAAGTGCTTCCTCTCTGGTACTGCCTTGGCTGACACAGCCAGGTAAACTGGGGCACTCTACTACCCAGAAATTATCTTCACCAGGATAAAGAATCATTTGACGCATCTTACCACCTCACACTTTACGTAACTCGCCTTTGCTTAAGGAAAAAACAAATCCAATCCAGTAAATTGCTGCGCGATTGACCAGTTTAAGATTTTTCATCAACACTTTCGGCCATTCATATTGCTAAAATACAGTATATCATTATTCTCCTTGTCACTTATCAGGGGCAGGTAAATGATTCCATGCAGCCGGATCATGAATTACCTGTCTTAAATTATTTGGATATTTATTATCCAAATTACAACAGGGATCGGAAGGGAACCTTCAGACTGAGAGATAAATGTCCTGTTTTTGTATCGATTGCCATGGCTAACCAAAAATACCCCTACGGCTGTTTAGTTTATCTCACGCCTTACGATCACCAGCGTTAAATCGTCCAGAAAGCCTTGAGAATCGGAGAAAACCTGGGCAGCTTCGATCACTTTACTGATCAAGTCAATCGCAGCCAATGCCTGGTTCTCCCGGAGCACCTGCAGCAGACGCTGTACGCCAAAGATTTCACCCCCCTGGTTCATGAGCTCAGTGACCCCGTCTGTATAAAGAACCAATATATCTCCGGCGGTCATTTGAATCTGTGCGCCAATGAAATGCAGGTTTTGAAAAATACCGAGAGCAGTATTTTGTTGATCTAATTTTTCCACTCTGCCATCTGTACGCAGCAGCAGCGGGGGTGGGTGACCACAGCTGATATAGGTCAGATTACCAGAAGATGCATCCAATATGGCATATAACACTGTGACAAAGTGGTTGTCACCGGTAAATTCCGGCAGAAGCCGGTTGATGCTATTGGCAATATTGACGAGTCCCATTTTGCCGCGTGCTTTGGTGCGCAGTAAAGCCCTAAAAGCCGTCATAACCAGCGCTGAAGGAATGCCATGTCCAGAAACGTCAGCTACTACCAGGCCAAGTCGATTGCAGGATAAAGGAATGTAATCAAAATAATCTCCGCCAATTTCATCGGCTGGGATACAGATGCCGGCAATATCATAACCAATCAGATCGGGAGCGCGACGAGGTAAAAGACTGGCCTGCACTTCTCGGGCAGTCTCAAGCTGCTTGCCGACCAGCTCCTGCTCAAGCAGCTGCTTATGCAGCATCGCTTTTTCGATCGAGATGGCAGCCGCATCTGCATAAAATTGAAGCACTTCAACATCATCGTTTGAATAGGCAGATACCCGATCACTCTCCAGGTTGAGAGCACCGATGGCGCGATCATTGAGGATGATCGGAACCGTAATCTCAGATAGGGTTTCCCGGCGACCCTGCACATAGCGCGGATCGCGGCGTACATCTGGCACGATTACGCTCTGACAGTTACGGATCACAAACCCCGTAATCCCTTGACCGTGCATTAACATGGCATCTTCTTCAGGGGGACCAGGATCAAAACCTCGCCGGGAAATCCCGGCAATCATCTCACGCGGCACCTCATGCCGCCCATGCACCAAATCTTGATTTAGGACGAATATACCGGCAGCATCATATTCCAATACAGTTTTCACCGTATCCAACAGATGATCCATAATCTCGTCCAGGTCCAACGTATCTCGAACTTTATGCGAGATATCCAGGATCAGCTGGTATTTCTGTTCTGAGGTCAGCTTCATTCAATAAAATCCTTGCTACTCAGGCGATTGACAGGCATTTGGGCAGCTTATTCTCTATTTCTTTCCAAATCCTATGTACTTAAACTGATCATCATTGTAGGCATACAGCGAATAATTGGCGACTTCGAAGCCGTGGCGGTAAAGGAGGTTGAATTCGTCTTGAGCCAGCTTACGGATAACGGTGGGCATGGACTTGGCTTGCTTGGCTGCAGCCTCTGGCAAACAGCCACCCTGGAGTTGGCCGATCTCACCAGCATGTTTTGAGTTTCTCATGACCTCACTTAAAGTGTTGCCGATCTGCAGGAAGCTGCCGCGGTCTTCGTCGCCATGGTTGATCAGACGCTCCAGAATGGCACGTGAGCGCAGCGAACGCACCTGGTCCATCAGGATGCCGGTCATCAGGCGCAGGGTGGCTTTGGCGCCGGGCTGGTAAGCTTCGGGCTTAGAGCGGCCTGCGCCGTCGCTGACGATCAAGAAGTCAACACCCTGGCGCCAGCCAGTATTGAAGTCGTGCACTCCTTCCAGACCATGGTTGTCATAAGCACCCCCATCCCACAGGTGCACTTTATCGAAATCCGGCTGGATCGGCTGCGTCTTGCGCTGCTTATGCTCAACAACGCTTGCGCGCAGGGGATTGACGCTTGTTTCTTCAACATACTTGAACCAGCGATGCCTGGTTGTATCGATCGCCAGGGCACCGATCAGGCCTGGGAAACCCGCAGAGGCGGCCATGGCATCGGTCAGAGGAAAATCGGTGTCGTAGGTGTAACCAAAGCGGTAGTCGCCCATGCGGAATGACTCGAAGCGCCAGTTCTTGCCGGTTTCGTAGCAGGTGGCATTGATCATCCAGCGCGGGGTTTCGGGAAGGTTCCCCAGTTTCGCGGTAATACCCCAGTGCTTCTGCATCAGGTAAGAGAGATCGTCAGCGCGGGTGGTAAAGATTGTCCAGAAGTGCGTAAGTGAGTGGCGCACCAGCTCTGCCTGCAGATCAACCGTGGTTAGCAGGCGGCGGGCTTCGGGCAAGACCTTATCGAGATAGTCAGCGCTGGAGGGCCAGAGATACTGGTTGAGGCTGAAAACCATCCCGGCGCACAGGCTGCCGCCGGAAACGGTCGAAAGCAAAGTCACATCTTCGAGGCGCTTTTCTTCAGCCAACCGGGCTAATACGCCCAGATGGAAGACTGTGGCGCGGAAACCGCCGCCAGAAAGAGCTAATGCAATGTTCATCAGTTTCACTCCTTGATTTACCCCAGCTCGGGGTCGTATCTGTTATCCGATTATCTGTAAAAGAAAACTGCTGTGATCGTTGACATTCAATAAGATTTATGAAATGAGTATAGCAAATTCTACGCGCCAGGGCAATTAGCAAATTAAATTGATAGGAATTCACTTACAGATTTGATAATTGTTAAATAATTACTAACGAATATACATTAAAAACATTTACTAAAATAATATTTAATGATAATATACATACATATTATTATCCGACAGTAAAGGAGTATTCTATGATCAAACCACAAAGCAACCAAATAGACGAATTGACGGGGTTCTTCAACCGCAAAGCTTTTATGGAAGAATTCCAAAGCCGGCTGGCAAAGGCGCGTTCGCAGTCTGTGGAATTACCCCTCTCGCTGGCGCTGCTCGACCTGGACCATTTCAAGCGCATCAATGATGATTTCGGTCATATCGCCGGTGACAATGTGCTCATCGAGCTGGCGAGAGTCATCCAGGAGGCAGTGGGAGAAACCGTGATCTGCTCGCGCTACGGCGGTGATGAATTTGCGATCCTATTCGTAGGGCAAGAAAGGGAACAGGCTTTCTTGATCCTGGAACAGATCCGGGTGGCAGTAGCGAAGACGGCGATCAAAGTAAACGAAGGGCATGTGATTGATGGACTATCAATCAGTGCGGGAGTGGCCTCCTTTCCGGTGGATGGGCGCTCGGAAGTCGAGCTGCTGCGCAAGGCTGACCAGGCGCTCTACCGTGCCAAATGGGCCGGGCGCAACCAGGTGCGCCTGGCTTATGAGGAGCGCATGGTCCCCAAAACCGCCCACTTCACCCAGACCCAGCTCGAGCGCCTGGCCAAGCTGGCCGAGTTGCACGGCGTATCGGAGGCGGATATGCTGCGCGAGGCAATGGATGACCTGCTGACAAAATATGGAGTCAACGATGTCGAATCCTGAGCTCACGACGAGTATGAAGGGCCTCTTACCCGACCTGGCAGCTCTAGACCTGGAATTATTCATGTACGCGGCGCTGGCGGAGGCAGAGATAGCAGGACAGGCTGGAGAGCTGCCGATCGGGGCAGTGGTAGTGATCGGCGGGATCATCATCGCACACGGGCGTGCCAGCCACCAGCGCTCCCGGAGCCAGATACGGCATGCCGAGCTAAACGCCATGCTGGAGGGCGGGGAGAGGCTGTGGCGAGATTACAAAAGAGCAGTTCTCTTCACCACGGTGGAACCTTGTCCGATGTGCCTGGGAGCAGCAGTGATGGCGGATATCCCGCACATCATCTTTGCCCTGCCCGATCGGAATGTGCAGTCTGGCTTGACGGTAGTATCCAATCCGTATATTCAGCGGCACATCCGAAGTTATTATGGAGGCGTGCTGGCTGAAGAATCGAAGGCGATCCTGGAGAGATATGACCCGGAAGCGCTGCAATATATTATGACTGGCAAAGCATAACCTGAGAAGATAAGCTGCTCGCAATGCACGAGCGACCTTCGATTTGAATATGGCAGCTGACCAGACTGCCATGCAGGCGGTAAAGAGCACCGCCGCGCAGTGCGCTCGCTCACAGGGACAGCTCGATCAAAGATATTTATTCAATGGCCGCCCGCAGCTGCCGCGCTAGCAGGCCGAACTCAGGGATATAGCGCATATCTTCATTACGCGGGCGAGGCAAGTCCACGGGCATGTCCAGGCGTAAACGGCCGGGGCGCTGGCTGAGCACAAGCACCCGGTCAGCCAGCAGCAGCGCCTCGGAGATGGAATGCGTCACCATCACCACAGTCTTGCAGCGCCTCTGCCAGATCTGTAGAAGCTCAACGCCCATACGCTCGCGTGTTAAAGCATCCAACGAGCCAAATGGCTCATCCATCAGCAGAACATCGGGGTCGTGCACCAGGGCGCGGGCGATGGCAACCCGCTGGGCCATGCCGCCGGAGAGATCGCGTGGCAGAGAATCTGCAAAACCTTGCAGCCCCACCAGCTCAACCAGCTCCAGCGCTTTATCCTGGCGCACTTCGAGGGGTACATTCTGGATCTCCAGGGGCAAAGTGATATTTTGAATCACCGTGCGCCAGGGCATGAGGCTGGGCTTTTGAAAGACAAAGCCAATCCCGGGCGGCGGTCCGCTGAGCTTCTGACCTTTGAAAATGATCTCCCCGCTGGAGGGCGGCAGCAAACCTGCCAAGAGCGCGCAGAAGAGTGGTCTTACCACTGCCAGATGGCCCCAGCACGCACACAAACTGCTCTGGATAAACATCGAAGGAGACGTGCTCCAGGGCACGCAGACCGCCCTTTTGGTCGGCAAAGATGGTGCTCAGGTCTCTCACCTGGAGCACCGCCTCAGCCAAGTTACTTAAAGTACTCATTTGTATAAGCCTTGGATAAATCCAGGGGAGCTTTCAAGAGACCCATATCCAGAAGGATGGCTTGCATATTTTCCCAGGCTTGCGGGTCGGAGGCGCCGGGTGGAGCGGTGTTCCACATGGCTATCGAGGTGGACAGCACCTCTTTTTGGACGGTCTCATCAGCCTGAGCAAGACCTTCGACATATTTCTTACAAATTTCGTAGGCTTCGCTCGGGTTGGAACGAGACCGCCTCGATGCCACGCAAGGTGGCTTTGACAAAACGCCGCACCAGCTCAGGATTCTCCTGGATGGTTTTTTCATTGGTGATCAATCCATTGGCAGCCAGGTGGGCATAATCGGCAACGGGGATCACATCCACGGCATAACCTTTGGCGCGCAGCTGGATGGGCTCGTTGGTGACGTAGATCACAGCAGCCTGTTCCTGGTCTGCGGCAATCGCTTCGACCTGGGTGAAGCCGATCGAGTCGAGGGTGACATCGCTTTCTTTCAAGCCGGCAGCGTTGAGCAAGGCGCGGAAGCCAATGTAGCTGGCGCCGTACAACCCGGGGATGCCGATGCGCTTACCAGCCAGGTCGGCAGGTTCGCGGATGCCTTGCTCTTGTTTTGCCACGACCCCCACAGGAAAATCGCTGTACCAGGCCATGACATAGACGACCGGCAAGCCCTGCTCACGCGCCAGGAGGACTTGCTCCCCTGAGACGACTGCGAACGGCAGCTCATCTGCGCCGACAAGGGCGGTGCCGCTGGTTTCCATGCTGTAATCTAACTGCAGATCAAACCCTTCGTCTTTGTAGTATCCTTTCTCCAAAGCAACATAAAAGGGTGCAAACTGAACGTTGGGGATGTAACCGACAGGCAGGCGAACCTGCACCAAGGGCGTGGCAGTGGGCTTGAGACCCGCACAGGCAGTGAGGATGAGGCTGACAAGAAACAGAGGGATTAATAATTTACGGTTCACAAGAAACTCCTTGAAAATGATTGATACGGGTAGAGGGATCCGCTACAGGCAGGGCTACCCCGCCCCTACTGGATGACATTCCCCTCTTTTGGCTGCTGCCAGGAAAGCAGGCGCAGCTCAAGCAGCACCACCAAACCGTACAGGCCCAGGGCCATCAATACCAGGGTAAATACCGCTACGAAAACCAGCGAAGTATCATATAAGCCGCGCGCTACGTTAATCAAGAAACCCAGGCCGCGGTCCGAAGCCATGAACTCCCCAACGACCGCGCCGACCACCGCCAGCGTGGCCCCGATGCGCAGCCCGCCAAGCAAAACAGGCAGAGCGGCATAAATCTCTAGCATACGAAAGGTTTGCCAGCGCGTAGCGCCCAGGGAGCGCATCAGGTCGCGCAAATCGTCGGGGACGGAACGCATGCCGACGATGGTATTGATGAGCACGGGGAAGAAGACGATCAGGGCGCAGATCAAGACTTTCGAGGTCAGACCTGGCCCAAACCAGATGACCAGCAGCGGAGCGATGGCGACGATGGGGATGGATTGGCTGGCGACGATATAGGGCGAGAGCAGGCGCTCCAGGCGCACCGATTTCGCCAGGCGATAACCCAGCAGTGAGGCAGCACAGACTCCCAGCAGCAAGCCAACCAGCACCTCAAAAAGCGTCACCAGGCTGTTGCGCAGCAGCATGCCATCGGCAAGTGACCGCAAGAAACGCTCCCAAACAGAGGCGGGCGTGGGCAGGATAAAGGCAGGGATTGACCACAGGAGGGTGATGAGCTGCCAGAGCAAGACTGCCAGAAAGATGGAAATCCCCGCCAGGAGCAGGTTGGACAGGCAGGATGAGCGTGTTTTCGAAGAGAGTTCTCTCATAACAAAAGGCCCCAGGAAAATCGATCCCGGGGCTGGATGGCTCGCAAGCGAATACACTGCTGGCGTACACTTTCGCGCTGGCTTTGACGGGGATTCGCTCAGGAGATGATCTTGAGACGAGATACGCCAAGGCGAACGCAAAAACCTTCTTTCATCCGGACTGTACCGTCGGCCCCGGAGTTCCACCGGATCATGCGATTTTCTTCGCTCGCGGGCTTTACCGCCGATCGGGAATTGGGATTTTACCAAAAGCTGGTAAAATCACGCACCCTGCCCCGAAGGTTCATATTTTCACTTGCGGTGATTATAACACGCCTGAGAGGCTTGTCAAAGGGAAAGGCCTCTGCTATAATCTGGTTCTCTTCGGGCGCGTAGCTCAGTTGGTTAGAGCGCACGGTTCACATCCGTGAGGTTCGGAGGTTCGAGCCCTCTCGCGCCCACCACGCTGACTAAGGTCCCTGCGGTAACTACCGTGGGGGCTTTGGTTTAAAAGAGGGGTGAGGTTGGGGTTCAAGCCTCTCCAGCGCCCGACGCTCTGCGAGCGCACATGCCGACTGAGGTCACTGCGGTAATTACCGCGGGGGCTTTGGTTTAAGTTGAGTTTTGACGGATTACGCTGTCAAACTACAATAGGAATGATTTCTTTTTCAAGAATCTCGGCCAGGCGCTCTTCTGCCAGGCGCAGGTCAAAAGATGTTTGTAGATTGAGCCAAAAATCAGGCGAAGTGCCAATGGCGCGCGACAAGCGCAGGGCTGTCTCAGCAGTGATGGCGCGCTTGCCCTGGACGATGCCATTGATACGGTTGGGGGGAACACGCATCGACATAGCGAGCTGGTGCTGGCTAATGCCCATCGGTTTCAAATAATCTTCCAGCAAGATTTCACCTGGATGCACAGGAGGAATTTTCTCAGTCATGATTTTTATTCCTATTCAGATCTACTTGTGATAGTCAACAATTTCAACGCTCTCTGCATTACTATTAATCCATTCGAAACAAATGCGCCAGCGATCGTTGATACGAATACTATACTGATCTGCACGATCTCCTTTTAATTTCTCCAGCCGATTGCCGGGGAGAGCATTTAGGTCACCTAAAGTAACTGCAGCGTTCAAAGAAAGTAAACGACGATAGGCAACCTTTTGGATTTCACGCGGGAACCGCGCACTGTACTCTGCGTGAAATATCTTTTCGGTTTCTTTGTTTTTGAAAGTTCTGATCATGGCAGTTTTCAAACAAATTAGCTCGGTTACTTATGTAATTATAATACGCCGCGCGTATTACGTCAAGCGTCACGCGCGATAACGTGAGCCGCTTTGTCGATAGGTGCATTCACTGTGCATATCTTCGATCATGATAACCACAGGGTGTGGAAGGCACTCATTGAGTGATCCAGTAAGCATGAAATGATTGGTGACAAGAAGCGCACGGTTCACATCCGTGAGGTTCATGGGTTCGAGCCTCTCCAACGCCCGACACTCTGCGAGCGCACATGCCGGTGCAGAACCATGCAGCCAAGCGACTGCCCAGGCAGAGGGTCAAGCAGGGTAATCTTTCAATTCTCTGAGATGAGAACCGTTCGCAGGTTAGCTGCCCAGGCTTTGATATAGGGAGTGTTATGCGATCCACCCGGTTGAGCCTGGATAATAATCAGGACAAAAAGCGTCTGCCACCACTTCAGGCGATACAAATCCAACCGGCCGGCAAAGAAGCCGGCGCGGACCGGCTTAACCTCGGGTGCGAGGCGCAGAGCGGGGAGCAGGTAATTCTCAACCAGGGCATAGCGTTCTTTGAAGCTCAACCGGCCCGGTTTCTTGGGCGGTTTGGCCAGCGTCGGGTCTAAATCGACCGGAATGCCCTCCACGTTTGTCTGACCGGTATCCGTCAGGTTTTTGGCAGTCAAGAAATAAGCCACGGGAATACGGCTCAGGGCGGTTTGGTGTTTCTTGAGGAATTTCAGAGCCGCTTTGTGCCATCCCAAGATCATCGGACCACCCACCACCACAGCCGTATAAGCCGCGATATCATCCACTTCTTCAAGACGGCGGATATCCACCTGGGCACCTTCCTTGCCCAGCTCTTCGCCAATGATCTGGGCTACATCGGCAGTGGTGCCCGCGTTGGTGGTATAGGCAATTAATATTTTGGAGGGCGGCATGTTTTCACTTTTCTGGGATCATGGCGCAGCTCTCCCAGCAGGCAAAGAACCTGCCTGGCTGATGCCAGGGAAGTCTTTCCCTAAATCCCGGCGTTGCTTAAGATCGCCAGCAGTTTCGACAGCAGCATGGTCAGGTCGGGATGCGTGATCTCATATTGGTCGACCGCGTCTTCCAGGCGCTTGACCACAGATGGCTCAGGTGGATTTTCTTCACCTTCTGAGCGCGCCAACAAAGTGCGGATATCTGCCCCAAGGTGCTGAAGCAGCTCCCGCTCTTTCTCATCGACTGTATGGCTGCGTTCGATTTCCGCATGCAGCTGTTCCAACAAACTGCGCAGCTCTTGATCATCCATAAGAATGCGCCTCCTTGTCAGACGGAGAATATGCTAAGAACATACTGGATCATTTCCCTTTTTCATTCTATATGGAATTTAGAATAAAAACAAGTATTTATCCACCAAGATGCCTGGATGGTAGCATGGCTGCCACTACCCTCCCAACTTCTCGAGCTCTCGCATACACAGGTACAGCCCGCGCGGCACGTGGAAACAACCTTTCCACTTTCCACCTTTGAGCGGGAGCAGCACCGCGCCAGCCCGGTTCAGGTAGCCGAACCACTCACCATATTCCGGGTCAGGGAAATGGCTCCAGGTATAGGCATGCACACGCTCGAACCAGTCCCAACACTCCGGGCGGGAGGTCAGTCGGAAAGCTTTGAGGAGGGCCACCAGGGTTTCCATGTGCACCCACCAGAGCTTTTGGTCCCATTCGAGCTGCTGAGGTGGGTGTCCCTGGGAATCCATGAAGTAGAAGATGCCAGCGCAGTCGGGGTCCCAGCTCATTTCGAGCGTTCGCAAGACAACCTCGACAGCCTTCTGGATGATAGCGGAATCGTTTTTTCGCTCCGCGATATCCATGATGAACCACATGGCTTCTATGCCATGCCCGGGGTTGAGCAAACGCCCTTCGAAGCTGTCCACCAAGCTGCCATCTGGCGCCACCTGCTCGCGCAAGACCATGCGCTCCGGATCGAGGAACAGGCTGAAGACTTCGTCCAGGCAGGTATCGATGGCCTGGTTGAAGAGGGTGGGCTCCAACATCCATTCCAGCTCCATGGATAGGTTAGCCAGGATCATCGGCAGGGCCAGCGAAACCAGCGGGCGGGTGCCGGGAACCGCCTTACTGTAATGACCCTTGGGGTTCGGCTTCCGGCGGAGGATGTTGCGATAGGTTTGCAGGGCAATCTCCCGCGCCGTCTCATCTCCGCTGGCCAGGGAATACTGGCTGAAAGCCATGGCTGCAAAGCAATCTGAGAAGATGTTATAGGGCTGGATGAGCGGCTGTCCCTGGCGGTTGAGAGCAAAATACCAGTCTCCATGCTCATCGCGACCATGCTGGCGCAGGAATTCCACGCCATGCCGGGCAATCTCCAGCCAGCGGCTGCGTTTCTCCAGGCGGTTGTAAAGCATCGAAAACATCCACACCTGGCGCGCTTGCAGCCAGATGAACTTGTCTGTATCAAAGACCGTTCCATCACGCTCCAGGCAGGTGAAAAAACCGCCGTGGGTTATATCGAGGGAATGCTTTTCCCAGAAAGGAATTACATCGTCAAGCAAGGCGTTTTTATACTGTATAACAAGTTCTTGCGCTTGAAGGGGCATGGTTTTGTCTCCTACATTTATTTCGTCTGACTCTTGAAATGACACACGGCGTTTTGGGAGAATTTCTTCTCGATTCTACACGAAACTTTCGATATATAGGCATTGTTCAAACCCCACAACTCTAAAAAAGAGAGTTAGAATGTGAGATGGGAGAAACGCTATGAAAAATATATTGTGTATCGGCGCTGGTTATGTTGGCGGGCCTACCATGGCAATCATCGCCAGTCATTGCCTAGATTATCGAGTGGTAGTCGTTGATATTAACCCTGAAAAAATCGCCGCGTGGCAGTCAGACCAACTGCCGATCTTTGAACCAGGGCTGGATGAGGTCGTTCGCCAAGCCCGAGGTAGGAATCTTTTCTTTTCTACTGATCTCAACCAGCATATTGCCGAAGCGGATATCATCTTTGTAAGCGTTAATACCCCAACAAAAAGCTTTGGTCAAGGAGCGGGCAGAGCTGCCGACCTCCAATACTGGGAAAAAACAGCCCGCCAGATACTGGAAATCTCTACGACATCCAAGATTGTGGTTGAGAAGAGCACCTTGCCTGTGCGAACAGCCGAGGCCATGGAGGTGATCCTAAACTCGAATGCCAAAGGCTTACACTTTGATATCGTTTCCAATCCTGAATTTTTAGCTGAAGGCACAGCCATTCGAGACATGGAGGAGCCCGATCGGGTATTAATCGGAGGTAGAGGCACACCCTCCGGACAAAAGGCCATCCAGGCAATCGTCGATATCTACACTCACTGGGTGCCAAGGGAACGCATTTTTACCACAAACCTTTGGTCGAGTGAGTTATCAAAGCTGGTTGCGAATGCGTTCCTTGCCCAAAGAATCTCTTCAATAAACGCGGTCTCAGCGCTATGTGAAAAAACCGGTGCAGATGTTAATGAGGTCTCTCATGCGATTGGGCTGGACCATCGCATCGGTCCTAAGTTCTTGAAGGCAGGGATTGGCTTTGGAGGCTCCTGTTTTCGGAAAGATATCCTAAACCTGGTATATCTATGCGAATATTATGGGCTAAGTGATGTGGCGGCATACTGGGAGCAGGTGGTCAGAATGAATGAACACCAACAACGGCGGTTTGTTTCTAACATGATCTCGGCAATGTTCAATACCATCACTGGTAAGCGGATCGTTCTGTTTGGGGCGGCATTCAAAGCCAATACGAGCGATACGCGTGAGTCACCTTCCCTGGCAGTGTGCAGGTCGTTGCTGGATGAGCGCGCAGAGGTGGTGATTTCAGATCCGCACGCATTGGAAAATGCGCGGATCGACCTGGGTGAGTTAGCTCAGAAAGTGATCTTCGAACCTGACCCTGTCAAAGCGGTCCAGGGAGCCCACGCGATTGCGATTATGACAGAATGGGACGATTTTGCCCGATTGGATTACGAAGCCATTTATCGCTCTATGGTTAAGCCAGCCTTCATTTTTGATGGCAGGAATATCTTGGATCATGAAAAACTCTATCAGATTGGTTTTAACATGTATATGATCGGGAAACCCCCGCTAATCCATAATACTTTAACTTAACCATTTCATAAATTTACAGTGAGATTGATAACAAGTGGTTAGAACCTGGAAGACACCTGATTCACCTGATCAGGTGACCCCATCCGAACGGATGCGGGTGGGCAGCTCGGGCAAGTAGATGAGCCAATGGCGGTGGATCCGGTCACAAAGTATACTGCCGCGGCTGGGGCCGCGTTTGAGCGTTTCAATCTGGTAGCATTCCGAACACAGCGGCACTTTTTCTTGCTGGAGGGTCATCTCCCAGGCAGCCAAATTACCGCAGGCGCACTGCTCGGTGGGAGGCCAGGGAAGCGGTTGAAAAGTTACGGTATCATCGGGCATAGCACAAGACTCTCCAAGAAATAGAATATTTGTTCTATTTATCATACACTGGATTTTGCACTTATCAAGCTTCCAGGCAGACTTTCACCCAAAAATCCCCCATATATCCCCCAGGCGGGGGATACTTCCATTTCATGCTAAAATGGCTCTGTTCGTTCAAGCCTGCCGGATAGGAACTATGAATTGAGCCAGTCTCCCTTAATTTCTGCTTTCCGCGACCAAAAAGAACATTGGATTGCCCGATGGTTATACTTTTTCTTCTTTTTAGGGATAGGCGCTTTTACCATGTTCCTGAACGTCTACTACCGGAGCATTGGCTTGAGCGGAACCCAGATCGGCGTGATCAGCATGCTCGGCCCGGCAGTGGGGATTTTCAGTGCTACCTTTTGGGGGATGCTACGCGACCGGTCTGGCAAGATGCGCAGGATCTTTTCACTCGTTATCCTGGGCAGCCTGATCTGGGTGCTGGTATTCTCACGCGTGCAAGTTTTTCTGTGGCTGATCCCCGTGGTAGCGCTGTTCAATTTTTTCTTTACCCCGATTCTGCCCTTGATCGACAGCAACACGCTGCGACTGTTGGGAACCCGCGGGCAACGCTACGGGCGATACCGGGTGTGGGGAACGGTCAGCTTCACGATTGCCAGCCTGGTGTTTGGCATTGTTTACGAGCGCTATGGCCTGCATACCATGTTCACAGTTTACCCTTTTATGCTCCTGTTTTTACTGTGGGTGGGGTCCGGGCTTGCCAACCAGCCGGTGCGAGAACAAAGCCACATTGGACACAGCGTACGCGAGATGGTGCAGCGACCAGAATGGCTGGTCTTCGCAGCGGGCATCTTTTTCCTGGGGCTGGGGGCAAATGGGGCAATCGCCTTTGTCAGCGTTAAAATTATGGCAATGGGAGGGTCGGCGGGCCTGGTGGGGTTATCCTGGACGACCACCGCTATCCTTGAAATTCCGCTCATGTTTTACAGCGAACCGCTGCTCCGTCGGTTTGGCGCTCTGAAACTATTGACCGTCGCTTTTATCGGTTACACGCTGCGTATCGCGCTGTATGGGATCATGCCTACTCCGGGTTGGGCGCCTTTTGTGAACTTCTTGCATGGGATCTCTTTTGTACCCCTGACGCTTGGCACCGTCGCTTTTGTCAATGAAATGGCGCCGGACCATCTCAAGTCCACCAGCCAAGGACTGCTGGCTTCCGTTCTCAATCTATCCAACCTGTGCGGTGTACTGATCGCTGGTTGGCTGTTTGATCAAATTGGGCAGGTGAATGTATTCCTGGTTTTGGCAGGGGTCTGTTTTCTGGGGTTGGTGGTATTCCTGGGAGGACAGATGGTGATAAGGAGAAAGAGGTAATATGTCCTACGAAGATGGTTGGGCAGCGATCAACCTGGAGATGCCCCGGCGCATCCCACGCACTGAATATTCAGCCACGATGCACTGGGACCTGATCCGGTTGGTGACTGGCAGACCGGTGAGTGTAGAAAGCTCAGAAGAGAACAAAGCCCAGGCCGCAAGGGATTTCATGCGCAAGTGGCATTATGATTTTTTTTGGAGCACGCTGATCGGCCACGAAGCCTTTGGCTCTTTTGAGACAGACATGGGGCATGCTGAATACGCGGCCGGGGGTGTCGACCGGCGCGATACGATCACCTGCCCATTCCATGATCCGGAGGAAGTGCTGGCTTTTGATTTTTGGGAAAAGCTGGGTGAGATCGACCAACCCGCTCTAACCGAACGCTTCGAGGCGCACTACCGGGCGAACTGCCAGGATCATTCATTCGGGGTCAATATGACCGGGATCTATATTACCCTGATATCGGGTTTCATTGGCCTATTCGGCTGGGATATGCTCTTGCTGGCAGCAGGGACTGATATAAAGCGCTTTGGCTTGCTGGCAGATCGCTATGCAGCCTGGATGCAGGCTTATTTCGACGCCCTGGCAGAGGCAGACGTTCCGGTGGTGATGGTGCACGATGACATTGTGTGGAGTGCCGGTGCGATCTTCCGCCCGGCCTGGTACCGGGAGCACGTTTTTCCAAATTACCGCAAGTACTTCGCCCCCCTATTAGACAGCGGTAAGAAGATCATATTCTGTTCAGACGGTAATTTCAACGAGTTTATCGACGATATTGCCGGTACAGGTGTACACGGCTTCGTCTTCGAGCCGCTGACCAGCCTGGAGGCGATCGTGCAAAAATATGGGAAAACGCATGTGATCATCGGAAATGCCGAGACGCGCGTTTTGTTGTCAGGTACTCGCCCACAGATCAGGGCAGAGGTGGAACGCTGCCTGGCGCTGGGGCGAGACTGCCCGGGGTATTTCCTGGCAGTGGGCAACCATATCCCGCCCAATACGCCGGTAGAGAATGCGATCTATTACAACCAGGTATACGAAGAGCTGTGCTGGCGTTCTTGAAGTGCAGCGGTTCAATCCTTAGAAGAAGAACCCGGGGTTCTTATCCACCAAGGCGTTTTTCGATATAAGTCGCAACTTCAGCCACGGGGGCAACCCAGATCTGTTCGCGGCGGCGAACGAGGTGGTCGAGAAAATCGGTGAAATCCACTCCCGCCACGGGTAGATGGCCTTCATTGATGCCATGGAAGGTGAGGATCGCCCAGCGACCTTGAGCCAGGGAGAGCTCTGCCAGACCGATCAGGAAAGCTGCTGTCTGCCGTTCGACATTCATGGAGGATAAGCAGTGGAGATCGCAGTACTGCGGATCATTGGCCAACTCGCCGCGAGCGCGCCCGGCCGCGAACAGACGGGCTATCAACGGTACATACGAGACCCGGCTCAGGCCGCGGCCGAGGCTGGTCTCGTAACAGGGATAGGCAAAAGAGGTGGCTTTCTGCATGGGGAACAGGGCAGAAATGCGGCGCTGGGCTTCGCGCAGGTCCTGCTCCAGCTCAGCCAGGGTCATATCCAGCAGGTTGGGCGCCCAGTCTAAGGGTATATTCAGCGAGCAGGGATGCTGGAGCGAGTGGTTGCCCATCTCGTGACCAGTTTGGGCGGCGGGGATCCAATGAGCAAGCTGCCTGTGCCAGGAGGTCAGAGCAAATTCGTCGTCATCGCCGCGCGGGTTGAGGTAGAATGTGCCGCGCAGGCCGCGGCGGTCCAGCTCAGGAATGGCGGTTTCCAGGTGCGAGGGCAAGCCATCATCGAAGGTGAGGGAGAGAGCAGAGAAATACGGGGCGGGCCAGAACGACATTTCGAAATTTATCCTCGATCTAGGTGAATATCTTGCTCGGAGAGGGGATCTTCAATCGGCTCAATGTGGGTAGCAATATTCGAAAACGGGATCGCCTTGATAATTTCAGTTTCCACCTGTTCGGCAACCTGGTGACCCTGCCGGACCGTCCAATCTCCTGGAACAAGCAGGTGCACCACCATGAATTTGCGCGCGGCTGCCTGCCGGGAACGCAGCGCATGGTAGCGAACGCCTTCATTTTGATGAGCATCCAAAATTGACTTGACCTTGTCGATCTCCTCGGCAGGCAAGGTGATATCCATCAAACCCTTACCTGAACGAACCAGTAAACGATATCCAGTAAACACGATATTAACTGCAACCGCGATCGCAATCAGGGGGTCCAGGCGTACAAAGCCTGTCAGCTCCACCAGTGCAATCCCGATTAATACACCACCTGTGGTCCACACATCAGTCATCAGGTGGCGGCCATCCGCTTCCAGGGTAATCGAGTTGTAGCGTTTTCCAGCGCGCATCAACACCAGGGCCACACCCAGGTTGATCAGGGAGGCGATGACGGAGATTGCCAGGCCTAGACCAACCTGCTCCAACGGAACCGGATGGATCAAGCGTGGTATCGCATTGATGATGATGCTTGCCGCGGCGAGAAGGATCATGCCTCCCTCGAAACCACTGGAGAAATATTCAACCTTGGAAAAACCAAAGGTAAACTCATCATTTGCCGGACGAGAGAGAATAGTGAGCGCAATCAAGGCGACAATGGCGGCTGCCAGGTTTACAAGCGATTCAATGGCATCGGACAGCAAGCCTACCGATCCGGTGAGAACATAGGCAGAGGTTTTGAGGGTTATGGTCACAATGGCGGTAATGATCGACAGCCAGGCATAGCGAGTGAGCGGAATGCGATGTTCTGAAGTTTTTTCCATAAGTTTTCTTTGCCTTTGACGCAGCCGAGCAATTGATTACTTGGATTCAACCAATTGATCACCCAGTAAATTAAATATCCGCTGCATTTCGACGGTGGGCTCCGTGCTCATGGGCTCGTCGGCCTTACGCGTGAGCATGGTTACCTCCACGTTTCCATTTTGAAGCGCCAGGGATTTTACGATGATCCGATCTCCCAGCAAAACCGCAGCCAGCGGCTTGGGTTTACCTTCTTGATTTAATACCAGCGCAAGGTAGGTAAACGTGCCACTGCCGCCCGGATCAACCACCAAGGTTACCACGGCATCCTCTAAACCGTCACCATTCACATCTCCGACAGCCTGAATTTTGCCGAGCTGAATCTTGGTCTTAGTCGCAGAGCCTGGCGCAGCTTCTTCTTCAAAAAGACCATCTTTTAGCTGAGCCTTCCCGGTGCTGGCAAGCTCGACGAGGTATTCGACATTGGGTAAGGCTTCCAGGATAGAGGCTTTGGCTTGCAGCGTCTGGGTGGGTGCCGCATCCATGGAGGTATCTCCGGCGAGGGTCTGTGTAGGCGAGGTGGCACCCGCGGCAATTTCTGTCGGGGCCTGTGTGGGCGAGGTGGCCAAGGGGCTGGCACAAGCAGTTAAGACAACTGCAAAGATCAAGAATAAAGCAACCGATAAGTGCTCTATCTTCATTTTCAATTTGTTCCTTTCCTAAAAGTGCTAAAGATTTTACCTCTAAATTATCTCCAAATACAAACCAGATCGGAAACTGGGAATCATACGAAAGGCCAACCTTGCGGTTGGCCCTTTACTACGGCTTTTCTCAACAAAGAAAAGGGTTATTCAGTTTTTTTCAGCTCGTCGATCTTCTTTGACAAGCCATTGATTTTCTGGCTGAGTGCCTCAACATCGGACTTGGAGGAGAAATTCATCCGCTCCATAACACTCTCGATGTTCTTGCTGATTTCATCTTCAACCTGGATCGTCTTGGTCCTGCGCTTCTCCATCATCTCCTGAGCAAGCTTCTTGGCATCTTTTTCGGCGATCTCGCCACGCTCGACCAGGCGATTCAATAGAGCCTCGACTTCTTCCTGTGCCAGCGCGGCAGCGCCGATGGTCGCCAGCAGGACTTTTCGAATCAACTGCGACAATTGATGTTGCGACTTTTCTGCCGATTCCTCAACAGCTTCGACAACTTTTGGTTTGGTGGGCATACTATTCCTCCGGTATCTAAATAATGAATAGGATTGGGTTAAGGGTTTTGATCCGTTTTTATGACGCACTGCGTCGTAAAAAGTATAGCACTGTGGTTATGAGAAGTCAAGGGATGAACCAGACAACTTTTGCTGTAATTCACCTTTAGGCGTAACTTTTTCAGGGATATCCGTTGAAAGGACAGCCTGGAAGGATCTATATTCTTCGGTAAAGAGCTCGAGGAATTTTTCCGTGTCAGATATCAGCCCCGCATCGGTATTAACAGCAACCTGTACCTGATTATTGTACGTGACGAAACTCCACCCGACGCCAATCCGTCCAGACTGCGGGACCCAGGTGATGATGGATTGGATGGGTGCGCCGGCCAGGTAGAGCTGGCGATGCGGTCCAGCGATGTTTGTAGCCACGACCGTTCCTTTGGTATCCAAAAACATGGTAGCCAGATGCTCGATCCACCTCGGCAGCATGCCCAAAAGGTTAAGAATTTGATAGGTGGTGGCGCTTTCAGCAGAATTTTTCAAGCTATCCATTCCCCGTTTGACCTCATCAAGGCAATCCAGGGGCTGTTCACGATCTAAAGGCAGGGTGAGGAAGACCATACCAAATTTGTTGCCAAGCTCCTCGTTCAACAAACGGCGGCGCAGGTTTACCATGGTAAAAGCGCGGATGTTGCGTTTTCGCTTCTGTCCATTAAGATCCATATAGCGCCGGATTGCCCCGCTAACGACAGCCATCAGCACATCGTTCGGGGTGGCTTGTTTTAGACGGGCGATCATTTTTACTTCCGTCAAGTCCAACGGTTCAGACCAAACTGCTTTTTTGACCGGTCCCAGCGGTCCTTTGAGGATGGTATTTGGATCGGGGCGGCGGAAAAATATGCGAGCAAACGCAATGATGGTTTCAGTGAAAGGGTGATTTCCATAAAGCGTGTCCCGACCACGCCTGGCGGCTGCTTTGGCTAGTTGAGCAGCAGTTTGTACAGGAATCTGATCTCCTGCTGCATCTGGAGAAAGCTGGGTGAGCAGCATTAAAATCTGCATTAAAGAAACCCCATCTGCGATGCAGTGATGGATGCGAATGATGATGGCGTTCCCCTCTAAATAATTATTCACCAGCGTGACTTTCCATAAAGGATAGGCAAAATCGAGAGGTGTGCTCATTTTACTGCTGACCAATTCCATCAGGGTACCATCATCCGCGGGCACGGGAAGGTCAACCGTTTCTAAGCGATCCGTGACCTGGTGGTGCGGGGCATCTTCCCAGTAAGGCCGGCTAAATAGTTGATGCGGCTGGACGAGCACCTGCCGAAAGCGACGGAAACGTTCGACCAAAAGCTCCAGGCTCCTGATCAAGCGGTCATGATCTATCTGACCATTAAATCTTAAGACCACAGTGATCATCATCGGGTTGTTGGCGTGATCCATGCGCAGCCAGGCAAGATCGACATTGTTTAATTTAATTTTTGACATCGTGCACCTCACTCACCAATAAACCTTTCGGGACAAAACCCTCCAAGAGGAATAGCATACACCTCAAGATGAATCCCACCTCCCGGTATTCATCCTGTGTGATCAGGTATTTTTAGGATCGAATAGCTAGAAGTACCGCCACGACCAACAGACCTGCCCAGGCGTACCACGGGCCATTATTTGCCAAAATGAAAGCCCCTGCAAGCAGGCAGAAGCCGGCCAGCAGCGTGCTGCGCGCACCATTCAAAGGTCCCGAAGGAGGTTTCTTCAGGTTTGACTCCAAGGCTCTCATCCCCTCAGTCAGCAGCAATGGGCTTTTGCGGATCACATCGACCATTTCAGGCAGCACCAGGGCACTTTCACGGAGCATGGTCAAGGGATTGAACTCTTGCATCAAAATGTAGCGCACATGTTTCCGCGCTGCAGTGGGAATATCGATATCCGGATCAAAAATATTGCCTACCCCTTCGATGGTCACCAGGGCTTTGACCATGAGAATGATTTCACCCGGATACTGAATATGATAATGGCCAGCCATGAGAACAGATTGCAAGATAACCTGGGCAAGGGAAAAATCCTTGAAATTGGGGGTCATCAACCAACGTGTGTACAGGTCAGAAGCTGCCCGGCGGAAGCCATCAATATCTGTCCCCTTTCCAGGCAAAGCCAATGAAGTAAGGTAGCGTGCAGCACTCTCTGGATCGCCGGTGACCAAAGAGTAGAAATAGTAGAACATACGCTTACGCATGTCGCGGTTAAACCTGCCAACCATTCCCAGGTCGATAAAACCGATACTTATTTCCTTCGAGCCCCGCTTTTTGAAAACCATCAGATTAGCCGGATGCAGATCAGCATGGAAAAAACCATCGCGGTAAATCATTCTCACGATCGCCCCGATGCCCAGGTCAATCCCCTGGCGGCGTTGTTCAACGGTCAGTTTTTTCAGGGCAGTTTCATCGGGCTTAATACCGTTAAAAAATTCCATGCAGAGCACATCGCGGGAGCTGTATTTTCGATAAATCTTGGGAAACCGTACCTCGGGTTGGTCTTTAAAGTAGGCTGAAAAAGTCTCAGCATTATCCGCTTCGATGCGTAAGTCAACTTCACGTAAAGTGTAGGTAGAGAATTCGTCGATAATACGCTTTGGCTGGTAACGGGCTAAAAAGATCTGCAGGAACCTGCCAAAAAAGCGCAGGAGGCGGGTATCGCGTTCGATAAGCGTACGGACTCCGGGCTTGAGGACTTTGATCACAACCTTTTCATTGGAAATTAACCGTGCCCGATGAGTCTGCGCCAAGGAAGCCGATCCCAAAGGGATGGGATCAATCCAACGGTACATAGTATTGAGCGGAAGATTGAGACTTTCGACGACAAGCTCTTTAAATCGTTCGTATGAAACTGCGGGAAGCTTATCAAGGAGATTTTTTAACTCATCGGTGATGGCTTTGGGAAGCAAATCCTCGCGCAGGCTGAGAATTTGGCCAAGTTTAATGTAGGTTGGTCCCAGTTTTTGCAGCCGCAGCCTGAACTGCATGGAGAAAGGCAGCTTAACGATACTCTTGTCCAGGAAAGGCCAGCTGAGCGCCAGGAAAAAACGCAAAATAAGGATACCGAGCGTGCGATGCTCTCCCAGCTCCTTTTTCTGCCTGACATAATCCAGGCCACCTCCCAGAGCTAAACCTGAGAGCTGTCCAGAAACCTCAAAGAAGCGTCTAAACAGCCCGGGAGGTCGTCTTTCCTGATATGGCTCAAACCCGTTTTCCATGGACGTGTCTATTTGGGCGAATTTTTGGGAATGTAAAGCACCTGGGTGCCCGCAATTTTATCGTGCCAACCCTGGCGTTTCGAGTCCCATAAGACCCAGAAAAAGCCTAAGAAAAGCGGCAGCATTGAGATCCAATAAGCGAAAAAACGCAATAGGGACCGGCCAAAGGAAAGCTTTCCACCGTTCTTCCGCACCACTTTCAGGCCTAAAATTGCCTTGCCGGGGGTATATCCAACCAGGGTCCAGAAAAATGTGTAGTACCCGATCAAGAAAAGCGTGGAAAACGTAGCACCAATCGCAAAATTGTAGATAGAATTCTCTAAGACCATTTGAATATTGGCTACCAAGCCAGCGAGTCTGAAAAATCGAAGAAAGGCCTGGATAAAGGCTGAGGCGCCTATTTGGAGGACACTCAGAATGATCAGATCAACGACGAAGGCTTCTAAGCGGCTGAAAAAACCAGCTGGGCGGGAGGAGCGAGCCTGGGAAGAGAGCTGTCTGGGAAGGGCTGGTTGAGGTGTGGCGGAGGCCATGTTCACTTGCCCCCTTCTGCCGTATTACTCGGCGGTGTGCCAGGTTGTGACGGAGGGCGTTTCCGAAAAATGGATTTAAGTTTTTGTTCCATGAGGGTGTCAACCGCAGCGCTTTGTTCTTGAAAGTCACCAACCACGTCACCAGCCACATTGACACTTGCTTCTTGAACGATCTGCCGGATTTCTGTCTTTAAAACAAGGTAATCCACAAATTCGTTCATTAGAGCATTGATGTTCTCTTGCTGCATCATGAGGCGGCTGTTTTGTTCTTCCACCCGGCCTTTCATAATCAAGCGGTCGACCACTCTCTCACCTCGCACGGCAGCGAGGTCAACCTGGTTCTTCACCGGGCTAAAGATCCAGCTGTTCGTGAGAGGGGAAATTATTTTGGAGAATAGCCCATAGACCTTCGATGAGGTTTTTTCTACAGACAACAGGCTGCGCTGCAAGACATCGGGGGTCTCGAATAAAATTCCAAGCAGTAAATATTTTAGTTGATCTCGAAAGTCTTCGTCCTCATCGACAACGATAATCTCCGGTTTTACAAATTCCCGGGCAGCCTGCATCTTCCTCAGCTCTTGGGTAAAGGCATCCTTTCCAGTCAATGCAGAACCGAGAGCGAGCCGCATGGATGCTTTAAGATTTCCAAGCTGTTCCGAAGTCAAACCCAGGGCCGGACTATCCGCTTCGATTGGCGTCAGGCTGGGATCATCACTTACGTAAGGAAAATCATCATCTTGGATTTGCATGGAACCCTCCAAATTCTTAAGGGAAAACGTTTCTAGCAGCTTGACCCCAGTTGTGCTCCGATCAGGAGCGAAGTTAATTGTACAGGTGCCAAAAGCTGCCTCGGTGTAAAGTCTCAGTAAAAGTGGGGATGACCAGATTTAACGATAAAGGATTAATGTACAAGGCTATTATAGTACATCTGGAATGATTGAAGGGCTCAACAATTGTGGAATTAGGCAGTTTTTATTCGAGCTGGATCTGAGGTCGTCACCAGCATCATCGCAAAACCACGGGTTTCTGTAAAATTTCGCGTGAACAAAATCAGCGCCATGGTCAGGGGCATCGCCAGGAAGGCCCCCGCCCCGCCCAGGATGAACATCCAAAACATAACAGATAGAAAAACTGCCGTAGGAGAGATAGAAAGACCTTTGCCCATCACCATCGGTTGGACGAGGTTTTCGGAAACACCGTTGATGACAACCGAAAGCAGGCCGATGACAATCACCAATCCCAGGCCACCCTGGGCATATGCCAGGATCAATGGCGGAACCATGGATAGGACAGCGCCGATATAGGGAATAAAGCTAAGGAAGAAGATCAAGACCGCCCATAAACCCGCATACTCGATTCCAAATAACCACAGCATCAGTCCCGTTGCAACGGCGTTGACCAAATTGACCAACGCCCGCAGGCCGAAATAGCTGATCATCATTTGCGCCAGGGAAGTGATGTGCTGAGGCAAAGAATGATCCTCTCCAAAAGCCCGTCTGAGGCGCGCCAGGAACAGCGGGCTTTCCACCAGGAAGAAGATTGTCACCATCACGATGACCAAGCCATCCTTAAAAATGCCTGCCAGTGTACTCAGGGTGAAACCAAGCACGTCCACCAATTTTGCCGGGTCGAGGGCAGAGAGCAGCGGCGCCAGGTCGATCGGCTGACCCATCGATTCAGCCGCCGCGATTAGGTCTGCCTGGCGCTGGCTGAACTGAGCGCTGTAACTGTCCAGGCTGGAGGCCAGCGTATTCAGCGACTTTCCAACCAGCAGTACCAGGAAAAGAGCCACCAACACCAGGAAACCAATTGAAAGCAACAGCGCCAGGGCGGTGGGAATCCGTTTTTTTAACCATCTGTAAATGGGGGTCAGCAATGTAGCAAAGAAAATCCCCAACAGGACCGGTACAAGGAAAGAGGCAGCGAAATGCATGGCTGTCAGCACGACTGCTGCGCTGGCCAGGATCAGGATTGGCTTTACGATCGAAGGGTACTGCATAGTTATTATCCTAAATATTTATTTTTCAGTGTATTGTACAAGGTTAATCAGGCCTGGTTATAAATTTGCTAGCCAACCAAAATGGACTCTTCCGCATAATCAACCAAATTCTGCCTTTTGTCGCGTCCTAACAAGGAGATCATGATGGTAATCGCTCCCAGGCGTCCAGCGAACATGGTGAAAATGATGACCAGGCGACCAAAGGTATTTAATCCCGTGGTAATGCCCAAGGATAACCCAGTCGTGGAATAAGCCGACACGACCTCGAATAAGGCCTGTTCAAGATTAAAAGGGTTGCTCAGAAGGAGCAGCCAGGTAGCCAGGATCACCAAGCTCAAACTAATCACGAAGACGACCAAAGAACGCATCATCAAAGCCCGCGGGATGGAGTGCTTTCCGATGCGAATTTTATCCAGCCCGCGCGCATAGCTGATCACTGCAAATAATAAAACCCCGAATGTTCCCGTCGTAATGCCTCCGCCGGTGGAAGCAGGCGCAGTGCCGATGAACATCAGGGCAGTCAGCATCAGTATCGAAGGAAAATTTATTTCGCTGAAGCCTGGCAGACCGGGGAAACCCGCCGTCCGGGCTGAGACAGATTGGAACCAGGCCAGAAGGGCGCGTTGGCCGAACGACAGGTCACTTAATACACCAGCCTGGCGATATTCAGAGATCAATAACCCAGCCCAGCCCAGCAAGATAAGCACAAGAGAGATCCCAACCGTCAGGCGTGTGTGCAGTGAAAACGGGCGCCGCTTCCGGTAGATCAATTCCATGTAAACCGGTATCCCTAAGCCTCCCAAGACGATCAAACACCCCAAGATGATCAAGCTCAATGGGTCGCTCGGGATGCCGTTAGGATACTCAGGCAATCCATAAAATAAATCAAAACCGGCATTGCAATAGGCAGTGACAGCATGAAAAATGGCGTAAAAAGCCGCTTTACCTGGAGGAACGATCCCAGAGATGCTCCAATGTAAAAACAGCAAGATTGCGCCGACACCCTCGATGGCTAACATGAGACCGATAGCCCTGACCATGATCACGGCAATCTTTTCAGGGCGATCCAAGCCCAGCGAGCTGGTCACCGCCAATCTTTCCCCGAGGGTCACCTGGCGGCCAATCAGGCGAAAAACCATAACGACAGCAACGATCAACCCCACCCCGCCGATTTGGACCAGCAGCAGCAGGATGATCTGGCCCCAGATCGTTAAATCTGTGCTGATCGCAAAGAGGCTTAATCCGGTGACGGCAGAAGCGGAAGTCGCGGTAAAGAAGGCTTCCATCAAAGACAATTTTCGTGTACCTGCGCCGGGAATCATTAACAGGGCAGTGCCAATGGCAATTAGCACGAGCAGTCCAACGACCAGCTGCAAGGCGACAGGGAACTGGCGTGATTTCGCGGAGCGCATCTCCTTTCCGAGGCGGATCATACGCTGCTGACGACGTGAGGTCCTGGATTCAAGTTTCTGGGAGGGGGAGGGTTTAGGTGTACTCATTCCAGGTTGCTGAATTCCGCCAGGCGGCGCTTTTCACCGACCAGCACCAGGATATCCTCAGGCAAAAACCGGATGCTCTGATCGGGATTGATGATCAGCTCATCTCCGCGCAGAATGAGCAGCACAATCACTTCATAATGTTCGCAGACTTCGATACCTTTGCCGATCAGCCCCTGGGGTGGTTTAATTTCGATCAGGCTGTAATCCTGGCTCAGGTGCAGACGCTCCAGCATGCCCGGGATGCTGAGCTCATCCGCTAACTGGTAACCACTCTCTTCATGGGGTAGGATCACCCGGTCGGCTCCGATGCGCAATAGAATTTCTCGGTGGCGGTCCGAATTGGATTCAGAAATTACGCGTGGGATGCCCAATTTCTTCAGGGTTGAGGTAATCAGGGCGTTGGCTTCAAAATCATCTGGGATGGCGACCACCACGGTTTGAAATGCAGTGATATCCACCTGACGAAGTGCATCCTCATCGGTAGCATCCAGAACAACCGCTTCAGCGATCTCATCAGCGAGCTCTTTTACCGGGCGAGGCTCGATATCAATCCCAAGCACGGGGTGGCCCACGGCTTCCAGCCGGCGCGCCAGACTGCAACCGAATCGACCCAGTCCAATAATTGCAAATTCTTTTTCTTTGCTTTTCTTAAATTTGGGCATAATTAATCATCCAATCCTGCTTTGTTTATTTATTGGCGTGCCATCGCTACGCGCAGGCGGTCCTCTGGGCTGATCAAGTGGTCATGATCTTCCACGCCTACATCCAGTTGAATCCAATTGATCTTACCGTTAAATACACTTGTGTGCATTGTGTAATCTTCCGCCACCGGGGAAGCACTTTCATAACCTATCTCCGTCGTTTCATCAGCGGAAAAAACCAATGGGACTGAGGCTGGGATACGACCAGCGCCCACCTGGCTGCCATCCAAAAACAACGTAACATTGCCTCCTTTTGCAAGACCACCACCGTCGTAGGTAAATTCTACACGTACCTGATGCAGCCCGGCTGGCAAAACCGCCGTCGATTCGATGTAGAACCTTTGGATGCCTAACAGGTTATAACAATACTTAAGTGTGCCGTCCTTGGCATACAAACTCCAACCGGCAAAGGCACCACCTTGGGCGATAATCACACCATTGGCAGCGGTACCAGGGAGGATTATTTCAGCGGTGATGGAATGAGATTTATTCTTGAGGTTAAGGACAGTGTTTTCTGTCAGACGCCCCATACCGCTAAACAGTACTTGGGATTTACCATGGATGAGGACTGGTCGTCCCGCAAGATCGGGATCGAAGCGTTCGACACGGCGGTCGTCGAGCGGCAAGACATTGTACTTGACCGCCTCAATCAGAAACAGCCGCTGCAGCTCATGCAATTTCTCGGGCATCTCTTCCGACAAATCATGCGCCTGACTCCAATCTGAGTTCGTGTCGTACAGTTCCCAAATATCCTCATCGTAGTCATGCAGCGGCTCAATCACCCACGGTGTACTATGGCGTGTGACCGCAGTCCAACCCTTGTGATATATGCCGCGGTTGACAAACATCTCGAAGTACTGCGTTTCATGGCGCTCAGCGGCGCTTGCCTGATCGAAACTATAAGCCATACTTACGCCTTCGAGCGGTTTTTGCTGGACGCCGTGAACAGCGAGAGGTTCGGGCAAACCTGCCACTTCAAGAACTGTCGGTGCGATATCGATTACATGATGGAATTGCTGGCGTACCTCTCCCTTCGATCGAAAACCCTGTGGCCAGTGCACAATTGTGCCGTTGCGGGTACCACCCCAATGCGAGGCTACCTGTTTGGTCCACTGGTACGGTGTATCCATGGCGTGAGCCCAACCCACAGCATAGTGATTGTAGGAAGTTGGTCCCCCAAATTCGTCGATATGGGCCGCTAAAAATTCAGGTGTCTCCAATGAAGCCATGTTGTTGAAAATAAAGCCCTCGTTGAATGTACCATTGATTGTTCCTTCAGCGCTGGCACCATTGTCGCCAATTATGTAATATATCAGCGTACTTTCCAGGATGCCTAGTTCCTGGAATATGTTAACGAGTCGTCCGACATGATAGTCAGCGTATTCTAAAAATCCAGCATAAATTTCCATCTGGCGTTCCAAAATTGGCTTCAGCGTTTCGGGGATTTCATTCCAGGCAGGAATTTCCTTTGGGCGCGCTGTGAGCTCACAGTCAGGTGGGATGACATGCAATTCCTTTTGACGGGCGAAGATTTGCTCACGCAATTGGTCCCATCCTTGATGGAACTGGCCTTTGTATTTCTCCACCCATTCTTCCGGTACATGATGGGGCGCATGGGTCGCGCCGGGTGCAAAGTAGATAAAGAACGGTTTATCAGGCATTAACGCTTTTTGCTGGCGAACCCAGTTGATAGCTTTATCGGTCATATCCTGCATAAAATGGTAGCCCTCTTCGGGTGTCCTGGAAGGCTCGATCGCTGTGGTGCCTTCATAAAGCGAAGGGTAATACTGGTTCGTCTCACCACCAATGAAGCCATAAAAGTATTCAAAGCCACCACCGCCGGTGGGCCAGGCATCGAAAGGTCCCAAAGGACTGGTCTGCCAGACAGGCACTTCATGGCACTTACCAAATTGGGCTGTCGAGTAGCCATTTAGTTTGAGGGTTTCGGCGAGTGGAGCACAGGTGTTGGGACGGATTGAGTTATAACCCGGCGCAGAGGTGGCAAGCTCCGTGATGGTTCCCATTCCGGCTGAATGGTGGTTGCGACCGGTCAAGAGCGCTTGGCGTGTAGGCGCACATAGGGCTGTGGTATGAAAACGATTGTACTTTAGCCCGTTAGCGCTCAAGCGCTCTGCCGTTGGTGTGCTGATCGGGCCGCCGAAGGCGCTTGACGCTCCAAACCCCACATCGTCCAGCAAAATGATGAGCACATTCGGTGCACCAGAGGGCGGGCGCAAAGGCTCGATCGGAGGAAACTTCGCCTCGGGGTCTTTGGCATCGTATTTAACCGGTCCTGTATTTGGACGGTCAGGTATGGGCAAGATAGAACGTTGTTTATCTGCTTGGTAGTACATCGTTATCTCCTTTGAAGTTGAGAAAACATCATCACCGGCAAGGATATCTGGGACTGTGGCACATAGGGGACTTGTAATGAACAGTACATTGATTCACTCGCGGCTGTTCTTCGAATCGTGCCCAGGGATGATCGTTCCCTTGACCTTTCCCCACAAACCCTTCACTTGTTGGGCCGCCTCTTGTCTTTCTTCCTTTTTCTCCTCACCCGTATAGCGCATCAGGAGAGCGACCGGGCGGGTGCCATCGAAATTCTCCATGGTGATCAGCACCAGCAGAGTCATGGGCACCGCCAGGATGGCGCCCATGCCACCCAACAGGAATCCCCAGACAAATAAGCTGACAAAAACAACCACGGGTGAGATTCTCAACCGATCCCCCATGATCTTCGGCTGGACAAAATTCTGCACACCTCCATTGATCAGGACATACCCGATAAAGACAATCAGGGCGGTTTGCAGTCCATACTGAGCATAAGCCATCAGCACCGGCGGGATCAAGGCACCCCAGAAGCCAATTGAAGGTATGTAGCCCATGAACCAGGCCAGCAGCCCCCACAGCACAGCATAATCTATCCCCAGGATCCAGAGAAAGATCGTATTGCCCAGGCCTACCAGGAAGTTAATCCCGGTGAGAACAGTCATATACTTGCGCACATCTTCGGTGAGTGCAGAAACTTTACCAATGACCGGTAAATCTGGATCCAGGCCCAGGCGGGAGGGGGCAGGCAAGGCAAGGGCGGCGCTGATCATAAAGAAAAAGATCACCAGGGCTAATCCGAATTGGACCACCAAATCAAGCATGACCCCCAACAAGCCCTGCAAGACCGGTCCCATGGAGGTGACCACCTGGTCTATTTGTATACTCGTCGCAGCCCCCTCCGTCGCAGACAGGTCCTCGCTAGCTTGCGCCGAGCCTTCTGCCAGGTAAACCGGCAGTGAGGTGGACAGCTTGGTGACTGAGAAGAAAACTGTGAAGATGACCAGCCCCAGGAGCAGGACGACCATCAGGATGCTTAACACCAGCGACAGCCAGCCCGGCAGGCCGCGCTTCGTCAGGCGGCTGGGGACCGGCAAAACCGTGATGGTGATCACAGCAGCCAGCAGGATCGGATTGATGATGGAGGCAGAGCCGCGTATCCCGGATAAAATGATAAAAACACTGGCAAAGGCGACCAGGTAAGTTACCAGGCGGGTGGTTGGACTATTCATATGACTACCTCCGCAAGCGGGATAAGATCCCGCTTTGATCATACATGATAATTGTCTTATTCAATTTTCTTTTTGCTGCTTTCTCCGGAGATTTTTTCCAACAACTGGCGCATTTCAGCCAGCTCGTTATTCATTCTTTTTAGTTCCTGTTCGACTGTATACGGCAGCACAGTACCGGGTGCTTCTTCCTTCGCTGGAGCAGCGATCCGGCCCATCAGCAGATTAGACATCAGGCTGGCCAACACGCCGATGATGCCAACCCCGGCGACCATGATGAACATAGCGGTGACGCGTCCCCCAAAGGTTACCGGGTAGTAATCGCCATATCCCACCGTGGTAATCGTCACGATCGAATACCAGAAAGCGTCCCATCCAGTTTTGATCGCCGCCTCCCGCGACTGGCTTTCAAATTGGAGCACAAGCACACTAGCAGACGATAAAACGATGAGCGCCAGCAGGATGGTGACAAAGGCAGTGTAGCGGCTACGGTTCGCGACAACGTCATTGAGCAGCTCCTTTCTACTTTTCCCACGCAGCAGGCGAGCAATGCGGGTTAGACGGCTCAGGCGGGCAAGACGAAAGAGACCGGAGTATTTAAATGTCACACCCAACGATGGGATTGAGCCAAGCAGGTCCAACCAACCGCCCTCCTTGATAAAATAGTCGGATTTCTTGGAGGCTGTTATCAATCTCATGAAAAAGTCTGCCAAAAAAATTATACAGATCAGGTTGTCATAAACTCGCAGCAACCCAATGGCTTCATCCTCAAGAGGCAGCAGCATTACCACCATGATGACCAGAGAAATGATGGTCAGGACGAAGATGAACAGGTTGTAGGCAGTGCTGCGGCGGTTTAAGGGAGCGGTTTCCTGTACCATAAGATTAACCCTCTAGCTTGGTTTTTCTGAGATTCTCACTCAGGATATGCATACTGATCAAGAGGATCCACAGCGGGAATACCAGGGGAGCCCAGTAAAAAAAGCCAATGCTCAACAAAAGAAACAACGCCAGCGCCAGTCCCAGGAAGGCCATCCAGCGCGGGAAAATCCCTGTGCGCAGCGAGAGGGTGCAGGTAGAGATCATGAAAGTGCCTGCCATCTTCATCGCATAGACGTTCGTAATCTCGTAAGTTAAAGCACGGCCGAAAGAGTATATACCGGACGATAGCAAGATACCTGGAGAAGAGCCAAACACGCTGATGATGCCGCCAGCGATCGCCGCAGAGGTGAACAGCATAGCCAAAAACAGCAGCCCGCTGCCCAGGAAGATGGTGGCAAAGAATCGGTCCTCGCTATCCCCAATACGGTCACGCACCACGCCGATGAACCACAAGAAAGCAATTCCTGCAAACGGCACCAGGTTCAAAGCCAGGGCAACAATCCTCCAATTGGCAGAAAGCCAATCTCCTGCAGCCAGCGGATCGTCGGGGACGGAAATCCGGATAAGCACCTGGCTGATGAGGAGTAGCACTGAAAACAAGATACCCGCAACCGCGGCGGCGCGGCGGGGTGGTCATTCTGGCACGGGTTATGTGGATATCCTGACTCATGATTTCTTCTCCAATCCCACAAAGTGGCTCTGAGGAAAGTAACCTGTGATTCTTAAACCTGATCAAGACTCGCTGACCAGATCAGATTATGGCGTTAATGAACAACTTACTGCGTGGCGGCGCCCCCATTTTTGAAGAGCATGCGCTGCTCGCCGCCCGCGTTCTCCAGCGCCAGGCCGCCTTCACCATCCGGTCCACCCGCTGCCACACTGCCCAGCAAGGTCAGGTACTGCTGATCCATGGAAGCCTCACCGCAGAACGCCATGGTAGAAGCACCCAAAGTGATCGTAAAGCCATTTTCCTGTGAGTAGGTACCCGAGAAGTTGTTGCAATCGGCCTTGCCAGTAAGCGTGCCATCGGCAAAGAAGGAAATCGTGTAGTTTTCCGGGTCCGGCACCGTGGTGGTCTCACCCGTGGTTTGGTTCGTCACACTCAACCACTGCCAGAGGATGTCCTGGATGGGGTTGACGTTCTCCTGGGTGAGGGCGGTTGAAGCCAGAGGCTTTACCTGGAAATCTACAGCGAGGGCACCATCCTTAGTGCGCAGCTCCATTCCTGTGCCTTCGACCCGGTAAGTGGCCGCCGATCTGCAGTGCAGCCAGGTATTGGGTCTCCTGGTCCATGATTTCCTGCGGGCAAGCCATGCGGGTTGTCGCCAGAGGGCCGATCTGGATCTGGTCGTCGGTGACCGTGTAAGTCCCATTGTACGTATTGCAGCCGCTGTTGCCAGACAGATTCCCGTCTTTGCCAAACTCGGCCGTCAGGGTCGTGCCCGCCAGCACGCTGGTGATGGCCTGCTTGCCGTTGTTATAACCAATCACCTCCCAGGAGGTGTCTGCCAGGTCTTGCGATTGGGCTTCGTAGACCAACAGGCTCTTCTGGTTGGCGTCTGTGAGGGTCAACTGATCTCCAGAGATTGAGAAAGTTTTGACCTCACCCAGGGCCTTGAGGTAAGCGCTCTCCTGGTCCATTAGCGCTTGTTCACAGGCCATCATGGTCGAAGCCATGGGCGAAGAAAGTTGGAGGCTGTTCCCTGAAACTGTATATGTGCCGGAATACCGGTTGCAGCCTGCTGATCCGCTCACCTTTCCGTCGGAGGTGAATTGAGCGGTGATGCTCGACCCCGGCACGAGCTCCTGATCCATCAGCTGCGATAAATTCCAAACAGTGGCGGTTAGATCACCCTCACCTCCCGATTGGGAAGGGGCACAAGCCGATAGGACGAACAAACCCGCGCATAATCCCAATGAAAAACAGATCACTTTCAGGTTATTTTTCATGATCAAAACCTCCCATAACTGCATAATTTACTACTATTTATTTTCAATTCAGGCCATGCTGTGGCAAGTTAATGAGCATCGCCAAGCCTGTGATCTTTTACCCCACCCGCTGCCAATGTCTGGCAATTTTTGGCGAAAACGATTTTATCAGCAAATCGATCGCCAGCGGGATGAGTATCAGCAAGATCAAAGACCTGGCGATAGCTCGTAGGTTAGTCCGGAGGCGCAGCAGAGCCGCGCTCGGATTTAAGCAGCTTTACTCTGTTGCAATTCTTAAGCAGCAGATTTCTGGCGGAAGGCCTGGAAGATCATGGCAATCCCGCCGATAACGCCCAACACCGCGGCAGACCAGATCATAGCCAGTCCCATGCCGAGGACGTAATAGTTGGCCATCAGGGCGATGCCGAAGACGATGCCCAAGGCGCCCATGATCCCGGCTCCCCAACCGCCGCCCTGGAAGGCCATGACCAGCAGGATGATGCCGTACATCAAGCCCCAGATACCCAACACCAGGGCAAAAATCTTCGGCAGCTGAACCGCGGCTGCCACCGGGTAGGACAAAATCGTCGCGCCAGCAAAAATGCTGACGGCACCGATGAACAGCTTCCAGCCCCACATGGAATGGTCGATAAAGAGCGAGATGATATCGAAAATCCCCACGACCAGCCAGTAGATGCCCAGCATGTTTACCAAGATCAGGTAAGTTTCGACCCTGGTCTTGGCAGGTGCCCAGAGCAGGATGGCGCCGATGATCAAAGCAGCGATGCCGGTGATCAAGGTCAGCCACCAAGGGCGTTGTTTGGTTTGTACTTGTGATGCAGTTGCCATTTTTTATTTCTCCTTAGGTTTTTGAAAATGTAATCTGCGAAGGCTTACATCGTTTGATGTTAACCTCGCTAAATCCCTAATCTCATTGCCTTCATCTTACAAGGCGATCAAATCTCAAAAATTAATTATATTCTAATATTTAAAAATATGCTATCCTTTGGCTTTCTTAAATATTGCCAAAGCCTCCTCCACGGTCTCGTGGGGGATGCGGGTCTGCTCGAGCACCTGCCCATTCGCCCGGAGCACAGCTTCCTTGAACTTTACGGCCCACAGGTTTTCGAAAAGCAGCGCCGCCGCAAGGGTATTGTTTTCCATTTTTTCGGCGATCTTCGGAAGATCTTCTTTTTGAATGATCCCACTGACTTCTACCTCATGCGGATCGAAGATACTGAGCAAGTCGGGTGCGCTCTGCTGCATCTGTACTACTTCGTGGTGCCCATCTTCAAATTTCTGGATAATAATAAGGTCGATCACCCGCACGACTTTGTTTTGAATCAGCTCGAGCAGCGCCGGCATGACATCACCTTTGAGCTGGTCAACCTTGAATTCAAATACGAGAAAATCGACTGGACCGTAACTCATTGGAATTCTCCTTTCGCTAACATAATCAATCGAAGGTGGTAGACAACAGATTGGGGCATGCGGGAGACGAAACCTGCCCACACGCCCCAATTTTACATCCAAAGTGCTACTTTAACACATAGGATTAATACGTTACATGACTCCGTAATTGTTGTTCATCGGGGCATCAATCTAACAGACCCCGTCTGAAACTCACAGGGTCGGGAGCGGGTCGTTTTCCGGATACCCCGGAACCTTCCGGCGCTGGCCATAGCCGCCCATGTAAGAGGCGATGTCCGCGACGATCCCAAAGCCGAGCCAGATCCAATCAAAGCCATTCAAGGGGGCAATCAACACAAACATCAAGGTCGTCCAGGGGAGAAAGACTAAGCCCATGATGCCCACCAGCCAGGGGAAATTAAAATTATTGAACGCAAGCGTCACTCTAGCCGGCACAAGCAGCCAGTAAACCAGGAAAGCAAAGCGTGGACCAAAGAACATCAGGGAAGCGAAAAAGCAACACATTTTATTATTCTCCTATTTTCAAGTTGATTATGACCCCGTGTGACCGGGGCGATTTAGATAGATTAACCCTCGAGGCTGAGAATCGTTACTTGAAAGACAGCCTCGGGATGATTCACCCGACAGCCTAGCGCCCTTCGTGAGCCATCTCGTCGATACACACCGCCACCGCCAGGATGAGCACATCATCCTGACCGGGGTCGATGGACACCCCGTAGCTATCGCGCAGGCGGAACCACTTCTTGGAGACTTCCGCCACCTTGTCGCGCCCTTCGCCGATGGTGTACTCATGGTCCAGGATGTTGCCCTGCACATCCAGATCGGGACCCCCCTTGATCTTGACCACCCAGCGCTCGCGCACCGGGGTGATCAGGGCTTTCTTGACCATGGCGAGCTTCTCGCCGCGCGGTCCTTCGATCTCCATGCTGTCTTTGACGCGCAGCATGCGCTCCTGGATCTTGCACAGCTCAGTACCGTGAGCATCCTCGAAGATCAAGGTCTGGCGCACGCGCAGCGCTTTTCCGTCGATCTTGTAGACTTTCTGGCCGTGGCTGTTCTCGATCCAGAAGTCGTCGCCGATCGACACCATCTTCTGGCGCATCTGGTACTGGTTGCCGCCGCCGCCCGGTCGCCCGAGCTGGCGGTCGTCCTGGCGCTCATCGCGCCGTTCTGCTCTTCTGCCTGGCATAGAAACCTCCAAAAAATTTATGGTGAGCTTTCAGGGAACAAAACCTGTTAGCTCGATTGGATAATCTTCTTATTCCACGTTCAGCTTGAGCCCGCCCATCACCCCAGCCACGAAGTTGTACACTAAAGCCACGACCAACCCGGCTAACGCGCCACCAGCCGCCGCCAGGAGGGCGCGCACGAAAATCGCGCCGAAGGTGTACATGGTATATATGGACCAGTTACCCAGGTTCATATCGACCCACCAGGATTGGGCGCCGAAGATCCAGCCCACAACCCAATAATAGAAGCCAAAGACCAGGGTCCAGAAAGCTGCCAGGACGGCACCATATCCGGTGAAAGACTTGACACCGACTGATTTGATTGTTTTCATAATTAGAATTCTCCTTATTTATTGTTGAATGGTGATTTTGGTTTTCTCGCCCCGGGAAAAAATTATTGCGGTGAACCAAGCCGCCCTCTGCACCCGAGATGACCTACAGTTACTAAGCTAGTGATTTGGTTCGTATCCTCCTTCATCATGATTTGTGCGGTGTACTTGTGGAGCGCATCCAGCAGTCATCTGGCTGACTTGCCTTGCTCAAACTTCTGGATGCGCCGCAGGATGTGACCAGCTTCTGGATCTGCCACGGGGCGCTGGTGTTTGACCAGAGCAATGGCTTCACTCAAAGTATATCCCTTTTCTATCAGGATACAACAGGCCATCCCTACGCTGCGGTGGATCCCCCAGCGGCAGTGGACAAGCACCTTATTCCCCGCCTCAATCACCGGTAGGGCTGCCCTCACCCCCACTCGGAAAACCCCCAGCGGAATCGGAATCAGAGGTGAATCAATGACCGGCATCCACAGCAGCGTCAGCGGCGGCTCTCCCAGGCTTTTATCCGGTTTCATCAAGTACATGGAGAGGATCAAGCGCACCCCCAGCTCCCTGATCTGCTCCAAGTTTTCGCGCCTGGGGAAGTTGGAGACGTATAGGTAGCTGGTAATTTCAGAAATATTAAACATTGCATGCGATGTAAGCGATGGTTTCATCGCTTAGCGTCCGCCGCCCGATTTACCCATCACCTCTGATGTACTCATCGGCCCCGATGTACTCATCGACCCTCGTCTTTATGTTCCACTCTTGGAACCAGAACCCGGATGGCCTTAGGGAGGATATCGATCGCCACCGGGGTCGTCCCGACGACCTCGCCATCGATATGCACAGGCTGAGGCGGATCGGGCTCGATGGTAATCTGCCTGCCTTGCCAGTGATAGAACAATTCGTCACTGTGTTGGATCGAATGGACCAAACCGCGCCTCAACAAGCTACTGCTAACCTTCTCACGGAGAGCCAGGAGATCGAGCAGCCCATCCTCGACACTGATCCCAGGGACGGGCGCAGTACCGGCTTTACCCATGTTCCCAGCGTTGTAAACCTGGCAGGCCCGGGTGCGAATTTCATAAACCTTGCCGTCCACCGTCAGGCGGTAATTTGCTTCCGTTTTGGCAGTGATCGCCTTAACGGCCGCGATCGAGTACGCCATGATCCCAAACCGGTCTTTCAGCTTGCGGTCCGCGTATTCGACCTTGCGCGCTGGAAAGCCCATGCCCACCCGCAGCAAGAAATACCCATCCTTTACTTTGCCCACGTCGATGGAATGGATGAGAGAATTCTCGTCCGCAGCGACTTCCACAGCCTTGGCAAGATCCTTCGGAATCCCTAATTCTACAGACATCAGGTTAGCGGTTCCACCCGGGAAAATCGCCAGCGGAGTTTCCAACCCCATCAAGCCACGCGCCACTTCCATCACCGTCCCATCGCCGCCAAACGCGGCCACGACATCGGCACCTGCTTCGGCTGCCTGGCGGGCAAAGCGCTCTGCATCGCCGCTTTGCTTCGTGAGAGAGATATCCCAATCAATCCCCTTCGGTCGAAAGACCGCGTTGAGCGTGTGCAGGATTGGTTTGGGCTGCCCAGAACCTGGATTAACAATGACGTGAACGCGTCGACTCATGAAAGTTATCCTTTATCGGCCTCTTTCTTCTCATCCGAGGTACTCACCGGCGATATTTGACTCACTAGCTCATCGAAGGTGATATTGGCAAGCCGCTCGTGGATCAATTGACCGCCATTGTCTGCCAGCTCTAACTGAAGGGTACTGAACCAGCGATGCTCGACGAGCAGCACAAGCGCAGACCCGCCTGGAACCAGACTTTCATTTAATTTACGCAGCTTTTCTTCCGAAAAACCCACTTCAATCTTCTTGGCAGATTTTTTACCTGCCGCTCTTCCTGCAACCACTCCGGCGACCAAGGCAACGGGGCCGACCAGCAGGCCCGCCAGGCCACCCAGAGCAATCCCAAGCGCCACGCGGCGCTTTGAGGGCACCTTTTTCACCTCGCGAATCTTAATATCGCCTTTCAAGCTTTTTTCAATGACCGTAGCATTCAACAAATCAATGGCTTTCTGTGTGCACAACTCTTTAACCTGCTGGTAGGTCTGCTGAGCCAGGTCTTTGCCTTCAAAGACCCAAACCATAAGCTCCAGCTCGGTGGCAAGCACCTCATCCCACTTGCGCTTCACGGGCAGTGAAGGCAGCTGACCGATCTTTTCTTTTTCAATTTTCAGGTGGATAATCTCATCCTCGACGCGATCAATGGAAGAAACCTGGATGGCAACTTCTTTTTTCCCCCAGCCATGACCTTTCATCAGGAGGAAGTGTGTAATCTTCCCTGAATCCGGATCCATGAGTAGCTCTCCCACCTGCCCCACCGAGCCATCCAAGGCCTCCACGGTCATCCCACGGTGGATAGCCACCTCTCCCGCCGGCACAATGTAATCCTGTACGGTGAGATAACCCGGTGTAGGCGTCATCATCCCATCAGGGTATGTCGTCATATAAGGAGGGCTGTAGGCATAGCCATCTGGCCCCTGGTCAATCTCCAGATAGTGCGTACGCGTAAAGGGCTCCATCTGGGTTATATCGTTGGTTGTGCAGTTGAGATAAACTGCAGCGCGGGTGGTCTTGGTCACCCGGTCAACCGGGACGAGCCGTTCCTCACCGTGTAGAAGGGATTTCTCTACAACAGCAATGTAAGTGAGCTTGTGGGATACGGGATCGACAACCACAGCCGTTGATTTGCCCCCCTCACCATCCGTACAGATTACTTTCGCGCCAATTGGAATACTACTGATCTTTGAAGATGTACTCATCTGACTCTCCTTGTTTGGGTTTTCTTATCAATAATACGCATTCCAGGTATTATAACGGAGAGTGGTGCACAACACTTCTATATTACGATTATTTCCCATTGGTCACCCTATAACCGCCAACACCGCCGCCGTCAGAAATCCAAATACAGTGCAAATGCCAACCAGCTTGCCGCCATGCTCGAAGGCTTCGGGCATCATCGCATCGGCGATCATGGTGAGCATGGCACCGGCTGCGAAGGCCTGGGCATATTGTCCATTCGCGCCTGGCAGCCAGGAGATGATGAGATAACCTAACCCTGCGCAGGCCGCGGACAAAATGACGAGGCTGGTCCACATCCAGAACACTTTGCGGTGCGAGCGACCGGCTGCCTCAAGACTGAGTGTCCCAGCCAGGCCTTCGGGGATGTTGGAAACAAACACGGCCACCAGGAAGGCCAGGTTGACCGCACCACCCAAGGCAAAGCCCATCCCTAAGATCAACGATTCAGGTACATTGTCCAACAGGGTTCCGATATAAATCGCTGCGCCAGAGCTGCTTGGCTGATCTGGAGTGAGATCTTTGCGATCAGCGCCTCCCTGGCGGTCGACGATCCAATCCCCCAGGTAGAATGACAGCGCACCCATTAGAAAGGCTGGCACCATTAGCCAACCCTGCAACGCCGACTCAGGCACCAGCTCATAGGCAATGGCGCTGATCAAAGCCCCAGAGCCGAATCCCATCACGATACCCACCATGCGATTTGAGAGACCACGTCCCGCCAAGAAAAAACCGACTAACAAGCTGGCACCCGCCAGGCCTCCCCAAAAGAATGCTGTAAGCAATGGATTACTCCGTTAATTTTTTTGCGTTATGTTCATGAAGCTCTTATTACGGCTTGTGGCAGTGGACGAGGCTTGGCCTGCGATGTACCCATCGTCCACGATGTACCCATCGTCCACGATGTACCCATCGTCCACTGCCACAATGAGAAAAACTGGAACCTAAATCCTCTACTTGTTTTGCCTCCTGCGCAAGAAGAACTTGTACGCTTCATCTACCAGCAGCAGGACAATTGCGAACACAAGGCAAATGATCACCTGATTCGTGTTTAGATTTGTCAAGCCCAGTAAGCGTTTGAGAAAATCCAGATTGAGGGGTAATAGGATCATCAGCACTGAAATTCCATAGAGCATCAATTGGTGCCGATTCTTCAAGATATCTCGGTTGAATGCGCTGCCTTTCTCACTGCGTGCACTCAGGGCCAGTATAACAACGCTCAATGAGAAGAAGACAAATCCCATCGATTTCGCAACGAGGGCGTCGGTCGGCTCATAAAACATCTCCAGAAAGATTGTGCCAATCGACATCAGGATACCGATGAGGACGATGCGCACCCATTGTGAACCTGTAAGGATGGGCTGCTTCAACGGCCTAGGCTTGTGCTCCATCAGATCCGTCGCCGGATCGTCGAACCCCAGGGCTAACGCCACCGGGATCTGCACCAGGAAGTTGATCCACAGGACCACAAACGTCGTAAACGGTATCCCCCCGAGGACGACAAAGAACGCAGCCAGCAGGTATGTAACAATGAACGCCACCAGCGATTCCATCTGGAAACGGACGAAATTGAACAGGTTGTTGTAGATGGCCCGTCCGAACTCCACCGCCTTGACGATGGTGGCGAAGTTGTCGTCGGTCAGGATCATCACCGCAGCCCCTTTGGAGACCTCGGTGCCGGTGATGCCCATGGCTACGCCGATGTCGGCCTTCTTGAGGGCGGGGGCGTCGTTGACGCCGTCCCCGGTCATGGCCACGATGTTATCCAGCTCCTGCAGCATCGTCACCAGGCGGATCTTGTCCTCAGGAGCCACACGGGCTACCACGCCGATCTCGGGCAGCTTCTTCTTCAGCTCCTCGTCGCTCAGGGCTTTAAATTCAGCCCCGGTGAGGGCTGTGCCCGTGATACCCAGCTCGCGACCAATGGCGGCGGCGGTCACAGCATGGTCGCCGGTGATCATGCGCACCTGGATGCCAGCGCTGTGGCATTTGGCAATCGCATCCTTGGCCTCGTTGCGCGGCGGGTCGACGATACCGACCATCGCCAGGAGGGTGAGATCTTTCATCAGATCGATCATCTTTGCCTTCGGATCGAAGGTCGCCGGATCGAAGTCACGACGTGCCACCACCATAATGCGCTCACCGGCTTTCGCAATGCGTTCATTTTCGTCGAGCGCCAGCTTGCGGTTCTCTTCGGTGACGGGTCGCTTTTCTTCGCCGGGCATCCAGTAATAACTGCTGCGGGCGATCAGCACATCCGGCGCACCCTTGACGAAGGCGCGCACTACTGGCTTGCCCTTTTCGTCAGTCATGTTATGGAAGGTCGCCATGAACTTGTAATCAGAGTCGAAGGGCACCTCCGCCACGCGGGGGTACATCTGGCGGGCGCCATCCACACTGATGCCGCCTTTCTCTGCCAGCACGATCAGCGCCCCTTCGGTGGGGTCGCCGATCAGTGTGCCATTGTCGAGACGGGCATCGGCGCACAGCGCCATGGGGAGCAGGATCTGCTCGAGATCCACCTTGGCGCCGCCTGCGCTCAGCAGCTTGCCTTCGGTGCTGTAGGTCAGGGAATTTTTTTGCCAGGGCTGCAAGCCTGCCACACCGCTGGTAAGTTCCATTTTTCCTTCGACGCCATAACCTTCACCAGTCACCGTAAAGCGGTTTTGGCCGGGGATGGTGAACTCGCGGGCTGTCATCTTGTTGAGCGTCAGCGTGCCGGTCTTGTCGGAGCAGATGGCTGAGACTGAACCGAGCGTCTCGACCGATGGCAGACGCTTGACGATGGCGCCCAAGGCGGCTAACTGACGCGTGCCCATCGAATACATGGTGGTGACCACAGCCGGCAGACCAGTCGGTATGGCCGAGATGGCCAGGGCGATGCCGGCGATGAAGATGGCTTCAAAGGGCTGCCCGTTCCTCCAACCCATGATCAACATGAGAATGAAGGCCAGACCGGCCAGTGAAGCAATGATCACGGTCAGCTTATCGAGCTGCTTCTGCAGCGGGGTCTTGTCCGCTTCGGTCTTGTTCAGCAGATCGGCGATGTTGCCCATCTCCGTGCCCATCCCGGTGGTGGTCACAATCATCTCAGCACGGCCGCGCGTGACCGAGGTATTCATATACGCCATGCAGTGGCGGTCGCCCAGGGGGGCATCGGCTTTGGCGATGGTCTCGGTATCCTTGGGCGAGGCCACACTCTCACCGGTCAGGGCGGCTTCCTCGATCTCGACGGTGGCCGTGACAAACAGACGCCCATCCGCCGGGACGCGGTTGCCCGCCTCCATCAGCACGATGTCACCCGGTACCAGCTCAGAAGCATCGATCTCTACCGCCTGCCCATCCCGGCGCACGCGGGCGATGCTCTTCATCGCACTTGCCAGCGCTGCCAGGCTGGCCTCCGCTTTGGCTTCCCCGCGCATGCCTAAGACGGCGTTGAAGACCGTCAGCCCGATCAGCACCAGGGTGGTGCCCCATTCGCCGGTGAAGATCTGGTTGATGATCGCCGCACCCAGCAGCACGAACTGCATGAGGTCTTGATACTGTTCCAGAAAGGCTTGCAGACCGGATTTCTTCTTCTTCTCTGCCAGCACATTCAGGCCATATTTCTCCAGGCGCTGCTGCACCTCGGCTGCGCTCAGCCCCTTAGCCGGGTCAACCTGAAGCTGCTTGCTGACCTCGTCAATCGACAAGGTATACCATTTCGGTTCACTTACGGGTTTGTCCATAGAAACGCTCCTTTAGAATTTATCAGGTACATAGCGGTAGGGATGGGCTGGCTCTACATAATCGCCCTTGGCCTGGCGCTTGGGGAACTTGATCGGCTCGCGCGGCACCTCGGTGTAGGGGATCAGGCTCAAGAAGTGGGCGATGCAGTTCAAACGCGCCCGGCGCTGGTCGTCGGAGGGCACAATAAACCAGGGGCAATCGGCGGTATCCGTCGCCGCAAACATGGCATCGCGGGCGCGCGAGTAATCGTACCAGCGCGCCTGAGCTTGCACATCCATTGGGCTGAGCTTCCAGATCTTGCGATAATCTTGATCGCGCTCCTGGAAACGCTTGGCCTGCTCATCCACACTCACCTCCAGCCAGTACTTGATCAGGATGGTGCCGGACCCGATGATGGCGCGCTCGACCGCAGGTGCAAATTTCAAGAAGGTCTCCACCTGCTCCAGAGGCGTAAAGCCCATCACGCGCTCGACACCCGCCCGGTTGTACCAGCTGCGGTCAAACAGCACCACTTCCCCGCCTGCTGGCAGGTGCGCCATGTAGCGTTGGAAGTACATCTGCGATTTCTCCCGTTCCGTTGGCGCCGAGAGAGCCACCACCCGGAAGACACGCGGGCTGACCCGTTCGGTGATGCGCTTGATCACGCCACCCTTGCCGGCCGTGTCGCGCCCTTCGAAGATCACGCAGATCTTCGCCCCGCTGGCTTTGACCCATTCTTGCAGCTTGACCAGCTCGACTTGCATCGGTTCCAGGGCTTTCTCAAATTCCTTGCGGGAAAGCGGGGGGCGAGGTTCCGCCACGACCGTTTCGCCTTCAGCTCCGTCATGTTTGACGGCCACTTCCATGAAAGAAGAACGGATCGGTTCTCCGGGTTGAGAAACCACCTCGATTTGGACTTTCTCCACCTTCTTCTTATCTTTATTTTTCTTGTCTTTCTTCTTGCTCGAATTACTCTTCGCCATCGTAATATCTCCTTTGACAAAATATGGTAGAAGCGCCAGGCCCTAGTCAGAATACATGCTCGGGCAGACCTGCTGCCAAGCCTGCTCAGTCCTGCCTCAATAACCTGGCGCTTCCTGTCTTATAATTTTATTCCTGGGTCTTCAGAACAACCTGAACGAGCTGCTCTTTGACACTCTCCAGGATGCCGTAGATGCGATCAAAGTATGCTTTGACCGCCGGGCTTTCAGCTTGATTGGAGGCATCCTCCACCGTCTGCAGCGTGGTATTGAACTGCTCAATGGATTGGTTCAGCCTTTCGATGGCTAAATCACCGCGTGCTTCAGAAGCAGCTTTCAAGCGATTACCGATCTCTTCAATATCCTGCTTGATCAGGTCAGCGGCGGCTTCTTGCGAGGGCAGCTCTGCTGTTTTCGATAGTGCCAGGTCCACCGAGGCGAGTGCCATCTCCACCGCCATGTCAATCCGTTCCTGGCTCATCTCAACCCGCTCCTCAACGGCACCCCTGGCAGTCCGGTAAGCCTGTCGATCAGCGCGTCCCGCAAACAACCAAGCAACCAGGATCAGTACAATCGCAACACCAAAAATCCAGGCTAAATATTTTTTCATTTCAAGGCCTCCTCAGTAAGTTGTACTCATCTTATGATTAGAGCGCATCGCGTAAAATGGGGCAGGTCATGCAGTGCCCGCCGCCGCGCCCCTTGCCCAGCTCAAATCCAGCGATCGCCACCACCTCAACACCCGCCTGACGCATCTTGGAAATGGTGTAGGTATTGCGCTCATAAGATACCACCACGCCTGGTTCCAACGCCACGGTGTTGTTGGCATCATCCCACTGCTCGCGCTGGGCCTGGTACTCATCGCCGCCAGTCTCGACCACGGTGAGCTTCTTGACATGCAGGGCATCCGCCACCGCGTCCAGGAAGTTCTTCTCCTCGGTCACATGGAAGTCACCCGGTCTCTTACCAGGGCGCAGGCTAATACCCTTGATGTTATTGACCACCTTGGGGAAGGCCGTGCAGATGTCCCGGTCGAGCAGTGTAAAGACGGTATCCAGGTGCATATGGGCGCGGTCCTTGGTCATCATAGCCACCAGGACGCGTTCCGCGCCGCCCTTTTCAAAGAGTGTCTTGGCGACCATCTCGATCATACGGGCCTGAGTGCGCTCGCTGCAGCCAATGGCCACCGTCCCATGACCGATCGGCTGCACATCGCCACCCTCCAAAGATGCCCGGCCGAAGTCCTGGATATTGAAGCCCTTATCATCCAGCTGCTCAGGATACCAGAAGTTAAAATCTGCACCCTGGAACATGGGGTGATAGCGGTAGATGGTCAGCATGTTCAGTGCTTCACGCCGCCGGGCAGGCCAGAACATCGGGTTGACCGTGACGCCCTTGTAAATCCAACACGAAGGATCACGCTGGAAGAGCGAGTTCGGCACAGGAGGGATGACGAAGTAACCCGGTTCATCCACAACTGCTGCGGCACCCAAGGAGATCTGCCTGAACTTAGCCAGGTCAAAGCCACCGGTCACCATCTCTCCGACGGTCAGGCCGCCAACTAGGTGCTTAGCGAGCATATCAGGTTTCATCTTGGCCAGGAATTCGCGCACCTCTTCCACCAACGACCAGCCTACGGTGTACTCGGAAGCAACCATCCCGATCACATTCCGCCGCGCTTCATCCGATGCCGCTAAGGCTTCGCCGAGCAGGTCCACGTGATAAAACACCTCGACACCGCGGTCGCGCATAGCCTTGACGAACTGATCATGCTCCCACTGGGCACGTTCCACCCACAGGACGTCGTCAAACAGCAGCTCATCGTGGTTGTTCGGGGTTAAGCGCTTCAGGCTGAGATCCGGGCGGTGAACAATCACCTTGCGGAGCTTGCCAACTTCTGAATGAACACCAAATTCATTACTCATAGAAATCTCCTTTCAAATCCTAATCTTAGATAGTTTTGCTTGCATTTTTTAATTAACCTAAGTTGCTACTATATTCTCTGGCTATCACTTTTCTGTCATTCTGAGCCGCTGATGATCCTTCGTAAACTCAGGGCAAGCCTCCCAGCGGCGAAGAATCCCTGAAAAGTCACTCAACGGAGATCCTTCGGTCGCACACTCCCTCAGGATGACAAATGCGGCATGCCTTAAAAAGGTGGCTCGGGTTAATTAAGGCACCACGTTCGTTCCGGCTTCGCCGGCCACGATCTTCTCGATATCTTGCAGCGAGCCGATGGCGGCGCGTTTTCCGGTCTTTTCAACATACTGGACAGCCGCATCCACCTTAGGTCCCATGGAGCCGGCCGGGAATTTTAAAGCTTTCATTTCCGCTGCCGTCACCCGGGTTAGCTTGCGCTGCTCGGGCTTACCCCAATCCAGGTAAACGCCGTCCACGTCGGTGGCGATGACAAACAGGTCAGCATCCAGTTCGCGCGCTAGCAGCTCGCTGGCCAGGTCTTTGTCGATCACCGCTTCGATGCCAGTCAACCAGCGCTGCTTGCCTGCCTCGTACATGGTGGGGATACCGCCACCCCCCGCGCAGATCACAATTGTATTCTGCTCCAGTAACCATTTTATCGGCCGGATCTCAAAGATCCGTTTCGGCAGTGGCGAAGGCACTACCCGGCGCCATTTATTCCCATCTGGCTTTACAACCCAGCCCTTCTCGGCAGCCAACCTGTCTGCCTCAGCTTTCTCATAAACCGGACCGACAAATTTTGTGGGGTTCTTGAAAGCCGGGTCCGCTGGATCGACTTCAACCATGGTCAGGATGGTGGCAAAAGGCACCTCAAAGGGCAGCAGGTTGCCCAGCTCCTGCTCGATCATATAGCCGATCATGCCCTCGGTTTGCGCCCCCAGCACATCCAGTGGGTAAGCCTCGACTTCTTTGTAGGCCGAAGCCTGCAGCGCTAACAGACCTACCTGGGGACCATTCCCGTGCGCCAGTACGAGCTGATGCTTTTGGGCAACCGGCGCTAAAGCCTGCGCGGCAATTTTGATATTGGCGCGCTGGGCATCGTGGGTCATTGGCTCGCCCCGTTTCAATAAGGCATTTCCTCCTAATGCGACAACAATTCTCATAATTATACTCCTTTACTCTGTAAACTAAGCGCCTGAACGACTTTACGGCCAGGCTTTATACACAATGTCTTGATCCAACTTGATGTACTCATCCGACCGGATGTACTCATCCGACCATCTCTTTCGTGCCCCACACCTGCATCAATTGGGCATAAAATTTCACCATCATGGCCATGGCCTCCACTGGGATGCGCTCATCGATGCCATGTTCCAGCCCCATGAAACGCTCATCCATCACCACCGAGGTGAAACGGTAGATGTGGTCGCACACTGGCACGAAATGCTGGCAATCCGTGCCTCCCAGCATCACAAAGGGCGCCACCGGATAATTACCGAATACCTGCTGCGATACCTGCCTGAGTCCCTTGTAAGCCGGGCAGTCACGCGGTGAAACCGGCAGCGCTTCATTAAACTTTCCTTCCACGGGATTAAAGTGAACCCGCTCATCCTTGATCACCTTCTTCACGTGCCACAGCACATCCGCAATCGTATCCCCAGGCAGTAGTCTAAAATTTACGATGGCCTTCGCTTCCGCCGGGATCGTATTATCCTCCACCCCGCCATTGATGATCGTCAGCGCTGTCGTTGTACGGATGCTGGCGTTCATCTCAGGCTTAGTCACCAGCCAGCGCTTCAAAAACGGTCCGAACAGCCACACGTTCGCGAAGGCTAACTGAATATACAGCGGGGCCGCGATCCCAATCCCATGATACATGGGGCGCAGGCGACGCAGATGGGTTGGCATTGGATGCGCCTCCAGGCGAGCCAGCGCCTTTGACAGGATACCGATGGAAGTCTGCTTGGGCGGGGTGGAAGAATGCCCAGGCCGGTCATGCACCGTGAACTCAACCGTCAGGTAGCCCTTCTCACTCACCCCCACCAGCGCCACAGGCCCGCGCACCCCGGCAGCCAGCCCCGCCATGATCCCCCCGCCCTCATCCACGATCCCCGCCAGGTGGATGCCTCTCTTCTTCAACTCCTGCCCCAGCACCTTACAGCCGTTCGTCCCTCCCGTTTCCTCGTCATGCCCCAGCCCAAACAGGATGGTGCGCTCCGGGCGGAAACCCTTTTCCAGCAGCTTTTCGGCGGCATCCATAATGCCGATCAATTGGTTCTTGATATCCAGCGTGCCGCGCCCCCAGATAAAGCCATCCACGATCTTGCCCTCAAAAGGAGGGTGCGTCCATTCGGTCGGGTCCGCCGAAACCACATCCTGGTGCGCCATCAGCATCACCGGCTCCAGGTCGGCCCGGCTTCCCTGCCAGATATACAGCAGGCTGTAACCGATCGCTTCCCCTGGAAGCGGGACCACCTCCCGCCGCAGCTTCTGGTGCACCAATGGGTAAGTCTCCGCCAGCATCTGGTGCAATTGTTTGAAAGCCTCCGGGTCCGGGGTACCTTTTTCATCCAGAGGGACGGTTTGGCAGCGGATGGAGGCCGCCAGGTGCTCAGCCACCTGCGCCTCATCCACCTGAATACCCTCGATCTTCTCCACCCCCCCCCGCTTCCATTGGAAGACGATCGTCCGCCCCACCACATACAGTGTGGTCAGGATCAGAATTGCCAGAATTATGTATAAAATATTTGTCAGCATACCTTTTCCTTTATACTCTTTGTACTCATCGAAAACGTCCCTTTCTATTTTAAGCAGAGCCCTTTCTCATAAGTCTTCCGGGGATTTCAGTGACCGGGACAAACTTGTAAGGTGAGATCAATAAAGTCCCCAGCAGCACCCCCAGCGTGATCGATAGGATCAGCAGGATCATCTCACCCAGGCCGATCGCTGCGCTCTGTAAATCCTCGCTCAATATACTCGTCACACTCAACAAACCACGTGCCCCCGGCACCAGGAACCAAAACGCCAGGGTCTGAGAGACCAAGGCCGGCGTCCGGCGCGGGCTGCGGGCGATCACCTCCGAACCGAAGGCCATCAGCAGTGCTCCAAAAAAGGCTCCAAAGTAAGAATTGATATACCGCTCACCAACCACCTGACCCAGCATCGCAATGTAAAGCACTACCAGCATCCAGAACAGATCACGGTTCGCCCCAGATAAGCGGGTAAAGGTGCCGAACCCAAACAGCAGCGTGCCCAAGAACGGCGCCCACCAAGGAAAACTTACGGCTTCATAAGCGTAAACCTGGTAGCTGGAAAGTTCCGAGAAGTACGACCCCACCGCAATCCCCGTGAACAACAGCAAGAGAATAGCCGCACCATAGGTCAACCTGGCCGAACCCGAGAGGATGTGCATGGAGGCCAGCTCAATCATCCCGGTGGTCAAAACCGCCCCAGGGAGAAAGATAATCAGCGGCGGGATAAGCAGGTTCGCCGGGCCGAAAATATAACCCACACGGGTCAAGTTGAACACCAGCACCGAGACCAGGATCGCCGCCAACACCGGCAGGAGCAGGTTGTAGCGCGGCTGCCTGCGCGACCATTCCACCAACAATCCTACCAGGATACCTGCTCCACCTGTCACTATTAGTGACCTTGGGTCGGGTCGGAAGAGCAGTGTCAGCCCAATGCAAGAAAGGAAATATCCAAAGACGATGATGACCGAGTTGAAGCGCGGCTTCTTCGCCAGGATCACATCCATCTGCCGCGAAGCTGCTTCCAACGCGATCTCCTTCTTCTTTACCTGGTCAATCAGTTGCACCACTTCAGACACCTTATCCAACTGCAGGGTGGTCAGGCGCTGCACGGCGAAATCCACCTTCCCCAGGGAAGTTTGGCCCAGCTTGATCATGATCAGGTTCGGCAGCGCCATAACCTCACAATCCATCTCATACGCCATGGCGATCTCGGTTAGGGTGTTCTCTACCACGCCGACCGCCGTGCCAGAGGCCACCAACCCCTTGCCAATCTTCCGCAGGCAGTCGAGCAGCTCAAGCTTCTCTACTGAAGAGCCCGCGACAGCCTTGCCAGGAAGTCCACCGTACACTTCCATCATCTATCCTGCACCACCATCGGAACTTCCGCCAGCGGCTCTGCCGGGAGGGACGCTTCGGGTGACAGGCGCATCACATTAAAGCCCACAAATCCGTAGATCATCCCCAGGAGAAAATTAAGAAAGTTAAAGAAGCAGTACGGCAGGTAAACGAAGGTGGATACACCCAACGCCGCCGACATATAAGCCCCGCACGAGTTCCAGGGGATCAACGGGGAGGTGACCGTCCCGGAGTTTTCTACTGCAGTCGCCAGGGTTTCTGGGTGAAGGCCACGTTTGCGGAATTCAACCATGAACATGCGCGCCGGCAGCACGATGGCAATGTACTGGTCGCCGGCAACAATGTTCAACCCCAAGGCAGTCACCATCACCGTGGCAATCATCCCGCCTACCGACTTGACCCGGCCAATGATTGGCGTGATCAGCCGGGCGTTGAAGCCGCCAAAATCCATCATGGCCCCAAAAGACATGGCACCCAGGATCAACCAGATGGTGGTCAGCATGCTGTCCATGCCTCCACCCGAGAACAAGGTATCGATCTGGGGATAGCCGGTTGAAGCTGTGAAGCCGCTTGCCATGGCCAACCATACGCTTTTCAATGCCGCCATTCCGTAATTCAAGCTAGGATCATTGGCAAACGCGGTTACCACCTGCGGCTGCATGACCACCGCCACCAGGGCGCCTGCCAGCGTTCCGATCAGGATGGATAGGAAGGCTGGAAATTTTTTCATACCGAGGAGCAGCAAGACCACCACAGGCAGCAGGTTCCACAGGCTGATATTGTAAGATGACTCCAAGGCTTGCAGCGTGGCGGTCGTATCGACCGCCGCAGTGATTTCATTGATTCTCCCGATGAAGAAGAACATTACGAGAGAAATTAAATAGGCTGGTATGGTGGCTTTGGCCATGCTGCCGATGTGGGTATAGACATTGCTGCCCACAATTTGCGGGGTCAGGATGGTTGTCTCCGATAAGGGGGTCATTTTGTCGCCAAAATAAGCCCCCGAGATCACCGCCCCTGCGGTAATCGCCGGGTTAGCACCAATTGCATTGGCCATGCCGACAAATGCAACTCCCAGCGTGGCTGCCGTGGTCCAGGAGCTGCCAGTGACCAGGCCCACTAACCCACAAAGCAGCGCAGAAGCAAAATAAAACCAGGATGGATCGATATATTTCACGCCATAGTAGACCATCGTGGCGATGGTGCCAGACATGTTCCAGACGCCGATCAGCGCACCCACCATCAGCAGGATCAGGATGGCGCTCATCGCCAGCGAGATGCCTTTGACGATCTCCTCGCCCAGCCTCTCCCAGGAATGGCCATTCTTGTGTGCCACCAGGGCACCCACGACCGCGCTCATGAGCAAAGCCACCTGCAACGGACCCACTGCCGCGTCGATCCCGAACAACACGATCGAGGTCACCAGCAGCAGGATCATGAAGATCAGGGGGATCAGCGCATCCAGCAGCGATGGATCGCGAATGGCTTTTTCTTTAACGGACTCTGAAGAACTCATTTATCACACTCCGTTCAATCACGAATCGTGTACTTTGTACCCAATGTTGACGTTACTCCGTTTTCACATTGCCTTCATCGGCCACTTCCCGCTTGCTATACCATCTCCAGACTGCCTCCACTATCCAAGCCAGGATGATCGTCCCGACCAGGATCACAAAAGTTTGCGGGGATGTAAGCAGCGTGTACCAGCAGAATAACAGGATGGCTGCAGAGGTCCCAATCAAAGCCAGCACCAGCACGAGCTTCGAAGCCCCGGTCTCCTTCGTCATACGCAAATGGGCGATGGTAATCAACGCGAAGATGGCCAGCGCCACAGCAGAGCCAATCGATGAGATAGCACTGACATCAAATAACAAAGCCAGCGCCAGGATCAGCAGTGAGGAGATCACCAGCCCTTGCGTGCCTCCCGTCCTGCGTTTGCGCTTCAGGGCAAAACGAGGTGGCAGCTGCCCATCTTTCGCCATCGCATACGTTGCGCCGATCGAAGCATAAAGCTGCGAATTGATGGCGCCAGTGGTTGAAAACAAGGCGCAGATCGAGATCAGGGTAACGCCCGCTGCCCCAAAGATCGGGTAAGCAGCCACGGCCAAGGCTGTATCCGCATTTTTAATCACTTCCTCCACGGTCAGAGTGCCAAAGACACCGATTGCCAGGGCGACGTATAGCAGCATGGTGAAGCCGATCGAGATATACATGGCCCTGGGCATATTTTTCTTTGGATTTTCAATGTCTCCACCCACAAAGGAGATCACCCCAAACCCCAGGTAAGCAAAGAAGGTCAGGGCCACGCTCGCAAAGATGAATTTCATCTCGGGGTAACCAGCCGGCGCCAACAGCGTGACATCCATCTGCGAAAGCATAGCGATGGCAAAGCCGCTCAACACCACCAGCACGATGGTGACAATGGCACTCTGCACTTTCGTGACCGTCTCTGCTCCAATCGAATTGACATAGGTCAGCAGAATGACAATGGCGGCGGCAAATATTTTCACCCAAATGGGGTTGGTGAGACCCAGCAGCGAAGTGGCATAGTTTCCAAAGGTCACCGCCACCATGGCCGTTACGATCAGAACCGAAAAATAACCCAGCATCACAATCCCGCCGGTGAACAATCCCTTGCCGAACCCACGCACAATCCAGGAGATCATCCCACCCGAAGAGGGGTAGCGAGCGCCGAGCTTGGCGAAGGAGTATCCTTGTAATAAAGCGATAATACCGCCGATTAAAAAGGACACCCACACCGCCGCGCCAGCCACCGTTCCCGCCTCTCCAAACAAGGCGAAGATACCGGCGCCGACCATCGAGCCGATGCCGATGAAGACCGCTCCACGCAAGGTGATGGTTGCCTTTTTACTCGCACCTTCTGTTTCTGAATTAGCTGTGCTCATCTCTTCTGACATAGCCTCTCCTCTTTATGGTTGGGTCAAAGGGGGATGCGCCTAACACTAACTTTACGTCTCGGAACCTGCAAAGAAACTTTGGTCTTCGGCAGCTTCTTGTGCCTCAGCTTGCGCGGCTGCCTCCAGGTACTTGGCTTCCAGCAGGTTGGCGGCTGCCAGGGTTTCAAGCGCTTCTGTGACTGCCGCTTCTTCGATCAGCTCCGCCAGCGCGAGCGTGCGTACCACATCCGCGGCAATGGCCGTCTTGATGGCATCGGCTTCTTGCAGGGTTGCCAGCGTATCCAGAATCGCTGCGCCTTTAATAATCTGCGCCACCTCAATCGTCTGCTCCGCCTCGGAAATTGCCCGCAGCTCTTCGCCCACCATCAACAGCGCCTCCTGGGTCAAGAAGCCCTGCGCCAGCGGCACCCCACCCGCCCGGCGGATGGCATCCCGCAGCGGAAGCGCCCAGGTATGCTCGAACATCAACACGCCAAAAGCTTTGCCCTCCGGCAGGTTATCTACCACGTTCCGCAGCCCTGGATAATCCAACCCAACGGAATGCAGCGCGGCTGCCATCATCTTCTCCATCAGCTCAGCGCTCGCTTCACCTTTTACGAACTCATCCACCCCCAGCAGCTTCCCAATCACCTCGCCGAACTCGACTGACTCCTCTTCGGTCAGGTCGTTCGTCTCTGCCGCCACCACTTTTCCGCCGGGCTCTTTGACAGCCAGGAATAAGTCAATCAGGCGGATCAAACCTCGCCCGCGCAGGCTTGTTAGCTCCTCCAACACCTCACCTCGGAACTGATCTATGCGCTCAAAACCGAAGAAAATCACTTGCACTGGTCCAATTGCCATCTGCGATGTACTCAATGTATTCATTGCCATCTCCTACCTCCCGTTACTCACCATCATATCGATCACCACCGTCACTGCCAAGAGCAAGCAATCGTTTTCGCCTTGTAAGATATCCACCGCATATTGGTCACGGCCGATCCACGAAAACTGCTTCGAAATCTTCGCCACCTGCCTCTGGCCGCGCAAGATGTCATACTGCGCCCAGATCACCTTACCCTTGGTCAGCATGTTTTCACCCCCGGAGATCTCGATCGTGAAGCGCTCGCGCAGTGGATCGATGATGGCATTGTGCACCTTGGCCGCCAGTGAGCCATTTGGGTTCAAAATATCAAAAGACTCGCGGATGCGCAGCACCTTCTCATCCAGCTTATAGAGCAGGTTTCCCTGCATATCGCGGAACTTCAAGGATTCTTTGACCATGCGTACTTTCCCATCGATCTTGAAGCACGGCTGTCCGGCGGCATTATTGATCCAAAAATCCTGCCCCAGGGCAAACATGCGCTGGCGCATGATATAGCGGTTCACTCCTGCCGGTGTCAGCGGACCTTGGGCAGGCTGCGCCGGCATTGGGCTGATCATTCCGCCTGGTCTGGCCAGGCCACCACCTCTGCGTAACATAATCTTATATCTCCTATTTGGTTCCCGGTACAAACCTCAGCGGGTTAAGTCATCCGCAAGCGAGCAGCGTACACGGCCTGGGCATAGATTTCCATGGCCTTGTACAAATTCACCAGCACCGCCCGCTCGTTGGGCTGGTGCTCCGTCAGCTCCTCATCTACCGTCAGCGCCCCAAATGCCACGCAGTTCTGGATGGCACGTGCATAAGTGGCCCCGCCCGAGGACTTGGGTTCGGTGACCGTATCACCACTGAACTCTCGGTAAACTTTCATCAACCTCTCCACCATGAAATGGTCCAGCGGCAGGTAAATCGGCCCAAGCCAATCGAACTCCTGATATTCGAGCCCATATTTTGCCGCCGCGCGGCGAAGTTTACCCACCATTTCATCTTTTGATACCGTCACTGGGAGGCGGGAATCGATCGAGAGCTGTTCCACCTGCCCCAGCTCGATCTTCCCGATGTTAAACTTCAGCTTCCCGGAGGGCGCATCTTCGCACACCCCAAAGATACGGCTGGCGTTCGGGTCCTCCCCGATCTCTTGCGCAATAAAATTGATGGCTTTGCTCTCGATGCCAATTGCCTTCAGGGCAATGCACAGCCGGGCGATGGCATTGATGCCTTCTTCAGGGATCATGGCATGCGCCGCCCTGCCCTTGACCTCGATCCCATCCTCGTACTGCTCATACTCAAAACCCAGCTGATCCAGCTTATCCGCCAGGTCATCCTGCCGCTCACCTTCGTACAGGATCATATCTGGCACCGCGTTGAAGGCCGATCCGCCTGTGAGCCGGATCCCGCTCTCATTCTTCCCTTCCAACCGCAGCTGGAGCAGTCCCTTTTCGGCAAAGGTTACCGGGAAGCGCGAATCGGGCGAGAATCCCATGTCGGGTATTTCTTCTTTCGCGGTATAGCGATTGATACAGCGCCACAAGGTTTCCTCATCCGTCCCAAAGATAAAGCGCACCCGCTTGTTGAACTTCACACCCGCATCCATCAAAGCTTTCACTGCAAAGAGTGAAGCCAGCAGCGGACCCTTATCATCCTGCGTCCCACGCCCAAAGAGCATGCCATCTTTTTCAACGGGGTCAAAGGGATCCCGCTCCCAATCTTCCCGCTTCCCCGGCGGCACCACATCCAGGTGCCCCAGGATGCCCAGCATCTCTTTCCCATCTCCTACCTCGGCGTAGCCATAGTACCCGCCATCACCATAGTAGAGTCCGGAAACCAAGCTCGCCAGCCGTTTTCAACGCCTGACGCAAAGCCCGGTCGATCGCCTCGCCAAACGGGTAGCCTCCAGCACCTTCAACGCACACGCTGGGGATGCGCACCAGCTCGATCAGCGCCTTCTTCAACGGCTCCTGCTGAGCCGCAAGATGAGAAGTCAGGTTCTCAAGCATAAACATCCTCCTGTAGGGGCGGGTCCGAGGTTACTATCGGCAGCCACGCTCCTACCATACGGGCGTGGGGACCACGCCCCTACTAGACGGGCGTGGCTCCCATGCTCGAAAAAGCTCAGTCTCCCAGCGTGGCGACCATGATCGCCTTGATGGTGTGCATGCGGTTTTCTGCCTGCGCAAAGACGATCGAGCGCTCCGACTCGAACACCTCTTCGGTCACTTCCAGGGCGTCCATCCCAGTCTTCTGGTAAATATCCTCGCCCACCTTCGTCTCGCGGTTGTGGAAAGCCGGCAGGCAGTGCATGAACTTCACCTTCGGATTGCCTGTCTTCTTGACCACATCCATGTTGACCTGGTAGGGCTTGAGCAGCTTGATGCGCTCATCCCAAACTTCTTTGGCCTCGCCCATCGACACCCACACATCCGTGTACAGGTAGTCCACGCCCTTGACACCCTCTTCCACACTATCTGTGATGGTCAGGCGCGCCCCGGTTTCCGCGGCGATCTCCCGGCAGGTCTTCACCAGCCCGGCCTCCGGCCAAAGGGCCTTCGGCGCACACAGGCGCACATCCATGCCCAGCTTGCAGCCAGTCACCATCAGCGAGTTGCCCATGTTGTTGCGCGCGTCGCCCAGGTAGCAGTAAGCGATCTCGTTGAGATGCTTGTCGCTGTGCTCCAGCATGGTGAGAATATCGCAGATCATCTGGGTGGGGTGGAACTCGTTTGTCAAGCCGTTCCACACCGGCACACCGGCATACTGCCCCAAGATCTCCACCAGCTCCTGCCCGAAGCCGCGGTACTCGATGCCATCGTACATGCGTCCCAGCACCCGGGCAGTGTCTTTCATGGACTCTTTGTGCCCGATCTGCGAGCCGGATGGGCCCAGGTAGGTGACCTTGGCGCCCTGGTCGTAAGCCGCCACTTCGAAGGCGCAGCGGGTGCGCGTCGAAGTTTTTTCGAAGATGAGGGCAATATTCTTTCCTGTTAACGTTGGCTGCTCGTACCCACCGTACTTGGCCGCTTTGAGATCAGCGGACAGCTTGAGTAAGAACTTGAGCTCATCGGGGGTGAAATCAAGCTCTTTGAGAAAGTTGCGATTGCGTAAGTTGAATGCCATTTCTATTGCTCCTTTTCTATTTTTTTTGTTTTACTATTCGCTAGCCCAATCACAAGCAGATGTGAGCTCGCCTTCAGAAAAATGTTTTTCTTCTGCTTTTGTAAAAGGACCGATCAAACGCGTGAACCAATCGATCCATTTCTGGTCCCCAACGAAAGCTGCCTTCCGGATATATTGGTACTCTCCGAAGCCAAACTTGAGATCCTTCCAGGCCGCTTCGAGGTCGCCATAACCCTGCAAGCCAGCCAGTTCCACCACCAGGCCCACCGGATCCCCAGCCTTCAAGTGTTCTCTGACTGCATCCAGAAATTGCTGGTATTCCCCACCCGTCAGCTTGCCGCTGAACCGGACAACGAGACAAGCTTCGGTCGTTTCGTCTAAAATCTCAACCATATTTGCCTCAACCCACCAATACCCCGCCTGCCAGCACGATGATCGTGAGGATGAACAGCAGAGCAATCAGGACTGCTACAAACTTCAACCAAACAGCATAACTGACCCGGGCAATGGCCAACCCGCCCATCACTACCGCCGAGGTCGGCGTGATCAGGTTGATCAACCCGTTGGCAGCCTGGTATGCCGTGACCACCAGGTACTCTTGCACTCCGGCGAACGCAGCCAGCGGAGCCATGATCGGCATTGAGACCGTCGCCAGCCCAGAGCTGGAGGGGATCAGGAACGACAGCGGCAGGTATAGAATGTAAGTGACAATGATGAATCCCACTCCGCCTAATCCGGAAACCGCCTGTTCCGCCCAATACAGCACCGTATCGGTAATCAAACCGTTGGTCATAATTACGGTAATCCCGCGCGCCACGCCGATGATCAGCGCCACACCTAGCATGTCGCGGGCTCCATCGACAAATGTATCCACCAGCGTCTTTTCCGGCAGCCGGCCGATAATCCCGATCAGGATGCCGAAGAACAGGAAGTTCGAGGTCATCTCCGGGAACCACCACCACCAGGTGGGAACGGCGATGCCCAAATCTTCCCAGGGGATTACGCCGTAGACCATCGTGACGAAGGCCAGGAAGAACAGCACCAGGATCACGATGTGCCGGGTGGTGAACTTACCGAAGTCCGTGCCTTCTCCCTTGCTGGAAAGGAACTGCTTCTCGTTTTCTGCTTTCATATCGTAGATCAGCGACTTGGATGGGTCTTTCTTCACTTTCTCGGCGTAGCGCATCACAAACCAGATGCCAAGGATCGTACCCACCACCAGCAGCACCACCCGCCCGATCAAACCCTCGCTGATATTCGTGCCCGCAAAACCGGAGGCAATGCCGGTGGAAAAGGGGTTCACGGTCGATCCCAGGCAGCCAATCCCCGCCCCCAGCAGGATCAGCGCCCCGGCACTCAAGCCATCATAACCCGCCGCCAGCATCACGGTGATGATCAAAGCGTAAAAAGCCAGGGTTTCTTCTGCCATACCGTAGCTGGTGCCGCCGATGGCAAAGATGGTCATCAGGATGGGGAACATCCATTTCTCTTTTCCCTTCAGCTTCCCAACCACCCAGGCAATCCCGGCGTTGATGGCGCCGGTCTTCATCGTCACACCCAAGAAGCCGCCGATGATGAGCACGAACATGGCAACGTCAATGGCGCCGAAGAGCTCGCCGTAGTTCCAGACATCCACGTTGCCAGTATCATCTTGGATGCCATACATGCCAGCGATCGGACCTTTCAGCGCGCTTTGAAGGAGCTTCTGCGGATTGGGCTCCACTTCGTGGTAAGTGCCCGGCAGCGGCGCACCTTCCTCGTCATAGTCATACGAGCCAGCCGGCACGATCCAGGTTGCCGCTGCGATCACGAACAATAGAATGAACAAAATCGTGAATGCGCTTGGGAAAGTGAACTTATTTTCTTTCTTGGATTCTTTCGCTGGTTTAGCTTTAGCCATGGTTTTCTCCTTTTTTATTAATTATTTTACGCTTTCCAGTTATGGGATTAGATGTACTCATCTTCTAAGATGTACTCATCTTCTAAGATGTACTCATCTTCTAAGATGTACTCATCTTCCATGCCTTTATAGTTTCCTAAGAAGAATGCCTCCTTCCTTTCTTAGTCGCGGGGATTAATCAAAAAATAGGGGACCAGTGCTCAAGGGTCCTCCCAAATTATGCATTATTTTTATCCTGGAGATGAAACGATTGGATTGGCATTTCTTGATCTTCAGTTAAAACTCGTATTTTATTCGTACTCACAAAGATTGGTTTGGCATAGAATTCAATAACTGCCAATGATTCTTCAATCCAGCAAAGAATCATTACCGTCCTAAGAATAGCGATTATTCGAGGGTTTGTCATCGGAGGGCTGATGATCTCCATCTAAACAAAACGCGGGTGTCGAGTGCCCACTCATCGACAAATGTTGAAACGATCGATGTTTATTGAATTATAAGCAAATTTCCTGTAAGATTAACCCTGATAACAGGCAAAGGAAATGGATTCTTTCACATTACTCTCCCTCAACACCTTCGGTGTGCCCTTCTACTTGAGCTCAGGTAGGATCAAACGCCTGGCAGCCGAAATCAACCGGCTCAAACCGACCGTGGCCTGCCTGCAAGAGATCCAGCAGAACGCCTACCTCCCCCTTTTGCAGCGCGGCCTGGCAGCCTACCCTTCAGGTCACCTTTTATCGCAATGCATTAGCCCCGAAGGGCGGGTTGTTCACTGCTTCCGCAACTTCAATAGAGAAGGGAGATTTTTATCCCTTCAGGAATCAGGGCAAGCCGGTGAGCATCGGGTTTTCGGATTGGGCGCTCAATAAAGGCGCCCTGCTGGTGAATCTGGAATTTCATGAGCACAGGTTTGTGATCCTGAACACCCACTTGCAGGCCAACTACCGGGGCAACTGGCAGCTCTCGAACGAACAGACTCAAATTCAGCTTGACCAGGTGAAGGACCTGGTAAAGCTCATTCATGCTCAGCCGGCAGATACCTGGGTGATCGTGTGCGGCGACTTCAATTTTCCGCGCCAGTCGCCAGCCTACCAGGAAATGATCGCGCAGAGCGGCATGACCGATGCGCTGGCTGACGACCCACGACATACCTACCGGCCCTTCCCCCTGGTGTCGAGGAAATGGCAAACCTCCCTGGATTATATTTTTTATCGAATTCCCACAGGTGAAACTGCAGCGGTTGCAGCAGACATCCTCTCCATAGAGAATGCCTCTGCCGTGCTGCCTTTCCAACGCTTCCTGACGGACCACCATGCCCTCACTCTGAACATACGATGGGGTCCGCCACGGCATTTCCAAAAAACGGCTCTTTGGGATTTCCCGTGAAAGTGCCCCTATCTGGGGTTTCCCCACGGTAATTCCTGAAGAACCCAAAAGACCCTGAATTTTATACAGGGAGTTTAAGGGTATAATTTGTTCCTAAGTTATAGATTGTCAATTTACGGAGGAGTGCAATGAAAATTTCGCGCGGTCGCTGGATCCAATTAATATCTGTCTTTGTCGTCCATGTAATTACCCTCTTCATATTGTCATGGCTCCTTTCCGGTTTCCAGGCGGATTCCCTACGAGCGCTGATGGTATTCACGATATCATTGGGTATCGCCCAAGCTGTTCTTCGATGGCTGTTTGTCCGGTACTTTCCCCAGCTGCCAGGGTGCCTTTACCCGATCCTGGCTTTCGTATTGAACGGTTTTTTTGTGCTTGGTGATTGGCAATTTGGTTAGAGGCGTCTCGGTCGATAACGTTGTTACCGGAATCAGGATTATCATTTGGTTAGCGATCATCGACGCCATCCTCGGCGCCCTTTTATCACTCGACGAGGATTCCCAGTTCGACCGCAGCATTACACGCCACATGGTCGCCCGCCACGGCAAGCCTGAAAAAACCGAAGTCCCCGGCTTTCTCTTTCTAGAGATCGACGGCTTGAGTGAAAAATACCTGCGAAAGGCAATGGAAGAAGGCCATACCCCCAATCTTAAACGCTGGGTCGAGCAGGGCAGCCACCAAATCCTGGGCTGGGAGACCGATTTCTCCTCCCAGACCGGCGCCATGCAAACCGGCATCCTGCTCGGGAACAACACCGACGTGCCTGCCTACCGCTGGTGGGATCGGGAGCAGAAGCGCATGATCATGTCTGGCAAGCCCAAAGATGCCCAGGCCATCGAGCAGCGGCTGAGCAGAGGCATTGGCCTGTGTTCAGATGGCGGTGCCTCGCGCGGCAACATGTTTTCAGGCGACGCCACCGAAAGCATGCTCACCTTCAGCACCATTCGCAACCGGGAGCGGGGCAGGGGACCCAGCTTCTATTCTTACATCCTCACTCCCTACGTGATCACCCGGCTGCTGACGCGCTTTGTTACCGAAATCATCAAAGAATTATGGCAGGCTTCTCAACAAAGGCGACGGAAGGATAAATATTTCATAAAAGCTCGTAATTTGGGCTATGCCTTGCTGCGAGCCTTCATGGGGCCTGTCCTTCAGGATCTGGTGACTTATATCTTGATCAGCGACATCCTGCGCGGGCTTCCCGCTGTCTACGCCCTGTATGCGGGTTATGATGACCTGTCTCATTTTGCCGGTATGACCGCGCCGGAGGCCTCTGAAGCGCTGCATGAAATTGACCGCTACTTTGCCCGCATCGAGCACGCGGTCAGCATCGCCCCGCGGCCCTATCATATCGTCATTCTATCCGACCATGGACAGACGATCGGACCTACCTTCGAGGCTGCTCACGGTAAATCCCTTGAAGCTCTCGTTAAATCACTGGTCAAGAGCGATATCTTCTATTCGGACGTGCATAACGAAAGCTGGGATAACCTGAACACCGTCTTGAGCGAGTCAACGAACTCGAAGTCACGCACCGCTGCTCTGGTACGCAGGCTGTTAGCCAGCCGGACGAAAGCGGATGGCGAGGTGGAAGTTGCTCCAAAAAAGGATTCTGCCGACGAAATGGAAGCGAAAGCCGAAAAAGCCAAGGTGGTCGTCTTCGGCTCTGGCTCCACCGGGCTGATCTACTTCACAGACGCAGCGCAGCGCATGACTTTCGAACAGATCCAGGATGCTTATCCAGAGCTGATCATCGGACTGACCAGCCACCCGGGGATTGGCTTCGTTCTGGTCAGGTCGGAGCTGCAAGGAGATGTCGTGTTCGGGAAGGGTGGAGCTTATTACCTGAAGGACGATAAGGTCGAAGGGAATAATCCATTAGCAATCTTTGGCCCGAACGCGGCCAGGCACCTGCGGCGGGAGAGCAGCTTCTCGAACTGCCCTGACCTGGTGGTCAACACCGTCTATGATCCAGCGACCGAAGAGCTGGCCGGGTTTGAAAACCAGGTCAGCCACCACGGAGGCTTGGGAGGCCCGCAAAACCATCCCTTCGTCGTGCGCCCCACTGCCCTGCCCTACGATGGTACCCCCATCATTGGCGCAGAAAATGTGCATCACCTGCTGCGCGGCTGGCGCGAAAAGGTACAGAACCTGAAAGGACTGACGAGCTAACCCAGGATCAAGGTGTGAAAAAGAACACCGGCGTAAAAGAAAGAGGTCGCTCTCCTGTCGTAGATTTCATCAAAGAGATCTACGCAATCTGGATCGCGGAACGACCAACCCAGCTGGCAGCAGCGCTGGCTTATTTTGGGCTGTTTTCTTTTGCGCCGGTGATTTATGTCGCCTTCAGCGTCGCGGGGATCTTTCTCGATCAAGCGGCCTTGATGGAAAACTTCATGACCCGCTTAGAAGCTGCTCTGGGACCGGGTGTGACCCAAGTGATCCAGGATATGCTGGCGAATCTTACCCCGAAAAACACTGGGGGGACATTCCTGGTTTCCCTGGTCAGCTTTTTCTTCCTGCTGCTGGCAGCCTCGGGTGTTTTTTTTCAAATCCAGTTCGCTCTTAATACGGTATGGAAAGTCCCCACGCCCGCCCAGGGAGCCACGCTGCGGATGGTGCGCCAGCGCTTGTTTTCGTTCTTGATGGTAATTGCCATTGGACTGCTGCTAGTTGCGGCAGCCGTTCTCAGTGTTTTGGTGAACTGGTTAAGCTCCATCTCTATACGGTTTAGTTTCCAACCTTCCCACAGCATGCTCAGCTTTTTCGCTTTAGCGACGCTGTCGTTTGGACTTCTGTACAAGTTGCTGCCAGACGTTAAGGTTGCCTGGAGGGATGTTTGGATCGGCGCGGCCACGGCTGCCCTCCTGGTGACCCTGGGAGGTTGGCTGATCCTCTTTTTCATGAGCCGTACCAGCTTATCTTCAGCTCTGGAAGCAACCGGTACTTTTGTTATCCTGCTGACTGGATTTTATTATTTCGCGCAAATCTTCCTGCTTGGCGCCATCATTACCCGGCTTTACGCGCAGTATTACGGTTCCATGCGTCCATCCCCTGCGGAACAGCCTCCGGTATAAGACCGGTCACCCCCCTGGGCAAACGCGGTTCGACCCAGATCAGCCTGCCTGGCCGGGTTATCGATCGTTAAAAAAATTCAAATCTCTCACGAAGGGGGAATTTCCATGTCTTCCAGCGAAACCATGCCGGAGCGGATGGCGTATAAGGCCGCTTGCACCCGGTTGTCTAATCCTAGCTTTGCCAGAATCCGGCTGACGTGCGTGCGGATGGTCACGTCGGTAAGCACCAACTGCTTTGCAATTTCCTGATCCGTCTTCCCCTGGGTAAGCAAACGCAGGACCTCCACCTCACGTTCCGAGAGCTCCTCTGCCGACCTTTTGGGGGGTTCTTCTGCGCCAGACATCTTGCGCAAATACTTCCAGGCGACCGCCGGGGTGAGAGCGGGCTCTCCGGCGTAAACAGTGCGAATCGACTGGACAAGCTCTTCAGGCTGAGCATCTTTTAATAGATAACCCATGGCGCCAGCCTTGATGGACTGGATGAGCTTATCGTCTCCTACATAGCTGGTCAAAACGAGGATACGTTGATCGGGTCGGATAGCTTTGATCCTCTTAATGGCCTCGATCCCATCCATGACGGGCATGGCCAGGTCGACGAGGATCACATCGGGGTTTAATTGTTTTGTAAGCTCAAGCGCTTTAATGCCATTGGCAGCCTCACCGACCACGCGTATATCTTCATATTCATTCAGCAATGCCCGAATGCCCTTACGTACCATGGCATGATCGTCTACGATGAGTACCTGGATTGGTTGATCGCCCGTTATCACCTTATACTCCTTCGCTGCAGCCGAAGAGTTCGCATACCTCTACAGCTACACTTTACCGAGAATCGGAGATTGCGTCATCCATCTTCTGTTGATTTCTTATCAACAGAAGGATGATGAAGATAAATCCAGATCAACGTTTTTCAAACAGACATCAACAACCGTGGAAAGGGAAATTCCCACGGTTCACTCGTTTTCATCGCTGAGAGAGGTAATCCCTTCGCGCAGGGCATACAGGGTCGCCTGAACCCGGCTGGCCAGGTGTAATTTCGCCAGGAGATGGCTGATATGCGTGCGGACGGTGACTTCAGAGATCACCAACTGGGCAGCGATCTCTTCATTCGAGAGCCCTTTTGCCAGAAGCTGCAGCACCTCAACTTCCCGGGCGGTTAAAGATTCTGGATAAGGCTTTACTGCGGGCTGATCCTGGATTTCCTGCATGATTTTCCGGGCGATGATCGGATGCAGCGAGAGTTCCCCCCGGTGTACCATGTGAATGGAGCGGATTAATTCGGAGGGCTCCGAGTCTTTGAGCAGGTAGCCGAACGCCCCTGCTTTGATGGCCGGAAAGATTTTATCATCGCCAACAAAGCTGGTCAGCACCAGCACATGCACCTGCGGCTGCTGGGCCGAAATTTGACGGGTCGCCTGGATGCCATCCAGCTTCGGCATGAGCAGATCCATTAAAATGACATCCGGTTCGAGCTGCCTTGACAGTTGGATGGCATCCAGGCCGTTGCTGGCTTCTCCCACCACTTGGATATCACTGGTTTCTGCCAGGAGGGCTTTAATACCTTTGCGGACGATGGTGTGATCGTCAACGATTAGAACGCGGATGGGTTCACTTCGATCCGTCATTGATTCACCTCAATGGTAATTTTTGTTCCCAGTCCTGGTGTCGATTCAATCCGACAAACCGCCCCGAGGCGCTCAGAACGCTCTCGAATGTTCCGAATGCCCTGCCCACCTGACTGCTCGGCGGTTGTAAGGTCAAAACCCACCCCATTATCCTCGATCGTCATCCGGAAAATTCCTGGCTCAGCTGCCAGCTGTACCTTCACCCAGTCTGCCTGGGCGTGCTTAATCACATTATTCAGGGATTCTTGAGCAATGCGGTACAGCTCACCTTCCTGTTCAGATGAGAAATGCAATTCGCTATCCGCCTGGAAGATCGCCTTGAAGCCAGCCCGAGACTCAACCGAATCCAAACGACTTTGCAGGGCAGACACCAATCCGACTTTTTCCAGGATAGGGGGGCGCAGCTCGAAGATCATCAAGCGCATGTCGGCCATGGCTTCCTTGGAGACCTCCACCAAATCCTCCAGGTGCTGTTTGGCAACTTCCAGCCTGTTCGTCTCCAGAGCTCTGCGCATGGCATCGGTGAACAAGGAAATGCTGTACAGCGCCTGGGCCACAGAATCATGCAGCTCGCGCGCCAGGCGGTTGCGCTCTTCCAGGGTGGCAAGGCTGCCAGCCTGCTGGTAGAGCTGAGCATTATGGATAGCAATGGCTACCTGGTTGGCGTATGCTTGAGACAGGATGCGGGTTTGGGAGGAGTAATAATCTGGTTGCGAATGAGCCAGAACCAGGATGCCGATAAAGCCATCTTTGGCAATCAAGGGATGTGCCAGCCAGGTTCTCAGAGCAGTGAATTCAGTGTATGATATCGTAATGGCCTCTCGGATCAGGTCTGACAGGTTTTCCGAGGCTTGCAGGTCGGGGATATAGAAAGGTTCCCTTTCTTTGATGAACGGGGCGATCAAGGTTGGTTCACTGATCGGGATTTTATTTTGGGAAAGGCTTTGCAAAAAGGAGGGGCCGCGAACCACCCGAAACTGCAGGAAGTTCTGCTCAAGGATCAGAATCGCGGCGGCATCATAAGGCAGAACGGTTCCGAGCTGCTCAATAATCTGGCTGAGCAAAGGATCCAGATCCAAAGTTGAAACGATCGACTGCGAGATATGCAGCAATGTGGATAGCTGATCGTGGGCTCTTTGAAGCTCTCCCTCGTTCTGCTTACGCCTGGTAATGTCCTGGTTGACGACGATCGCTCCGACCAAACCCTCCCCTTCGATCACAAGCGGTATGGCGGAATTTAGAATGAACCGGCGGTCCCCATCGAAGGTCTCGATCTCCAGCTCTTCGTCCAAGGTGGTTTGCCCCCGGGTAATTGCCAGCCTGCCTGCCCATGCTTCAGCCCTCACCCACGTCCCTGAGTCGACCCGCCACGCAAAATACTGATCGCCATTCTGCATTTCCACATATCTGGCATCGGCCCAGATGCGCTGGCTCTCCGGGTTCCCCAAGATGACCTGGGGAGTTTTATCCATCACCCAAATCCCGACCGGCAGGATCTCCAACACTCTGCGAAGCAAGGTTTCGTTATAGCGCAGAGCATCTTCGGCAGTTTTCTGCTCGGTGATGTCATAACCCACAGCCTGGAATTCAACCACCCGGCCGTTTTCCACAATCGGGCTGTGCAGCCAACGCTGCCAGCGCAGCTCTCCGCTGGTAGTGACGACCACCTGGTCAAGCTCCGTATCTCCAGGATTTTCCAGCATCATCCGGACGGCTTTTCGCATCCCCTCGTGGCCTTCCCTGAGCATCGAGGTCAAGAAGCTTTGCCCGATCAGCTGGTCAGCTGGTTTCCCCATAAAATCACAAAAAGTCTGGTTGACGAAGGTTAAGGACAAGGCCGGTGAATAACGGCAAACCATCTCCGTTTGGATGTTGACGATCGCCCGGTACAGCGCCTCGCTCTTTTGCAGGGCAAGCTCAACCTGCTTGGTTTGCGTGATATCGAGCAAGGAAATGATGATGAGTTGGGAGCCGGGAAGGACTGCGGCAGTATTGAGAACAGTTTTTTCCAGTCCCGAGCGGTCGATCAGTTGGAACTCATAACTATTGGGCGCACGAGCAGGATCCTCTAACCGGGATTGCCGAATTTGGCGGACCCGCTCCTGATCCACAGGAGCGACCACATCGAGGACCTGGAATTTATTATCCAGCTCGTCTTTAGAATACCCCGTCAAGCGCACAAACTCATCATTGACCAGCAAGATTTCCCCCTGCTCGTCTATCAAGCACATCGCCGTGCCGGTGTTCTCGAAGACCGTGCGGTAGCGCACCTCGGAGAGTCGTAGAGCTTCCTCAACCCGATTGCGCTCCTCGATCTCCACTGAGAGCTTCTGGTTCGCCTCAGATAGCGCGCGCGTGCGCTCCTCAACCAGCGCTTCCAGGTTTTCATACAACCGGACTTTTTCAATCGAGACCGCCGCCTGACCGGAGATCAACTTCACAACTTCAAGCCGGCCAGCGGTGAAGGCGCCTGCGGTCAGGTTATTCTCCAGGTAGATCACCCCGCTTAGACACACCCTGGTTCAGTAATGGGGAGCACAGGATCGATTTCGGATGTTTGCTTTGGACATAAGCATCCTGGCTGAACTGCAGCTCAGTAGAAGCATCCGTCAGCACAAGGTCTGCCTTGGAATTAATGACGTAGTTAATGATAGAGACAGGCACCTGCGGTCCAGAAACCAGGCTGGCCTGATCATCTAACGGCGTAGAGGATAAGACAAAACCTGGCTCGGGACCTGCTGAGCCTTGGATTTCAAGGACCCAGCGGTCATGCCTCCCCAGGCGATCTTCTTGAGCCAAAACAAGCGCCCCGTATTGAGCGCCGGCGTTCTCGATCAAGATCGACATCAGCTTGCGCAGCAGCTCTTTCAGGTCCATTTCACGAGCCAGCTCCAGCGAAGCTTTCAGGACCGTATTTAAATCGATTGACCGGGTGAGTTCAATCTGGTCATCCATTGCATCATGTAGATTACCTTGCTTTTCAGCCTCTTGACCGGGTGGCAGCCATTCCGGATAGCGCCTCACCAGGTCCGCTATCTTCGCCTTTGCCCCCCAATCCTGGTAAGAATAGAAAGCAGTCAGCAAGTGCTCTTTCGCCGCTGAGTCATCCCCCTGCGCCAGGTAAAATTCTGCCGCCAACTCCGCCGCCAAGGCGCTCTCATGGATATAGCCATTCCGCCTGGCATCCTGGATCGCTTTTTCATAGGCTTCGGCTGCCTGCTCCTTCTGACCCAGGCAGCGCGGCAAGCTCGGCCTCCACCAGTTCAACCTGGTGCAAGAAGTTCTCCGGCACCAGCCCTGCCCACCTGCGCATCAAACGCAGGTTCTCTTCCACCTGCTCGAGCCGCACAGGCAGGTCACTGTCATCCAGCCCAGCAGATAACAGCGCCAGGGAATAGATAAAAAGATGGTGTGGGAGGATCAATTGAGTCCGGACGCCCATTTTGATCGCATGCGCGGAGGCAGAGGTTGCCAATGCCTGCTGCGGCTCACGAAAGAGCAGGCTGAAGAAGGCCTGGGCGGCATACAGGTTAAACAGATTTGTCTGGCTTTGACCAGCTTCTTTCAACAACCGTTCTTCCTCTTCACCGAACAATTCTTCAGTATTTTCCTGCGCCAGAAGAGGCTCACCCATCAATTTCAAAACCACTTGCATCCAGATCCTCAATCTCTGGGTAAAAATCTTCTGTTTTAGCAGATCAAGCCAGCCCAAGGCTTCCGCATATTTTGACCACACTTGCTCCAGCTTAAAACCTACGAACAGGCTGGTCTGAGTCCCCAAATCCAGTGAGCGAATTGCAAAACCCAAGTTTCCGGACTCAAAGGCTGGCTTAACATTCTCCAAAAGCGACCTAACACCTTCCCTGGCAGGCTTTACCCAATGAATGATAAAGGTGTAGTATACATGACGGGTGGCAAACAGGGTTTTTGAGAGCCCTTCCTTTTCGGCCAACTTAAAGGCCATCTCTCCCATCTGGTACCCCAGCTCTACCTGTTCGAATTGGTTGATGAGAAGCATCCCGAAGCCTGCATAAATGAAACTTGCCCCCGGAGGATTTCCGAACTGGGAGAATAAATGAAGGTAGAAAAAGATGAGCTGGTCAAGCAGACGATCATTTCTACCAAGCGCAGCTGAGAGCAACGGTTCGAGCCAGCCTGGATACCACCAGGGCATGTGGCTCGGTCATCTGGGCTGCATCTAATGCAGGGAGCTGCATGGTTTGTTCCTTAACGAAAGGCTGGCGGCTCGCTAACCTCCGGGTCAAATCCAAACATCTTGATCGCAGCAACCCCGAGCTCAACAACCTGATCGAGCCGGTTCAGAAGCGTGTAGACCTCCATCCGAGTCTTAATGATCACAACTTTCTCTAAAAGGGTTCGGGCATGCGCTTCAGCCGACAAAGCCAGCGCCTCGGCGTGTGCCAGATCGCCGTTCAACAGGGCAACATCAGCGCCTGCGGTAAATATTTCAAGCGTCAGCTCATACTGAGACTGCCAGCTTTCCTCAGGCAGGAGCTGCATGCCAGCAGACAGATAGCTGGAGGCCGCCTTAAAAGCCGCTATGTCGCGCGCCTTTCGACTTGCCATCAAGTTCAACCGTGCCAATTGGATCGACTCCATGAGATCGATAATCAGTCCGCTGCCTGAGTTGAGATAATCAACGATTTCAAAGATCTCCTCCAGCAAAGCCTCCTCGCCACCCCGCTCGGCTTTTTCCAACAGCAGCCAGCCTATCTGCAGAGATAGGCTCTCGAACTGTGATTTATCCAGCATGGCCACGGCAGCCTGCTGGACGCGATCATGCTGGAACTCAAACAAGACCCCCTCATCGAGGAGATCAACCAGGTTGGGTAGACGCTCGCCTCCGGCAGGTTCACCACCTCTGCTGAAGCTGTTCTCGAGCGGCTGCTCCAGCGCCGCAAACAGCAAGCGGTAGCCTTCACCCAGCGGATAGATCAAGCCCGCATGGATCCCCTCTCGCAGACTGTAAGACAGCACATCAGCCTTATCTTCTCCCAACAGGGTGAGCAAGGTTTCGGTATCGAAGCGCCTACCGATTAAAGCAGCATACTGCAGTGTTTTTTGGGTTTGTTCTCGCAAATTCAAGATCCGGTTGACAAATAGATCGACTACACCATACCCGGTGTCACCGTACTTCGAGCCGAGGCCAACTATTCTGGACTTTTCAATTTCTTTTCGGTCCCAACGCCATTTTTGCTCGATCTGGTCAAAGCTCAACAGCCGGTCTTGGTACAAGGATTTGAGAAGCTCCTTGGAAAAATAAGGATTCCCTCCCGTCCTCCGGCAAACCAGGTCTACCAGATCGCTAACCTCTGCCGGATCAGAGGCGAGAGCCGCCGCCATGATTTGACCAATCATGGAACAATCCAGGTTTTCAAGGCGAAGTTGAGTCACGCGTCTCTGTGGACTCGTTTCATCTTGCACCAGCCTGTTGATTAATTTATCCGACAATACCTCATCTTCCCGGTAAGCCCCAACCACCAGCAGATTTTGGAGCGAAGAAGCGGACAAGATGCTCTGCCACAACAGAGTGGAGTCCAGGTTGATCCACTGCATATCATCCAGAAAGATCACCACCGGATGTTCGGGCCTGCAGACTGCCTGCAGGAAACGGATCACCACCTGGTAAAACCGGAGGCGTGTCAACGTTTCATCGATCGGTTCGACCGGGGGCTGAAGGCCGATGACTTTTTCGAGTTGTGGGCAAAGCTCGATAAGGAGCTGACCATGAGGGGTCACGGCAGCCTGGAGCCTCTCTCGCCAGTCACTAAACGAAGGCATGGGTTCAGAAAGAACCAACCGGCAGAACTCGTCCAGCACCTGCGTGAAGGCGTGATAAGCCTCCTGCTGCCGGACCTGGTCGAATTTCGCATAAAGGAAGAGCCCCATTTTCTCGGTTACCGGTCGGACGAGCTGGTTGACCAGGGTGGTCTTCCCAACCCCCGCCTCCCCGCTGACCAAGACCAGCTCTGCAGGTCCGCTGATTGTCCTTAGAAAAGCTTGCAGCAGCGCCTCGGTCTCCTGCTCCCGGCCCACCACGAGCTGTGGGATGTTGAGCTGATCCGGACGATCATCTTGACCAGTGATGAAAGCAGACGAAAGCAAGTCAGCAGAAGCAGGTTCTTGCAGAACCGAAAGGGCCTGCCGAAGATCGGTGCGCAGTGCACCATGGGTTTGGTAGCGACCCTCCGGGTTCTTCGCCAGGAGCTTCAGCAGGATGGCCGAAATGATCTGGAAGGCAGGGGCAGAAGCTTTCCACGGCTCGACCCTGGAGGCGGGCGGAACGGGCAAAACTGCCAGGTGGGCATATACCAGCTCAAGCGGAGTCTCCCCAAGGAAGGGCGGCGTCCCGGTCAGCAGTTCGTACAGGGTAGCCCCCAAAGAGTAATAATCAGCGCGGTAATCGACAGAGCGGTTCATGCGCCCGGTCATCTCTGGGGAAATATAGGGCAGGAATTCAACGAGCTTGTAGGGGCTTTGGAGAAGCACCTTCTCTTTCGAGATCCAAGAGGCGCCGCCAAAATTCGCCAGCCTGGTCTGACGCGTGGAAGGATTGTAGAAAATATTGGGTGGAGAGATATTTTTGTGAATGATCTGGTGGGCATGGATGTGTGCCAGGGTTTCAACCATTTGGAGGGCCAGGTTCAAGAATTCTTCCGGTTCCATGCGACCAGCAATTTCCTGCCGGTCCAGCGGCATTCCACCAAAATCTTCTACGACTAGCATCCACCTTTGATCGTGATTTTCGAGGGCGTAAATCTTTTCCACTCCGGGGAAATCCAATCCACGCAGGATTTCATATTCCTGCCACAAAAAAGCCAGTGCCTGCGCGGTCGGATGAGGCTGGTTGAGCACTCTTAACAGAACAGGGAAACCATCTTGGCTGCGCACGCCACGATAAACCTGATAAGAGGCATTCTCAGAGAGCTTTTCTGTGAGCTGATAACCAGGAATTTTGTACAACTTCCTTCCCGTCCTTTTACGCGGAACAGAGGGCGTGGGCTAATGACAGCCAATCACAAAAAGCATTATAACAAATTAAGGCGGCAGAGCTCCGATCACCCTACCCTGGTCAGTCGCAGGCTGAGGGCGATCCAAGCAACCATGGCGTATTTTTCTTGGAAGGGGAGACAACCGGATGTTTTCTTAAGAACTGTTAAGAAAATCATAAAAAAGGTAAAAATTTGGGGTATACTTACCGTTTGTGTTTTTCAGCATGAACCCCGTGTGGTGGCTGGATGATTTAGAAACAAGGAGGAATATCGATGGCAGGTGAAAAAACGACAAAATCGAAACGCGTTTCCATCAGCAAGCGTAAGCTGGCCGAGAACGCCGGCGAGATTGAGAATGTAGCCGCTACGGCAGCCATGATAGGTGGGCAAGAAGTCGCCACCGGTGCAGAACGGCTGGAAACAGCGGAGGATATGGCAGCCGCAGGAGCTGTGCTGCTGGCGCAGGGAGCCAGCAACGTCACCCAGGCTGTGGATCAAAAGATAATGTCTGATCGAATGGCGGTGCTGAGCGATGCAGTCGCCGTGGCAGGCATGGCAGATGTGGCCGAAGGGGTGGCGATCCTGGCTAAATCTGAAGATGTGAGCGTATTGAGCGCCCTGGTGGGCATGATGAGCTCTGACGGAATCGAGCATGGCATGGAGCTGGCGCGCCTTTCCGGCGAGCTGCAAACGGCCAGTGAAATGGTGGTAGCGCTCCAGATGCCGGTGCTCGCAAACTTATTGTCCAAGCGCGCCGCCCGACTGCACGAGATGTCTGTTGAGCAAATCCGCCTGGCCATCAGCACGAACGGCCTCTCCCAAATCCTGGCAGCCACAGGGCAGCAAATCTCTGAGCTGGGGGAGAACGAAGTCGAGGAAGGGATGACCCGCCTGACCGTCTCAAGGGCTGCTTCAGAAAAGAGCGCGGCAATGTCGAAAGCCAGTGATGACCTGGCCGTGCAGGGCATTGAGGAGATGATCCTGGCGGAAAAGGTTGGGCAAACCGCCCGGTTAGAAGCGAACGAAGGAGCAGCAGAAATATCTGCTGGTTCGGCAGTGGTGGGGGCCGCGGTTGCCTTGGATCACGTGGCGGCAAGTATCAAGAAACAGAGTGAGTAGAAACTGGCTTTGGGGTAAATCACTCGAGTCAGATCCATTGAGTATCAGAAAAAAGGGTCATATGGCAAACAAAAAGAAATCCAAAACAGCGAATAAATCTGCGAAGCCAGTTTCGAAAGCACAGGCCTCCTCAAAACAACCCGCCAAAAAGGTAAGAGGCGGTGGGCTTACCATTCTGCTGATACTGATCTTCTTACATTCCCTCTTAGCAACCGCAATCGCTTTTAGCTATCTAAAGGCAGAGTACGTTGGTTCAACCTCCTGGATCCTGCCGTTGTTTTCCCTGATTTCCGTGGCGGGTATCGTGGCCGCGGTAGGGATGTGGTATTGGAAGAAATGGGGGATTTACCTGTACGCAGCGATTAGTGTGATTGGTGCAGTCATTCATATCTTACTGACTGGCTCTACAATGGTTGTCTTCTATGACTTGATCCCGGTCGCCATCCTGGGATATGTCATCACGCTTCAGTCGAAGAACAACCTGTTTGAGTAAAACATTCGAAAACGAACAATAACCATAAGGAGAAATACAAAATGAAAAAGAATTTAAAGATTGTGGAGAGGCTCAAACCGCGCCGCGCGTATGTGGCCATTGCGGCTGTGCTGCTCATCTCCATCCTGGCGGCCTGCGCACCTGCGGCCACACCAGAACCTACGGCAGTCCCTCCGACTTCTGTCCCCCCAACAACTGTCCCGCCCACTGAGGTTCCAGCGGCAGCCACACCTGTGCCCGATCCAGCCTACTTTGAGAATGAGCCGGTAGCTGTAGTACCTGCCGGAGAAGCGGGCCAGCCCATGGTGACTGCGGCGTTCAACACAGCCATCTTCAGCGGCCCGGGCACGAACTACGTTGTCTATGGAGCCTTCCTGGGTTCCTCCACCGCCATCGCAGTAGGGATCAGCGCGGACAGCCAGTGGTATGCGATCAGCGTACCCGTTGCCCCTGGAGGCACGGGCTGGGTCAGCGCCGTTTACGTGTTGCCGAGAGATGTATCGGGCCTGCCCGTTCTGCCTGCACCCCCAGTGCCGCCTACGACTGCACTGGTTCCGCCGCAGGCAAGCGACCCACAGGCAACGGTTTTGACGAATGCCTTTGTCCGCACCGGTCCTGGGCAGAATTTTCCTGCTTTCGGTATCGCACCGGCTGGTGCGATGGCGCGGGTGATCGGTAAGAGTGAAGACGGATTGTGGTGGGTCGTGCGCCTCGATCCAACGGTGGTCGGTGTGGGTTACGGCTGGGTTGAAGCCGCTTTCACGCAGGCATCCAATGTCGAATCAGTCATGGTCATCGCCACACCTGAGGCGCCGTCCGCGGTTGTGGTCACGCCTCCAGCAGCCGGTGTACCGTCAGCCACTGCGATCGACTTCATCAACCTGCGCAGCGGTCCTGGGACCAATTACCTCATATACGGTATTGCCGCCCCCGGGGCTACTGCCGAGGTGACCGGAAAGAGCAGTGACGGGCTGTGGTGGCAGGTGAAAGTACCAACCGAATATGTCGCCGCGGGAGCGGCCTGGGTGGCTGCTGAATGGGTAACCACCGCCAACACTGAGAATGTGCCGGTTGTTGACGCGCCGGCACCGCCTCCGACGAATGTCTCTACCACCCCGCCCGCCGCCAACCAGTGTGTCCTGGTTTCGCAGGATCCGGCAGACAATACCACTTTCCCGACCAGCACCGGTTTTACCATGACCTGGGTGCTGCAGAACACCAGCAACGTGTCCTGGCCGGGTCCTAGCTCGAGTCTGGTTTTCCTGGGAGCAATTAACGGTGTGCGCCTTCACCAGAATGGCGATGCGTATGGCATGTCGCAGAACGTTGACCCGGGAGCCACCTATACGGTCAGCGGCAGCATGATCACTCCCTCGGAGCCGGGCCAGTATGGTGAAGCCTGGGCTCTTCAAGAGGGTGATACGCCTCTGTGCACCTTCTGGGTGATCGTTAACGTCCAATAGTTAGCACCTTTGCGGTATAAATAAGAGACTGGCTGGTTTGAATAAAACCGGGTCAGTCTCTTTTTTAATGTTAGGTTCGATCCGAAGAACGAGAGAAGCGTGAATTCCCCATGAATTTTCAAGTTGTACTTAGCAACACTTGTGGAATCTGTCTTGTGGACACGCGGGGTTGGTTGATAAGAAAATCAGCAATCCAAATATGACAGAACGTAAGTTTACTTGTATCTTGGTATAATGGTAAAGCTTTCATATCTAACAGCTCCCTATTAAATTTAAGTGGTGCTAGAAATGGGATTGGAAAAAATGGACGATCTTGGAACCAATCAAAAACCTGATTCTATCCAGGTTGTGCTTCAATCTTTAGAGTATAAGACCACCCCTGGGAAAAGTGTGGAAATTAATATCCTCCTCACAAACCCCAATCCAACAGGCGATTATTTTAAAGTCAGCCTGCTGGGCATCCCACCCAGCTGGTTCACCTATACTGGCCCGCCAGCGATATGGGTACCAGAAGGTGGGCAGGAAAAAGCGACCTTCAACTTCTGCCCGCCAGAGGCGACAGAAGAGACCATCGGGTCTTACCCTGCGCGGGTGCAGGTTGTCAGCCAAAGCACCCCGGAAAATAAAAAAGAGATTGAAATCATCCTGACGGTCGCGGCTGAAGAGAAACCCAAACAGGCCATTCTTCTGCGCGTCGAATCCAGTGACCTCCCAGCCATCCCCGGGAGCGAAGTGCAGATTCCAATAGCGGTCAGCAATCTCACGCAGGAACCCGAATTTCTGGAATTGTCTGTACAGGGAGTGCCAGCAAGCTGGGTTTCCCTACCCTCGCCCGTGATCACCCTGATGGGGGGTGAGGAGAAAAAGGTTGACCTGGTTCTGAAGATCCCGGCTTCACCGGAAATCAGGGCTGGATATTTACCACTGAAAGTTATCGCTCTCAGCCAGAAAGATCCCACACAAAAAGCCGAGGTTGAAGTGAAGCTGGGAGTTGCGGCATTTGAGTCGCTCGGCCGGGTGGGCGTTCTGCTGGGATCGGTGCAGTTTTCTGCAGCCCCTGGGAGTAGCCTGGCGGTACCGATCACGGTGCTTAACCGCGGCCTGGAAGCCGACACGTTTCGGATCGGGGTCGAGGGCATCCCATTGAATTGGATATCCACAACAACACCAGTCAATCCCTTAAAACCCGGAGAAAATAAAGAAATCTCCCTGCTGATCCGCCCGCCACTTTCCCCTTCCAGCCAGGCAGGACGGACCAGATTCCGCATTGTTGTGGCCAGCCAGGGGACGCCGAATGAGATTGTCAAGGTCGATTGCATCTTGACTGTATCCGCTTTCACGCAATTCAGTGCAGAGCTGGATCCTCCAGTGGTCGCGGCGGGGCAGCCGGTGAGGGTGAGGGTAAAGAACGAAGGGAATACTCAACAAGTAGTTCTTCTCACTTGTGTTAGCCAGAATGACCAGCTCAGCTTCGAATATATGCAGCCCGAGAGTTTCGTGCAGCCAGAGACCGCCGAAGCCTCTACACTACCGCAAGCTCCAGGCGAACAGGCTCAGGACCCGACACTGCTCTCCATTCCAGCGGGGGAAACAGCGGCATTTATTTTTACAGCCCGGCCTCGCCAGCGGCCATTGATCGGAGGGGCAGTTTCCTATCCATACCAGGTTTCGGTGAAATCGAAGCAGAAGGAAGTACCGAGCTTGGCGGGCCAGGTGACCGGCCGGGGGCTGATCCCGGTATGGGCACTGGCCACCGTGCTGGTCTTGGGTTTTTGCCTCTTTTTATCTTTTGGATTCCTCTTGTTCCGACCCTCGCCGCAAACCAACCGCGCCACCCAAACTGCGGCCGCAATAACAATGCAGGCAGGTGTTGAGACTCAATTCTTATTAACGAGTACAGCGCTATCTGTCGGCGTAACCCAGACAATCATCGCCAACCAGACGGAGGCGGCTTTGGCGGGCCAAGAGGATACGGATGGCGATGGCTTGATCAACCAGCGAGAAGCAGAGTTTGGGACTGATCCCAATAATCCGGACACGGATGGAGATGGGCTTTTAGATGGCGAAGAAGTCTTCCAAGCGCAAACGAATCCGCTCAACCCAGATACGGATGGAGATGGGCTTAAGGACGGCGATGAGGTAAGGCGGGGGACCAACCCACTGAACGCGGATACCGACGGAGATGGGCTGAGGGATGGTGATGAGGTACGTTTAAGCACCAATCCGTTGAATCCGGATACAGATGGAGATGGCTTGCTGGACGGCAGAGAAACCCCACCCTGCCCTGATCCTTTGAATCCCGACTCTGACCGGGACGGGGTTGTCGATGGAAGAGATCTGGATCCCTGCGATGCGAACAACCCATCCCTCACGGCAACCGCCGCGGTTTTACAGCCCACCGCTACCCCCGTACCACCGACCGCCGCACCCACGCAACCACCCGCGCAGCCAACCACGCAGCCGACCAGTGTGAATCCAACCACACCTCCTGTGGGCAATCTGCCGCGTTTCAGCGGGATGGTCTTGTTCGAGACGGACCGGGATGGCAATCCAGAGGTCTATACAACGGATGATGCGGGGCATCTGAAGCGGATGACCAACAGCCCAAGCACCGATGTACAGGCGGCATGGTCGACTGATATGCAGCGGGTTGCATTCACGAGCAACCGGGACGGTCAGAATGAAATCTATCTCATGAACGCCGACGGGACGAATCCGGTCAACTTAACCAACAACCCAGCCGATGACCAGCAGCCAGCCTGGTCGGTAGATGGAAAATGGATCACTTTCACCAGCAACCGGGACGGCAACTTTGAAATTTATATCCTGCGGTTGAGCAACAATGTGCTCCTCAACCTGACGAACAACCCCGCGAATGACACCCAGCCAGACTGGGTGCGCAGCATGAGCCAGGATGTAGCCGGTGAATTCATCGTCTTCACCTCCGACCGGGATGGGAACAATGAGATTTACCGGATGGGGACCGACGGTACGGCAGTCACAAACCTGACGGCAAACCCAGCCAACGATCAAATGGCTGATGGATCTCCAGATGGCAGCCTGGTGGCGTTCACCACAAACCAGAACGGAAACACGGAAGTCTATTCGATGCGCATCGATGGGCAGAACCAAACCAACCTGACCAACAACCCAGCCAGTGATTTTGGACCTGCCTGGTCTCTTGATCAGGCCTGGGTAGCATTCACGACCGATCGAGATGGAAACCGCGAGGTTTATTTACTCAAACCTGGCACTTCCGAGGTGTATAACCTGACAAGCAACCCTTATCAGGACCAGGTTAGCGACTGGCGCTGAGACACTGAACAAGTCCTGAAAAGACCCGGCATCGATCTCGACAGAAAGTGCTTCGATAGGCCTGACCTTAACGTGGACACCCATAATTTGGGGTGCGTGCGTACGCACCCCAAATTACGGACAATTCCACGGTAACTCCCAATGCGCCAAAATATTTGCACCCCATCCTTTGATGTGGTAAAATCTCGTCGCTACTTCTTTCGGGGAGGTGCCAGAGAGGCCGATTGGGCTCGCCTGCTAAGTGAGTGCTGGGGATAAAACTCAGCCGTGGGTTCGAATCCCACCTCCCCGCCTGAAAAAAAAAGAAACCGCCTGTAAGGACGGTTTCGGTGTTTTATAGAGCGAATATGAGGGGGTGCGATGATTCCCAGGAGGATCGATACAATTGGTAAAATCTCTCGGATGATACTATAATATGCGAAGAGCCACAGGTACGTCAAAATAACCGGAATATATGTCTTAATCAAGGAGGTGACATGAAAGTCATACGAAAGATATTAGGTGTGCTGGTGATGATCGCCGGGTTGCTGGGATTGCTGCTCAGCTTGGCCGGATTGGTGGGCGTTTGGACAGTGAAACCTACCGTAGCCGGCTACGTTGATACCACGATCTCAACCCTTATTTCCAGTATCGAGACCAGCCAAAAGGTCATGGAAGTTACAGCCCAGGCTTTGGGGGCCACGGTAGACAGCGTGGACGCGTTATCCAGCATGTTGGGCACCACCGCGTCTACATTAAACGATACCAAGCCGGTCCTCGATCAAGTCCAAGTCATCATGGGTGACACGGTACCTTCCTCACTGGACTCGGCGATCGTTTCGCTCCAGGCAGCCCAACAAGCTGCGGAAGTCATGGACAGTGCGGTAAGATCCCTAGGAAATTTCCAGGCGGTCCTCAGCGCCACACCGCTCTTGGGTGCTTTTGTTGAACAGCCCAAGACGGCTTACAATCCTGATGTACCTCTGGCGGACTCATTGGGTGAGCTGGCCAAGAACCTGGAAGACCTACCCACCAAATTCTCAGAGGTATCCACCAAGCTGGACGACGCGGGCAGCAACCTGAATGCCATCCAGGAGAACCTGGTCACAATGTCAACCAGTGTGGCATTGATCTCGAAGAGCTTACAGGAGTACGAGGGGATGGTTGGCCAATCCAAAGAGTCGGTAGGCAACCTGACCGTCATGCTTACCAATATCCAGAACAACCTGAACAACATCCTCAACGCTGCGGCATTGGCCTTTACCCTGTTCTTCTTATGGCTGCTGGCCGCCCAGGTGGTGATTTTTAGCCAGGGGTGGGAGCTTTTCCAGGGCACGGCTGGGCGGATGGAATCCAGTGTAATAGAGGAATCTACCGAAACTGAGTAGATTTCGTGTTACAATCATTTTTAGATTGACAAATCATCAACCACTTTCTATGGAGGAAGGTAATGAATCTAACACTTGACACAACTCTCGGAACCATTTTAGACGATCCCAAGGCCAAAGCGGTCTTGGACAAGCAGCTCCCCGGTGCTTCTACCAATCCTATGATTGGTATGGCCAGGGGAATGTCGTTGAAAATGATCGTTTCGATGCCCCAGGCTGCGCAGATGGGTTTCACCAAGGAAAAGGCAGAAGCGCTCCTGGCGGAAATCAACAAGATCGCTTAAACCAACCAGCTCGAATCAAGCCCCTCTCTTTAATTAGGGAGGGTTTTTTTTGATTTCGATCGCTCAAAAAATCACCCATATGGGCGGTTTTGGTTTTAATTTAATATGGATATATAATCACTCTGAAGGAACTTACGCTTGCAATTATTCCCGATTAAAATGAACTAAGGCAGGGAGTTGGAAGGGCCGCTACCAGGATGTTTACCTATCTGCTCCCTAGAACCGATGAGAGGTGAGTAAGGACATGCAGAGGCACAGCAATGGCTAGCAATTTGGAGAGAAAAGAAATCGTTGAAATCTTCGAGCGGGAGGTGCTTGCCAAAGCTGCCCACTTGTTCGGTACATCCATAGACCACCTGAGTAAGTTCGATGACTACGAAGGCTGCGCTAACCTGGTCTACCAGTATGAGCACGAGGGCGAGCCGCGTGTGCTGCGCATCTCTTATCGCCCTGACCGGCCTATAGCGCTCATCCAGGCAGAGCTGCACTTCGTCAACTACCTGGCTGAGAACGGTGTACGCGTCGCTCAGCCAATACTCTCTGAGAATGGCAACCTCACCGAAGTGATCCACACCTCGGGGGTGCCCTTTATCACGGTTTCGTTCGTCAAAGGAAGGGGAATCCGCGTGCCCGATAACCGGTACCGCTATCGTACAGGGGTTCCCATCGAAGAGTATTTTCGGAACTGGGGACAAGTGCTCGGGCAGATGCATCGCCTGACGAAAACCTACCAGCCACTCAGCGAGACCATTCGCCGCCCAGAATGGTTCACCTGGGAATATAACCAAGGGTTCCCATACGGCGAGAGATTACCCACGATCCAAAAGAAGTATGACCGGCTGATTGCCGACCTGCATGCCCTGTCGCAAGATGCGGATTCTTACGGATTGATCCATAATGACTTCAACGACGGAAACTTCACCGTTGATTACGATAATGGCGATATCACGGTGTTCGATTTCGACGATTGCTGCTATTTCTGGTTCATGTACGATATCGCCTGCGCCTGGGAGGGCGGGATTGGGCGGGTGATGTTCCAACCATTAACAGAGCGCAGTGCCTTCATGGATAACTATATGGAACAAGTGATGGTAGGTTATACTCGTGAGAATACACTCAACGAGGTATGGCTGGATCGGCTGCCGCTCTTCCTGCGCCTCATCCAGATGCAGGAGCTGATGCACTACGCGCAATACCTGGATGAGCCCGACAAGGAGCTGCAGGCCGGGTTGCGCTATAAAATACGCTGCATCGAGGAGGACATCCCCTACATGGGCTTTTTCGACGACATCTTCTCGCCCAAGAGACCATTTATTCTCTGAGTGCTTTCCTCGACCTTCAGGTTAGTGGTAGTTTCATGAAACCTTTTCGAGAGCTTTCCCGTAGGGGCCGGTTACACCATTTGAGAGAAACTGCCAGGTTAGCACTGGCAGCTTTTGGCCTCAATGATGCACGCCTGAGCTTCATGCAGTATACGGTAAATATAATCTATCGCGTGGATGCGCCAGGTTCCGCTACCCCGATTTCTCCCATTCGCACCCCTCGCCTGGTACTGCGCCCCCTGCAGGAGGCGGATGCCGGTGTGCTGCACCGCATTTACCAAACAGAAGGCGTGCTGCGCTACTTCCCGGACCCTGTCCCTCCACCGCTCGAGAAGGTCCAGCGCTTCATTACGGCTCAACAAGCGCATTGGGAGAAGCATGGCTGTGGCAACTGGGGCATCTTGCCTGAGGGCCAGGCTGAGCTGATTGGCTGGGCAGGCCTGCAGTTCTTGCCTGAGCTGGATGAAACCGAGGTCGGCTTCTTACTCGACCGGCCTTTCTGGGGAAAAGGCTACGCCACCGAGGCAGCACTGGCCTCTTTGCGATTCGGCTTCGAGATGAATAAACTCGACTACATCATTGCCCTGGTGCACCCCGATAATCTGGCCTCGCGGCGTGTCATCCAGAAATGCGGCATGAAGTATGTGGATGCTTTGTCTCTGTGGGGCATGGAGCTGATGCGCCACCGGATTGAAAGGGAGTGAAAGATGAGCATGTATACGGTGCTTGACAGCGTACTGGAAGAGATCGTCGCCCGCTGGGGGATACCCGGGTTGGGCGTGGGGATCGTTCAGGAAGGCGAGATCGTCTATGCCCGAGGATTCGGAGTGCAAAGCCTGGAAACACGCGTACCCGTGACCCCGGATTCGATCTTCTGCGTGGCCTCTGTCGCCAAATGCTTCACCGCCAGCGCCGTGATGCAGCTAGTTGAGGCGGGCAAGATCGACCTGGACGCGCCGATCGTCGAATACCTGCCCTATTTCAAGCTGGACGATGAACGTTATCACGCAGATCACCATCCGGCAGATGCTCAGCCACACCTCCGGCATGCCAGACTTTACTGAAAGCGAATATGAAGAGCTGGTGGCGCATCCTGAAGCCGATGAAGGCGCCTCTGAGCGCTTGGTGCGCAGCCTGAGCAGCCGAAAAATGGCTGCCGCGCCTGGAGAGCGCTTCCTGTACAGCAACATCGCCTACAATGTGCTGGGAGATCTGATTGCCAAGATCTCCGGGCAGACCTTCGAAGCCTACATGAAGAACATCTTCTGAGCTCCTGCCGGCATGCCCGAGAGCACTTTTTTCTTCCCTGAGGTCGATCGCGAGCGGCTGGCGGTACCGCACCTGCGCACACCCGGGATGATCGTCAACCCGGTCTATCCTTATCACCGCGCCGATGCCCCGGCCAGTTTTTTACACTCCACCGTGACCGAGATGTGTCACTGGTGCATCACCTGCCTGAACCAGGGGAGCTTATCAAGGACAGCGCATTCTCTGCACCTGCCAGTTATGAGCTGATGTGGACGCCGGTCGCTAAATGGGGCTACCCGCCGCTCTATGAAGAGGTCGGGTTGGGCTGGACGCTTGGGGCATTTCGAGGGCGTTCGAACAGTCAGCCACGGGGGCATGGGATTCGGCTGGACAGATTTCCTCATTCTCCTGCCTGAGAAACAGAGTGCGCGCGGTAATCCTGTGCAATGAAGAATCTTCGGCACGCAGCCGCACCATCCAGGCAGCAGCTGCAACGTCATCCTGGGAGCGGAGCCTGCAAGCAGGTACAGTCTCGTGGATGGTGCCGATCTGCCAGGCGCTGCAAGAGGGCGGCATCTGGGCGGCCTACGAGCGCTATGCCGAGATTAAAGGCGGTGATGAATATATTCTCGACGAGACGATCTCTTCAACCTGACTTATCAGCTGATGAGCGTCAAGAAGCTTGATCTGACAACGGAAGTATTGAAGTTGAATTTACAGGCTTTCCCGGAGCATATCGAATCTCTCACCTTGCTGGCGAACCTTTACATTCAGCAGGGAGACCATGCCCGGGCGGAAGAATGCCTCATGAAAGTGCTGGCGGTCCAGCCTGACAATATGGAGACGAGGGGACTATTGCAAAAGGTGCACTCGCTCTAGCTTATGAAATCTGGGCTTTTGATTACCCGAACCCGGTCTGCTTTACCAGGTAAGTCTTTCTACCAAAGTTCGCTGCATCTCCAATCATCACAAGCAGTCAGGGATCTTCGAAGCATGAGCAGCCAGGATGAAATCCACCGGCTATTCGCATCGCCGCGGAAATACTCCGTGGCCACATAGACGCACATCGGCACGCATAATCGATAATCATGATACAACTGTTCCCAGGAGTAGCCATTAACACCATTCTTCATGATCTGCTCGTGATAGTGTCTGAGAATGGATATCTCCAAGCTCCTACGGGTCTCGATATCCCAATCGAGCACGATGGCGTAAGCAAGATCATAGACACCCAACCAGGTCGTCAGAGACCAATCAAATGGCTGCCGATCAATGATATAAATTGGCCGATCTCCATTAATGGGAACCAATACGTTTTTTTGACCGACATCCCCGTGAATCAATGTAAAGCCATTATCCACTAAGTTTCGGGCTATGATCACTTGCGGATGATTCGCAAACAGGTCCAAGATGGCATCCGGCCCGTGGAATTCTAGCTCAGTTGAGAAGCTCTTAAGGATATTCCCCACACCGGACTCGGCGATGTCAATAAACCGGCGGATTTGCCAGGGAGTGTGCATTGCCGCACCGGTTTGGGTAAATTGCTTTGCACCCCACCAGTGGGCATGCATCGCCGCTAATCCTTCAGCAAGAGCTAATCCATATTCGAGGGTCGGCGTTTTCTCGGCGGCTTCAATATGGGTTCCGGATAGATCATCCAGTAGGATGTGGTAGCAATGAAATTCCTCCGAATAGGCTGCATCGTAGCAGCCTACAAGCGGAACTCCAGCAACGCCAGTGTAGTCGCGCGTGTAGTAGGTCACTTCCGAGGAGTCGAAGGATTCACCTTCTGCATTTGCCTTGACCATCTTTAAGAACAACCGCCGCGGCAAGGCTCCCTTGGATCCATCTACGTATCGCAAGTTAATCCTAACATTTGTCGACCAATTCCCGCGACCTGGGTGTACGTCAAAGGCTGCCACCTCCCCCTGCAGAAGGGCGCCACTGCTCATAAGTACGGATGTTAGCCACGTGGTGGTGACTTGATTCAAACCGATGATCACTTTACTTGCCATTGCATTCTTTTTTAAACCGTTGTTTGCAGCACGATATCTCTATCTTCTGGCTTTTTGCAAGGATAATCTACCCACCTATTTTATTACAAATGTTTCATATCCCCACCAGAAGAGCACTGAGCTAGACAGAGTATGAGGAAGGATCTCTCCTAAAGCGCTGTCTCTCCAGCCTGGCAACGCTGCTGCGATGGAGATGCTGGAGAAGTTCTACATTCCTCAAGCAGACCGCGATTGAATCTTACCTGAATCTTCTATATAATGATTAATAAATTGGCGTTGCATGCAATTCGCCAGTATAAACTATATATTGGAAAGAAACTTTTAGCGATTTGCAAAGGAGTAAATGGATGTCAGATGTTCTGCTGGCAACCAAAATCCGCGTCCCGGCTCTGCATCGCAATTTCGTCAACCGACCGTACCTGATCCAGCGTCTGAACGATGGGCTCGTTACTAATAGTCGGCTGATACTCGTCTCTGCTCCCGCGGGCTACGGCAAAAGCACGTTATTGAGCGAGTGGGTTTCCCAGCTCGATGTTCCAGCAACCTGGCTGACACTTGAAAAAGGGGAAAATACTCCAGCACGGTTCTGGACCTATTTCCTTACTGCTCTATCTAATATTCCATATCTGTCTCAAGCCTGCGATATTGAAGCGTTCCTTGAGGCTTTACAGTCTCCCCAACCACCTAAGATGGATATTTTGCTCGCAAGCTTCTTGAATGCCATCACCAATCTCAAAGAACATGCTGTTTTTGTACTCGATGATCTGCATACCATTAAAAATGACCAGATCAATCAGGATCTCGTCTTTTTGATCGAGCACCTTCCCAGAAACAAGAAAAGCCTCCGCTTAATTTTTTCCAGCCGAATGGATCCGCCCTGGCCGCTGCGCGCTGGCGAGTAAGAAATGAATTAGTAGAAATCAGAACTGCCGATCTACGTTTTACCCCTCAGGAAGCAGGCGAGTTTCTGCAAAAAGTGATGCTGCTTGACCTCTCTGCTGAGGATGTGCATACCCTGGAAAATCGCACCGAGGGATGGATCGCTGGTTTACAAATGGCTGCTTTGTCAATCCAAGGACGATTGAAAGGACAGGGTCCGCAAGGGGTTACTCATTTCATCGAAGCCTTAACTGGATCAAACCGTTTCATCCTGGATTTCCTGATGGAGGAGGTGGTCAACCAGCAGCCTGAGGAGATGCGAGAATTTCTACTGAAAACATCCATCTTGAGGCAGTTTACAGCACTACTATGTGATGTTCTCTTAGACAGGAAGGATAGCCAATCAACCCTGGTCCGGGCAGAGCAGGCTAATCTGTTTCTGATTCCATTGGACAATGAGCGACAATGGTATCGCTACCACCATCTTTTTGCAGAACTTCTACAAAAGCAGCTTAAACAGACGCAGCCTGACTGTATTCCTCTTCTCCACCGGTACGCCAGCAAGTGGTACACAGAGAATAATATTCTTACGGAAGCCATTCACCACGCAGTGGATGTGGGTGATTTTGAGCTGGCTACAGATATTGTTGAAAACAATATCATTTATTTCACTGATTATGATGAATTTCCATCCATTGTCCAGTTGCTGGAGCCATTTCCGGACCAGCTCTTTTGTTCTCGTCCCTGGCTGTGTATTGTTAAAGCATGGATGTTTGCTTACACAGGGTTTTCTGAACAAGCACGCTGCTTGTTGAAAATGGCAGAGCGAACCATTTTCGAGACCGAAGGAACGGAAACGAACAGGCAAATACTGGGGCATATCGCGGCCATCTATGGTTTTTTATTCCTATTTGGTGCTGACATGGCACTATGCGCAAAAAAAGGTTATGAGGCGCTCGAATACCTTCCCGAAAACGATCAATACACTCGCATCTCGGCTTCGATAATCCTTGGATCTGCACTCCGCTTGGATGGTAAATTTATAGAGGCGATGAAGGTTCTGCACGAGGCGGTCGCTCTCAGTCGGATGTTAAAGACAAAAACAACAATCATTAGAGCATTAAGTGGCCTCGCAGCGGCACAACTTGAAAGCGGTAGATTGCAGGATGCAATCATAACCTTCAACGAATCAATAAAGCTATCCGAAAGGGTGAGTCCAGATGGAATTGTAAATCACCTGCCGTCTGCGAGCAATGCATATAATCGTTTAGGTGATATTTTCTACATGTTGAACGAAATGGAATCGGCTTTAGAATATGTAAAGGAGGGCATTCAACTTGCGGAAAAATGGGGTAGGGCAAACTTGATCTGGGATGGGTACTGGATACTGGCAAGTATTCTGCTTTCACTAGGCGACTGCCAAGGTGCAAATCTGGCGGTGCAAAAAGCTGAAATAGTTTCCCGGAAAATATCTCCTTTTTCAAAAAGCTTGACAGATGCAATTCAAGCGCAAGTCTGGCTCGATCAGGGAGAAATCGATGCAGCCATCCGTTGGGCTGAGCAGCAGGATCTGACAACCGAAACAGATATTCAATTTAATAAACTTGACATTTTTAAGGTTTACGTTCATGTTTTGCTTGCTCAGAATGAGTTAGATCACGCAATCCAAATTCTTTCCCGGATGCTGGCTAAAGCGGAGAAAGCCGGGGCGCACGGATATGTTGTTGCAATTTCCCTTGATATCGCCTTAACCTATCAAAAACAAGGCAAGCATACAGAAGCAATCGGAGCGCTTACCCGGGCAGTGGAAATTGGAGAAAGGATTGGCTTGATCCGTTTATTTGTCGAACAGGGTACCTCTCTCCAACCTATGCTGCGGGAGATTCTCTCGTGTGGAATTTCTGTAGAATTTGTGAAGATACTGCTCTTGGAGATCGATGAGGAATTGGGAAACAAAAAGAAAGACGTCCAGATACCTCCCCAGAAATTAATAGAGCCTCTCAGTGAGCGCGAGCTCCAGGTTCTGCGATTCCTGGACAGCACGTTAACCAGTGAGGAGATCAGCCGTGAATTGTTCGTTTCCGTGAATACCATCCGTACCCACATCCGGAATATTTATAGCAAAATGGATGTGCACGGCCGCATCGAGGCCATTCAGAAAGCCAAAGACCTGAGCCTTATTTGAGCAAGGTGCGATCCGATCTGTTCATCTCTCACCTATCCGGTGAGAGATTTTTTTAATACCCAAGTAAATCACCAATTTGGGTGATGATCACCCATCAATACATTGTCTATAGTAAAGACAGATTATATTGAAAAGGGAAAGCGGTTTCAAAGCCACAGGAAAAAACCATGATTACACACAAAATGTCTTTTGTTTTTACAGTGATCTCTTTCTTACTGAGCGCATCTGGTTTTGGCAATATCCAATCTGCCCGAAATATGGATTTGCCGTTCAAATCCGCGTACCAAGCTAACCCCGAGGTCGAGCTGGACGTAAAACTTGAACAGTTCGAAAGATATCTCGCAGGTATGCAGCACGAACTCGCCATCCCGGGGATGTCGGTGGTTATCGTCAAGGATCAGGAATTGCTCTGGGCGCAGGGATTTGGGTATGCGGACGTCGAAGCCAAACGCCCGGCTACTGCTGATACGCCTTATGAAATCGCATCAATCACCAAAACCTTGAGTTCCGCGATCCTGCTGCAATTGGTGGAACAGGGCAAGGTGAATTTGGATGATCCCGTTTCGAAGTACGGTGTCTATATCAAAAGCCCAGGAGTGATCCGGGTGAAGCACCTGCTGGGACATACTTCTGAACGGGAACCAGGGAGCGTCTTTCTGTACAATGGCGGTCGATATGCATATTTGCAGAAGATAATCGAGCGCACTTCCGGCAGGCCTCTCGCCGAATTGATGGCTGACACCCTCCTTATCCCGCTCAGGATGAGCGACAGCGCTCCGTTTTATTTATTGGACCAACCTGCATATCAGCATATTCGCGCAAAGCTCTCCAAACCCTATGGCTATGATCGATCTTACTTTAGCTGGTTCTCAACTGCAGGAGGCTTTGTCAGCACCGTATTGGACCTGGCGAAATTCGATATTGCCCTGGATCAGGATCGATTGATCGGGCCAGAAACCAAGGCGCTGGCTTTTACTGCACAGACCTTGTCATCGGGCGATCCGCCAGTCTATGGGCTGGGCTGGTATGTCCAAGAATTCGAGGGCACGAAAATTGCCTGGCACCAAGGCTGGGATTGCTTCTCTCACCTTTATATCAAATTTTTGGACCAGGATTATTCTCTCATCGTTTTCACAAACTCCGCCACCCTGGCAGAATATACAGATGTAAGTGTTATGCGTTACCCTGTGGCCCTTGCATTCTACAAGCTGTTCATCATGGACATGGATCAGGGCGATATGGTCGATTGGGATGCAGAGGACGCCGTGATTGCAGCCCAACTGCAGGCTGCGAAAGCAGCGGGGTATGGTGAGATCGCCAGGCAGGAGATCCATAACCGCTATCTAACCGCTCAAATCCTCGGCAGGACGGCAGAAGCTCGAAAAGCGCTCGATACTTATACCCGGTTTTTCACTTCCCCTGAAGTGCCAGGTTTTAAGTCAAAGTCCCCTTTTGCCATAATCAATCGCGTTGGCAATGATACTTATTCCATCGTCGAATTTACTCTTGAACAGGACACGGATGTCGACATCTTTGCCATCGGTGGATATCGGCTTGGGCAAATGGTGGATTATGGCGGCATCGAAGATGTGGCCTCTGGGAAGCTGATCTGGATGATGACACCCGATCAAGTCAGCCCGGCAGGTGGCGTAGGAAATAACCGCCAGGAGAATGATCAAATCACCCTCCCCGCAGGTACCTACCGCTTGCATTTCCGGACCAATGAAACCCACGCATTTGGTAATTGGAGCGATCTGCCTCCTGATACCCTCTTCTGGGGTATCGCACTGTATGCTGTTGGTGGGAATGAAGAGTTCACCACCCGGGACATCACACCCTCTCTCCAGGACAAGTTACTGCCAGCGCAGGTTCCGCCAACTGCTCCGCCCATCGACAAACTTGAGTATGCCATTCTCTGGACCTGCCTGGGGATATTGCTCAGTGCTGTGGTGGTCATCCCGGTGGCTCTTTGGCGGTCAAGGAATCCTGTTGGTATATCCAAAAAAGTAAGGGGTTGGACAAAAGCTGCCGCTTGGGTGATGTGGGTCAACAGCCTTTTGTCTCCACTACTGATCTTCGTATTGATGAAATTTTTCGACCTGGAACTCCTTGTAAACCAACCTCCAATCATGGTATCCACAACAGCAATATTTCAAATGTGGATACTCACCGGGGTAATTTATTTGTGCATTGCGTTGACGATCTTCCAGGTAATATTTTCCATTTTCGCCTGGGCTGGAAAATATCGTTCGCTAGTGGAGCGGCTCTATTATTCACTTGTAACAGTCACAGCGATCGGTCTCTACGTGCTTTTGGGCAGCTGGGGCTTGATCGTAGCGTGGTGGTGAGACAGATCACCGGAGATGGAAAATCCTATGACCAATGGACATGAATACGATCAATCTGCAGCATATCAAATCCACTTGAAAGGGGTCCTCGAACTCATCCTGGTCGGACTGGTTCGACGGTTTTACCATCATCGTGGAAGGGCATGAAACGATACTGACCGGCATCGTATCAGATCAATCTGCCTTGCATGGCATCCTGGCCAAGATCAACGACCTGGGCTTGTCACTCATTAGCGTGAGCAGACTTCCCTAGGAGAAATTTGGAGATCAGTCATGAACGAGAAAACGAAAATCAAACTAACTCCTGAGCAAGAGACCTTGCTGATCCCACTTTTTGCCAAGGCCCAACCCGGGAACCCTCTATTTTTTGATCCCAAAGACCAAGATATCCTCAACCAGGTGGACTATGATTTCACCCAACTGCGTGTGCCCTATAAGACCGTTATTTTGATCTGCCAACGCGCGAAGAAGTTAGACGCAGTTACCCGCGACTTCTTGGCTGAGCACCCCAATGGCGTGGTGTTACACCTGGGCTGCGGTTTGGACGGTCGCTTTTGGCGGGTGGACAACGGTAAAGTTGAATGGTACGACCTGGACATGCTGCCGGTCATTGAGCTTCGCCAGCAGTTTTACCCAGCGCTGGAACGTTACCACCTGATTGCCTCATCAGTCACTGACCTGGAATGGATGGAGAGGGTCAAGGTAGAAAGTCGACCGGTGTTGGTAGTGGCGGAGGGGTTACTGATGTACTTGAACGAGGCGGAAGTCAAGCATTTACTGCTCCAGTTACAGAAGACATTCCCGGGCTGCAGGTTGGTCGCGGATGTTTTTAGCCGGATGACGGCTCGTTCAGCGATCAAGCATCCTTCCCTAAAGCAGACAGGGGCAACCATTGGATGGGGGATGGATGACCCCCACGAGATTGAAGCCTGGTCACATGGCATCCGCCTCTTAGAGGAATGGTATTTCACCCAAGATCCCGACCTGGACCATCTTAACCCGGGGTTCCGCTTTGCTTATAATCTGGCCGGGGCGTTCATGATGGTAAAACGTGCCCATCGGGTTGTGTATTACCAACTATAAACATAAGTAAAGCTGTTTCGAGCTGTTTTCAGTAAATTTGAGAAAGGAGTTTTCGATGGACAACCGTCAAAGAGTTTGGTTATGGTTATCCGCAGCCGTTTCGTTCATTGTAGGGTTCATACTCGTCTTGAACGATAGTGGGGCAGGCTGGTTTCTCATCATCATGGGGATAACATACCTGGGCACCTCAACCCGTGCAGGTCAAACATGGGCTGCATCCAACCCCAGCCTGGCGCGGTGGGGGTTGGTTGGCATTACATTGTTACTCGTTATGCTCGCCATCGTGGTTGGTGCAGTCTTGCTATCGAAAGGATAGTTGAGATGAATATATCCACATCTTTTGCCATCGAGACACATGAACTAAGCAAGACGTATAAAAACATTCAAGCGCTTCGATCGCTGAACCTGAAGGTGCAGCAGAATTCGATCTTCGGTTTCCTGGGACCCAACGGCGCTGGCAAGACCACGACGATCAAGCTTCTGCTGGGGTTGACGCGTCCGACCACAGGAGGCGGGAGGATGTGCGGTCATGACATTGTCCATGACAGCCTGGAAGTGCGCCGGAAGATCGGCTACCTGGCGCAGAATCCACGCTTTTACGAGCACATGACGGCGCGTGAGATGCTGCGCTTCAGGGCATGCTTTTTCTACCGCGGACCTGGCGCTGAAATCGAGCAGCGCGTCGATGAAACGCTTGAGCTGGTGGGGCTGGATGATAAGGCTGACCGCCCGATTCACGGTTTTTCGGGCGGTGAGCTGCAGCGCCTGGGGATTGGACTGGCGCAGATCAACTACCCGGAGCTGCTGATCCTGGATGAGCCGGCTGCCAGCCTGGACCCACAGGGACGCCGAGATGTACTGGATGTGATGGCACGCTTACGCAAGCATGCCACAATTTTCTACTGCACGCACATCCTCGATGATGTGCAGCAGGTGAGTGATACAGTCGCCATCTTAAACCGGGGCGAGCTGGTGGCCCAGGCGCCCCTGCAAGAACTGCTGACAGGGAGCGAGGGCACAATTTATAAGATTGTGCTGGAAGGGGATGCCACATCAGCCCAGACGCGCCTCGCCAGCCTGCCGTGGGTATCAGGTATCAAAGTAATTCCATCAGAGGCGCAAACGACCTGGCAGGTATCTGTGACGGACGAGGCGGCTGCGAAATCTGAAATGCTCAAATTCTTGGTTTGTGACGAGGCGTTGAAGGTGGTTGAATTTGGACGGATGAAGTACGAGCTTGAAGATGTGTTTCTGAGTATCGTCGAAGGAGGTAGAGATGTCCAGCGGTGAAAATCTCCAATCGGTGGTTGAACATGGCTGGCGCAGCGGCTTTTCGAACCTGCTGAGGAAAGAAAACAGCCTGTGGTGGGGGACGCGCAAATGGTGGGTGCAGACTCTGATCTGGTTGTTCATTTCCAATGGGATTATTGCCTTTATCCTGTGGGCCATTCCGTTGTTTGACCCTTCTGCAGACATGAACATGAACGGGTCTGGGGTCAACGAGCTGGTCAAAGTATTCCTCCAGATGGAGGCACTCTTTACCTCCTTGGGTGTGATGGTGCTCTCCCAGGGGCTGATTGTGAATGAAAAGAAATTCGGCACAGCCGCCTGGATACATTCCAACCCGGTCAGCCGCAGCTCCTTTATCTTTTCGAAGCTCGTCGGGCATGGTTGGGCAATGTTTATCATCCTGATTGTGGTGCAGAGCCTGGTGGTTTACCTGCAGCTTGCATTGAAGGCGGGTACCTATTTCAATCCTGCGCCATTTATCGCTGCAAGCGGAGTTGTGTGCGTGCTCTTGCTGTTCTACCTGGCGCTGGCGTTGATGCTAGGAACGCTGTTTAACTCCACAGGCCCAGTCATCGGGATTCCGATTGCCGTCGGGATCGGCATGAGTGTCCTGCCCCAGCTCCTGGGAAAACTTGCCCCCTGGCTCGTTGCGATCCTTCCAGAAGGCCTGATCCAGCTGGCATTGGCGATTGGGACAGGGCTGACACTGCCGGCAGGCTGGTACTTCCCTCTGGTCAGCACAGGGGTTCTGATCGTGATCTTCATCACGTTAGCCATTTTGCGGTGGGGTAGAGAAGAGTTTTAACGAAAAAAAGGAGTGACATATGAAAAAACTCATTGAATGGATCAAGCGACATCAAGTGGTGGCTTTCTTTATCCTTACCTATTCAATCACCTGGGGACTGGGGTTTTCTTATGGCGGCTTCTATGTGCAGGGCCAGGTCTTGCTGCTGCCGCTGGCTTCTGTAGCAACCTGCGGTCCCGCGCTGGCAGGGATCATCATTACGGCGGTAACAAACACGCAACCCAGGCAAGGGAGGCGTAAAGCATTTTGGATCGCCTTCTGTGTAGCGTGGGTCGTGTCTGCGCTTGTTTTTATTGCCCACACCACATTATTCAATCACATTCCATTAACCCCCGTGTTGATCGGTTTTATCTTCGTAGTGGTGGTACCAGTTGCCTTCGTGATTGGAATGACTTATTCACGCATTCCGTCAGTAAAAGAGTACCTATCCTCGTTGATCCGGCTGCGTGGCGTGTGGGGCTGGTCTCTTTTGGGATTGGTGTTGACCCCGGCTTTGATCCTGCTTTCAGTTCTCATCAGCAGCGTGCTCGGCAGGCAGCCTATCACAGCCCACCAGTTCCCAGATACCGGCCTGGCACTGATCGGATTGGTCACGGTCAAATTCTTCTACCAGCTCTTCTTTTTCAATGCCACCGGGGAAGAGGTAGGTTGGCGTGGATTTGCAATGCCCAGGCTGCAGACTCGTACCAGTCCTATGATCGCTGCCCTGGTCATGGCTTTTTTCTGGACATCGTGGCACTTCTTCTTATGGCAGGCAGAAGGGAAGCCGGTCTTGACCTTGCAATTCTGGATCGAGGAGTATCTAATCCACATCCTGTTTTCGGTGTTCATTGTATGGATTTGTAATCGCGCCAAAGGGAGCATCCTTGTGGCAGGCATCACCCATGCGGCCGCCAATACTGCTATCGCGTTTTTCGCAAATTTGGATTTTGAGGTCCTCATCGTGACCATGGCGATTGTTGCACTCGTTCTCATCATGGCTGATCGGATGTGGAAGAAACTGCCCTCCGATCACCCGGCGGTGTACCGCGAGCGGGAATTATCGGAATGACTGAATTGCATGGAAGAAGGAAGTCTCGTCATGAAATTTCTCAAGTCGTTTTCAGCAATAGCTTTTATCAGCTTGATGGTTTGGAGCCTGTGCGCTTGTGCGGCTCCTCAAAAACAGTCACCCAAGCCAATCGCCACCAGCACACTGACGCCGGCCCAGACTAGATCCACACCGTGGATCGAAGAAACGGTAACCTTCTCCAGCGGCTTTAACCAATTATACGGTGCCCTTACCCTGCCGAATGAACCCGGCCCGTTTCCGGCGATTGTACTCATCTCAGGGGCAGCCAATGAATACAGCGGCCTGCGCTCAGGCATTTTTAATTCCTACCTGAAGGATCAAGCTCAAAACATGGTTAAAGATGGGTTCGCCGTATTGCGCTACGATCCGCCGGGGGTGGGCCTTTCCACAGGCGATTCACGCTTCGAGACGCTGGATGACCGCGCCCAGGAAGCGATAGCAGCGCTAAACTACCTGCAAACCCGCCCGGATATCCATCCCGACCGCGTTGGCCTTTGGGGCATCAGCCAGGGAGGTTGGGTGATCGAAATGGCAGCGGCAGACAACCCCCAGGAGGTAGCTTTTCTCATCTCAGTATCCGGCTCCGGGGTGTCGGTCGCCGAGCAGCAGGTTTGGGGTGTCGAGACACAAAGCAAAGCGGCTGGCCTATCCGAAAGCGATGTTACCAAGGCAGGACTGTTTGCCCGCCTGCTAATCGACTGGCAGCTCTCCAAACCGATCTACCAGGCAGCCAACCAGGCTACCGCCGCGCAGCTCGGTGATGGCCCGTGGCAGGATTTCATGAAACTCGTCTACGAGCCAGGAGGGATGACCCCAACAGACTCGCTTCAGGCAGTGATTAAGAACCTGGAAACCGTTCAAGATGAGCCTTGGACGAAAGCGCTGTATCTGAAATCAGTCTATCTGCCGCAGCTCCGTAGAATCACTCCGGAACAGCTCACTGACATGGAGGGGAAAGCGGATGCGAGTTTGCTGACCGACACAAAGGATTTTCTGACTAGAGTGACCTGCCCTGTCCTGGCGATTTTCGGAGCAGATGACCAACTTGTGCCTGCACAAAAGAGTGCAGAATTGTACGAGCAATATCTTAGCCAGGCAGAGAATAAGAACTTCAAGATCATCGTTTTTCCCAAGGCCGATCATGCACTCACCGGAGCGATGGCGGATTATTGGAAGACATTGTCGGAGTGGCTAGGCGGGTTGTTCGATGCGAAATAATAAAAACGGGATTTTCGCTTTAATACCCAAGCTAATCATCAAAATGGGTGATGATCACTCATCCACCCATACGCTATAGTATGAAAAATCAACCAATCCCGGGTATTTACCTTAATTGTGCGCCATGATATTGATGACACGGTTCCTGTTTTCCGCAGCCTGAGAAGCAATACACAAAGATAACTTTTTTGGAGGTCAGGATGAATTCTCAAATTGTTAAATCGGATAAATTCGTCGACATCGGCACACATAAGCTGCGTGTGGTTTTATCGGATATGCCAAGTGAATATACGATTGTCTTAGAAGCCGGGGGAGGGAAATATTCCGAATCCTATCAGGAAATCCAGGATAGGCTGGCAACATGGACCGGTTTCAGGGTCATGAGCTACGACCGTTCTGGTTTCGGTCAAAGTGAGCTCGGACCAAACCATTTCAACGCAGTCGATGAAGTTAAGGCGTTGAAGAAATGCCTGGGAATGCTGGGGGTCAAGGACAAACTGATCCTTGCGGGGCTCTCATATGGAGGATATTTGGTTCAGCTTTTCGCTTCCCGATATCCTGATCTGGTCAGCGGTTTGGTTTTAATCGATCCGATGAATGTAAAATTCGTCGATCAGTTTGGTCTGGATAACCTTAACGCGGTTACGCCTTATTTTCCCAATCCGACAGAGAATTATCAAAAGGCAGGGAATCGAATGGTCGATTTCTCCTCCGAAAGTTTTGCGGCTATGCGAGGGAAGGAGCTTCCGAAACAGATACCGGTCATCTTAATCACATCTGGAAATCCCCCCATGATGAAAGAACTATGGCGCCGATGCCACGAGGAAATGATGATGGGATCTGAAAAGCATCAACTGCTCATTGCAGAAGAGAACAACCACGATATTGTTGAGGAGAATCCCGAACTCGTGCTAAAAACAATCAACGAATTCGTCAGCTCAACAAATATAAGGAACCTATAAACTCAATTTAGAGGATGCTGCATGTAATTCAGAACATACCTCACACAGGAGGAATAAAATGAAACCAATAACTTTACCAACCAAACGAAAATTTTCCTGGAAAGTGCTCTTGATCGTGCTCGCCCTGGTGCTTGTTGGTTGCCTGATGAGAGTTCCGATGGCCATCGCAAACGGGTATGCTGACCAGCCAAAGCTTTGGCCGGAAATCATTCTCAGTGTTGTGCTGACAAACTTCGTCATCTATGGGCTGCCAGGTGGAATAGGATCACTGCTGGCAACGCGAGTGGGATTAGGATTACCTTTCATCGAAGGGTGGGTCAATAAAGAGCCTTTGAAGGGAAAAATCGGAGGGATTGCCTTAACCGCATTGGTGGCTGCATGTGTGTTGACTGCCATCGGTATCGGTGTTCGTTACCTAACATTGCCCATGATCCTGGAAGAGTTCAAGGCGCAGAACATTCCCCTCTCTGCGCTAGGCGAAACAACCCAAGGACCCTGGTGGACGACGCTATTGGCGGCGATATCCGCCGGGATTACCGAAGAAGTGGGGTTCCGCTTAGGTTTGTTGACCGTATTGATTTGGATGGTCGGGTGGATCTGGCATGATGAAACCGGCAGGACAAAACCGGTTGGATTCTGGCTCACGAACTTGATCGTGGCTGTTTTGTTTGGTGCTTTCCATTTGCTCAATCTTTCCGCACTAGGATTGCCTTTGATGGCTGGCCTGGTCATTCGGGCGATCTTAGGGAACGGATTATTAGCCTTGGCATTTGGTTGGTTGTATTGGACCTATGGGCTTGAGTGCGCCATACTTACCCATTCCACCATTGATGTACTGTTATATGTTCTCCTTCCATTGGTGGTGTAGCACAATTTTGGATAATCGACTGAGGTTTGAATTTCGTTTTCGATAGATGCTTGCTCAGCGAATATGATTCTCGAGCTTCGAAACCTTTGATACTGTCATTTTATTTGTTGGGCGAAAATGAGGTAAAAACATGCGCAGACAAATTCTAATCCCTCTTCTGACCTGTTGTTTTCTTGGCGGAGTTACCGCCCTGACCACGATTTGGTTCTCCTCGATCAATAGAAAGGAATTAGACATGCCAACCAAATATCCACTCGAAGTAAATCAGCAAAGCAATCAGCCTGCTCTTCCATTGCCTGACAGTTTGGACGAGCACATCGCCCAGGTAGAAAACGGTCTGGTACGTATAAATGAAAATGCACAACCAGAATGGGGCACCGCTGCCAGCCTGGCGGAACGCATGGCAGCTTACCAGGCGCCTGGGGTTAGTGTGGTGGTGATCGATGATTTTAAAATCGCTTGGGCAAAAGGTTATGGCATGCGCGTGGCTGATGGGAACGAGGCAGTTACACCTCAAACCCTGTTCCATGCCGGCTCGGTTGCCAAGTCGCTTTCGGCAGCCGCGACCCTCACCCTGGTAGAGAAAGGCCTCTTGACCCTGGATGAGGATGTGAACCAGACGCTCAAATCCTGGCAAGTGCCCGAGAATGAATTCACCCTCCATGAGAAAGTGACATTGCGCCGCCTGCTGAGCCATTCTGCCGGTTTAGAGGATGGATTGACCAACCGCGGTCCTGACGAACCTATGCCGGCGTATGTTACCTTTGGAGACGAGGTGCCTGAGACAACCCTCCGGCAACTTCTCGAAGGCATCCCGGAGGATGATATTAAGCCCACCTGCGTGGTGAATGTCCCTGGGACCAGCTACCGCTATACCAATGCCGATTACGCGATCCTGGAGCTGCTGGTTGAGGACCGTCTTGACCAACCTTTCGAGGATTTTATGCAGGAGGTTGTATTGAACCGTTTGGGTATGGCATACAGCAGCTACCAGCAGCCTCTCCCGCAGAACCTGCACCTCCTTTCAGCCAGCGAACACACTTTAGATGGCAAGGTGGTGGAGGGCGGCAGGGCCAATTTCCCCTTCCACGCTGCCGGCAGCTTGTGGACCACGCCAGGGGACTTAGCCCTTTTCATGATCGACCTGATGAAAGCTTACCAGGGCGAGACCGGTCATCTCCTGTCGCCGCAAATGGCACAGCAGATGCTGTCGCCACAAATTGGAATTATGGATTCCCCACTCAGCGATGCTTTTGGCCTGGGGGTGGAGCTGCAAAGCACCAGCCAGGGATCAAAAGTCTGGCATGCCGGGGGCACCTGGGGGTCGAACAGCATCATGTGGTTCTATCCGCAGCTTGGGAAGGGCGCCGTAGTGATGACCAACAGCGCCAGCGGCAGCATGCTGCGCTTTGAGATTTTGCTGAGCATCGCTTCAGCCTATGGTTGGCCGATGGATTGAAGAAGAGATTCGAAGGAGGTACTATGGTATGGCGAATTTGGATCGTGATAGCATTACTGGTGTTCGCACTCTCGGCCTGTAGTGCAGATACAGGAGATGACATGGATAAGTTAGTGAGCATTGGCACACACCGCCTGCACATCCGCTGTACCGGCAAAGGCAGCCCAACAGTGGTGATCGATACTGGGGTTGGTGACACGATGGAACGCTGGCAGGCTTTCCAAACCCAGGCATCGGAAATCACGCGCGTCTGCACCTACGACCGCGCTGGCTACGGATCCAGCGAGCCTGGTCCGCTGCCGCGTACCAGCCAGCGCGCTGCTGATGAGTTGCAGCAACTGCTCAAGAAAGCGCATGTTGAAGGGCCTTATGTGCTCGTGGGACACTCGCTGGGAGGGCTGAACATGCAGGTGTTTGCCGACCGTTATCCAGACCTGGTGGCTGGTCTGATCCTGCTCGACCCGGCGCCGCTGCCTTTCATCAGCGGGCAAGCATTTCCAGAGCTCTACCGGATGCTTGAGCAGCAAACGGCTGAGTTGCAGAGCACGGTCGAGGCAATGCGCCTATCGACGGATGCCGAAGCACAGGCGAAAGTAAATTACCTGGAAGCGGTCGCTTCTGAAAATGCTGAGCTCATTTCAGAGAGCGCCTCCCAGGTGGCGGCTATTGAGTCGTTTGGCGACATCCCGTTGATCGTGATCGGGAGCGGCAAACCGAACCCGGCTTTCGGGGCAGAAGCCAAAGCTTTTCAGCAGTTCTGGATCGAACAGAACCTGAAGCTGGCAATCAAATCTACGAAAGGAAAATTTGGATTAGTTCCAGAGAGCGGCCACTATTTGCATGAGGATGCACCGGAAGTGGTGTTGGATGCTATCCGCAAGATCGAGGAACCTCAAGTGAACGAATACTCGAGCATCTTTGAAACCGTATGGCAAACGGTGAACGACAAATACTTTGACCCCAATTTTGGTGGTTTGGATTGGGAAAAAGCTCATGATCGTTATGCACCGTATATCGCGGCTGCATATGACGATAAAACGTTCTATGCACTCACCAACAAAATGCTGTTCGAGTTGAACGTCTCGCACATCGGCTTTGTTCCGCCGGAGGAAAAAGAACAGTTAGAGCCGGTGCTTTCAGCGGATGGCAGCCTCGGGATTGATATCCGCTTGATGGATGGTGAGGCAGTTATCGTGTCTGTCCAGCCAGGATCACCGGGAGATCAGGCCGGGCTGCGCCCCGGCCTGATTATCCAAAGTCTCGACGGTAAAACCGTCGAACAGTGGGCAAGCGAGGTCTGGCCCATCCCACCGCTGCACGAGCGCAACGAGCGTAAGCGCCTCACCAGCAAGCTGCAGGAACAGGTATACGGGCCACTCAATACGAAGGTCTCCCTGGTCTACCTGGATGTAAATGGGGCAGCACACGAGGTGACCCTCCAGCGAGTACAGCGGAACGGCCGTGTCGACCTGGGTGAAGAGTTGCCTCCCTTCTATGTGGATTTTGAAAGCAGACGGCTGGAAGAGGGGATCGGCTACATACGCTTCAACGCCTTCGTACCTCCAATCGATCAACGCTTCTTGGAAGCCCTGGAAACCTTGCGAGACACACGCGGTCTGATTATCGACCTGCGCGGAAACCACGGCGGGATCTTCCCGATCAGAAAAGCACTGGTAGAGCAACTCATCCAGGAGCGAGAATTGGTCTGGAGCTACATAGGTAGAGACTCGATCCAGGAAGTCTATCTTGAGCCGTTCCCCAATGCCTACAGTGGTCCACTCGTCGTGCTCATTGACGTGATGAGCGCTTCCTCTGCCGAGGAATTCAGCGGCGCGCTGCAGACCATTGGCCGCGCCGAGGTCGTCGGAGAGCGCAGCGCAGGAATCTGTGTCGTCGCAGAAGTGATACAGTTATCGAACGGCGCGGTGCTAATGTATCCTGCTGCGCAGACCCGGACGGCAGATGGCACAGTGCTCGAAGGGCGGGGCGTAATACCCGACGTCGAAATCCTGCTCGATCGCGAAACGCTCCTCCAAGGCAAGGATCCTCAATTAGAGGCAGCCATCGAAGCCATTCAAAACTGGAAATCAAAGGTTCCTTGATCCCCTCTGAAGTCCCTCGGCAACAAATACGGAGAAGTTATGAGAAACAAGTCTTTCACATTCTTCGTCGGGATAAGTTGTGTACTTTTCCTGCTGTCTTGTAATAAGGAAACAACCCCTATGAAAATTGAACCCCAGGATTTAGATGTACAGAATTCCGGCGTAACCTTGTACGCCGCGAATAACCGGCAATCCACAAGCAGGCAATGTACTCATTGCCATCCACGGCGGGCCGGGGATGACCAGCGACTACATGCTGAACCTTGAAAAACTCGCTGGTCCCGACCTGGCTGTGGTAACCTACGACCAAAGAGGCGTCGGTCGTTCGTCAAGCCCGCCAGCCGCCCTCGCCAGCTACACGCTGGAAAAGTACGCTGAGGATCTGGAGGCTGTGCGCAAGGCTACTGGTGCTGATAATGTACACCTGTTCGGGCACTCCTGGGGCGGCATCGTGGCCCTACGCTATGCCACGCTCTATCCTGAGCGAGTACGCTCAATCATCCTCATGGGCAGCGGACCACCCACGCGGGATGGAACCCTATTGTGTCAGCAGGCTATCATCCAGCGCATCATCGAACTGGCTCAGCAAGGGATTATTTCCGAGAACCCGGAACCGGGCAGCATCCAAGCCGAGAGGGGTTATTTGCCAGCCTATTTCTCGGATCCGAACTTCTGGTTCTCGGCGGATGACCCAGGCCGCGCGCCACAGCTCGACGAAAGAACAGCTCAAGTGAGTGATCTAACCTGGGCGGCGAATGCGAGCTACAATCTGACCACTGACTTGGCCGGGCTGAACCAGCGTGTGCTGAACCTGTGGGGCGATGACGATCTGGTTCGTTCGATTGCCAGCCCGGCTATCGTCGCGGCCATGCCCAATGCCGCTATGGAAACGGTCGTGCTCTCTCATTGTGGGCACTTCTGGCACGAATGTCCCGAGGAATTTTTCGAGCGGGTGCGCCTCTTTCTCGAGTTACCAGTTGCTCCTTGAAGCCTGGGAGCATAGGAATATATCATGTCCAATCGGCGGCGGTTGGCGCGTGAGCGGCTCGAAATTTACCTGGTTCATCTACTCCTGGCATACCGATACCTGATATTAACCTGCGGGCTGCTCCTGCTGTTTTTCGCCATCGCGATGCTGATCATAGACGCACGTGCAGGTTTCGCAACCCTTCTCCCTGCCATTTATCTGCTACTGCTGAGCAATTCTTACCATGTCGTGCTCTACACTGCCAGGTTGGGCGCCTGGATCGGAACGTTAGGTAGATATGATGACTGAGACTATAAACAGTGAAGGCAAAAATAATTCATTCTGAAAAACGAAAGGGGATTATAACGAAAGGGGTTTAGATGAAAAATCCAGGCGTCATCAGATCAAGGAAAATTTGGCAGTCTTTTTTTCACCTGTTGGCAAGCTTTAGCATCTTTCTTCTACTCCTGGCAGGCTGCAGCAAGCAGTACCCAGAAACCTGCCCATCCAGCACACCCATTGGATTGATCGAGGCAGATGAAATTGCAGGTGATGACAGCTTGCCCTTCCGTTTTCCTCTCGAGGCGTCCATGATAGATGGAAAGCTTTTCTTCGGTTGGTTCGGCGTATCCAACGAATGCAATCCTAATATCTCAGAATGTCACGAATATGGCGAACGCCAGTATCATGCCGCCGAAGATTACCAGCGACCAGCGGGAACACCGGTCTATGCCATGGCGGACGGGCGCATCAGTTTCTCGGGGAGGGAGGCCGGTTACGGTTGGCTGATCATTATCGACCATCACCAGGTGAACCTGTATTCACTCTACGGTCACCTCAGCCCCAGCCGCTGGAAATTAGAGTCAGGCACGGAAGTAAAGCGGGGTGATTTGATCGCCTACCTGGGTGACTCCAATGAAAACGGTGGCAGTGCGGATGAACCGCTAGAGCCGCACCTCCACTTTGGAGTGCGCGCTGGTCAGACAGCAGATTATCCTGCTAAAGGGGAGTGGCGCTTCATGGCAGGCTGGATCCGGCTCTGCCCTCAAGACCTGGGTTGGCTGCAGCCTTCTGTGGTCATCACCCGCCAGGAAACTCCTGCTGGCGGATACACTGCACCGGAAGTGGGATTCCTGGTTCGCTGGGGAGGCGAGCTGCTCATTACAGGCATTTACACCATCTGCGGGGTGGGCATCCTCACCTTAGCAGTCAGGAAGAAAAACCGCTACATGCTGCTCTTTCCGGGTCCTCTCCTGATCGTAGCAGGGATCGTCTTCCACAATAATGGAATGGCAAGCACTTACGTTTTGCTCGTGATCGGAATATTTTTGATGGCAATCGGTTTCTTTTATTGCTCATTTCGTGGATGCCAGCCAAGCTTCCAAATTTCCTAATCCATCATACGCAGCATCTTTATATAGTTCAGCCAGCGTGGGATAGTTATAGACCAATCTGATGAACGTATCGATCGCGCCGTTCACAAGCATCACATGTGCCGCGATGTGTATCAATTCTGAAGCCTGCTCACCAATGATGTGTGCGCCAAGCAGCTTCTTATCCTCGGGCGAGAAAACGAGTTTAATCATCCCGCTCATATCTCCGATGATTTGTCCGCGTGGGCTATTCTCGTAATAGGCGCGCCCAATCAGATATGGAATACTTTTTGCCCTGCAATCATCCTCCGTCAGACCGACTGAGGAAATTTCCGGGATGGTATACACGGCCAGCGGCAGGACAGGTGAAATACCCTCTTTGTGTTCCAAATCAAAGGCATGCACCATCGCCACGCGCGCCTGCTCCATGGATGTGGAAGCCAATGCTGGAAAACCGATTACGTCACCCGCCGCATATATGTTTGGCACACTGGTCTGATACTTTTCATTGACAAGAATAATCCCGTGGTCTTCCATTTCCACACCGATCCGTTCAAGACCAAGAGCCTGCACGTTGCTTTGCCTGCCGGCAGTGATCAATGCGATATCCACATCCAACACGCCAAGGGTTTCCAACCTCAATTGGACATGGTTCCCTTGCGGCTTGATCTCTTTCATTTCATCGCCCAATGCAAATTTAAGGCCGAGCGTTTTCAACTGATCGATCAAACAATGGATCATTTCTGTATCAATAAAAGGAAGAACGCGTTCTTTTGGTTCGATCAATATCACATTCACGCCAAGTACAGTGAAAATCGATGCATACTCAGTCCCAATCACACCGCCGCCGACCACAGCCATCGTTTTCGGGATTCGATTCATGTGCAGAATGGTATCCGAGTCGAATATCAAATTCCCGTCAAATGGAATTCCCGAAGGATGCAAGGGCGATGAACCTGTTGCAATGAGAATGACATCCCCATGAATTACATTCTCGCCGGATACGGAGGCAATACGAACTGTATGAGAATCCTTGAAAGAGGCTTCACCATGGATAAGGGTTATGTTTTGGCGATTGAGATTCTCCAGTTTATGCTCATTATCAGCCAGGATATGTTCTCGGTACATAAAATCGGCAACAGACATATTCCCTTTGAGCGAGTAATCAATGCCATACAAACCGCGTTGACGAAGCCCAGAATAGTATAATGCAGACTCGCGCAAGGTTTTTGATGGAACAGTACCTGTGTTAATTCCCGCCCCGCCCACACGAGATGATCGTTCCACGATAGCCACCCTTTTTCCAAAGTTTGCGGCTTGTGCCGCACCCTTTTCCCCAGCCGGGCCCGAACCGATAACAATAAGATCGTAGTGTTTCATGTTTCATCTCCCAGTGATTATTTGCTGGAACACCCGGCGAAATAAATCAGATACCCATTGGTGGTATGCATCAAAACCGCGAAGAAATTTCCCGTTATGGAGGTGTGACGGGAAGGTTATCAACAGCTGTAGTGCAAGTCAGAAAACTGGTGGAATTGTAGATCCAGCCATGGTTGTCATTCCCTTCCAGGCCAATGAACAGCCATTCTCCATCCTCACTGCGCCCAAGGGGCGCAATCGTATCACCATTCCCTAAAAAGGTGAAAGGTGGATATTCCGTGCCGGGCCCGCTTCTCACATGCAGCGATAGCGCCTTGACCTCACAAGTCAACGACGGCTCAAAAGCGCTGATGGTCAGCTCATCAAAGTGGACATGGGCATTGCTGATATCAAAAGTCTGGAGAAACAGGCCCACTTCACCGGTCGCATAATCAGGATCGGTTACCTGGCCTACCAGCTCGTCATTGATGTGGAAGAAAAAGCTGCTGCCCTGAGCATCCACACGCAGCTCATCTTCTCCTTCCGGATCGTGGATGCTTTCATCCGTGCCTTCCGCCAGAACGGTCAACGCATTTGGCGAGCTCTTGAGCACGTACCATTTCTTGGCGCGCTGCGAGATGGTAAAGGCGTAGAAATTATCTCCCGAGCGGCGGAACACCGTTCCAAAACTAAAATCGCCGGTTTCTGCCGTCTTGCTCGAAGCGGTAAACGCCTTGACCGCGATGGTCACATCACTGAAGTTCCCCTTTTCAGGCTCGTAGACGGCCGTCTTGTAATTGGGGCTCGTGACCTCAACATGATAATATTCCGGCTCATGGTAGCCGATGAAGTAATTGTCGAACTTCTCTTCGGCAGGCCAGCCCGAAGTCGGGTCCGCAAAGCTATCATGGTACAGCGCCGCATCTGATGCCTGGGGCTGAGGCTCTTCTAAGAGACTGATGGTCAGCTCATCAAAGTGGACATGGGCTTTGGTGATATCAAAAGTCTGGAGATACAGACCTACTTCACCGGTCGCATAATCAGGATCGGTTACCTGGCCTACCAGCTCGTCATTGATGTGGAAGAAAAAGCTGGCGCCCTGAGCATCCACACGCAGCACATCTTCTCCTTCCGGATCATGGATGCTTTCTTCTGTGCCTTCCGCTAGAACGGTCAACGCATTTGGCGAGCTCTTGAGCACGTACCATTTCTTGGCGCGCTGCGAGATGGTAAAGGCGTAGAAATTATCTCCCGAGCGGCGGAACACCGTTCCAAAACTAAAATCGCCGGTCTCTGCCGTCTTGCTCGAAGCAGTGAATGCCTTGACCGCGATGGTCACATCGCTGAAGTCGCCCTTTTCAGGCTCGTAGACGGCCGTCTTGTAATTTGGGCTCGTGACCTCAACATGATAAAATTCCGGCTCATGGTAGCCGATGAAGTAATTGTCGAACTTCTCTTCTGCAGGCCAGCCTGAAGTCGGATCTGCAAAGCTATCATGGTACAGCACATCCCTGTCAGCAACCGTCTCAAGACCATGCTCAGGGGTTGACTTTGCTGCCACTTGCGTGGGTGGAATAGCCTCAGGGGTCGGTGATGGCGCATCCGTGGGCTCTACCACTGCTTGCGTGGGTGGAATGGTCTCAGGCGTCGATGATGGCGCAGCCGCCGGCTCTAATGCTTTGTTGGCACACCCCGAAAAAATCATAGTCAGGACGATCACTGATGCAACCCATTTGAACCAATAAGAACTTCTGCTATTCATAGGATAACTCCTCTACTTCACCTGGTCGGCAGCACAACGAAAACCGGCGTATTTCACATAACGAACGTCATCTGAGGCTGCTGATAATCGATAAGATAATTCCAAGACCGGTAGTCCGTAACGACCGCCTCGCAGGATCTTCATCCCCTCGGGGGTGCTCCCATATGGCTCTCCAACCCATTCCCATATGTTGCCCACCATATCATATACTTCATTCGGGCTTTTATTGAAGGGCAAGGTACCCACCTCGTATGTGTCCTGGTCTGGCAGGCTCCTGACATTCCCACCAGCCTGGGGATCGTTCCCCCATGGATATATCTGTGGGTTGGCACCAGGACCACGCCCTGCTGCCTCCCATTCCGCTTCGGTCGGCAATCGCTTGTTTACCCAACGGCAATAGGCAGCCGCCTGTTCCCATGTAACGCCTCTGACTGGGTGTTTCCCTTCTCCCAATATACCTGGTGATTGGACGCCAGTGGCCATCAGATATTGCTGATATTGTTCATATGTCGTCTGGTACTGATCAATCCAATAACCGTCCAAGTTTACTTTCATGGTTGCACTGTGATATTGGTCAGCAGGTACTGTTCCAACCTCATATGACCCCGAGGCGATTTCTACCATCCCATTGAATTCAGGGAAAACAGTGGCCTCCAAGGGAGCGATATCTGCTGTTGGGGGGACGGTTTCTTGATTTTGAACAGCAGTTGCGGTGGGGGGGATATCTGCCGTTGGGAGGACGGTTTCTTGATTTTGAACAGCGGTTGCCGTGGGTATGATCGTAGGCTTAGAAAATAAAAAAAACCCTCCAATTACTAAGGCAAGCAAGCCGATCACTGAAAGGATGCCGATACCAAGCCGTGAAAGTTTTCGTCTGGCTGGTTTCGGTTTCACGACAGCGGTGGTACCTGCAGAAGAACCCTCGGAAATTTCATTAAGGGTCTTTTTGGCACCGTCCGGTAAAACATTAATAATCGTTTTAGCATCTTCGGTCATGCCGATGGCCAGGAAGAAATCAACTGCCATATTACATGAGGTTGGATAACGATCGTCTGGATTTTTAACCAGGGCGCGATCGATTACTCTTTGAACTTCAGGAGATATTTCAGGGATTGGTGGAGGGGGATCGTTGATCTGTTTATAGATTACCGACAGCGTGCTATCCGCCTCAAATGGTACCCGACCTGCCAGCATTTCATACAAAACGATACCGAGGGAATATATATCTGTTCGACGATCGGTTTTATCGCCTCGGGCTTGTTCTGGCGACATGTAGGCAGGTGTGCCGCTGATCCTGCCAGATGTGGTTTGTGAGGCAGTATTTGCGATACGCACCAGCCCAAAATCCGTGAGAATTGCTTCTACATCATTGGAAAGCGGTTGGTCAAGCGGGATTTCATCAGCTTTCCCGTGGAGGAGGATGTTTCCCGGTTTAATATCCCGGTGAATTACATTCTGTTCATGTGCATAATCCAGCGAGGCAGTCAATGCCTTGAGGAGGCGGGCAACTTGATGATGAGGGATCCTCTCATTTCGTTTATGCAAATTGCGCAGGTAAGTAGAGAGAGGTGGACCCTTCAAATATTCCATTACGATATATGGATGTCCATCAATTGTATCGAAGTCATAGATTTGAATGATATTGGGATGGCGTAAACCAGCCACAATTTTTGCCTCCCGATGAAAGCGCTCAAGCAAGTCGGGATCTTCTTCGATATAGCTATGTAATACCTTGATGGCAACCGGGCGCTCCAGGGTAAGGTGCGTACCTAAATAAACTTCCGCCATTCCCCCCCGGGCCAGATATTTATCTATTCGGACCTTACCGATTGTTTTACCGAGCCATTCTGCCATGCAGCGATTATACAACAAATATTAAACAAATGCTACCTTATTTATCGTATAATTCAATTTTCGATGCAGTAGAACCCCCAAAATAGCCAAGCAGCACAGTCAAAAATGACAATTATGCGGCCGTTTCTTCTTCTCCGACAGGCAATGCACCCGCGAATATCAGCCCCTCCGGTCCTCGATCTACGCGAATGAGCTCGCCTTCCTTGAACTCACCAGCCAGGATCTTGATCGCCAGCGGATCCTGCAGCTCGCGCTGGATCAGGCGCTTCAATGGGCGAGCACCGAAGTCGGGGTTATAACCAACTTCAGCCAGGTATTCGCGAGCCGCCTCGGTCACCTCCAGGCGGTAGCCTTTGTCAGCCAGCCGCTTTGAGACATGCCGCAGCTGGATGTCCACGATACCAGCCAGGTGTTCTTTGCGCAGCGGGTGGAAGGTCACAATCTCGTCAATGCGGTTGAGGAACTCGGGACGGAAATTCGCCTGCAAGAGGCGCATGATCTCGTCGCGCGATACAGTATGCCTACCCTCCCAAAGCTGGTTGCCCAGGTTGGAGGTCATGATGACCAGCGTATTGCGGAAGTCTACCGTGCGGCCCTGCCCATCCGTCAGGCGGCCATCGTCTAGCAGCTGCAGCAGCACGTTGAAAACCTCGGAGTGCGCTTTTTCGATCTCGTCGAACAGCACCACGCTGTAGGGGCGGCGGCGCACCGCTTCGGTGAGCTGACCACCTTCATCGTAACCAACATAACCCGGCGGCGCGCCGATCAGGCGCGAGACGGTATGTTTCTCCTGGTACTCGCTCATGTCAATGCGGATCATGGCGCGTTCATCGTCGAAGAGGAACTCTGCCAGGCTGCGCGCCAGCTCGGTCTTGCCCACACCGGTGGGACCCAGGAAGATAAATGAGCCGATGGGGCGGTTAGGATCCTGCAAACCGGCCCGCGCGCGGCGCACGGCGTTGGAGACAACGCGCAGGGCTTCATCTTGCCCAACCACGCGCTGGTGCAAACCATCTTCCATGTGGAGCAGCTTTTGCATCTCGCCTTCGAGCAGGCGCGAAACCGGAATGCCCGTCCAACGCGAAACCACGCTGGCAATTTCCTCGGGATCCACTTCCTCTTTGAGCAAGGCACCCTCGCTTTGCACGGCTTTGAGGCGCTTTTCAGCCTCCGCCAGCTTCCCCTCCAGCTCGCGCAGGGTGCCATAACGCAGGCGCGCCACTTTCTCAAAGTCCGACTGCCGCTCGGCGCGCTCGATGTCGGTGCGAGTCCCCTCGATCTGCTCTTTAAGCAAGCGCAGCTCGGAGATCGCTCCTTTTTCATTCTGCCAGCGCGCCGTAATCTGGTGCGAGCGTTCTTTTAGGTTCGCCAGCTCACCCACCAATTTTACCAGGCGCTCTTTTGAAGACTTATCTTTTTCTTTTTTCAACGCCTCACGCTCGATCTCGAGCTGCATCACCTGGCGGTCCACCTCGTCCAGCTCCTGCGGTTTGGAATCGATCTCGGTGCGCAGACGGGCAGCGGCTTCGTCGATCAGGTCGATGGCTTTATCGGGCAGGTGCCGGTCAGCAATGTAACGTTGGCTGAGGGTTGCTGCGGCAATCACAGCTGGATCGGTGATGCGCACGCCATGATGGACTTCGTAGCGTTCCTTAAGCCCGCGTAAAATCGAAATAGTGTCCTCAACACCCGGTTCTTCCACAAAAACAGGCTGGAAGCGGCGCTCGAGGGCGGGATCTTTTTCGACATATTTGCGATATTCGTCCACGGTAGTGGCGCCGATCATGTGCAGCTCGCCGCGCGCCAGCATGGGCTTAAGCATGTTGCCGGCATCCATGGAACCTTCAGCCTTGCCTGCCCCAACCACGGTGTGCATCTCGTCCACAAACAGGATAATTTCACCTTCTGAATCAGCGATCTCTTTCAGCACGGCTTTCAGGCGCTCTTCGAACTCGCCGCGGTACTTTGCCCCGGCAATGAGCGCGCCCATATCCAATTGAATCAGGCGCTTCTTCTTCAAGCCCTCGGGCACATCGCCATTGACAATACGCTGCGCAAGGCCCTCGGCGATGGCAGTCTTACCGACGCCCGGATCCCCGATCAGGGCCGGGTTGTTCTTGGTGCGCCGGGAGAGAACCTGCACCAGGCGGCGGATTTCTTCGTCGCGCCCGATGACCGGGTCCAGCTTTCCCTGGCGTGCCAGGGCGGTCAGGTCGCGCCCGTATTTCTCCAGAGATTGATAAGTGCCTTCGGGGTTTTCACTGGTAACGCGCTGCGAGCCGCGGATGGACTTGAGGGCGTTTAGAACAGTGTCCTTTGTCAAACCGTACTGCGCCAGGCGCTTGCCCTCGCTCGAATCGATCAGCCCGAGCAGGATATGTTCCACGGAAACGAAGTCATCTTGCATCCCTTTGGCGTAGTGCTCGGCGGCATTCAGCACATCGACCGTGGCTTGCGCCAATCCGATATCGATGTTTGAGCCCTGCACCTTGGGGCGGCTTTTAAGCTCAGATTGCAGCTCCTCTTGCAAAGCCAAAACGCTGCCAGCCACCTTGGTCACCAAAGCAGGGATGATGCCATCCTCCTGACGGATGAGCGCCAACAGCAAATGGACTGGCTCAATGGCCTGGTGGCTGTACTCCTGGGCAGTGGCCTGGGCTTGAAAGATGGCTTCCTGTGATTTTTGGGTAAATTTATCGAGTTTCATGGTCTTACTCCATACTTATAGATTCAGCATAGAGTATAGACGGGGTATGTATGAAAGATGTTGGTGAAATGTAAGAAAAAGGTATAAAGCCTATCCCAGGATAAGTGAGGCTCTTCCAATTTTTTCTATCTCTAATACTTGGCAGCTGTTTGATACATGGCGATGACTTTTTCTGGAGGTATCTCAGCAAGCAGATTGTGGATGTTACAGAATACAAAACCTCCATCTTGACGCAGGTAATTTACCACCTCACTTACCTCTCTCTCGACTTCTTGCACTGAACTCAGTGGGAGGGTATGTTGAGCATTGACACCGCCGCCCCACAGGGTAATCCGCTTGCGGGCCTTGTCTTTCCACTCCTGATAACTATGCCCCCCTGCGGGCCATTGGACCGGATTGAGGATGTCAAAGCCGCTCTCAATGATCATATCAATAATGTTATAAATGGCGCCGCAGGAGTGGAGGAATGTTTTGATTTGCGGGGCAATTTTATGAACCTCAGCATTGATCTGGCGGCGATAGGGAAGGAACAGCTCACGGAAAATTTTCGGAGAAGCAATGGTATTGTTTTGGGTGCCCCAATCATCACTGCCAAGCCAGACCACATCGACAAATGGGTGGATTTCAGGGAGCAGGAGACGGATGTTCTTCAGGGTATGTTCCATGGCAATCTGGTGCAGCTCAGCCACATACTCAGGCTCGGTCAAACATATTACAGGGAAGACAGCTATTCCGCCGTGTCCATGGATGCAAATGTCAGCTGTAATCGATCCATCGTTAAAGAAAACTGCCCGATCCGATGATTCTCGAACCCGGCGACATACTTCCCGCAGAGCGATGATCTCTTCATCGTGCAGTTCCTGGGCAGCCAGGTATTGGCGATAAGAGTCTAAATCCCATTTGGGATAATCGTCCAGGGTGAATGGCTGTCCACCATGAAGATCATCGAACACAACCGAGGTCGGCGGCATGCGGGACGACCCCCGGACAAGGGTGCCATCAGCTTCAAGGATAAATTCCGAGGGATCCTTCACCAAAGCTGGCAATCTCCCGTTGTAATCAAATGGGTGCCATTTCTCCGGCTGGTCAAATGCATTGGTGAGCGTCCCCAGCACGGTTACCACATCGATATCCAAAGCATCGAGAACATCCAGGTCTGGCATCGCTAACATCTGAGAGGTATCGTAAACCCGAGGACGGCGATAAGGAAGGTTTAACGCGGCAACCAGCTTGGGATAGGCAAAAGCACTGATACTGCTGGATAACATTCCCCCCAAATCCCTAGGCACGCGATCTGGCTCTTCGAAATTAAGTGCTTTGAGTACTCTTTCGCGGGAAGTGGTCATTTTACAGTTCCTCCGGGGTGAATTGAGAGTAAAACCGTGTAAACTTGATGAGGTGGGATCTCAACGCCCACAGCCCCATCGAGAACAGGCAGGGTACAGGTTGGATTTTCCATCAAATCACAGCCGTGTGCAGCTGTAATTTTTAAACCACCGGAGGCAATCCGGCCTGCTTGAGGTACGTCACCGGCATTGTAGAGTTTCACAATCAAGCCGTGCTCCTTGCGAGCTGGCTTGACGTGCAGGGTAAAGATAGGCAGATCTGGATCCAGAGTCTCCGGCAGCCGTAATAACGCGTCACTTTCTGGGAAGAGCTCTTTTTCTGCAGGCTCACCTAAATGCTGCAAGAGAGGCTGGTGATGGGCAGCCTCCAAACCACAGCGTTGCGCTGCAATCGGATCAAATCCTCCGGCGTGCGGGCAGATGCGGTAGCGGGCGTGCACGCTCCCCGGTTGGTGGGTGCGAAAATTGGTTTCCCAATATGTGTTCGTCACCCACCCCAACAGCATCGCACGCTCCAGCTTGAATTCTTGCTGGTTATCTCCAAAGTGGAAATCGCCAAATTGGACCATGGGGTTTTCTGGCAAAGCCACTGTGATGCCTGCTTCAGTATTCGACATATCCACCCAGTTTTGAGCAGTATAGTAGTCAAAGCAAACTCCTGGAATTTGGTCCTTTCCAGCAATCAGCGACTGCCCTCCTAAGTCAATCCGGGCAGTCGCATCCGGAAGGTGGAAGGGGAAGACAACATAGGTGGCTTCGGGGTGCGTTTGCTGCCCCATTACCCACCAGGACTTCAAACTCCACAAAAGCATCATCTTCCGGTATAAAAACACTCTGCACCAATGCGCCGACGATTCCGGGAGCATCCAAGATTTGAATCACGCGCTTCCCAAAAGGAGTTGAGTAGACACGATGAACGCGCACTGCAGTCGGCTGGAGGCGGTTAGCGCGCCACCCGGGTTTCCAGCCTCGGTTGAATTCCACCTCAGGCGAGCTCCAATCCATGCGGAATAACAGCCAGCGCGGCCATGGGTGCTCGTGATCAGCCACCTCTTCAAAAACAAAGCCATTGAGCGGATATCCAGCCTTAGAATCCACCCATTCGCGGCCTAATTTTTTATCATACCAGGAAACTACCCCGCCTTTTGTCGTATCAAAACTGAGCTTGAAATACTGATTCTCAACGACAGTGCTTTCACCCCAAGCCTGAGCTTCTAGATCCATAAGCTCTGATCGTTTAACAATTTTATATCCATATCCAGGTACCTCAACTGGGCCGATGGCCTGACGTGCCTCCTGGTTCGTGCCTTCAGGATTTTGGGCAGCCTCAACCCAAAAATCGGTTGACCAGACCCTGTCCTGAGAATGACGACCTGAGGTGGCGTCTTCGGGCATCCCGCGCGGGTTGGCGACATGAAAGGGCACCTCGCCAAATATACGCCGCGGGTAGGGAAGCGGGTTGAAGAGCAGTAAATCCTCAGAGCTTTGCCGTTTCACCCAGCGCGACAAATCTGCCAGGGCATCGCGCTGGAGGAGCAAGCTCAGGCTGCGCGCCAGGTAAGCGTAGTTGGCTTTGTGGTGCCACTGAGTGATGGTATCTTCACTATACGGCGCGCGCAAAGATAAATCTGCTCCCCAGGTATGTTCATCCCATAAATTGAGCGCCTTCCAGGCTTCCGCGCGGTACCGTTTGAGCGTGCGATCTGTGTGCGCCGTGGGGAGAGGTGGGTTGGGACCTAACAAAGCCGCGGCAATAGCATCTGCCGTGCGCAGACGGTTCCGGCTGCCGCGATTGGTAGCGGTTTCCACCGCGCTGCTGGCGCAGCCAAAATTCCAAAAATCTGTCCAATCACCGCTGTGGACCGGCAAGCGATCGCCATATGGCTTGACTGCATCCCACCACATTTGGGGAGTGGCAAAAATGATATGTGGTACCTGTCCCCTGGCATTCCATGCTTCGATAAATTTCGTGAAATCTTCAAAGGCTGGGCCATTATCTCCAAAAGGGTGGAAGGACTGGAGCATCAAGGCGGGGATCGGGTAATCGATCTCATCCAGGCGCTTCTGCACGCGCGGCCACCACTCTTCCAGGAGCTTCTCATCACGGCCAATGCCAAACCGCCAACCAATATCATAGGCCCATCCAGGGTAAGCCAGGATCTTGCGCCCGCTGGGACCCTGCCACCAGAAAGGCATCGGCCGGTCAAGAGGCGCCCCTCCGAAGTGGATGTTGATCGCCATGGTAAAGCCTTCGATGCCCAGGTCCAACAGCAAATCGACTAAAGACCAGGATTTACCATTTACATCGCAGTTCATGGCATGTTTGATGGTAAAACCGTACTTCTCACGCAGCTCTCCGACCAATTGCAGTGATTCGATTAATTGGTCTGCATCGAGCAGAGGTGTAAGGTTTGCATACATACCAGTGACTTCAATGCGTCCAGCTTTTTCTAACTGGACGAAGCGCTCCACTTGATCCGTTGAAGCGTGCTTCAACCATTCATAGAAGACGGCGGTATTTTCAACAGTCCAACGGAAGGCGCTGTCGGCGTTCGAGTTAGCATATTTATCAGCCAAACGTAGACCTTCTTCAATAAAACGACCATGTAAATCCCACACGATTGGCATGTCATGGGTGTATCCTAAATCCGTATGGCTGTGATGGATCAGGTAAATCGTTTCGACTTTTGACATAATCACTCCTATAGAATTAAGATGGACTCTTCTAGATCGAATGAGGTATGCGAACTCTCTTCTTGAAGCTTCCGAAATATTGAGCCAGGTAACGCAGGGTGAAGAATTTGTAAAGCCAACAGTCCGGCTCCTAGTACAGGCGGCATTTCAGCCAGGTGAACAATACACCCAGGCAGCCTGGAGCCAATGGCTGTAATCAAGGGATCAAGGTAAAGCGGGCCAGCCCGGGTCAGGCCTCCAACTAAGGCAACCTCACACTGTGAAGCATCCATCTCTAATGTCCTGGCAACGGCGAATACACATTCAGCCAGCAGTTCACACCCGTGTTGGATGATCTTGAGGGCAATTTCATCCCCCTGTCGAGCGGCCGAAAAAACAAGCTTACTGAGATCGCCAATTTCGGATCGCGACATATTCTGAGCATACAAGCGGTTCATCAAGCCATCCATCTTTTCTAATTCCAGGGTTTCCATAACCAGGGACGTCAATTGGGTGGCTTTACCGCGCCCATCATAAGCAGCAACAGCCGCGTGCATGGCTTGAATACCCAACCAATAACCGCTGCCACCATCATCGATCAAAGGCCCCCACCCACCCGCGCGCCACGTTTCCCCTCCGGCATTCAAACCGAAACAAGAGGCGCCGGTGCCCAGGATCAACGCAATTCCAGGTTTGCCCGAAAGGCCTCCAGCCAAAGCCACCCGAATATCGTGATCGACGCCGATTTTATCGACCGCAGCCAGACCCAATGCCTGCGCAACCTGGCAGATTGCATACCGATCTGATTCCGAAACGACGTTGCCCAATCCCAAAAAAGCAGCCTGGAAAGGAAACGCTGATATCCCTGCTCGCCGGCGTGCCCGGTCTACCGCTTCGGCGATGTGATTTTTGGTATCTTCCAGCGGGACCACCCCGTAGGTAGAGGCCCCTGCCTCACCAAATCCAAGGATTTCCCCATCAGATGTGAGAATCACTGCTGCTGTTTTGGTTCCACCACCGTCAATGCCCAGGACATATTCCATCAGATTTCCCTCAAGGGTATGAAGTTTTAAACTACCTAGAGGCAAGGAGGACTGAAATACCGAAGGATCCTAATTCCAACCGAACTGACGCAGGAAGAGCATTATCTGTAATTAACTTGTGGATAGCCGTCACTGGTGCAACCTGGATCAACGCCTCTTCCTGAAAACAAGCATGGTCTGCCAGGAGGATCACCTCTCGGGCAGCGCGGATCATCAACTGTTTGATCGTGACTTCGGAGATATAGGTATGAGATAAACCGAAATTAATGGATACTCCACTGACCATCAGAAATAGTTTATCGATGCGAAATTCTTTCAGAGTAGTTTCTGCATTTGGACCAACAAAAGCCTGGCTGCTCCGGCGCAAGGCGCCTCCCGTGCTAATCAGGGTGATATCAGCCTGGCTTCCATTGAGGACCTCCAAAACCGGCATGGAATTAGTAATCACCGTGATATTTTTATGGTTTTTAAGCCTTTCGGCTAATTCACCAGAAATGGGTCCAGAATCGATGAAGATCGTATCTCCTGGTTGCACCTCATTGGCTGCCAACCTGGCAATTTCAACCCTTCTCAGATTCAATTCGTCTTTGATGGTCTGCTCGAAATCAAGGGCCTCCAACTCGATGCCTAACCGGGAGGTATATTCCTTCATGGTCTGATTTACCGACTTATACCAATCGTGTTCGATGAAGGTATAAATAAATCCCATGCGCCTGGGCAATGGGCGCTGCATATCTGGCTGTTCAAGATTTACAGGAAGGGGAAGTTGGTATTGGCAGGGGATTTTTCGCCAATCCAATTTCCATCCAGCGGGAGTTTTTTGATAAATATCGAGCAGTGTCTCTGGCGTAACGATACAAAAGGGTGTCACCAATTCAGACGGCAGCTGTTGATGATTATAGGCAGTGATCGCAGCTTCGACGCAGACCGTCCCGACAATCTCGGGAAACATACAGACACCGGCTTTGATCCAACCTCCCTGAAGGATCAAATCCAGCATCTGCGGACCTTCAACACCAAAGGTCAAGATGATCAGGCGGTCAGGGTCAATTCCCAAATCTTTGCAGGCCTGGTGAGCGCCATGCGCGCTGATATCATTCATGGCAAAAATGATGTTAATCTTGGGATGAACCGTTAACGCGTCGCGGTGAGCTGGTAAGCCATATCGTAACGCGATTGGGTATTGATGGACAGCATCAACTCAGCAGTGGGAATCACTGCGCGTAATCCAGCCAGGAAACCCTGGCTGCGCAGCAACGTATTTGGGCGATGATAAGCCAGGTCCAAAACATGCGCCTGTCCATCGCAGTGTTCTTGGGCATACTGACCAGCCCACCTCCCCAATTCAAACCCGGCCTGATAATTATCGACTGCAACGCAGGTTTCAGTACCTGCAAGTGACTGAGATTTGGCAATGAGTGGAATCTTATGTTTGCGAATACTTTTTTCGATCAGGTTGGCGAGCTTTGGGGACATATCCGCAGTGACCAGCACATCGATGCGCTCGAAAACCGATTGATCTGATTGGGAAACGCCGTTTGTTTCTTCCTCAACGGCTCCCAAAGCTCCAACCCGCAGGGAGGCAGCCCCACCATGGGTTTTGCGCACTCGCATTTGAGAACCCAGGGATTCCAGGTCTCGGCGAACAGTGATCTCGGAAATATGGCATAACTGGCTTAACTCCTTAACCGTAAGGAATCCCCGTTGATCTACCAGTTCTTCAATCTGCTGCCATCTTTCGGACTTGTTCATTGGACCACCTGCAGGAGATATCTATCTCGGATCATCATCAAACAACTTTACGATCGAAAACGATCATAAAGCAGTGTTGATCACGATTTGTACCTATATTATAAACGAATTACGTCATATTTCAAGCAATTCATGGAAATACTCTTGATTTTTATCGAATATTTGCTATAATTCGATCAATCCTATTTCGATTTCAATCTACCCTTCAACAACCTGTCGAAATTCAGATAATCCGGTTCATGAAAAGCCGAAAAATAAATACACTTAGCTTACATCGCAGATCATTGTGAGACTTTTCAGGAAGGAGGTGCTTGTTCAACAAAAGTAGAAGCCCATCCATTGCTTATTAAAAAACTTAAATGAAAATGTTCGTTCAAAGAAGGAGAAAAAATGAAAGTCTGGATTCGAGTAATTGCTTTAGTCGTTGTGCTTTCCATGATTCTGGGTGCCTGTACGCCCGCGACAGAGGCCCCTCCTGCTGAGGTCGTCCCGACCGAAGCACCCGCGGCTGAAGAACCCGCGGCTGAAGAACCCGCTGCTGAAGAGCCCGCGGCGGAAGAGCCTGCGGTAGAAGAACCGGCCGCGGTCGATCCGATGTCTTACCTGGATGCCCCACGTGAAGATACGGTGATCATCGACAACCCCTATCGTTTGGAAGGTTCGGACAACTGGAACCCGTACGTCCCTGGAAATGCAACCGGTTGGGGTAGGGATATGGGCATGGATCCCATCATGATGCTGAACTACGGCGATGGTGGGCTGGTGATGTGGATGGCCGATTCATTCGAGGCGAATGAGGACTTCCTCGGTCTGGACACTGACGCTCAAGAAGGGCATCACCTGGAACGATGGCGAGCTTTTCACGGTCGATGACATCATCTACTCTGTCGATCTGCAGAAAAATACCGAAGGGCTTGGCCAGCACTTCACCTATATTGAATGGATCGATAAAATGGAGAAGGTGGATGACTTCACGATGACGTTCTATCTGACGAAGCCGAATGTGCGCTTCGCGGTGGAACGATTCGGCGTTCAGATCGGTGGGGCTGACCAAATAATCCCGAAGCACATCTGGGAAACGGTTGCTGATCCGATGACCTTCACGTTCTACGATCCCGCCAAAGGCTGGCCTCTGGGCACCGGTCCTTACTTGCTCGCCAAGATCACCGAAAATGAGACGATCTTGGTGCGCAATGACAACTGGTGGGGCGCCAAGATGGGCTACTTCAAGCTGCCTGAACCGAAGAAGATCATTTACTCATACGTAGGGACGGAAGAGGTGCGCACGCAAACCGGCATTGAAAACGGCTTTGACACCATGCAGGACATGACCCTCGGGGCGTTCGAGGCAATGGCAGCCCAAAATGACAAATGGGAAGCTTTCTACCCCGATAAGCCCTATGCCTGGCTGGACCCCTGCGCCCGCATCCTGGCAATCAACAGCGCCCTTGCGCCCTGGGATGATAAAGAGATGCGCTGGGTGTTGAACTACGTGGTCGACCGCCAGCAGATCATCGACATCGCCTACGAAGGCACCACGGTTATGGCTCCTTATTTCTGGCCGGCCTACCCCTCCATGCAGCCTTATGCCGACCTGATCCCGCAGGAAACCATGGATAAATTCCTGGCGCCAAACCTGGCTGAGGCTGAGACCATCCTGAAAGACAAGGGCTACACCAAGGGCGATCAGTATTGGACCAAGGATGGCCAGGAGCTGAAAGTAGAAATCCAGGCTCCTGAGTACATCGAGCTCGAGCGCATCGCCGATGTATACGTCGAACAGCTCCAGAAGTTCGGCATCAATGCCAACAAGGTGCGCCTGGAGAGCGTCTTCTACGACAACTTTAACACCGGAAACTACGCGGTTCAGAGCAACTGGTTTGCCTGCGGTTCGGTTGCCGAACCCTGGCTGACGCTGCGCAACTTTGTCGGTGACCCTGCGCCTATTGGCGAGCTGTATACCCTACCCGCCACAAACGGTTTCCGCTGGAGCAACCCCCGCTTCACGGAGCTGGTGAACGAGATTGGCGGGCTCAAGTGGGATGATCCCAAGCTTCTGGCAGATACCGAAGAAGCCCTGGCGATCCTGTACGATGAGCTGCCGGCGCTGCCTTCAGCCCAGGCCCGCAAGCTGGTGCCGTTCAACAATACCTACTGGACCGGCTGGCCGACCAGTGATAATTATTACATGACGCCAACCAACTGGTGGGATAATTTCATCCTGGTTATCGTTACAATCGAACAAGTTAAGTAAACCAGCTACATAACAATGATATACTTCCTGATGGCTCTTTTCTAGAGCCATCGGGAAGTCCTTATTCTTACCTCGGAGGTATGCATGGGCGGCCTTACGAAGGAATATATTGTGCAGCGCGTTTCCATGTGGCTGCTGACGATCTGGATCGGGGTGACCTTAACGTTTTTGATCCCCCGCCTGGGAAAAGGGGATCCGGTTTCGGTGATCCTGAACCGGATGATGATGAGCCAGGGATACGTGGAAAATGCCACAGAAATCATCGAATCGTATAAAGAACGCTTCGGGCTCAATGATCCGCTCATGGTGCAGTACATTCGCTACCTGGGCAACGTGATCCGCTTCGATTATGGCTATTCGCTGACCCGCTTCCCCATCACAGCCTGGACCATCGTCAAGCCCGCCCTGCCCTGGACACTGGGCCTGCTGACCGTAGCTTCGGTTCTATCTTTCCTGATTGGAATTACCATTGGCGCTTTGATGGGGTGGCGCAAAACTCCCGGCTGGCTGCAGAGCATCCTACCGGTCAGCCTGACCTTCACTTCTATCCCATTTTTCATGTTTGGAATTTTAATGATTTATGTCTTCGCATTTCAGCTGAAGATTTTACCCCCCACCGGCGGCTACTCGCGCGATGTGGACCTGGGTTGGAATTTGCCGTTCATCTTCGATGTCGGCAAGCATGCCATTTTACCGTTATTATCCGTCATCTTGGTTTCGATGGGCGGCTGGGCTTTAGGCATGCGCGGCTTGATGATCGGAGTGAACAACGAAGACTATTTCTTACTGGCCCAGGCAAAGGGTCTCTCACCCTCGCCGCGTTTTCTTCCGTTATGGCATGCGCAATGCGATCCTGCCAGCCCTGACTGCCTTTGCCCTGGGCTTGGGAGGCCTGATCGGCGGTTATGTCCTGGTGGAATGGGTCTTTGCCTACCCAGGAACGGGTTATGTCTTATACCGCTCCATCACTGCCCTGGATTACGCCGTCATGCAGACCATCTGCAACCTGATCATCATCATTACCGCCACCGGGGTGCTCTTTATCGATCTATTGTATCCAATCATCGATCCACGCATCACTTTCAAGAAAAGCTCCGCTTCCTGATATCGATTTCAGGGATATTGAGAGGAAACATGGCCATCGCAGAAAAAACAAATCCAGAAACAAAGGCCAGGCGAAAACTAAACATTTGGGATTCTCCCTGGTTGAATTCCAAATTTATGATTGGCTGCGGCATCATCTTGTTCATTACCCTGTTTGGCCTGCTGGGGCCGCTCTTTTGGGACACAGAGCTGGCCTACACGGCTTCTTCGCCCACCAATTTACCACCGATGTGGATGGAAAAAGGCTCTCCTGAGCATCCCCTGGGCACAGAAAGCAACGGGCGCGATATTCTGGCATCCTTGATCGTGGGCGTTCCTTCTTCTTTGAAGGTAGGGGTGCTGGCAGCTGTGATCGGCATGGGCATCGGCGTATTGTTGGGCTCCATTGCCGGGTACATGGGCGGCTGGGTAGATCATTTGATCCGCACCTTGGCGGACTCGGTCCTGATCATCCCCAGCCTGGCCGTTTTGATCGCAATCGCTTCCTACGTGCAATTTCCTGATACGACGATGCTGGCGCTCGTGCTGGCCATGTTTGCCTGGGCTGGCCCCACGCGCCTGGTGCGCTCGCAAGTGTTAACCTTGCGCGAGCGCGGCTATATCCGCATGGCGCTGCTGTCCAATGTGCCTACCCTGGAGATTATGTTTTCAGAAATGATGCCCAATATGCTGCCCTGGCTGGCAGCTTCATTAGCCGGGACGATTTCGGGAGCTATCTTAGCTGCCACTGGGCTGGAAGCCCTGGGATTAGGACCTACCCGCATCCCCTCGCTGGGGATGACCATCAACTATGCCATGACCAGCTCGGCGCTGGTGCGCGGCATGGTCTGGTGGTGGCTGCCGCCAATCATTGCTCTGATCATCATCTTTACCGGTTTCTTTATGATGACGATTGGATTGGATGAGATTGCCAACCCACGGTTGAGAGGATACGGAAATGCAAAATAATCACGTCCTGGATATTGTGGACCTGAATGTGCATTACTTTACGCCGCGTGGCGCGGTCATTGCAGCGAACGCGGTCAATTTATATGTTAAACAAGGCGAGATTGTAGGTCTGGTGGGTGAATCGGGCTGCGGCAAGACCACCGTAGCGATGGCGATCCTGCAGATGGTGCAAGCCCCGGGGCGAATCGTGGGCGGTAAAATTCTTATCAACCAAAGGAATATCGTCAACCTGCCAGAAAAAGAGCTGCGCAGCATCCGTTGGAAAGAGCTGGCTTTGATCCCCCAGGGGGCGATGAATTCACTCAACCCGGTCACGAGGATCAAGGAACAGATGGGAGACGCGATCCTGGCGCATGAGAAAGTATCTCCATCAGAGTTGAAAACGAGAATCCTAGCCCTATTTAATCGAGTGGGCCTCCCCGAGCGAGTCTACAACATGTACCCACATGAACTGAGCGGCGGCATGAAACAGCGGGTGTGCATCGCCATGGCAATTGCGCTTCACCCGGCGATTATCATCGCCGATGAACCCACCAGCGCTCTGGATGTAGTGGTGCAGCGTGTGGTGGCCCAAACACTGATCGGGGTTAAAAATGATCTGGGCGTCTCGATGATCATGATCGGTCATGATATGGGTCTCCAGGCTCAAATGGTCGACCGCGTGGCGGTGATGTATGCGGGCAACCTGATGGAAGTTGGCCCAGTAGGCGCAATCTTTGAACATCCTTACCACCCTTATACGCAATTATTGATCGATGCGATCCCCTCTGTCAAAGAGAAAAGACCGCTTAAGGTAACAGAAGGCCTGACCCACGACCTGCGCAACCCTCCTGAGGGTTGCTGCTTCCAATTTCGCTGCCCCGTGGTGGAGCCGCGCTGCCTGGAGCAGCGGCCTGAGCTGGTAGAAATGGCCCCAGACCACCTGGTTGCCTGTGTTCATCACACTTAATTTTACGGGACATTTCCATGGAGCAACCCATCCTTTCTATCCAAAATGCAACAAAACTATACGGCGGCGAATTGGTAAGCTCCCCGAAAACCATCGTAGCGTTGGATCGTTTCTCGCTGGATATATATGAATCGCAAGCCAAGATCATCACCATTGCGGGCGAAAGCGGCAGCGGAAAGACCACGCTGGCCAATTTGGTATTGGGCTTTCTGAACTGCACCAGCGGAACAATCAGCTATAAAGGGATCGATCTTGCCAAGATGACGCGCGACCAGCGCAGGATGTACCGTAAGGAAGTCCAGGCAATCTTCCAAGATCCTTACGAAGTCTACAATCCCTTCTACAGAGTTTCACACATCTTCAATATGGTGGTCAGACACTTTAAGCTGGCCAAGAATATGAAAGAAGCTGAGTCTCTCATCGAAGAAGCCATGAAATTAGTTGGCTTGCGCAGTGAAGAAATTTTAGAGAAATACCCTCACCAGCTATCGGGCGGACAGCGCCAGAGAGTGATGGTGGGACGAGCATACATGCTTCACCCAAGATTGATCGTGGCAGATGAACCCGTCTCAGCCGTGGATGCGTCTCTGCGGGCCATGATCCTGGAGATCATGCTGCGCCTGCGTAATCAGCAGAAGATTTCCTTCCTATACATTACACACGATTTATCAACTGCGTACCAGATCAGTGATGCCATGTACGTGTTATTTCAAGGTACCACAGTGGAGCGCGGTATCACCAGCAAAATTATTGAAAACCCAAAGCACCCCTATGTTCAAGAGCTGATCGATTCAATCCCAGTGCCTGATCCAAAAGTCAAGTGGGATACCAATATCTCCCTGCCATCCGAAGAGGAGATGCGTAAAAAGACCAGTGTGGGGTGCCGCTTCTATCCGCGCTGCTCGAAGCACATGGATATCTGCACACAGGCTTTCCCCGAAATGGTGAAAGTTGATGAGGATCACGAAGTCGCCTGCTACCTGTACCAATAGAAACATCTCCCAGAGAGGATAAAATGGAAGACAAACATCCTGATTATGCCCGCCTCATGCTGGAGATCTTTGCTGGTAAAGACCCGGGGATGATCCTCTGGCAGCCGCGGATTGACTTCTGGTACAGCGTTAATAAAGTACGCGGTACTTTACCCGAACATATGAAGGATTTCAGCCTGCTGGATTTATATGATTACTGCCACGGCTCCATCCGCTACTTTGTCGATCCGCTGCGTGTGCGCCATAACAATGTGCAAATCACGCGTAAAGATTTAGACGATAAGTTCTATCAGTTGACCTGGGAGACCCCGGTTGGCAATTTGACCGAAGTTTTGCACTACGATGATTACCGGCTGTCAGCCTACAACTCCGAATACCGCTTGAAGACAGCTGAAGATTTCAGGGTTCTGGAGTATATCCGACAAAATGAGTCCTGGTCTTGGGATCAAGAGGCATATGAACGCGAGGTTGCCCGCATTGGGAACCTGGGAGTGCCGCAGTTCTATTTCCGGCGTTCACCAGTCCAGGGGCTTTTTATTGAGAACATGGGGTTTGAAAATGCTATTTTATTCATGCACGACCAGCCCGAGGTGGTAGAACGATATATTGAGGTGTGTACGGTCTCCGATGAGCCGATGTATGCGGTATTGTGTCAATCGCCGACGCCAATTATGAATTTTGGTGAAAACATCGACGCTTACATGGACCCACCCACCATCTGGCGCCAGCACTTGATTCCATACTACCGGCAGAGGAATGCCCAGCTCCAGGCAGCAGGAAAATATACTCATATCCACATCGATGGGGCTATGAAGCGTTTATTAATAGATATCTCGGAGAGCCCCTTCGATGGAATAGAAGCCTGTACCCCACTCCCCCAAGGGGATGTCTCGATACAAGAAATCAAAACGGCGCTGGGTTCAAAAGTTCTTCTGGATGGTATCCCGGCTGTCTTTTTTATGGATACATTCTCTTTTGAAGATATTCGGACCTGTGTACGCGAGTTAGTCGATACTTTTTACCCGCGCCTGGTGCTGGGGATCTCAGATGAATTACCGCCGAACGCAGATATCGAACGGGTGCGATTGGTGGGAGAGATGATCCAGGAAATGGTTTGAATTTTTCGCTTGCCTGAGGCTCAAGCCTCAAGCCAGTCTTAAGGAAGGAGCTCAAGATGACCGAGAGTGTCTACAAGATTATCGAGCTGGTTGGTGTTAGCACTGAAATCATGGGAAAAAGCCGCCGCAGCCGCCGTAGAGACGGCAGCCATGACACTGAGTGACCTGCGCATTGCTGAAGTGACCTCACTGGATATGCAGCTGGAAGATGGCAAGGTGGCCACCTATCGGGCGAAGATCAAAGTTTCGTTCAAGTATCACAAAGAGAACGACTGATCTCCACCACCGAATAACTAAATTTCCTGCTTCACAAACTGTCTATACTGGTCAATATTGCCACGGTACGGTTCGTGACGTTTTGATCATCCATATCCGCTCTGCTCTTCGAGGCGCTCAAGCTGCTGCTGCAGCATCAAGCGCGCCCAATTCTCCTGATCCTTCGTCTCGAAATGGCGGTAATAGCACTCGATGGCCATGATCAAAAAAAGGTAGATATTGTAGAGGGTGCGGCGGCATCGCTTAGCATGGGTATCGAGCATCTCGATACCGTACCCATCCAGGAAGGCAGGATTTTCTCCGAATGCTCCGAAATTCACTTCCATCAGAGGATCAGCCCATAGGGCGCGTTCGAAGTCGATATACCCGGTGATCGCTTTCGTTTGAGGGTCGATGAAGATATTCCCATCCCACAAATCCCAATGCACCAGGCTGGGCATCTGCACATCATCCAGGCTGTCAAAGCGCCTCGACAAGCGGGCGTAGATCGCGTCATAGGGCAGGTGCAGCTCGACCGGAAACTCCAGCCCATCGAGAAGGATATCTTTCAACAAGCGGTCGAACCCATCCCGCCAGGTATGCACTTGCTGTTCTGGAAAAGCGAACAGGCCAAAACCCGTACCCTGGATAGCATTGACCTGGCGCAGGAAAACCCCCGTCTGATGATCGATGGCATACTGCTCTGCTGGGGAAAATTGAGCACGCAGCTTATGGTAGGCAACCCCCGGGACAAAATCCATGAGGTAATAATCATTATTGATCAAGCGCCGGGAGGTGTCATAAAAAGACACAGAAGGCACTGGCATTTCGGTGCGAGCTTTCACCAGGCGCAGAACATCGACCTCCGTCTGCATGATGTTCCTCTCGTAACGCAGGACGCGCACTTCATCGCGGGGGGCAACTTTCAACACCTGTTTCAAGCCATCCCCAAATTCAATCAGGTAAGCAGAGTTGAACATCCCATCGGTTAGCTCCGTGAAGGCACTGACCTGGCTTTTCGCACCGTAATAATATTGGATGATCTTCTGGGCAGTGTCCAACGTGATTGGGGTCTTGGTGATAAAAGGCATAGGAAGGGATTCACTTTCTCAGGAAATAAAATTTGATTCGGGTACGATTTCTATCACTACGGGCTGCTTTGATAAACAGCGCCATCCTCAAACTGCCCAACCAGGGTCATGCCCTGAGTGATCTCATCCAGTGAAGCAAATTCGCCGGTCAGCGTCCCGAAAAGGACCAGGAAGCCCCCCGTGGAACGCAGGTTCTCACGCATCCCCTGGAATTCAGCTTCATTAGATTTGAAATTAGGTATGCCGACCGAATCCTTCCCGGTCAAGAAGTAAATGGCGGTTACATCATTGGTATAAACCAGCGGCGGGTCTTGCTCACGGACGAACTGGATGGTCGGGGAATGCTTCCATTTGAGACTGGCGTAATCCTGCCCATCACGCGTGAGATCCACGACGGCACCATCCAGGCGCGTGAGGGTAAAGTAACTGAACCATAGGAGCATCCCCACAGCCATCAAGCGGGGTAAGAAGCCAGGTTGCTGCCAAAGCAAAGCCATCCCGATGCCTAAAAGCAGCAGGATATTCAGGTAAAGAGGCATAAGGATGCGGTTATCCAGCGGCGTGGTGACATCGATCCAATTCAAGGAGACAGTCAGCAAACCTACATACGCCCAGCAGCTCAACAGCAGGGTAAACTCCTGAGGGGGAGCAGCTTCCTTCCTGGGCCAGGTACGTAAGAGCCAGATCAGGCTGGCGATCATCAGCACAGCGGCAATGAGCGAAAAAGCCAGGGTCTCTCGGCCAATCGCCAGCCGCTGCGGCAAAAGACCCCAGCTCAAAAACGCCTTAACCAGAGAAGAAAATTTTTCCTCAGCGATCGGATGCCAGGAGATCACACGGTTGGCCAGGGTGCCAGAGACCAGCCGGTTGCGGATAAACCATATCGCCGAGGGCAGCAAGCTGAGCGATAAGAAGAGTCCAGCATCCATCCACCGTCTAGATCCTTTCAAGGAGCGATTTACCAAAAGGACCAGGGAAAAAACAGCCACCAATGAAAAACCCACGTAGCGGGTCAGGAGTGCAAATCCGATCACCAAGGAGGCAGCCACCAGCCAGGTCCGGTGCGAGGCTTTGAAATATGCCGCCAGGAGCAGAAAACCGGTAAGCTCCAGAACAATATACAGAGGCTCAGACATCGCCCAGCTAAAGGTCCGTAATAGCACGCCCGAACCCAGAATGAGAAAGGCAGTCGCCAGGCTAAAAAAAGCGGAACCTGTTCGCTGCCAGATGATCCAACCTGCCAGAAGGACCACCAATCCAAAAGCCAGCATGCTGATCCACCGCGCCCCATCCAGCATATCCAGGCCAAGAACCTGGGTAAAAGCCAGCACCAGCGCATACAGAGGCGGGTAGTGGGTCATGGGCTTGTAGAAACCGTTGCCCGTCAGCCTGCCCATGCCGATGCCGTTCAACAGGTTTTTGGCAGAGGTGACATAATACAGCGTATCAACATAGACCCCCACCCCATAAGGGGTAACATAGGCCAGGAGCCCAATGCCTCCCAGGCCTAACAAGCACAGCAGGAGGATGAAAATCAGGCGCTTCTTAGAGCTGAGTTTTTCCCAGATTGGGAGAGATCGAATAGAAGAAAAAGGCATACAAATCATTCAAGGAGTGGTTTTTGAAGCGACCAAATTCTATCATAAGCCCCAAAGATTGGATCATTTCAAGCATCCACTCCCTTGATAATTCGAGGTAAAATCTTCTTACTTGAGGAGCATTATGCCCACAATTACCGCACTTGGCTTCGACGCAGATGATACGCTCTGGGAGAGTGAAATTTCTTACGTCAATACGAAAGAGGAATTCGCCCGGCTGCTTTCGAATTACTCGTCTTTTGAGCAGGTCAAAGCTGAACTGGATTTGATCGAAACGCAGAATGTTGCGCTATACGGTTACGGCTTTAAAAGTTTCACACTTTCGATGATTGAAACAGCCCTGCAGGTTAGCGGCGGAACCGTGCCTGCCGGCCTCATCGGACAGATCCTTGCGAGAGCGAAGGATGTCCTGAAGTCTGAGATCAAGTTGATTGAGGGGGTCAATGAGGTGCTGCGTTCCCTGCAGGAGCAGTCTCCACAATACAGCCTTTTCCTGATCACCAAAGGAGAGTTATTCGAACAACAGCGCAAAATCAACCGGTCGGGGCTGAGGCGGTACTTCCACCACACCGAGGTTGTCCCAGATAAGACTCCCGAAGCTTATGCCAAGCTGCTGCATACCCACAATATTCCTCCCGAACAATTCTTAATGATCGGTAATTCACTGCGCTCAGATATCCTCCCCGTAGTGAGCATCCAGGGGTGGGCTGTACTGGTGCCGCATCCTTTGACCTGGTCGCACGAATCCTCCCCAGGGCAGGAAGTCCCAGCCGGGCGCTGGTTTGAGATCGCAAGCATTCGCGAGCTGCCCGATTTTCTCGAACGATTCGACGAGCTGGCTGGAATGAATCACCCAAACTAGAACTGAAGTGCGCCTCGAAAATACAAACTCGCGCGGTTGGAATGAAGAAGGAGAAGTTTAAATGGGTTTTTTTAAGAAGTTAACCAGTATTTTTTCATCCCCAACGACAACCAGCACCCTTTACCCGATTGAGGTGATCTGCAAACGCTGCGGTGAGACGATCACCGGCTCGGTCAACCTGAACAACGACCTGAGCATCGTTTATGGGAACAGCGAAAACGAAACCACTTACTTCTGCCGTAAGTCGTTAATGGGTGACAGCCGCTGCTTCCAACAGGTGGAGGTTGAGCTGACATTTGACCGGAACAAGCGGATCATCGAGCGAAAAATCAAGGGCGGAAAATTTGCAGATGGCAAATAAGACTCAACCGAGAAATGCTCACGGTTTGACACAAAAAACGTAAATTTTTTAGGGGCCTCTTTATTTGGGGAGCTCGTAAAGCTCCACCATCACCCCATTGGCGCTCTTGGGATGGATAAAGGCATATTTTCTCCCATCAGCGTTCACTTTCGGTTCTTCGTTAATCAGCTGCACACCTTTTTCCTTGAGCTGGGCCAGCATGCCGTCAATATCATCCACTTCCAGGCAGATGTGGTGCATACCCGGGCCGCGCTTTTCGAGGTAGCGCCCCAATCCCGAATCCAGCGTGGTCGGTCTGACCAGCTCAATCTCGCTGCCGCCCGTTGGTAAGAAAGCGATCTGTGCCAGCTCGGCAGGGACATCTTGAATATGGGTCAATTCTAAGCCCAGGGCCTCCTGCCAGAAATTCAGAGGAGCTTCCAGGTCATTTACTAAAACAGCGATATGATCAATCCGGAGTACACGCGCCATTTAACATTCCTTTCATATCCAGGCGGGCGGTTGGTACTCGCCCCACACACGGCGCAGCACGCCGCAGATTTCACCCAGGGTGATATCGTTTTCAACGCAAGTAATGAAAAGCAGCATCAAGTTATCATTGCCGCGGGCAGATTCTTCCAGGTGCGCCAGCAGCTCGCTGGCGCGAGTGGCATCCCTGCGCTGGCGGATGGCTGCCAGGCGATCGCGCTGGCCTTGCTCAATGGTGGGGTCGACTTTCAAACGCTCCAATTCCAGCTTTTCTTCGACCTGATAAGCGTTCAGTCCAACCACAGTCTCATCTTTTGCCTCCACGAGGCGCTGATAACGGTAAGCGGCTTCCTGGATTTCACCCTGGATGTAGCCGCGCTCGATGGCTGCCAAGGCGCCGCCCATATCGTCAATCTTCTGCAAATATTCAAGGGCGCGGTGCTCGATCTCATCGGTCAGGTATTCAACAACATAAGAACCAGCCAGGGGGTCAATGGTATCTGCCACACCCGATTCGGTGGCGATGATTTGCTGGGTACGCAAGGCGACCCGCACCGATTTTTCGGTAGGAAGCCATAACGCCTCATCCATGCTGTTGGTGTGCAGTGACTGCGTACCTCCCAGGACCGCTGCCAAAGCCTGGAGCGTGACGCGCACGACATTGTTCTCAGGCTGTTGGGCGGTCAGCGTGGAGCCGCCTGTCTGTGTATGGAAGCGCAGCATCCAGGAAGCAGATTTCTTGGCGCCAAAGCGCTCTTTCATCAGGCGCGCCCACAAGCGGCGGGCAGCGCGAAACTTGGCGACCTCTTCAAGAAAGTTGTTGTGGGCATTGAAGAAGAAGGACAGCTGCCCGGCAAAATCATCCACATCCATCCCGCTCTGGATGGCAGCCTGCACATAAGCCACAGCATCGGCCATTGTGAAGGCAATCTCTTGCACTGCCGTCGAACCGGCTTCGCGGATATGGTAGCCTGAGATGCTGATCGTATTCCAGTTAGGTACTTCGCGCTGGCAGAATTGGAAGACATCGGTAATCAGGCGCATGGAGGGCTGCGGTGGAAAGATATAGGTGCCGCGGGCAATATATTCCTTCAGGATATCGTTCTGAATCGTGCCGCGCAGCTGCCTGGTCTCGACGCCCTGCCCCCTGGCAACAGCAATATACATGGCCAGCAAAACTGAGGCCGGGGCATTGATGGTCATGGATGTAGAAACCTTGCCCAACGGGATCTCCTGGAAGAGAGTTTGCATATCTTCAAGGGAGGAGATCGAAACACCCACTTTGCCCACCTCACCCATGGCGATCGGGTCGTCCGCGTCATAGCCAATCTGCGTGGGAAGGTCAAAAGCTACCGAGAGGCCGGTTTGACCCTGCTCCAGCAGGTAGCGGTAGCGGCGGTTTGAACTCGTCGGCAGTGGCGTAGCCGGCATACTGGCGCATGGTCCAGAAGCGGCCGCGGTACATGGTCGGCTGGACGCCGCGCGTATAGGGATATTCACCCGGGAAGCCAAGCAGTGCGAGATAATCTGGATCAGCATCCTCAGGAGTCAAAACGGGCGGCAGGGGAATCCCCGAAGAGGTTTGAAAATCCTTCTTGCGCTCTGGGAAGCGTTTCAAGACGGGCTGGCGGGTTTGTTCATCCCAACGTTTTTGGTCTGATTCGAAAGTCATCTTTTGCCTCGTACATTTCTATATCCTTGGTTGAAAAAACAACAAAACCATTGTACTATATATCAGTGGGTGATTTGAAAACAGCATGATGATCATTACAACAGACATAAGAGCTCGTGAGATTGATGAAAACCTGCAAAACCTGTGAATTGGTTGCCAGGCGTGACGCTGGCAATGCGCCGCCTTGGGACTGCATCCACCGGACGCAGTTTTGGGATGTTGCCCACAGCTACAATACCGCCCTGCCAGGGTGGCTTGTCATCGTCGTACGACGGCACATCGAAGCGATTGATGAGCTGACCGAAGAAGAAGCTGCCGAATTGGGCATATTATTACAGCGGACCTCGCTGGCGCTAAAAGAAATCACGGGCTGTGCCAAGACTTATGTGATGCAATTTGCTGAAATGGCGGAGCACCCCCATGTTCATTTTCACGTGGTACCCCGCATGGCAGATATCCCGGAAGAACGCCGCAGCACAAAAATCTTTGGCTATCTGGGAGTTTCAGAAGAAGAACGCCTCAGCGAAGAGACGATGAACGAGATTGCGGCGAAAGTGAAGAAAATTCTAGTCGCCAGACAGTTTGCTAAACTGTCTGGCGGCTAAAAGCACATTCCTTGAGAGGGTCATTTGATAGATATCGACCCAATATGGCTGGTATGTATTTACAAAAGTGATATACTTGATCAAAATTCACTAAAATAAACCAGAGGAGTTTTTTATGACCCAGCCAATCTACAAAGTTTTCCTGGCCCGCCCAACCGAGGCGGGATATCAACTTCCTGATAAAGAGCGCAATGAGCTGTGGACGAAGCACAACGAAGCCGTAGAAAAATATGGCGTAAAGTCCACGCTGATTTGCGATTCAAGCTGGACATCAGAGCAATTCCTTTTTTGGGGCGTCGAGGAGTTTCCAAGCATCGAGGCAGTTCAAGAATTCCATAAAGTCTTGAATGAGATCGATTGGTTCCGCTATTTTGAGGCAGTGACGCTGCTCGGAACCAAGATGGAAATTTAATTCAATCAAGATTCCTGTGGTAAACTCCGTGCACCATGCAGATCTTGACGGTTGACATTGGCACGGGAACGCAAGATATTTTTCTCTTCGATTCTCGGTTGGATATTGAAAACGGCTTTAAGCTGGTACTGCCTTCGCCGACCATGATTGTCCACCAGCGCTTGAATGAAGCCACCCGGCGAGGCCAGGCCGTGCTTTTAAGCGGGGTGATTATGGGCGGGGGACCCAGCCAGTGGGCGGCGGAGGCGCACATTCGGGCAGGCTATGCAATCTACGCCACCCCTGAGGCGGCACGCTCGTTCAACGATGACATCGAAGCGGTGCGCAGCATGGGGATTGAGATCGTCAGTGAAGATGAGGCAAAACATCTGCCGGACTCCGTCGAAACGATCGAAATGCGAGATTTCGATTTTCCCGGCATTGCCAGCGTTTTTGAAAAATTCGGGGTTTCCTTGAGCAGGCTGGCAGCAGTGGCCGTGGCGGTCTTTGACCATGGCAATGCACCCCCGGAACTATCCGACCGGCAGTTCCGCTTCGATTATCTGGACCAGCGTATACGCACAAAGAATCGGTTAAGTGCCTTTGCCTACCGGGCAGACGCCATCCCGCCCATCATGACGCGCCTGCAGGCAGTGGCTGATTCGGCAGGCGAGTTGGAAGTTCCCCTGATCGTGATGGATACGGCACCCGCGGCGGTGTTAGGAGCGACATTCGATCCCTGGTCGGCCAATCGGAAGCGGGTGATGATCGCCAACGTGGGCAATTTCCACACCCTGGCTTTCCGGCTGCGGACCGGCGAGGGAGGTGAATATGGCATCGAGGGTGTGTTCGAACACCATACCGGGCTGCTGGATTTACCCAAGCTGGAAGATCTCCTGCGAGCACTGGCGGATGGCAGCTTGAAACATGCAGATGTATTCGGACATCACGGGCACGGGGCGTTGATTTATGACCCTGAGCCATTTCCACTGGAGGCTGGAGAGCTGCTGGTCAGCGTGACGGGGCCAAGAAGAAATAGTTTCAAAAGAGCAGATTCGGACTCGTCTCCCCAAAAACCATTTATCCGACCCTACTTCGCGGTTCCCTTCGGGGATATGATGCTGGCAGGCTGCTTTGGACTCCTGGCTGCCACAGCAGACATCCTCCCGAATTTTAGCGGACCCATTCTCAATGCGCTGCAAGGGCAAGGCAACACGGGTAGAGCTCCCTGGGACAATTCCTGATCCAAAGAATCCCCTGGATTTAACATATCAAAGATTTAACAAATCGAAGATTTGCCAAATCCCAGATTTGACAATCTTTATCCGATATGATAAACTGCCGCTCAATAGATGAGGGATGATCGTTGATTGCTAACCCCCGCCTCTCAATTCCAGGGAGGCGGTTTGTTTGTAAATGAAATCAGTCCAGCGGATTTCCAGCGGAGGAAAACATGAGGCGAAACTATACCAATCGGCGCTACCTGGATGCCCTTGAACAACGGGTGCTGGTGATCGGCGGGCCGAACGGGACAAATTTACAGAAACTTCACCTGACTGCCGAACATTTCGGCGGCGAGAAATATAATGGCTGCAACGATTACCTGATCCTGACCTATCCACAGGCAGTCGAGCAAGTCCACCGTTCCTTCCTGGAAGCCGGGACGGATGCGCTGGTGACCAATACCTTCCGCGCCAACCGCCTCACGCTGGGCGAATATGGGTTAGCCGAGCGAGTGATCGAGATCAACCAGGCAGCCGCCAGCCTGGCGAGACGATTGGCAGATGAATATCCCGGAGAGCGATTCGTGGCGGGCTCGATTGGGCCCTCTGGACGGCTGCCATCGGCAGATGACCCTGAATTGTCCAATATCAGCTTCGATGAGCTGGTGGAGATCTTCTGTGAACAAGCGGAGGGGCTGATCCTGGGTGGGGCGGATGTGATGCTGATCGAGACCACGCAGGACATCCTGGAGGCAAAAGCAATTATCACCGGAATCCTGCAAGCCTTCGAAAAAACCGGCGCCTCCCTACCGATCCAGGCGCAGGTGACTATGGACACCACGGGACGGATGCTGCTGGGGACGGATATCGCCGCGGCACTGACCATCCTGGAAGGGCTGCCCATCGATATCATCGGTTTGAACTGCTCGACCGGACCTGAGCATATGCGCGAACCGATCCGCTACCTGGGAGAAAATGCCTGCCTGCCGGTATCCTGCATCCCAAACGCGGGGCTGCCGATCAACGTAGATGGAGAGGCGGTGTACCCGATGGAACCCGAGCCATTCGCCGAGCTGCTGACCGAATATGTAGAGAAATACCAAATCAGTGTAGTGGGAGGCTGCTGCGGCTCAACGCCCGCGCACATCCAGCGGCTGGTGGAGAAGATGCATGCCCGCCCAGCGCCGGCGCGGCCCACGGCGTCTGTGCCGCGCCTGTCTTCATCGATCAGCGCTACGCTGATGCACCAGGAACCTCCGCCGCTGCTGCTGGGTGAGCGCTGCAACGCACAAGGCAGCCGTAAATTCAAACGGCTGCTCCTGGCGGAAGATTTTGACGCCATCCTGGAGCTGGGGCGAGAACAGGTGGAGGGCGGCGCGCATGCCCTGGATATCTCGGTGGCGGTGACAGAACGACCGGATGAGGCCTACCTGATGAAAAAGGTCGTCAAGAAGCTGGCGATGGGCGTCGACGTGCCGCTGGTGATCGATACCACGGAGCTAGATGTGATGGAAACGGCCTTGAAGACGGCTCCGGGGCGCTGCCTGCTCAACTCGACCCACCTGGAAGGCGGGCGGGAAAAAGCAGACAGAGTGTTTGGCCTGGCAAAGGAACATAACGCGGCAGTGCTGGTTTTGACGATCGATGAGGGTGGCATGGCGAAGACGGCAGACCGGAAGCTGGAGGTTGCCAGGCGCATTTATGAGATTGCAGTGCAGGAACACAACCTGCAGCCGGAGGCGCTGGTCTTCGACGCGCTGACCTTCACCCTGGGAACCGGAGATGCCGAGTTCGCGAATTCAGCCATGGATACGCTGGAGGGCATCCGCCTGATCAAGCAAAATTTACCGGGTGTGCTCACCTCCCTGGGGGTTTCGAATGTCTCCTTCGGGCTCGGCCCAGCGGCACGCCCTGTGCTCAACAGCATCATGCTTTACCACGCCGTGCAGGCGGGGCTGGATATGGCGATTGTGAACCCGGCCCACATTACCCCATATGCTGAGATCCCGCCGGAGGAACGTGAGCTGACCGAGGATTTAATCTTCAACCGCAGAGGGGATGCGCTGCAGCGGTTCATCGAGCACTTCGAGGCCGTGCAGCAGTCAACCGGTGGGAGCACGGTCGAGAAGGTCGATGAAGTGCAGAGGATGACGCCTGAAGAGCGCCTGCATTGGAGGATTTTGTACAGGCACAAGGAGGGGGTGGAGGCAGATATTGATGAGATTGTCAAGAAAGCCCTCACCCCTAACCCCTCCCCCGAGGGGGGAGGGGAAACAAAATCACCCCCCTCAGGAGATGATTTGCACCCCTCTCCTGAGGGGGGAGGGGATAAAAATTCATCGCCTGAGGAAGGAGAGGGTTTGCACCCCTCTCCCGGTGGGAGAGGGGATGGGGGTGAGGGAAAGAAAGACTTCAAAATAAATCCCCCACTACCACCAAAAGTAATTCAGCGTTGTCGTGAACTACGCCAGAATGCCACTGACGCTGAAATGCTGCTCTGGCAAATTCTGAAAAATCGCGGGCTTCATGGTGCGAAATTTCGCCGACAGCACCCGCTTTCAGGCTACATCCTTGACTTTTATTGCCAAGAGGCAAAGCTGGATATTGAATTAGATGGCAGTGGCCATCTTGAGGATGATCAATCCAGACATGACCAAACTCGTGCAAAGGTACTAGAAGATGATGGTATCCGGGTAATCAGGTTTTGGAACAGTGATGTGATAAATAATACCCAGGCGGTCTTAGAGGAAATCTGGTTAGCTCTTGAAACCCCTTTCTCTAGTCCTTCCTCCAAGGGAGGAGAGGATTTTCGCCCCTCTCCCACCGGGAGAGGAGATGGGGGTGAGGGAGGCGCATCCACGCATGAAATCGCTGTCAAGATCCTCAACACTGTCTTGCTGCCGGCGATGAGGGAAGTCGGCGACCGGTTTGGGGCGGGAGAGCTGATCTTACCCTTTGTTCTGCAATCGGCAGAGGTGATGAAGAAAGCCGTATCACACGTAGAGACTTACCTGGAACGAAAGGAAGGCACCAGCAAGGGCACCGTGGTGATCGCCACCGTCTATGGCGATGTGCACGATATCGGGAAGAACCTCGTCAAAACGATCCTGGCAAATAACGGCTACACCGTAATTGACCTGGGCAAGCAGGTGCCGGCTGAAGTAATCATCAGCAAAGCGGTTGAGGTGCAGGCACAGGCGATTGGGTTGAGTGCGCTGCTGGTTTCAACGAGTAAGCAGATGCCTTTGATCGTGAATGAGCTGCAGCGCCGCGGGCTAAATTTTCCGGTTCTGGTGGGAGGGGCAGCCATCAACCGGCGGTTTGGCTGGCGCATCCTGTTTACAGATGAGGGTGTGCCGTATGAACCGGGTGTGTTCTACTGCAAGGATGCCTTCGAGGGACTGGCGACCATGGATGCACTGGTTAACGCGCAAGAACGCCCCGCTCTGCTTTCCAAGCTGCAACAAGAGGCTGAACGCGAGATGGGACGAAAGCCCACAGCTGCCCGCTCGGTCCCCGTGGCTAACCGTTCATCGACCCCACCCGCTGAATTCATCCCCAAACCTACCGCCTGGGGAAGCCGCCTCGTGCGCCAGATGCCGCTTGAAATGATCTTCCAATACCTGCCCAAGAACGAGCTGTTCCGCCTCTCCTGGGGGGCAAAAAACGCACACGGGGAAGAATGGGAGCGTTTGAGCAGTGAGTTCGAACAGCGCCTCAGGCGCATGCAGCGCGAAGCCCTGCGCGAAGGCTGGCTAAAGCCCCAGGCAGTCTATGGCTATTGGCCGGTGCAAGCGGATGGAAATGACCTGATCGTGTATGACCCTGAAACCCTAGAAGCGGAACGGCCCGCCGAGCTGACCCGTTTTCAATTCCCTCGCCAGCCAGCGGGCGAAAGCCTGTGCCTGGCAGATTACTTCACCCCGGTCGATTTCGGGAAAGATTGATGTGATCGCCTTGCAGTTGGTTACCGTGGGGTCTGAGGCAACCGAGCGCTTTGACCGCTTGCAAGATTCCGGTGCCTACTCTGAGGCCTACTACCTGCATGGCCTGGCCGTTCAGACGGCTGAAGCGACTGCAGAATACCTGCACGGACATATCCGCCGTGAGCTGGCGTTAAAAGAAGGACAAGGCAAACGGTATTCCTGGGGTTACCCAGCCATTCCAGAACTGGAGGATCACCGGAAAGTCTTTGACCTCTTACCTGCCGAAAGCGAGCTGGGGATGAGCCTGACCGTGGCTTACCAGCTTGTTCCGGAGCAATCTACAGCGGCAATCATCGTTCACCACCCGGCCGCGAAATATTTCAGCATAGGGGAGAGCCGGGTAGAGCAGCTCATGAAGCCTTGATTTCACCCAAAAGATCGAGAGATGATGCCAGCCGTTCTTTTTGCTACCCAAAACCAATGGAAAGCCAGGCTTTTCAAGCCAGCTTTCGAATATTATGGATTCGAGATGATAACGCTCGAGGATCTTTCAATACCCAACGACCCGCCGGCAGAAACTGGCCACACCGCAATCGAAAATGCCCTGTCAAAAGCGCGATATTATCACTCTCCCGTCCATCCCTGGGTCTTTAGCGACGATGCTGGGTTAGAAATTGATGGCTTGAACGGCGAACCCGGCTTACAGGCACGCCGCTGGAATGGGGTCTTCCCAGATGATATTGACGATCAAACCTGGTTGGATTATTTGCTTCACCGCATGAAAGATATCCCCCCAGAAAAACGAACGGCATGTTTCGTTTCAGGCTGGGCATTGATCACCCCCGATGGGAAAGAATATGTGCATGAGGTGCGCTCACCCTTCAAGATCGCCCCCTCACCGATCCGGCCCATTTCCAGCGGATCTCCGATCAGTGCAGTAAGGATCAGTCCAGAAGACGACCTAAAGCACCGCCAGGACCAAATCCAACAGGAATGGAAGCGCTGGGGTATTCTCGAGAGCTTATGTACCGGGTAATTATTCATATCCAATGATGATTGGCGAGTGTAAGCCGATGAAACAACCTCCTTCTCGATTTTTAAATTCCCTTGATCAATCAACAAAACCACTGCTTAGCGATGGGGCTATGGGCACCTTGTTGAATGCGCATGGGATCAGCTTCAACGCGTGTTTCGATGCCCTGAACCTGACCGATCCTGCACTGGTGGCAGAGATTCACCGAGAATATATTCTAGCGGGATCCGATGTGATCCAGACGAACACATTTGGAGCTAACCGCTTCAAGCTTTCTAGCCACGACCTGGAAAACCAGGTGGATGTGATCAACCGCCTGGGGGTAGAGCTGGTACGGCGGGCAGCCGGGGAGTTATCAAAAGAGGTCTTTATCGCAGGCGATGTGGGTCCATTGGGAGTGCGCCTGGCACCCTTCGGACGTATTCAACCTGAGCAGGCGCGGCAAGCCTTTGCTGAGCAGATCACGGCATTAGCAGGAGCCGGAGCAGACCTGATCATCCTGGAAACCTTTAGCGATTTATACGAAATCCAGGAAGCCTTAACGGCTGCCAGGCAAGTGTGCGATCTGCCCGTGGTTGCTTCAATGACCTTTACCCGCGATGACCGCACCCTGCTGGGAGATACCCCTGCAAAAGTAGCAAGAACTTTATCCAATAAAGGGGCAGATTTGATTGGGATCAACTGCTCGGGCGGACCAGCCCAAATCTTCCGCATCTTGAAGCAGATGCGCCAGGCGGTTCCTGGAGGACGCTTCTCTGCCATGCCCAACGCAGGCTGGCCTGAACAAGTGGGGGGAAGGATTATGTATCCGGCCAATGCGGGTTATTTTGGCGACTACGCGCTGGCTTTTTGCGAGGCGGGGGCCTGCCTGGTCGGAGGCTGTTGCGGAACAACCCACGAGCATATTGCAGCCATGCGCATGGCACTGGATGGCGACCAGGTCGGCTGCAGCCCGGCCGTAGGTGAGATCATTACGGTCTCAGAAAGCGAAGAAGGGTTCGCTTCGGAGGCAACTGCTTCCCGACTGGCGCAAAGATTGGCAGCCGGAAAGTTTACTATTGCCGTAGAAATGGACCCGCCGCGCGGCCTGGCAACCCACAAGCTCCTGGCAGGAGCCAGCTTGTTGGGCGAGGCTGGAACGGACGTGATCAACGTAGCTGACAGTCCCATGGCGCGTATGCGCATGAGCCCGTGGGCGGTGTGCGAGCTGATCCAGCGGACAATCAACACAGAAACCACCCTACACTTCCCAACGCGCGGGCGCAACTTGCTGCGCGTGCAGGGCGATCTCCTGGCAGCGCACGCATTGGGCATCCGCAACCTTTTCATCGTGATGGGCGACCCAACCGCCATCGGAGATTATCCGGAGGCGATGGATAATTATGACCTGGTGCCTTCTGGCTTGATCAAACTGGTGAAGCAAAACTTCAACGCCGGGCTGGACCACGCCGGGGCCGATATAGGGCAGCCGACTGCGTTCTTTGTGGGCTGTGCGCTCAACCTGACTCCGCAAGATGCCGATCAAGAAATGAAGAACCTGCGCCGCAAGCTGAAGGCTGGCGCGGATTTCCTGCTCACCCAGCCCATCTACGATCCTGCGGCTGCTGAGATGTTCTTGAGGCGCTATCGCGATCAATATGGGACGCTGGAGGTGCCGCTGTTGGTTGGCGTGCTCCCTCTTTACAGCCTGCGCCATGCGGCTTTCTTAGACAATGAAGTGCCAGGGATCACCATCCCCGAAACTTACCGGAGGAGGTTGGAAGAGGCCGCTGAAAAAGCTGCCTGGGAAGGGGTTAAGATTGCGCTCGAGCTGATCGAAGAGATCAAGCCATGGGCAAACGGCATCTACCTGATGCCGCAGTTCAACCGCTACGACCTGGCTGCAGAGATTATAGACAAATGCAAAGAGGCATAAAAAAAGAGATGCGAAGGGATACCCTCCGCATCTCTAGGTTGAGATCAGAATCTAGGCTGCTGGCGGGAGCGGCTCGTTGAAGGAAACCGCCGGTTCGGGTTTCTTGCGCAGCGTCATTACGCCAACAACGATCGGGATGGCGATGAAGATCAGCGCCAGGCACAACCCCACGAAGCCCAAATACGAGGGGACGGTTCCAGCTCCAGTGTATCCACCATATTCTGTTGTGTAGGGCATAGAACCTGTAGCAGCCCAGGCACCAAATAAGCATAAGCACAAGCCCGGGCAGCCACATAGGAGCACGGCAACAATGGTGGCGATGATACCAGTCGTCTTCTTATCCATAATATCTTCCTCCTAGAAGGTATAAATTTCGATAAGTATAGGTCAGATAGACTAATTAAGCAACATCGAAATCAGCTTCTAATCTTGGCGCCCAGCTCCTGCTCCAGGCGGCGGATGATGCGCTGGCGGATCTGGGCGGCGTCCTTATCGGTGAGGGTGCGGTCGTCGGCCTGATAGGTGAGACTGTAGGCCAGGCTCTTCTTTCCGCTGGCCACCTGCTGACCGGTATAGATATCGAACAGGCGCGCCCCCTTCACCATCTTCCCACCCGCCTGGAGGATCACCGCTTCTACACGGTCGGCCGGCAGGCTCTCGTCCACCACTACCGCCAGGTCCTCGAGCGTCGGCGGGAAAGCAGGTACAGGTTGGACGGAATAACCCTCGGGGATGGATTCCAACAAGACACCCAAGTCCAAATCGGCTGCGAGCAATGGTGTTTGGGGTAAATCGTAATGCTCACGGACCAGGGGGTGCAGCTCGCCTAACACGCCGCACTCGCGCTCGCCGAGCATAACCCGCGCGCACTTGCCTGGGTGGAAGATCGGATACTTGGAGGGTTCGAAACGAACACCCTGGATGCGCAGGGCGGTGAATAAGCCTTCCAGGATCCCTTTGAGGTCAAAGAAATCCATCGGTGTCGCATCGGCCTTCTGCCAGCCGCCCAGCGAACGCGGACCCGTCAGGATCAGCGACAAGCGCTGCAGCTCATCAGGCAGATCACCTTCTTCGGAAGCCAGGAAGACCGGGCCGATTTCGAAAAGACCCATGCGCTCACGCAAGTGGGCATTTCGCTCAGCCACTTCGAGAATGCTGGAAAGAAGGCTGTGACGCAGCACATATCGATCGCTGGCAATCGGATTCGCCAGGCGCAAATAAGGTTTATCATCCGCCGGAACTTCGGGCGGCAGGCGGCGCGCTTCGCGTTCCGGAGAGGTCAAACGGTAATTGACCACTTCCTGGAGGCCCATTTCCACTAACAGATCCCGAATCCGCTCTTCGCGTTCCAAGGTGAGATTATTCCGCTGCGGTGGCAGCTCATCGGACATGCGCGTTTCAGGAATGTGGTCGTAACCGTAGACGCGTGCAATCTCTTCGATGAGGTCCGCTTTACCCGTAATACCCTCGCCGATATCCAGGCGATGGTCGGGGGCTTTCACGAGCAGGGACTGTCCTCTAACCTCAGCGGTGAACTCTAAGCGGGCTAAAATTCCAACGACCTCTTCCAAAGATAAGGGGATGCCCAGCCAGCGCTGAACATCAGCCATATCCAACTCAACGATGGGGGTCTGAGGAGGCAGCGGATAGTTATCCACTAACCCCTGCGAGACAACCCCACCCGCCAGCTGGCGCATCAGCTCCAGGCCGCGCCGGACGCCGCGTTCCGCCATCGCCGGATGGACACCGCGCGAGAAGCGGTAGGCTGCTTCGGAAAGCAGCTTTTGAGCGGCCACCGTCTTGCGGATGTTAATGAAGTTCCAGGCAGCCCCTTCAAGGAGCACATTCCGGGTTTTCTCACTGACCTCCGACTCGGCCCCGCCCATCACGCCCGCAATCGAAAGAGCGCCAGAGGTATCGCACACCAGCACGGTGAAATCGTTCAGCTCCCGGTCTACATCGTCAAGCGTCTTCAGCCGTTCACCGGGCTGGGCGGTACGCGTGATAATGGTTGGAGCACTGCCTTTTGCACGCTGAACCAGCACATCGTAGTCAAAGGCATGCAGCGGCTCTCCAACCTCCAGCATGGCATAGTTGGTCACATCCACAATATTGTTGATTGGGCGCATCCCCACAAGGCGCAAGCGGCGCTGCATCCAGTAGGGGCTGGGCTGGATGGTAACATTTTCAATTAACCCGAGTACGAAGCGCGGATTAAGCTCTGGCTGGCGGATTTCGATGGCAGCCCGTCCCTGAATGGAGGGGCCTTCAGCCCTGAAAACATAATCCGGGAGGCGCAAGGGCTTTCCGGTCAGAGCGGCTACCTCACGCGCCACGCCGTACATATTGGCATCGCGAGCGATATTGGGAATGATATTGATCTCCAATACCGCATCTCCCATATAATCAACCAGCGGCTCACCGGTTGGGGCATCATCATCCAGGATAATGACTCCTTCATGGTCATCGGAAATGCCCAGCTCTTTCTCAGAGCAGATCATCGAGTAGGAATCTACACCGCGGATTTTGGCACGCTTCAGCGTAGTCAGCACCTGGCCGGGCTGGTGCCCATCATAGATGCGGGCGCCTTCACGGGCATAGGCCACCTTCAACACTTTCGCAAGCGGACCCTGTTCTTTGTAGGGATAGAGGTTCGGAGCGCCCGTCAGAACGATATGCTCGCGATCCCCATCAAACAATTTACATAATACCAGGCGGTCAGCATTGGGGTGCGGCAGCACTTCAGAAACCTGGGCGACAACGATTTTGTCTGGATCCCAAGAAATACCCGTAACCTTCACTTCTAAGGAGGTGCTGCCACCGTGCAGCTCAAATTTAGCTTCGGGCATGGGCAGTCCTACCAATTGAACCGCCTCCACCTCTAAGCCAGCCATAGTCAAACGGTGCGCCAGCTCTGGCAGAGAGAGGTCAATATCTACAAAATCCTTCACCCAAGATAATAAAACTTTCATTGCCATATCTCACCTCCTCGCCTAGAACTGTTCTAAGAAACGCAGATCGTTTGCCCAGAAATAGCGGATATCGGGAACGCGATAGCGCAGCATGGTGATGCGCTCCGGCCCCATCCCAAAAGCGTAGCCGCTGAATTTCTCGGGGTCATAACCGCCATTGCGGAGCACGACCGGATGAACCATACCGCAGCCCAATATTTCCAACCAACCGGAGCCTGAGCACACTCCGCAGCCCTTTCCGCCGCACAGGAAGCACTCAATATCCATCTCAGCACTGGGCTCAGTGAAGGGGAAATAGGCCGCACGAAAGCGCGTGCGCACCTCTTGTCCAAACATACGGCGGGCAAAATCGGTCAGGGTACCTTTCAAGTCGCTGAAGGTGATCTGGTTACCGACTGCCAGGCCTTCGACCTGGTTGAACTGGATATCCTTTCGAGCACTGACCTGCTCGTAACGGTAGCACATTCCCGGCAGAATCACCCGGATGGGCTCGGGACAATTTTCCCGCATCACATGGATCTGCCCAGGGGAAGTATGTGTGCGCAGCAGGACACCAGGAGTGGTGGTATGAAAGGTATCCCACATGTCGCGCGCGGGGTGGTAAGCAGGAATATTAAGAAGCTCGAAGTTAAATTCATCGGTTTCCACCTCACGCGAACGGTAGACCTGAAAGCCCATATCAGCAAAGATCCGATAGATAAGGCGCAAGGTCTGGGTGGTGGGATGCAAACGACCGCGCGGGGCAGGACGCCCCGGCAGGCTCACATCCAGGCGTTCGCGCTGAAGCGAATGTGCCAGGGAGGCCTGGCGAAGCACTTCGACCTTTTCTGCGAGGGCAGCTTCTAATATCCCTTTGACCTGGTTGGCGCGCTTGCCGATGACAGGCCGGTCTTCTTTCAGCAGACTGCCAAGTTTATCAAAGACCTGCATCAATGCTGAGCTGCGGCCCAGGTAGGCGACCCGCCACTGCTCCAATCCAAGCTGATCCTCCACGGTATGTAAAGCTTCGAGAGCAGCTTTCTCAATGTGGTCTAATTGTTGTTGCATACTTACCTCCTTAATATAAACAAAACTCCCATCCCACCAGGGACGGGAGGAATTCCCGCGGTACCACCCTTCTTGACCGCTGCAAAGCGATCCACTTTTTACCAACGGCCAGACTTTGGCGATTGGCTCCCCCGCTAACGCTGGGGCTGCGGCCCAAACTACTGAATCACACTCCTGTGATCGTTCCCCTGGGCGGCTCAAGAGGGAACTTCAACCAGCTTTCACCCGGGCGGAGTCTCAGTCTGCGCTCCACTCTCCCTGTTGGCTGCCTGCCTGGCTTACTTTCCTCTTTCAGGGCCGTTCTTTATAAAGGTTACTCCTAATTATCTGCGAAATGGGCTGGTTGTCAAGGTAAGATAAATAAAGAACATTGGCAGACCTGACCAATCACCAGCGATCCAAGACACGTGTGGTTGCCTTACGCATCAGCGCAAGTCGTTCGGCTGACTTCTGGCGCTCCTGTGCTGTGGGAAAATGCTTTACGAGCTTACCCAGGTCATATTTGTCCCTTGCCAGGTCTTCCCAGTTCCCATCCAGGACAACCGCATCGTTGTACACTACATTGCCAGTTGGGCCGGTTTCAAACAAGAAGGGAGGTGAGACAATATATAACAAATGGCTGGGCTCGTAAGCAGGATTAACGAGCTGGAAAAATGTTCCGGGCTCGGTCAGGCAAGCTTGTTTACTGATTAGTTCCAGCGAGTAGGGTTTTTCATCACTGGGACCGCGCATCCAAACCATCAGCCTCCCGCTCTGCACATAGGTGACCTGGGTTACGAAAGGGTGCAGATGGATCTTCGAAGACAAACCCGGCTCAATGACCCCGGCTGCCAGGCTAAAACCATCCACTCGGAGCATTTCTGATAACAGCGTTCCATCGGGGACTCGCTTGGGGTCGGGTTGGACAAAGACTCTTCTCATCGGTTAGCCTCTTCCTGAATCTCAATACCCATACGCCTCATATCCTTTATCAGGCGGACCGGGTCTACAAGGTTCGCCTGGAACCACAAGCCTGGTTTGCGCCCCGAGCCATCCAAGACTTGGAGTAAACAAGCCACCGTCGGAATGGCGGTAAACCAATACCCATCGGAGTGGTAAAGTGTAACGTCGACCGAATGGGGGCGACCATCTTTCTCCCCACTGGCTTCTACTTTCAACAGGGTCCCATACGGCGGCTTCGTAAAAGTTTTCAGTCCCCAAAGCATCATCCTTCCCGCAGGGCGGATACTTTTCTTGGGCGCCAGCTTGATCATCACAGTCAGCAGAGGAAAGATCAGCCAATCTACAAACCAGTTGAAGCCGCCCACGAAAAAACCAGCTTCTTTCAGAGTAGGGAACATCTCGGGGATCGAGCGCAGCTCTTCAAGAAACATGGGCATGCAGTAACGACGACCGAATTCACGCCCGAACTCCATATACTTGATGGCTGAAGTGCTCCACCAGCTTGCTGGTTTCCAACTTCCATCTTTGAACGAAAAAGGTTGGTAATCGCTGAACTCTTCAACCATTTCAAAGACAGTCGCATCGGTGATGGGCAGTTTCCTCCAGTCGATCTGGATCACGCTGCCCACCTGGGCAAACTCGATCCGGTCAAATGAGGGCGCAACGTAGCGGATGAGAGCGGCGGGGAGACCGGGATGGAAGCCGCCATCCGTGATGAAACACCGCCCAGCCTGGCTGATCTCAGCAGACATAGCCTGCAAGGCGGCTACCTTTTTTGTAGAATATTGCACATCCAGGTAATCCAGGCCCATCTTCAGCGCACTCTCGGCAACCTCACGCACATACTGGGAGGTGCTGGAAGCAGCAATGACCATATCCATATCTTGAAAAGCCTTTTGGAGGCTGCTGACATCTGCTGCATCTGCAAAAAGGCCTTTGACCCTTTCGCCTCCAGCCAGCTTGTTCAATTCAGCCGCTTTCGCCATGGCCTTTTCCAGGCTGCGCCCGGCTAAAACCAGGTTTACGTCTGTCTCCTGCAATAAAAGCCGCGCGATCATGCCGCCAGTGATCCCATAACCGCCGAGGATGAGCAGTGATTTAGTTTTCATGAGATGTCCTGATTAGCGAAAATCTCGAATGGCCTGGTATAAAGCTGACAAATTTTCGACCGACACACGCGCCTGCACATTGTGGATGGTATTGAAGACGAAACCACCTCCCCGACCGAAGATGCGCATATTTTCTTGCACCTGGGCATAGACCTGCTGCGGCGAGCCAAAAGGCAACGTTTTTTGAGTATCCACTCCGCCGCCCCAAAAGACGATCCGATCGCCGAACTGATCTTTTAATTCCTGAGGGTCCATCTCTGCCGCCGAGATCTGCACGGGATTGAGAATATCAAAGCCCGCCTCGATAAAAAAAGGGATCAAGCGCCGCACTGAGCCGCAAGAATGGATAAAGGTCTTCCAGGAGGTGTGCTGGTGAACCCAGTCGTTGACGGTCTTATGAAAAGGCTGGTAAAGGTCACGATATGCTTTCGGAGAGATGAAAGGACCGGTTTGGGTGCCGAAGTCCGTCCCCGTCAAAAAGACAGCCGACACCCGGTCACCAACCACGCTGTAAATTCGCTCCAGGTTTGCCAGGCCAATTTCGCACTGCCTCTCGAAAACCTGGTAAACATACGCTTTTCGTGAAACCGTGCTCATATACCATTCGGCGATTTCCCGAATGCCCTTGGGGTATTTCAGCCAGGGAGCCGGCACCAGGGCAATATCGCCAAAAGCCGTGCCCCCAAAACTCGCCAGGATAGCCTTATCGGTCTCGTCGAAAAGCTGGCGTGCCTTTTCTTCAAAATAAACCAGGTCTTGATCTGAGATCGGGTGGAACTCTTCAAGGTTATCTTCCGGATTTAACCAGTCGTCATCAATTGCAGGTTGGCGGACGATCGTGTCAAAATAAAATCCTCCAGCTGGCATACGCCCACTGGGAGGTGCAGAACGGTCACCCTCAGGATACATCAATAGATCACCGCTGGGTTCGGGCTGTGTGTTAAAATCTCCCGGCACCAGGACCGGGGTGCCGTCAAACAGAGTCCAGGGTTTCCAATTCTCATTCTGAAAACCAAAAAAATTCCTGGGCGATCCCAACAGTACGACATCCACCCCTAATGCCTCCATCAGGTCAGGCTGGATCTCGCCCAGCATCTGGTAGGGTTCCACCACCTTGACCGGAGTACCAGGTGGGTCCAGGTGGAGCGCCTGGCGGAGCAGATAGACCGAGCTGGCGTGCATGCCTGTCACCGCACTTCCACCAAGATCGAGCGGGATGCGGTCGGGAGCTTGGTGGTTCAGGGTGAGATTCACGCGCTGGCGAGAGTTCATTGAGGCACCTCCAGTAAAGGCTTTATATACATAAAACTCATCGATCCAATTGTTTTCAGCTCAGTACAAATGGATTTCCCAGGACCAAATTTCTATTTAAATCATGATCCTATTATCCATTATAATCATCAAAATGACCACCACCCGGCTTTATCAAGCAATTATTTTCAGCACCTTCTTCGCCTTTTTTCTAGTCTCCTGTGGGGGCAAGACCCCCCAGAGCACTCCCGCTAATCAAAGTACGGCCACCCCATCGCTCACCCCCTACATCCCTGAGCCATCAGTCACACCGACTCCCTCTCAAACCCCCATCCCATTAGCGGCAAAGGTTAATGAGGAGGGCATTACCCAGGAAGATTTTCAAGCTGAACTGGCGAGATATCAAATTGCCCTCAATTCTGGCACAAATCTGGCAACTAAACAAAGTGGAGAAGCAGCCCAATTCGTATTGGAAGACTTGATCAACCAGGTGCTGCTGGCGCAATCTGCTTATGCACAAGGCTATGTATTAGATGATAGCGCGCTTCAAACCCGGCTGGATCAGTTAGCCAGCCAGATGGGAGGCGACCAAATTTTGGAAAAATGGATGACAGATAACGGATATACCCCAGAAAGCTTTCGAGAATCGCTGAAGCGTTCGCTAGCCGCCGCCTGGATGAGAGACCAGATTGTAACCGCCTTGCCTGAAACCGCCGAACAATCACACGCTCGTCAAATTTTGCTATATAATTCTACTCAGGCGAATGAAGTATTCGCCCAGTTACAATCTGGGCAGGATTTTACGAAACTGGCAAAACTGTACGATCCTGTGACGGGCGGCGATCTGGGATGGTTCCCGCGCGGTTTCCTGACCGAAAAAGCGCTCGAAGAGGCTGCATTTAGCCTGGAGCCCGGAAAATACAGCCAAGTCATCCAGACTCCGATTGGGTTCCACATCTTGTCGGTGATTGATCGTGACCCAGCCCGGATTTTAGAGCCTAATGCCCGCCTGGTCTTACAAGGACAGGCTTTATCCACGTGGCTCCAACAGCGCAGGGCGCAAAGTGAGATACAAACCTTCTTACCTTGATCTAAGCTTGATCTGAAAGAGAGAACCGTATGGATGCCTTTGATATTGTCGATGCAAAGAAAGCCCCCAGCTCTAAAGCCAATCATGACCTCTTCTGGAATATATTAACTATTCTGGTGCTGCTTGGGGCGTTGATTGTGGGGATGGTTCTCTTTGTCATTTTTTTGAAACCACAAGTTGGATTTAATCCTTTCCCACCAGCAACGGAAGTTTTGATTCCTACCATTTCAGTTCCCACGGCAACCCCCACCTCGCGCATTGTGCTGCCGCCTACCTGGACGCCGGAGCCCACCCTGGAACCGAGCGCCACTCCCACGCTGCGGCCGACTACGACACCCATGCCTACCAACACGCAAGCTGCACTCACTACCGAAACGCCTGCCGCGGGTTCTGGCAGCAGTAATCCGTTCAGCTTCGTTGTGCAGAAGGGATCCCCAAAAGCCATCCAAAACATTTACCATGAGGATTTAGGTTGTGATTGGATGGGAGTGGGTGGGCAAGTGACTTCGCTCAATGGCTCACCAGTGATCGGCATCTTTGTGCGGATGGGAGGCACACTGGAAGGAAAGATTTTTGAGACCCTCCTGAGCATGACCGGCACCGCTGTCGAATACGGGCAGGGAGGTTATGAATTTAAGGTCGCTGACAAGCCGATTGCTTCTGATAATACGTTATGGGTCCAGTTATACGATCAATCTGACCTGCCCCTCTCAGACAAAATTTTCCTTGTCACTTCAGATGAATGTGCTGAAGCGCTAACCTTGCTCAATTTTGTTCAAGTGAAGTAAAAAAAGTTATCCTTATAAAAATTTCCGGGTAAATTTACTCTCGGAATTTTTTATTTTAAGGCACCAACCAGGCATATACATATTCCCAAAGCGGGGGGCCTAAAATCAGTAAGCCCACCAGGATGGAGGCTCCGGCAGCGATTAAAACCGCCGCAGCGCCAACGTCTTTTCCAAGCTTAGCAAGCTCATGCTGCCCAGGGCTGGCCAGATCGACTACTGCTTCCAAGGCAGTATTCAAAAACTCTGCTGCCCATACAAAAGCGATCGTCAGGATAATTATCGACCACTCTACTCGCGAAAGATGGAGCCAGAACGACAAAGCAATCACAGCCAGGCTGATGACAGCGTGAATCCAGGCATTGCGCTGGGTGCGGATGACATACCACCATCCGGAAAAAGCATAACGGAAAGATTTTGCACGCGAGATGACGAAAGTTTTCATTCAGGCTCGTCACTCGACAATTGAGATAAGATCTGATCCTGCAAAGCCCACATTCGTTGCTTTTCAGCTGCTTCAGCATGATCATGACCTAAGAGGTGAAGAATCCCATGCACAATCAGCAGCAGCAGCTCTTGCCCGGCCGAATGACCCTGCAGGTCAGCCTGCTGGTAGGCGCGCTCGACCGAAACCAGGATATCGCCTAAATACGCATGGTGGGAATCAGGATCAATAAAATCAGCGGGAAACGAGAGTACATCCGTCGGCGCATCAATTTCCAGGAATTGACGGTTCAAACGATGCAGCGCTTCGTCATCGGTTAGAACGACCGTCAACTCCGAATCGGGGGGAGCGCCAGCCATATGCATGGCTTGGGAAGCCGCAAACTCGATCCGGTAAAGTTCAAGGGGGTTATTCACACCATCAGCCAACTGAATATTCACAACCATGCAAAACCTCGAGCCAGTGACAAGAATCTATTGATCAGAATGAATTACTGCCGGGATGGTAGGGATTTCGGCTTTTTCTTCCGATGAATCCACTGGGATTGTTTTTGATGAATTTGGATCACCTGAGGCAGCCGCTGGCTGCAGCTCGGGATATTCAATCCGAGGGTGAAAAACCCCGCGCAAGGTTGCCACGAAGGAATCAACGATAGCATCCAGCTCACGCAAGGTGAGATTTGTTTCGTGAAGCTCACCCAGTTTAATACGGTCATCTACCGAACTTTGGATGATGCGGCGAAGCTCAATTTCATCACCGGGATGCTCAGCTCGAACGCGCGCTTCACAGCTATCCGCCAGCATGAGAAGGGCAGTCTCGCGCGATTGAGGGCGCGGTCCAGGATAACGGAACTTTTCAACATCGATCAAACTCGCATCTCCGCCTGCCGCTTCGACGGCTTTGGAATACTGGTATTGCGTCAGCATCGTTCCATGGTGCTCGGTAATAAATTCGCGCAACCGCCAGGGTAACCGATAGCGGCGCGCCAGCTCCAAGCCATCCGATACATGCCGGATAACCGTCGCAGAGCTAACCAGGGGGTCGATATCATGGTGAGGATTAATCTCGCTGGGAGGTTGGTTCTCGATAAAGAAAATTGGGTTCAAGGCCTTGCCAATATCATGATACAAAGCCCCGACACGGGTGAGCAAAGTATCAGCGCCAATCCGCTCAGCGGCTTGTTCAGCCAGGTTCGACACCTGCAGGCTGTGCTGGTAAGTCCCTGGCGCCCTGCGCAGCAAGTATTGTAACAGCGGGTGATCCGGACGGGACAGCTCAATCAGCTGCAATGGGGTAGTCAGTCCAAGGATCTGGGCAACAAAGAACTGGAGAATCAGGCTGATCCCCGCCGACACAACCCCGCAGGCCAGGGCAGCGCCGATTAGGGTGAGTATGCCGAGCCAGTCGTTGGCGGGATCAGCGACACGGAAAAGGAAAACCACTGCCGCACCGGAAATGGAAGCCGCAATCCCAGCCCAGAAGAAAGACATTACCCTTTGAGCATTCCGCAGAGCCATGACACCAAAAAAACTGCTAAGAATATAGTACAGGGTTAAATCCAGGGCCATAGGCAGCTGATAAGCTGCTAAGATCGCCAACGGGATTGTAGCCACAACCGCTACTTCTCGACCGAAAAGAATTGCCAGTGTGAGACTGAAAGCAACAACCGGATAAAGGTAGGGGATGATAATGTGCCCAGGTAGGATAAACCTCGCACCCAGGAGAAAGATCCAAAATAAGATTGAAAAAACTGTCAAACTGCGGAGATTGTTTAAAAGCCTGGTGTTACGACGTAGATAAACAATAAAGAATGTATGGACAACGATGGTTAGAATGGCTGCGCTGACGATCTGCCGCCAATTATCCTGGCTCTGGGTGAGGTTAAAGGCTTGCAGGGCTTCATAAATTGAGGGAGAAATCACCTCGCCGCGCTGTACGATGGTTTCACCTTCGCGCGTACGTGCGGGTTACCGGTAGGACCGCTTCTCGGATTTGCTGCCGTGTGGTTTCGGTTTGCGCAATATCTAAAAAGCTGTTCGGAGCAACGAACGCGTTAACCAAATCAACGACGATATCCGCAAACTCTTCGGGCAGCGACAAGCTGACCAAAGCTGGAACGTTCTTACGCGTCTCTTCGAGGCGATTTTCCCGAATTACGCTGCGCATTATCTCTTCAAGTACGAGAATGCTTTCCTCTTGGATAGCCTGCCAGCGTACAGGGCTCATTTCGAGGATTTTCGTGACCGTTTCTGGGGTCAGTTGAACATCCTGCAAAGCAGCAAAATCAGCCTCTTTCTGTCCAGGAGTGGCATAGATATCACTACGGATGGTAGTTATGAAAGCAAGCGCTGAGCGCAAGTGCTCTAACTGTCGCCTGGCAACCGATGTATCCAGAGAGGTGTAAACTGAAGGAGCTGAATTCTCGGCAACTTCTCTTTGAAGTTCCGTCTGTTCCTGGCTTTCATATGTCAAAACATAAGGCGCCAGAACATCTTGTTGAGCAACGTCCCCGACTCGTAAGACATTATCAGAAGCGTTCAGAAGTGAAGGAAATAAAATGGCGAAGAAAACCAGGAGAATGCTAACGAGCAGCAGAACAGCCAGGTAAATCTTGCGGGTTGCGGGTTGCTTCAAAATCGCTCGAGACATTTGCATAATAAGCCTGAGAGAAGATTACAAACGGAGCAGTTCACCCCGTCAGCAGCCACTCTCGACTATTGGAGCAATTTACGGACAGCCTGGCTGGCCTGGTCCCCGCTGGCCCGGCCTTGTAAACGAGGCATTAGAATCTTCATGACCTGCCCCATTTCTCGGACGGAGGTAGCACCAGCTTCCTGGACCGCCTGGCGGGCGAGCGCATCCAATTCCTCTGCAGGCATAGCTTTCGGCAAAAAACTTTCCAGGACCGCTATCTCCGCCTCGGCAGCAGCAACCAGGTCCGGTCTGTTCGCTCGCTGAGCATCGGCAATGGATTCCCGGCGAGATTTCACTTCTTTTTGCAGGATCGAAGTAATTCCGGTTTCATCCAAAGGATTACCTTTTTCGATCTCTGCCAGCTTGATGGCTGAAAGGACCATCCGAACCGTATTCTTGCGCGTTTCATCACCCGCACGGAGCGATTCTTTTAGAGCGGATTCAAGCTGTGCTTTGTTGGTCATGACGCCATTATACCCTTAACCCATTGGATAGCGCATTTTTTGCCCACCGAGAAGGTGCATGTGCACGTGAAATACTTCCTGCCCGGCGTGTGGACCAGAATTGACTATCAAACGATAGCCCGTTTTGGAAATATTTTCTTCTTCAGCCAGCTTACGCGCTACGATCAGCATGTGCCCCATTGAGGTTTCATCCTCGGGCTCAATTTCATTAACTGAAGCAATATGCTTGTTCGGGACAATTAAGATGTGGGTCGGGGCAACTGGATGAATATCACGAAAAGCAGTAACCCACTCATCAGAATATACTTTTTGGCTGGGAATTTCGCCAGAAACAATTTTACAAAAGATACAATTTGTTGACATCGAACCTCCATTTCAATATTACTTCTTTTTGCAATCATCTATTCGCTTGTCTATCCAGGTTATCTTCATGCTGGCGAGGCAGTGATCATCCCTAGCAAGCCATGCGAGGCCACCCCGGTCACATGCACTTGTGTGATCTGGTTCCACAAATCTTGAGAAGCACGAGCTGAGACGCGCAGATAGTTATCTGTCAGGCCAGAGACGAACCAACCTTGCGGGCTTACTTCTTTGATATTTTCCCATAAGACACTGACAGTCTGATCCAAAAAATCCACTTGATAGGCAGCAGTAGATTTGTCAAGAACATCTCGCATTTTTGAGCTGCGTGCTTTTCGCTGGTTGTGAGGCACCTGCCCAGGCATACGGGCAGCGGCTGTACCAGGGCGGGCAGAATAAACAAAGACGTGCCCGCCCGCAAACTGCATGGCTTCTATAAATGAAAAACTCTCAGTGAATTCCCCTTCCGTCTCCCCAGGAAAACCAACCATCACATCGGTGGTAATCGCTACGCCAGGAATGGCTGAGCGAGCGGCATTTACCAGCTCTGTAAAAGAATGGGGGGTGGTCTTCCGCGCCATCCGGCGCAGGGTTTCTTGACTGCCAGATTGCAGCGGAAGATGGAGGTGGCGGCATAAGCGTCTATCTTTCCACAGAGAAAAGAAAGTCTCATCGAGATCCCAGGGCTCAAGCGAAGACAGGCGCACGCGGGGAATATCGGTTTCGTGAAGGATGATCTGTACCAGGTCCGCCAGGTGCATCGGCGATGAGAAATCGTGACCCCAGGAACCCAAATGAACCCCGGTAAGGACAATCTCCTGCACACCGCCCGCTGCGGCGGCCCGGATATCCAGCAGTATATCTTGCCAGGGGCAACTCCGGCCAGGACCACGCAAGAGGGTGGTGATACAAAATGTGCAGCGGTTATCACAGCCATCTTGAACCTTGACAAAAAGGCGCGTTCTGAGCCGGGCGCCAGGCAAGGGGGCACGTTCCAAGAACTCTTGATCAAAAACATTTTCGGGAAGCTGCAGCACCTCCGTTACCAGTTGATCTTTTCGGACATTCGGAACGATCTGTGTCACACCTGGCAAAGATTGGGCGCTGGAGGGGTCCATCGTCGACCAGCAGCCGGTGAGGACGATATTACTCGCCCCAGCTCGGGATGCCTGGCGAGCTTTTTGACGAGAGTCAGAGACGGCAGCTCCGGTCACCGCACAAGTATTGAGAACAACCAGGTCCGCCTCTGCCGCGCTGGAAACCAGGCTATGCCCAGCAGCCCGGAACTGGAGGGCATAACGCTCAATCTCGCTTTGATTCAAACGGCAGCCAACCGTGTCGAGATAAATCTTCACTGCTAAGGCATCTTCACAATAAAATCATCGAACTCAACTTCAACCCCGGCCTCGGTAAAAGTGCCAGTCAGCAGGCCCACATCTCCGCTAGTAAAATCGGAATCTTTCTGAGTGTCTAATAACTTGCCGTTAACCGATAAAGATAAAGTCGAGCCTACGCAATCTGCCTGGATTGTGTTCATTTCACTGCCTTTGCGGATATCCTCGCTGGGCAGCATATCTTCCCCGTTAACCATGAGGAATTCACCGTCTTTCACCTTGCCAATCCCATAATAACCATCACTGCTGATCACAAAGAAATAGAAATGATCAGAATCCACATAGCGGCAAATGATGCCAAAATCATTATTATCCGTGCCGCCCACCTTGGCTGCACTAACCTGAATGGAAGCGTTGCTAAATTTTTTCCCTGGATTTGCCCAGATATCAGTATCTGCGGTGTTCACCAGCATTTGATACTTGCCATCCACGTAGTCGATCTTTCCACCGCTGTCCTGAATGCGATCCCAACCGCTATCAGGGTTGGAAAAATCATCTTCAAAGAGTGTCTCCCCAGAGGCTGCTCCTTGCGGATTTGGCTCCCCGTTGAACAAGCCAAGATCGACAATGCCATCACCAGGACGATCGAGAAGGTACGCACCCACACTTTCATACTGAGGCTCCTGTTTACCACGGATCGATTTTTGCAGCAAAAATCCTCTTTAAGGCCGGGTCACTACAAAATTATCGAAAAGGATATCCACTCCCGGTGTGTCATAAGTGCCAGCGATCAGACCAACATCGCCTGAGGCCAGGTCGGTATCCTTTACATCAGCCAGGACCGCACCGTTCACTGTCAGTGTCAGGTTGTTACCGACACATTCGGCAGTCAGGTGGTTTGGAGAGCTTCCAAGCTTAATGGAAGTGTCATTGTACTGCATTTCATCCATGCCAATCAGCGATTCCTCGCCATTAAGGATCTTGCTGATGCTGTAAAAACCATCGCTGCCAATCGTAAAGAAATAAAAATTCTGTTCATCTTTATACCGGCAAATGATCCCATAATCATTTTCATCCGGACCGGCCGTCTTTTGAGCATCCACATCGATCACAACATCTGTGAATTGCAGCCCCGGATTGCTCCAAAAATACCAGTTCGATTTATTAACGAAAATGCGGTACCCGCCGTCGGAATAATCATTGATCCCCTCCACATCGTTCACGCGATCCCAACCGCTCGATGGGTCGGAGAAATCATCTGAGAAGAGAGGCTTTGCCGCAGCAGTACCGACGCTCACGGGCGTTGAGGCTGGCTGACCGGCAGCCAGGTTCGTAAGCTGGCATCCCATCACTGCCAAAGAAAGCATCATGAATATGACAAGGAATTTGGCTTTAGCGTTCATACACTCACCTGTTTTTCGACATCACAGCTGCTTCGGTAGAAACCGCCTGACGATGTTGCTTAGATAAATTATTTTCCAAGAAAACCTTATGATTTGGAGTAATTGTAGCATATTACCCGGATGGTTCTGAATTTCTTAGCTTACAACGACCGGCTTTGAATAAACCAATGTTCTGACCTTTAAAATTCAAACGGAAAGGATAAACCGCCTGCCCATTTTTTACCGCATAATTTGCCAGGCTTTCCAACCAGTGCACACCCAAGGGAGGGTAAAACGGCTCATCGATCACACAGCAGGGAAAGATGACAAATCCACAACCGTACGCCGCGGCGGCATCGATGATCTTTACATTACAACCATGCGCATGCATTCCCACCAATAGATCGAAGGGCTGAGCCATCTCAGGCTGAAATTCAGCTTGCAGATAAGGAATCTTCATATCCACCGGGATCTTCACTCGAGAACCGAGCAAGAGATCCTTATATTTTCCGGGCAAAGGCTGCTCAAAAGGATCGATGGCGGTGGCTTCCCAACCACTTTGGATCAATAAAAAACTGAGCAGTCCTTTCCCACCCCCAATATCTGCCACTTTGCAAGGCTCTAAATTTTGTACCAGCCACTGGTAGAGCAGCTGGAAACGAAATTTTTTCATGCGCAGGGTTTTACTTGTATCCGTCACATTCTGAACAGCCCGCCCGGCAACGGAGGTTAACCGAAGGATTTCCTGATCGCCATCTTCCGAATGAGCGATTGGTGCGGTGATGCTCTCCAAACTTCGGAAAAGCCGCTCCGCACGCTGGCCGGATTTCTTCTTAGCCTTCATGGGAAGTAATACTCCAACAGCCGCTGAGCTTGTACGCGGGTCGACTGGTCTGCTGCGAGGTCGCGGGCTTGGGTAAGCAGCTGGCGAGCCTTGGAGCTTTCCCCTTGAAAGATAGAGATGACCCCCAGATGCATGAGAGCAGGAGCGTAGGCGGTATCAATCTGCAGAGCGCGTTCGACAAAACGCCTGGCGGTATGATAATCGCCGAGTAAAAACAGGGTTTCACCTAACAAATCCAGGGCCGCAGGATCATTGGGCGCTAATAAGACAGCCTGGCGAGCGACTGGCAGGGCTGATTCACGCAGATCCATTTGGTGATGAAGCAGGAAATCTACCAGTGCTCGCCGGTAGGAAATTTCTCGAGGATCCAAATCAACCGCTCTTTGAAAGGCCTGGCGGGCTTCTTGGAGATCTCCGCTGCGAGCGAGCAGATCCCCAACTTCGACATAAAGAACTGGATTTTCCGGCTCAAGCGCCAGGGCTTTTTCCAGATGATCTTGAGCTTGAGCGGCATCGCCCCGCCTCTGCCAATAAAGCGATGTCATGATCTGCACCAGAACTGAGTCTGGGCTGTAATTCAAGGCTTGATCCAGAGCATCTTTTGCTCGCTCTAAATCCTGAGAGCCTGGCTGCTGGAGGGATTCAGCCAGGAAAGCCCAGGCTTCCCCAAAATTGGGGCGCAGCTCGACAGCTCTTTGAAAAGCCTGGCTGGCCAGACTCCAATTTTCCAAGGCACCCAACTGTCTACCAGCCGCCACAAGTAATAGAGATGGATCATCATCCAGCGAAGCAGCCAGGATCGCATCCCTTAAAGGGCGGAACTTCAAAGCATATTCCTGATCCAACACCGCGGCACGCTCCAGGTAAGGCAGAGCCGAGAGAGGCTCAGAAGCTGCCAGGCGCAGGCCGGCCTCCGCTTGAGCTGGCGGGTTTTCGGGCTGAAGGTCCGCCAGAGTTTTGATATCTTGGTTAACCGCCAAAGCATCCGCTTGCTCCTGGTGCACCGGTAACAGCCGCTGTATTACAGAGAGCTGGTCAGCACCCATTTCCAGAGCTGCTTGCCAGGCAGCCACAGCCCGCTCATCATCCTCAAGTGCATGGTAGGCATCTCCCAGGATCAACCGTTCGTGAGGCGAAAGCTTGTGTGCCTTGTCTGCTTGTTCCAGGAATGCAACAGCAGCCGGGTAATCACCACTCCTAGCTGCGTAAAGTCCTGCCGCCAACCGGAGATCACTTCGCCAGGGCTCAAATGCTAAAATGACCGGCAGCCACTTCGCAGCCTGAGCTGGGGAGGGATTCTGCACAGCCTGGTAAGCCTTCTCCAGGCTGAGCTGGAGCAACCACGGCCGGGGTGAAAGCGTCAGAAGCAGGATCAATAACCCGATCAGCAGCAAGCGCAGAAAGATTTGGGGATGCAGTAACTGCCTCATATATTCACCCCCATTTTACCTTGACATCCACAATACTTAGGTATAAACTTGCGGACGTTGTGTCTTTTGCCGATGTTATCGATAACATGGCTGCATTTTTCTCGGTAGGGGTACACAACACATTTTGAAAGAGATGGAGCAAGAAAGATTTTATGACTGAACGTTTAAATGGCACTGTCAAGTGGTTTAACGCATCGAAGGGCTATGGTTTTATTGGTCACGATGGAGGAGATGACGTTTTCGTCCACTTCACATCCGTTTCGATGGAAGGCTTCCGCAAATTACAAGAGGGTCAGCCCGTGGAATTTTCGATCGAAGAGAGCCCCAAAGGCTTGCAAGCGGTGAATGTTATTCCACGCTAATTAAATAAAATAGTTAAAAAAAACAGGGCTGCTTCAAGCTGCCCTGTTTTTATTTATGAGAACATAGGTATAATAGCTCGAGAAAGACTGTGTGTATTTTGTTGTAGAATAATGTCATTTCAAATCAATCCGTCAACCATACGGACATTGGATAAGCAGGAGGAAAAGCAATGAGATTCACAAAACTTGGGCGATCCAATCTCACTGTCAGCCGCATTTGCCTGGGCACCATGCATTTTGGCGCCGTGACTTCCGAGGAAGAGGCTTTCAAGATCATGGACCGCTGCCTGGAAATGGGCATCAATTTTTTCGACACCGCCAACGTATACGGTGGCGCGGGAAACCATGGTAAATCTGAAGAAATCATCGGAAGATGGTTCAAACTGGGCGGTGGTCGTAGGGAGCAGGTAGTTCTGGCGACTAAGGTTTATGGAGATATGTCAGATCGGGGCCTGCCCAATGAAGCGCGCGGCATCTCGGCTTACAAGGTGCGCAAACAAGCCGCCGATTCGCTGCGCCGGCTGCAAACAGACCACATTGACCTTTACCAGGTCCACCATATCGACCGGGATATCTCTGCGGAGGAGTTCTGGGGAACCTTTGAACGCCTGGTGATGAATGGGGATGTGATCTACATGGGCTCCAGCAATTTTCCGGGGTGGGGACTGACAAAATTCCAGATGCATGCCTGGCAGCGCGGGTTCACAGGACTGGTCTCTGAACAATCCATGTATAACCTATTGTGCCGCTACCCAGAACTGGAGGTATTGCCAGCGGCGCGCGAGTTTGGCATCGGCGTCATCCCCTACATGCCGCTGGCAGGCGGGCTTCTGGCGGGAAAAGTAAAAGCAGACAAGGGCTCGCGCACCAGCCAGGTGGAACGCGAATACGGAATCACCCTGGGACCAGAGAATACGCAGTTCCAGGAGTATTCCGCATTGTGCCGGGAGATTGGCGAAAAGGAAAACATTGTGGCTATTGCCTGGACTTTAGCGAACCCGGCGGTGGCTTCGCCCATTGTGGGAATCCGCAAGGTGGAACATCTCGACGGGCTCGAGCGGGCTGCGGAGCTGGAGCTCAGCAGCGAGGCTTTAAAACGGCTGGACGAGATCTTCAGCATCAACAAGGGCAGGGACCTTCTGCCAGGCCCAGCACCGGAGGCTTATTCCTGGTAATGGAAGGGTATAATCCGCTTATGATTAACCTGACCATCAACACCGAATTGACCCGTTCCATCCTGACCGGCTTCATCCGCAGTGAGATCACCCGGGTTGGCTATACCCATGCAGTGGTAGCCCTCTCCGGCGGGATCGATTCGGCGCTCTCCTGCTGGCTGGCGGCTGAGGCGCTGGGGGCGGAAAACGTGCTGGCAGTCCGCATGCCTTATAAGACCTCGTCACCCGATTCGCTTGAGCATGCTCAAAAAGTGATCGATGCGCTGGGGGTCCAGTCCCTGACCATCCCAATTACGGAAATGGTAGAGCCATATTTCAACCATTTTCCTGAGATGAGCCGTTTGAGGCGTGCCAACATCATGGCACGCGAGCGCATGATCGTTATTTATGATCAATCGGAAGCCTTTCGAGGCTTGGTGGTCGGAACCGGGAATAAAACAGAGATTCTGTTGGGTTACACCACGCTATATGGCAACTCAGCTTCGCGCGATCAATCCCTTGGGAGACCTGTATAAGACACAGGTGCGCCAGCTTTCACGGGATTTAGGAATCCCACTAGAAATTATCCAAAAGCCGCCTTCGGCAGACCTCTGGGAAAACCAAACGGACGAGGGCGAGCTGGGATTCACCTATGAAGAGGTGGATAAGCTCCTGTACCTGCTGGTCGACCAACGCTACGACCCCGTGGACTGCGTGGCGGCGGGTTTTTCTGAAAATTTCGTAAAAGTGGTCATTGATCGCATCCGGCGCAACCACTTCAAACGAATCCTGCCGCCTATCGCCAAGCTGACCAACCGCACCGTGGGGTACGATTTCTTATACCTGAGAGATTGGGGGACATAGCTCTATCTTTCGCTTACAAATCCCTCCTGCCCTTTTTCACCGCCGCTTTCGACTGCTATGGCTGGGATTCATGATTTCAGTAGCAGGCTCGCAGATGCAGACCTGGGCTTTGTTCTGGCACATCCGCGACCTCACCGATCAGCCCATCGCCCTGGGGATGGTCGGATTGGCGCGCATCCTACCGGTGATTGTCTTCTCACTGGTAGCCGGGGCACTGGCAGATACCGTCAACCGGCGCAAGCTGATGTTCGCCACGCAAACAGCTCAGGCGCTGGTGGCAATCCTTTTGGGTGCGCTCACCTTGCGCGGGTCGATCACCCTGGGAATGATCTATTTGCTGACGGCTATCCAGGCTGTGGCTGTCACCTTTGACCTGCCCACGCGCCAGGCGCTGGTACCTAACCTGGTGCCAGCCAAAGACCTGCCAAATGCCTTCAGCTTGACTTCCATTGCCCAGCAGATTGGCTCCATCGCCGGACCTGCTTTGAGCGGACTGGTCATCGCCTCTTTGGGGCAGTCCGCCGTTTACCTGATCAATGCAATCACTTTCCTGGCAGTATTGGCTGCCCTGATCCTGATGGGACCGGTGGCCCAGCAGGCGCCGGCTGGCACAAAACCAGCCCTCAACTTGAAAGGGATTCGAGAAGGGATCCAGTTTATTGTAAACCAGCCAATCATCCTTTCCACAATGGTGATAGATTTCTTTGCTACCTTCTTCTCGTCTGCGAATACCCTGATGCCAATTTTTGCCCGAGATGTGCTGGGCGTGGGTGTGATCCAATATGGGTGGCTGTCGGCAGCCCAATCCATCGGCGCGGTAAGTGCCGCGTTGGTGATCTCTCAAATCCCGATCATCCGCAGGCAGGGACCGCTCTTCTTGCTTTCCGTGGCCGCCTTTGGCCTTTCGACCATCCTGTTTGGCTTTTCAAGCGGCTTTCTCATGGCAATGATCGCTTTGATCCTGATGGGGGCTTCGGACTCGGTGAGCACCATTATTCGCAATACCATCCGGCAGCTGCAAACGCCTGATTACATCCGTGGGCGCATGACCAGCATCAACCAGATTTTCTTCATGGGTGGACCGCAGCTCGGCGAAGTGGAGGCTGGCGTGGTTGCCCAGCTCTTCAGCACGCCAGCCGCCATCATCACTGGTGGGATCGGCTGCCTGGTGGCTTTAGCCTGGATTGTGCGGCGCTGGCCGCAGCTGCGCACTTTTAACGGTGATGAAGCAAGCCCATCCACAGCAGCAGCAAGTTAAGAGAGGAAAAATCCATTCATGCCAGGCCTGACAGAAAAAGCCAGCGGAGAAGCATACGAGCCCAGCGCAGCCATCGCCCGCGCCCATCAAGCCTGGGAGGAAAGCATGCTCCGGCAGCTCGAGGAGCTGCGCGCTGATGTGCAGAAGTCGCCGCCAGAATTGCTCGCATTCCGCAGCGGGACGCGGCTTCAGGGGGCAGATTTTCGCTTTACGTATTGGAATCGCCCAGTTAGCTTGCATTGGCCAGCCCTGGAAGCCCAGTACCTGGATACCGGGCAAGATTGCCCGGTCTTTGACCTTTCCCTGTTTCTCTTTTATCTAAAGGCAGCCGATGGGACCAACCTGGTTGACCGATGGATCAGCTTCCGCGAGCTGCCAGGCGGAGCGTTCTATCACCAGGCTTTCCAGGGATACAGCGGCGACCGGCTGGCGCAAGCCATCGGAGAAAAGCCTGCCAGTTTCCACCTGGCGGCCAAAGCCACCAGCGGCTGGCAGCTGACCTCACTGGCTGAGCATGCCTATGCGTTTCAAGCCCTGCCGCGCTTGCGCCTGGCTGCTGTGCTTTGGCCCGGCGATGAGGAGTTTCCCAGCCGGGCGTCAATCCTTTTCGATGCCGCATCAAGCCATTATATGACCACAGATGGCATGGCGATTCTTGGCTCAGGATTGGTCAGCCGGTTAATTAAGGCAGCCGTCTAGAACCCTTCCAGCTTCGACATCTCAGCCACGCCTTCTGCCAGCGCGGCGATGCGCTGTAAGATACCCAGGCGGTTTTCTCGCAAGCTGCGATCTTCAGCCATGACCAGCACTGCGTCGAAGAAGCGGTCCACAGCCGGGATCATGGGCAAAAAGGCATTCAAATAATCATCTACAGAAGCTGGCCGGCGGGGAGAGTTTTCCGCAGTTTCGAGGGCAGCCAACAGCGCTTTTTCTTCCTTCTCAACCAGGAGCTCAGGCTTAACGGGATAGCGTTCCTTTAAATCCCGGGTAATGCGCACGCAGCGGGCATAGGCAGGCAGAACCGTGTTCCAATCAGGGCGGCTCACCCAGGCCGTTAAAGCCTTGACTGCCCGCGCCGCGCGGGCGGGATTGCTGCCCTGAGCAGAGAGGATGGCGTCGACGACATCATAGCGGAAATTTTGCTCAAGCAGCAAGTTGCGCAGGCGTTCGACAATGAACTGTAAACAAGCGGACTGGTTTTCGGCCGAGATCGGGATAGGCAAGCCTGGGCTGGCGATCTCCTTCAAGGCATATTCCAGGTCAAAATCCAGGTCCTGGGCGATCAGCGCCTGTACCAACCCCAGGGCAGCCCGGCGCTGGGCGAAGGGATCTTTCGCACCGCTGGGCGCCAGCCCGGCAGCAAACAGCCCCGCCAGCGTATCCAAACGGTCAGCTACCCCAACCACCAGACCAGCCTGCGATTGTGGGAGCACGTCTCCGGCAAAACGCGGCAAATAATGCTCGAAAATCGCCTCAGCCACTGCCGGGCTCTCGCCAGAGCGCAGCGCATAATGACGACCGATCAGCCCTTGTAAGGAGGTCATATCAACCACCATGTGCGTCCCCAGGTCGGCTTTGCACAATTCGGCAGCGCGCACAGCCACAGCAGTCTCTGCAGAGTCCAAACCAAAGACGCTGGAAAGCGCCTGAACCAGGCGGGTAATGCGTTTTACTTTATCGAGCATCGAGCCCAACTTCACCTGGAAAGTCAACTTTCCAAGGCGCGGCAGATAGTCAGCCAATGGTTTCTTCAGGTCCTCACGCACAAAGAAATCTGCGTCGGCAAAGCGGGCCCGGATGACATGTTCATTACCCTCTACGACCAGCTCCAAATCCTGTGCATCGCGGCGGCCGCGGTTGGCGACCGTGATAAAGTAAGGCAGCAGCTCCCCATTCCGTTCAACTGAGAAATAGCGCTGGTGTTTCTTCATCACAGAGACAAGTACTTCACGCGGGAGCTTCAGATGAGAAGAGTCGAAGGAACCGCGCACAGCCACCGGCGCTTCAACAAGGTTCATGACCTCTGCAAGTAAACCAGGATCGATCTGCGCTTCTCCACCCGCCTCGATCATCAGAGCCTTGACCTGCTCCTGGATAACCTGCTTACGCTGCTCTCCATCTAAAATAATGCCCTGGCTTGCCAGGAAATCCAGATACTCCTTCACAGAACTAACTGGGCTGGTCTCAGGCTCGACAAAGCGCAAACCACGCGTGGTGTTTCCAGAATGCACACCAGCAAACTCAAACGGAACCACCTGGCCTCCATATAAAGCCAGAAGCCAGCGCAGCGGACGCGAGAATAATACATTCGTACTGTTCCAGCGCATGGGCTTATCAACCCGCAGCGCCTCAATCAGGGAGGGAAGCGCCTCTGCCAGAACCTCAACTGCCGGGCGTCCTTTTTGGTGGACCACAGCAGCCACATAGCGCCCACCGTCCATTTCACGTACCTGAAGGTCGCCAACCGAAAGCCCTTTGCTGCGCGCAAAGCCTTCGGCAGCTTTGGTCGGTTGCCCAAGCGCGTCATAGGCCCGCTCGGCTGGAGGACCCTTGACCACTTGATCCAGGTCGGGTTGGTGCGGCGAAAGGTCTTCTACCAGCGCCACCAGGCGGCGCGGGGTGCCCATCACCTGGATCTTGCCGTAAGTCAAACGCTGCTCATCAAGAAGAGCAGGGAGACGTGTTTTCAACTGCTCAAGTACGCTATCCAGGTCTCCCACCGGAAGCTCCTCCGTGCCAATTTCGAGTAAGAGGGGGGAAGGAGCTGTGATCGCAGGAACCGAACGGGGAGGTTTTATCTCGGCCAGCCCTTGAACCTGACCAGAGGCTTTATCATCCAACCAGGGATACTCCAAACGCTGACGCTGTTCGAGGTAGACATCGGCAACGCCTCGTGACAGCTCGCGCATCCGCCCCATCAAGGCCTGACGTTCAGTTACACCGACCGCGCCGCGCGCGTCCAACACATTGAAAGTATGCGAGCATTTCAGAACATAATCATGCGCTGGCAGGACGAGACTTTTTTCAAGGCAGGCAGCCGCTTCGTGTTCGAACAAGTCAAACATCTGCTGAAGACGCTCAACATCAGCAATTTCAAAGTAATAGCGGGAGTGCTCCTGCTCGGCCTGCAAGTTCACGTCGCCGCAAGTCAATGTATCATTCCAACGGATCTCCGTAAAACCGCGCACACGCTGCAGAGCGATGGCAATGCGGTCTAAGCCATAGGTGATCTCTACCGAAACCGGGTCGCAGAGACGGCCGCCAGCCTGCTGGAAATACGTATACTGGGTAATCTCCTGACCATCCAGCCAGACCTCCCAGCCCAACCCCCAGGCACCCAACGCAGGCGATTCCCAGTTGTCTTCCACAAAGCGCAGATCATGTTTATGGGGATCGATGCCCAAAGCCTGCAGTGATTTGATATAAAGTTCCTGCGGGTTGCCAGGATCGGGCTTGAGGATCACCTGGAACTGGTAGTGCATCTGCATGCGATTGGGGTTCTCACCATAACGACCATCATCAGGACGGATGGTAGGCTCCACGTAAGCCACGTTCCAAGGCTCAGGGCCTAGAACACGCAGGGAGGTAGCAGGATTCAAGGTCCCAGCACCGACCTGGGCATAATAGGGCTGCCAGATGGTGCAGCCATAATCGGCCCAGAAATGCTGGAGGTTCATGATCATGGATTGGAAGTCAAGAGGTTTGGTCATAGCGGGCAATCATTTCCTGGTACAGATAGTTGAACAGCGAGATGCAATTATAACGCTTTAATTCTTTGCCTGTTCGCTTCGTAATGCACGCTTCGCTCGAACAGGCGCCGGTTGACATAAAATCCCGAATTGTTCGGGCTACGTTTCTTGCATGGCTGGAGTATGAACGCCAGCCAGCGCTACGACAGAAAGCAAGAACATCACCCCGTAAAGCGTAAATAAAAGCACATAACCCAAACCAGGAATCGCGGGAAATTGAGCTGTAAAGAAATCGGCAATCGGACCACCAATATACCCGCCCACGGCGCCTGCACCAGCCCCGGCCAGGTTCGAGAGCCCCAGGTAGCGGCCTGCCTCTGCTCTAGGAACCAGGCGGGTACCAAGAGCCCAGTTTGATGTAAAGAAGAAGCCTGTGGCTATCCCGATCAGGCACCCACCCACATAGATCACTGAAAGGCTGGTCGTCAAAACAAGAATCGCCGTGCCGAGAGCCGCTAAAAGTCCGCTGAGCATGACCATGCGCTTGTGCCCAAAGCGATCCGCCAGCCAACCACTGGGCAGTGCGGACAGCAAGATAAAGACACCTACAATCATCATGAGCTGGGCAGCCGGACCGGCGGCTTTCTCTTCGACATAGCCCAGCCGTCCCTGGAAGAAATAAATGGCAAAACCTGACAGGTTGGTCGTTCCGACCAGAAAGAACAGCCGGTTAATCACCCACCAGGTAAAAGAGGGGTTCTTTTTCGCATCCTCCCCGACGCCGACCCGCACACTGAAATAAACCCCCATCGCCACCGCGATCACCATAGCCACCAGGCCTAACACCCCCATGATCCCAAATAGTAGCGCCGCGGAGGATATCTCAGTCAGCAGCGTACTGACCCATTTCACAACCTGACCCACACCGAGGATGACCAAGGTGAAAAAAGCTGTCATCCCCACCAACCGCAAAAAGGGTGTCCAGTCCAGAGGCGGGGGCGTTTCCTTCAATGGCTCCTCGCGCACCAGCATGGTCAACAGCATAACCAGCGTCACGATCCCCATGGCGACCAGCAGCCCTGCCCACATTTGACCGTTGGCGATCAGCTTGCCGATGGTGAAAGACACCAAAATCACAGGGATGGGAACCTCAAAAATGGCTTTGATACCCGAAAAACGACCGCGACGGTCCTCTGGCACAAGATCGGGGATCAAGCCTTGTTCAGCCGAGTGAGCGGTATTCGAGGAGATCTGCAAGAAAATTGCGAGGATGAACAGCAGCCAATAACCTGTCATTCCCTCCACACCTGCCAGAAAACCAATCGCGGAGAGGAATACCAAGTCACCCAGGGTGCCAGCGAAGATGAACGGCCTACGGCGCCCCCAGCGCAGCATGCTGCGATCGGAGAGCATGCCCATCATGGCTTGGGCCAGCAGAGCCACCATGAGTGTCCATAAACGCAGTGAACCGTAATAAGTGGCCTTGGATTCTTCACCGACAAAACCCTGGATGAGCAGAGGGAAGACTAGGCCGCAGGTTTGGGATAGGACAGTCAAGCCCAGCCAATAAATATTGATGGTGATGTAATCATACCAACGGAGAACACGGTTCATCTCTTCCTCCTATAGCACTTGAGTAAGGAATTTGGCAGTGATTTCAGCCACTTTTTCCCATTCCTGGTCAAGAAGCACACAGTGTTCCGATTTGTCCATCCAATGCACTTCTTTGATCTCAGAGCGGACTTTGCCCATCACAATCTCAGGGCAGTCTGGAAAGATCGACCGGTCTAAGCGACCCTGGACAACCAGAACAGGTTGGTGGATGAGAGGCAATCGCTGGCGGACTTCTTTTTGAAGGCGAAATAGCTGCGTGGCAGCCGGGACCGGTTGGACAGGATATCCTTTCCAACGCTCATCTACCACCGATTTTGGTCCCGGAGATGGGACGCGATAAGGAACGAATGGCGCCATCAGGGAAGCGACAGCCCGGGTAGGCCAATTCGCCGCATGAACAGCTGGGGCATACGCCAAAACAGCTGCTGCTTCAGGATGTTCAGCCGCCAGGTAAAGCGCTAACAAGCTGCCCATCGATTCACCTCCGACTACGACCTTCTGGCAGCGTCGGGCTAGCTCCTGATAGGTTTGTTCCACGCCTCTGACCCAATCATGCCAGCGACAGCGGTTCATTTCTTCAATCGTTGTGCCATGTCCTGGTAAAAGCGGTCCTGCCACGGTATAGCCGCGCTCGCGAAGGTAGCCGGCCAGCAAACGTACCTCGGCAGAGGTAGCCGTAAAACCATGCGAGATCAGAACCCCCACCGGGCCGCCTTCCCAATAGAACGAATCACCTTCCAAATGAGAATTTTTCAATCCAATGAATTTCTGAGCCATGCCATTATCCTCCTAAACGTACCCCCGAAGTTCTCGTCCAAACCAGGTAGGCAATCACAGCTAAGAAGATCAATGCCGCCAAAAAGAGAAAAGCCGTCATCCAAACCTTGAATTGGTCACGCGGTTTTTGGCCTCCCACTTTACCTGTCTGACCATTCACCAGGAGGCGATAATCCACCCCTCGGTAGCGATAGGTTCCCACCCAAAGGGGTAAAAACACATACTTAAATGTCAAACCGCTCCACTTTCCCCCACCGCTGGTCAGGTTGCGTTTTTCACGACCAGGTTCTACTTTGGAAGGCAATGACCGCCTAAGCCGGGCGATCACCTTCTCTCGGGCTTTCAGAGTGGCATCGGAAAGAGGCAGATCATACGAGAGGGCTGTCCATCCGGCCATGAACTGGGGAGCGAATTCGACGATATCTTTTAAGTCAAAAGGCTCAATACGCGACAATTCATCTATAGGCATCTTCCGCAGCCCTGGCACCAACACATCGTCAAACAAATCGAATTCCGATCCTCTGCGCTGAACCCAACGCGGCGCTTTGGATGAGCCCTCATTGACTTCACAATTCCAGGTGATTTCCAGCGTTCCATCGAAGGTCCAGAAGGGATAATAAGCTGGTTGAAGCCTGACCTGGCTGACTTTGACAACCAGGTCATCGGGAACAAACAAGCCTTTGATCAACCAGCTGTGCACCTGGCTCAAGGCGTTCTTTTCGGTAATCTTAAACAGGGCAACTGCTTGCGGATCGACCAGCTCAGCCCTTTCGGAAGAAAGAACCAGGCGGTTTGAGCCGCAATACGGGCAGCGGTCCGCCTGCATCCCAGGGGGAAGCAGCGATAAGGCACCGCAGTTCTCACAACTCAAGCGCTGCTGCGCCTCAGCCCAGCGATGAGCGCGCGTGGTCGGCAACACATAATCAATTGAATGTTCAGCCGTATTTGCAGCCAGTTTCTTCTCGATAACCTGCACGGCGCCACAGTAAGGGCACACCAGGTCGCTCTTTTCAATGTCAAACTGCATAGGCCCACCGCACTTAGGGCAGGTAAACCCCTCTGCTGCGGCCTCCTCAGGCTCTGCAGGCCGGCGCGGCTCGACGGAAGCGCCTTCAGGCACCAACCTGGATTTATCGATCTTATCTGAGAGCATCACCAATCCCCGCCGGGCAGCAGCATTGCTCGGTTCAGCAGCCACAGCTTTTTCAAGGTAATCGCGCTGCTCTGTCGGATCGTCTGTGGTGGCTGAAAGCCACAGCCAGGCGCGTGCATCCGATAACTTGATCAAGGTTGCCTTGGTCAGCCAACGGCGCGCCTGCTGGCGATCACCCCCTTTGAGAGCTGCGATTCCGTAACCCAAGAGCTCTTCAAAGTGTTCTTCGTCATGAGCATCTAATCTGGAATCCATGGTCCGATTATAGCAGAACGGACGAAAACGCACTTCGGATACCTCCAGGCAAAAGCACGCAGATGACATGCAAGGCGAATGAATTCCTTAACGATTAAAGACATTTACTTGACAGCCCATTAACCATGCGATAGCATAAGGGACGATCTGGAAACAGGGTTAATTCCCATAGAAATTCAGATCGCTGCTCAAGTGGTCGGCAAAACAAAGAGAGGTGAATTTTGGATAATACCGGTGTAGAAGAGAAAAAACCATTTATTTTGACAGATTACTTACGCAAGCGATTTAAGGGATTCCTTGATCCCTTGGGGGCGTTCTTAAACCGTTTGGGGCTCATGCCGAATACCGTGACCATTTTAGGCCTGGTTGGGAATGTGATCGCCGCTCTCTTCCTGGCCAGGGGAGACATGGTCATCGGTGGGTTGATCGCCCTGGCTATGGGGCCGATCGACGCGCTGGATGGGACGATGGCACGCCTGCGCGGGGAACCCAAGGAATTCGGCGCTTTTGTAGACTCCGTGACGGACCGGTACTCTGAGCTGGTGCTTTTTGGAGGGCTGCTGTATTATTACTCAAACCAGGCTAATTGGCTCATGACTTTATCTGTCTACCTGGCAGCCGCCGGATCAGTCCTCGTCTCTTATGTGCGGGCACACGGGCAGTCACTTGGCATGGATACCAAAGTAGGACTCCTATCCAGGTTCGAACGCTATATTATTCTCTGTCCCTCACTCATATTGAGCTTTGTATTTATCGGTCCCGTTAATTTGTCTCAGATAGGCATCTGGATTATCGCCATATTCGCAAATATTACCTCTCTGCAGCGCATTATGGATGTACGCCGGCAAGCCCGGGCAAGCGATAAATACCCTCTTAAAGGATAGAATATGTTACCTGGTTTTAATATCGGGCCTTTGACCATCCATTACTATGGCATCATCCTGATGTTGGGAGCCGTAGCTGGCGCCTGGCTGGCAGCGCATGAAGCACGCCGGAGAAATATTGATCCGGATATTGTGTGGGATGCCTTGATCTGGGTGATCCTCGGTGGGATCATTGGAGCGCGCCTGTGGCACGTATTTACCCCACCTCCTTCCATGATCGCCCAGGGGATAACAACCCAATTTTACCTGACCCACCCGCTGGATATGCTGTCAGTCTGGAAAGGCGGTTTGGGGATACCCGGCGCGATCATCGGCGGCGGGATCGCCTTATACTGGTTCAGCCGGAGACGCAAGTTCAGCTTTGCAATCCTGGTGGATCTTGCCGCACCTGGAATAGCACTTGGGCAGGCAATTGGGCGTTGGGGAAACTATGTCAACCAGGAAGTTTATGGCGCCCCATCCAATCTGCCCTGGGCGATCACCATCGACCCCGCCTATCGCTTGCCACAATACCAGAATGTAGCTACTTACCATCCCCTCTTCTTGTATGAATCGCTTTGGAGCCTGATGAATATGGCGTTCCTCTTGTGGATATCAAGGCGCTTTCAAGACCGTTTGAAACCAGGGGATGTCTTTTTATGTTACCTAATTATTTATCCACTTGGACGGTTCCTCCTGGAATTCCTGCGCCTGGATGCCTCACAGATTGGCGGGGTCAATGCAAACCAAGCTTTCATGGCCATTGTGGTGCTTGTATCGGCTGCCCTCTTGATCTGGCGGCACCGGAAGACAGCTCCGCAAGCCCAGCAGTAAAATGATTCAGGCTGAGGATCTTAGCAAGCAGTTCGAGGAATTCCAGGCAGTTGATGGTATAAACCTGCAAGTTGGCGCCGGAGAGGTCTTAGCGCTTTTAGGTCCAAACGGGGCAGGCAAGACCACTACCGTACGGATGCTGACCTCTGTCTTACGTCCGACGCGCGGCTGGGCTCGCGTGGCCGGTTATGACGTCGTCCAAGAAGCGGTCAAAGTGCGCGGAGCGGTGGGAGTTCTTACTGAACAGCACGGGCTTTACGACCGCATGCCAGCCAATTCTTACCTGGATTTCTTTGGAAAAATCTACCATATGAACGCGGATGCTCGCCAGCAGCGCATCCGCAGCTTGCTCGAAGGGTTTGGCCTGGATCCAGATGACAAACGCCCGACCGGCGAATACTCCAAGGGGATGAGACAGAAATTGGCATTGGCGCGCGCTCTGATCCATGACCCTCCCGTGCTTTTATTAGATGAGCCGACCTCTGCAATGGATCCGGAAAGCGCCCGGCTTGTGAGAAATGCGATCCATGGACTGCGCTCCGCAAACCGGGCAATTATCATCTGCACCCACAACCTGCCAGAGGCTGAAGAGCTGTCAGATAAGATTGCGATTATCCGCCAAGGGAAGATTATTATCCAGGGCTGCGCATCTGATTTAAAGCAGCGCTTCTTGGGACCCGCTGAGTTCGAGGTACGTTTCAACGCCGATTTGAACGGATCCGTGCCAGAACTGCCAGAACAGGTCCGCTTGACCCACCGGGGACAGAACTGGCTGCGCTATCAAACAGAACAGCCTCAGCAAATAAATCCGGTGCTCTTGAGTCAATTGCTCGCCAATGGATTCCCGGTGGTTAGCTTACAAGAAGTGAGCCGCAGCCTGGAACAAGTTTATTTGCAAGCAATCAATGCTCCTGACACAGGTGAGGAAATTTCTGATGGTGGCTAATCTCAGGCCCGCTTTTGTGGTAGCCTGGCGAGAAATCCGGGACATGTTTCGCGATTGGCGGATTATCTTCCCGATTGTTGGGTTGACTATTTTCTTTCCATTTCTGATGAATTTTACAGCCAAACAGGTGGTGGGCTACGTCGAACAGTATGGAGCGAACCTGCTGGCAGTCCGTTTCATCCCCTTTTTGCTAATGATTGTGGGATTTTTCCCCATTACCGTTTCGTTGGTGATCGCTTTAGAGAGCTTCGCCGGAGAATTGGAACGCCGCAGCATCGAGCCACTGCTCAGCAGCCCGCTCACAGATTGGCAGCTTTACCTGGGCAAATTGCTGGCTTCGCTTGTTCCCCCCATCCTGGCCAGCGTGTTGGGCATATCAGTTTACCTGATCGGAGTTTACCGCTCTGTGGGTTGGACAGCGCAGCCAGCCTTTTTACTGCAGATTTTCCTGTTGACCGCGGTGCAGGCTCTGGTGATGGTCAGTGCGGCCGTGGTTATCTCAACCCAAACCACCTCAGTGCGCGCCGCAAACTTGCTATCCTCTTTCATCGTCATCCCAATGGCACTCTTGATCCAGGCAGAAGCCGTGGTAATGCTGTGGGGCAGCGAAGCGATTCTGTGGTGGATCATCATCGGTGAAATCTTTGTATCGATCATGTTGGTACGCGCCGGAATTGCGCACTTCAACCGCGAAGAATTGTTGGGGCGTGAGCTGGATGTGCTCAATTTAAGAAGGAGCTGGGCAGTATTCAAGAATGCTTTCATTGGGGAAGCCCGCTCCTTCAAGGAATGGATCACGGTCGAGGTATGGAAAACCATCCAGAAAACAGGCATACCGCTCGCCTTAAGCCTGCTCTTATTACCAGTGGACAACGTAAATCGGCGTTGGTGAGGTTGTTGGGGCTTTCGTGGGTATGGTTGTGGGTACGGGGGTCGGGGTTTCGCTGGGAGCGGTTGTTGGTGTGGCCGGGATTGTACTTGTCGGCGATGTGCATCCGGCAACCAGGATCAGCGCAATGCAGGCAACAACGATAAAAAGGGATTTTGACGAGAGTAAATGCATATTTCACTGTTATATCAGTTGCCTATATTCTTTTTTGTGGTCTCATTCCCTGCAGCACATCGGATAGACATTTTGCGGGAAGATCGAGGAACTGAAGGATATCAGGTTCAGGTGCAAACTTTCGTTCACTACGGTTTTGATAGGGCAAATGAGTATTCGTGTTCGTAATTGGGTATAATTTTTCAAAATTCTGCTCTGGAGAAACGCACATGAACGGGAGTTCACACCCGAAGCATGAAAATCAAAATACCCAGACTTTGTTTTGGTGAGATCGGTTAACTCAACTTAGTTGATTTTCATGGGAAATCCTAATCCAAAAGAGATGTACTGACGACCGAAAGATCTAAGGTACAGTGTCTCCTTTTTTTGATGTGTGGTCAAAAAGAAAGGAGACAATAAAGAAATCAGCGAGCCGGAATATCAGGTTTATCCAGGCAGCCATTTCAATCGTAAAGTCAACACATCTCAATCCGTATTCCTGTAAATTTTCAAAGAAGATCTACACCCAACACCAGCTGCTCGTCCTGATTTTGTTCAAAGATTTCCGTAACCAGCACTACCGGGAATTCATCGAAGATGTCGGAGATATGGAAGGAGTTCAGGAGATCCTTGATCTATCCAGTAGTACCCCATTTCACGACGCTCCAGAAATTTCTCTGTCGGATAAAAACACTCTATCTTCGGATCACCTTCAAAAAGACCGTGAACCTGTTCTACTCTTCGGATGAAAATATTCCCATAACCGCTATCGATTCATCCGGATTTACGAGCGGATACTGCAGCCATTATTTCTCGGAAAGAACCGGGAAAATCCGAAAACATTTCCTGAAAACTTCGATATCAGTTGATACCGATCAACAGGTGATTACCGGATTTGTTGCCTCGAAAAGCCGGGTCCACGATACCCGGCATGCCGAGAAATTACTCCGACAATGTCACAAAATCCGAAAGTCTGATTGTTACGTCATGGACAAAGGATACGACTCTGAAGCGATTCACCGATTGATCCGGGAAGACCTTCACGCCAATTCGGTTATCCCGATTCGCTCCTGGAATAATGAGATCATCGGCGGTAAATACCGTCAGGAAATGGCTCAACAGTTCAATGACGTTGTTTATCCAAGACGACAACTCGTGGAAAACAAATTCTCTGTCCTGAAAAGAAAGTTCAGCGGCGATCTCAAAGCTCGAAGATTCCTGATTCAGACGAAAGAAATCGCTAACAAAATGATTGTCTGTAACATTCACAGGTTCCTACAATTTCTCATAGTGAAGGTTTTCTACAGAGCACAAAATTATAAAAAATGCAGGCAACGTGAAAAAATGATCCTGGTGATCGTCACTCAGGTACCCGAGAGATGTAGAAGTAATCGGATAATGTTGCTGTCTGCCCGCCAGAGGTTACGACAACATTCCAGTACCCGTTTTGTGAGTTCGGCAGATTAAACCGGAACGTCATCTGCTCCGGGGAGGTATACGTGACAAGGGTTCCAATGACATCCGAATTGCCGGACCTTGTGAGTTTTGCGGTTGCATCGCTCGTGAAGCCGGTCCCATAGATTGTCACATCAACCGTTGTCTGGCGGCGAGCAGTATCCGGATCCGTAGAGTCTAATGTAGGATAGACCGTAATTGTTTTTGTTACACTGCTACTCCCGCCGGGATTTGATACGGTCAGTTGTGCGGTATAGGTGCCTGCCAGGGTATATGTATGGGGGGGTGGCGTCTTAATTGTCGAATGTGCGGATCCGTCTCCGAAATTCCAATCCCAGGATGTGGGAATATTCGTACTGGTGTCGGTGAAGGTAACAGATAGCGGCGCATCCCCGGTTGCAGGATTTGGATACGTGCTGAAACTCGCTACGGGCGCCGGTGTATTTACCGTAATGTAATTCGTCTTCGTGATGGCATTGCTGCCTCCGGCATTGGTTGCGGTCAGTTTCACAGAATACGTTCCCGCATTCGTGTATGTGTAGGTGGGGTTCTTTATGGTACTTTCAACGGTTCCATCATTATTGAAATCCCAGGCCCATGATGTAGGGGTATTGGCCGAGGTGTCCGTGAAGGTAACGGTCAGGGGCCTGAAACCCGAGGTGGGCGTACCAGAGAAACTGGCCACCGGGACCGGGGGGTTGACGGTAATTAAATTTGTCCTGGTGTAAGTACTGCTCCCGCCGTCATTGGTAGCGGTCAAGGATACGGAATAAACACCTGGATTCGTATAGGTATGAACCGGGTTCTGCCGGGTCTGGTAGGTGATATCCCCGTCACCAAAGCTCCAGGACCAGGTTGTCGGATGGTTGGCATCGGTGTTGCATTCATCCGTAAAGGTGACATCAAGGGGTGCCGAGCCGGAGATGGGCGCCGCAGAGAAAGCAGCTGTCGGGGCATACACCGCCGCGATACGATAGACATCGGTTACATAGGTCCGCGATATGCCGCCCGGCCCTGAGTATTCCAGGGATATGACCGCAGTCTTCTGCATGGTTCCACTGCTTGACATTGATCGGATGATACCCTTTCGTCAGGTACACCGACCCGGTACTTTCTCTCGGGGAATGCAGGTTATTATCGTCGATTACTGTCGCACCATCTATCGTCAGTACTGCACCATCGTCGGACCACATGTAGAACGTGTAGGTGCCGTTTGTGAGAATATTGATGAATCCGTCATACTCGCAGGAGTAGTATTCCGTAAAGCCAAGATAGGGGAACGGCCAGTCAGCAACATCGCTTGACAAATACGAGTAGTTGGTAAGGGCAATGTTGTTGGCAAAGTGGATCCGTGGGGGATTATTGGTGAACGCCAGGTTCGACTGATCCCAGGACTGCTCAACACTGTAATACCTGGCGCGCCATCCCTGCACATATTGTCCAACGATGATGTAGTTTACATAAGTCACTGTGTCGCTGCCGCCGGCATTGGATGCGGTCAGTGTTACGTTGTAGTAACCCCTCGTCGTGTAGACGTGATTGGGGTTCTGCAATGTCGAGGTTCCGCCATCGCCAAAGTCCCAGGACCAGTTCGTGGGAATATTTGTCGAAGTGTCCGTGAAGGTAATATTGGGGGATGCAACTCCCCAGAAGGGCGACGCGGTGAAACTGGCCACCGGCGCCCTGGGAATGACCGTAACGTAGTTTGTCTTCGTTATCGAGTTGCTGCCATAGGCATTGGTCACGTTCAGGGTGACGTTGTAGGTGCCCATAGTCCCGTATGTGTGAGTGGGGTTCTTAACGTTCGAGGTTCCGCCGTCACCGAAGTCCCAGGAATACGCTGTCGGGGAATTAGTCGAAGCGTCGGTGAACACGACCGTGAGAGGGAGGGTTCCCGAAAGCGGTGTACCGCTGAAGGCTGCCACCGGGGGCGGCGGTGTGATCGTGATGTAATTTGTCTTTGTCTCCGTATCGCTGCCGGCGGGATTTGTTACGGTCAGGGTCACGCTGTAGGTTCCTACCGCAGTGTACTGGTGGGTGGGATTTATTGCCGTTGAATTTGTTCCATCGCCGAAGTCCCAGAACCAGGATGCCGGGTTGTTGGACGAAGAGTCCGCAAACTGGATCGGGAGACCCGGATAGGCTGTTGTTGGTGTGCCACTGAACCCTGCAACCGGGACATATATTACCGGGACCTGCGTAGGCATGCCGGGCGGGCCCGAATTCTGCAGAAGAAAGAAGGCCCTGTCCTGTGCCACTGGTATAGATGATCTTCACATTGCTGATCGGATCCGAACCGGGGGCGGTATAAACGAGAGATTCCCCGACCGACCAGGTACTCCAGTCAGAGACGCTGTTCTTGGCAAAGGATGATGTCTTGTCCTGACCATTGACAAGGATGATAATTTCTCCTTTCTGGAGCATATCCCCGCCATCGTGGTAGACGTAAACATTCCGATCGATATTGGAGATCACGGCATCCAGGGCAGGGATTTTATGGGGCGTTCCCGGGGAGAGGACCATAACGCTGATAACAGCGACCGAGATGACAACGATGGAGATGAGCAGCGTTGCTCCAACGACTTCTGAAACACCGTTTTCGCGATTCTTACCCTGTCGTTGATGCAGCATCGATCGGCTCATCCCTAAACCAGTAGATATGTAGCGCGTTCATATATCTTTAGGTTACCCCCGATACCGGGGCATATGAAAATTCCCGGTCATGAGGGGCATAATCCCCGGGAAGCTAATGGGTGTTTCACGGTTGGGTTTTCCATGAAAATCGCGGTAATGATGATGGGGGTTGATAGCCACGTGCCCCCATTTCGATGAACGACAACGACTCCGGCAGGGTGTCCGGATGCGGGGAGCCATCGTGTACAGGTACTTAACTTTTCATCATCGAACCCTGATGAAATTTTTTTCAGCAGACTTTGATTTTTTATTTTCAATCAAGGTTTGATTTTAAAATGTTCATCGCGATCATGATCGCGATTGAAAAATTGATCCGGATCAATCAAGGTTCGATCAATCTGCGAACGGTTTTCAATCGCGATCACGATCGCGATGAACGTTTTGAAATCAGGGTTTGATTCAAAATGGTAACTCAGTGCAAACTCTTGATGAAAAACAGGCATTCACTTTTTTTTAAGTCACACCCCTTTCACGTTGAGAATACGCGAATACCATGAAAGGTGGATTTCCCCTGGAAAAAATGTATGAAAAGTATGATTTTTCATTTTGTATGCCCCGGGTCTTCGAATACTATGCGTTTCTCCAGAGCCGCATACTATCTTTTATTTTAAAAATTACGCACTCCACGGCGCCGACTCATTCGTGCCGAGGAACGCGAGTGCATTCTCCCCATATTCTGCGGGAGCATAATTGGATCCGACATGCGGAAGCCCCTTGAACCGCACGAGCCACGATCCATTGATCTGCCCGGCCATACGGACTGAGATCGCATCGGGTGTGAGGTTGTCTGCGGTACCCGCAACGAGCATGACATCCTTATGGATCCCGGAAAGGCGGTCCCATGAGCCGTTCCACGCGAGATCTGCCTGTGCCTCCCGGCGCACACCCGCAGAGTAAGAGGGAGTGGCGTTGACTTTTTCAATAACCCCGAGCAGGTCCTGTGTCTCGGGAATCCGGATGCTGTATACATTGGAATCCAGGACCAGTTTTCGTACGCGTTCGGGATGATCGATGACTAACTGCTGGGAGATCGATGATCCCATCGAGACCCCGTAGACATGCATGCTGTCATACCCGAGGGCCGTCATCAGCCCGGCAGCATCATCTGCGTACTGGGACATTGTTGGTGTTGCATTATTGTCACTGCTGTATTTCATTCCCCGGTGATCGTAGGTATAGACATGGTATTTCGAGGCGAGGATGCCAATAAACGTCTGGTTCCAGTCATCTATGGTACCGCCGAACCCCTGGATCATGAGAATGGGTTCACCGGATCCGAATTCCCGGTATCCCAGCGTAACGCCGTTGACTTGTGCATACCTGACGGGTGTTGCATTAAAAGATACAGCATGAGGTTGTCCGACTGCCACACTTGCAGGCGGGCAGGTAACGGGGATACTGGGGGTCTTTAGCACCCTGCCGTCGCAAGGAGGCAGATCATGACGGCGATTACCAGGGTTAAAACCGGTGTCTTGTTCATAAAAATCCCTCTTAATCAATTGGTTAACTCTTATAAATAACCAAAAATTTATAATTTCGGTTGTGTTATGTATTTTTTTAGTATTTTCACCATCAACCGTGTGATATTAAAAAATATTCCGGCATTGCCTCTCCTTCCCCCCTGAACTGTCCCGAATCGGGGCGCATTATCACTAGGTGGATTTTTATGGTCCCGGGTGTAAACCCTCGTTCATGTGCGTTTCAACAAAATTGTTTTTTAACACGATCGTGGCAAACCGGGCAGCCTCGTATCTGACGGATTGTAATTCTCAAAACGCGGGGATGG